>JAQGPJ010000059.1 GCA_028293125.1 Verrucomicrobiales bacterium | reverse complement strand
ACGACGGCGAGTGGGTTCCCTTCCGCATGATCATGTGGGAGGCGCAGGGCGGCGATTCCGCCGCTCTTTACTGGAGCGTTGAGGACGGCAAAAACGGTGTGAAGCCGGTCCTCACCACGGATTCCGTCCCCGGCACCTTCGGCGCTCTGGAGCCAAAGTCCGGCGTGGCCAATTCCCGCAAGGACACCACGCGGATGCAGCCGGATGATCTGGTGCCGGCCTCCGACCTCCGCCATCCGGTGAACGGGGGCGGCACCGCGCCGGGCCTGAAGGCTGATATTTTCCTGGGCGGCAATCCCGGCACCATCGAGGCCATCAACCCGAGGGTGCAGGGAGCTCCCGCCAGCTCCGTTATCCTGCCAAACATTTTCTGGCACAGCTCTGTGGGACAGGCGGACTATCCCTCCAGCGGCCAGGGCACCAATGTCTTCGGTGATGCCGGAGCCATGCTGGATGCAAGAGCCGGTTACGGCTACTCCAGCTACGGCGTCAACCTGACCGGGGAAATCCTCATTCCCGGCAAAGCCCAGCGCGTGGCTCTGCCGGTGGCCGGCGGTGACAGGCTGGTGCTCTTCAAGGACGGGGCCAGTGACTTCGCCTATCTGGAGGTGGACGGCCAGGTGCTCATCAACGACAACCAGTGGACCAGTCCCGACTCCACGGGCAATGGAGGCGGTCATGTCAGCCTGATGGATGTCAGCGATCCCAAATTCGACAACGGCGCGTGGGTATCCTTCCGCATGACCACTTGGGAGGGTTCCGGTCTTGACTCCGCCGCTCTTTACTGGAGTGCCCGGGACACCAACGGCACCTTGGATCTCTCCAGCATTCCCGGCACCCCCATTCCGGGTTCCGACGCTCCGGCCCTCCAGGCCACCGGCACCGCCCAAGTCGGATCCGGCACCGAAAGCGGTCGCTTCGGAACTCTCACCCTGCCTGTCGGCGACTGGCTGACCGTGCTGGATGTCGCCAATACCGGCACCACTATCCAGCGGCTCTCGGCGGTGACGGTCACGGCCCCCAAGGTGACCGGCTTCACGTTCAATCCCGCCACCAGGGTGCTGAACCTGAGCTTCACCTCCGCCGCGGGCGGGCAGTACGCGCTGGAGTACACCATCGGCCTCCAAGCTGCCGGAGCTCCGGCCTCCGCTGAAAAGTGGACCGTGGTGCCCTCGCACTCCGTCATCGCGGGCGCGGCCGGCACCACGGCCATCGCCCCGCTGAATATCAGCACTCTGGTGGCCCCCGCGGGCCTCCTGCCGGATGGTGGCAAATGCTTCTTCCGGATCCGGAGGCTGTAACGGGCCGGTATGACAGGGATCAGGGATGCTGGGGCATCCCTGACGGAATACAGCAGCACTCCGCAGGCTGCCCGCGTCATATCGGTTATGTCAGTGGATGCATCATGCATCCCCGACGCGCACTACCAAGCTTCCCAGCTGTCGAGCGCTTGTCCTCATTGATGGCGGAATCACCGTGGAGCCACCGCGCAGGCGCTGAAGTCATGGAGTCCATGCCTGGGATGCTTCAGGCTTGCTCGCCCCCGCCTTCCAAGCCGGTCGGGACTTCACACTCCACAGTCAGCAGTTCAGCCACGGCCCGGTTGATATTGTTTTTCTCCTGATCGCCTGGCAACCAGATCAGAATGCGGGATGACTGTTTGATGTGGTCCTCCAGAATCCCCAGAGACTGCACGGTCACCCCATGTTTAATGGCCACCGCCGTCAAGGCGGCAGTAAAGGTGAGTCCGGACACCGTCTCTCCGTGGGCATAATGCAGCGTGTAGGTTTTCATGGCGGATAGCGGCACCGTTTTCCTCCAGGCCGCACCGGCACCCAGGGAACGCGGATACTCCCAACGGGGGAACACGCTCCCGGGCTTATTGCACAGGTATCCTCCGCCGTCGCATGGAAAAGTTCCGGGTGTCCGCCCGCGCCAGGTTTGCAGAATATCCAAGTTTAACAGGGCTTCAGTCTTGTTTCAGGCTGAAATACCGCACCGCTGCAGCGCCTCAGGATAAACTTTGTGCGGACGGGTCAGTTCCTGATGCTCCAGGCCAGGGAGAAAGCCCAATCCAGCCCGGTCCGCCCGACGCGCTCAATGACCTTGCTGAAGCCGTCATGCGGGGCATACAAGGGTTTCCCATTCCCGCAGGAACTATTTACTCATTCGGGTATCCGCCCACGGCGGCATGGCGGTGAAGGAAACGACTTTGCCAGCACTGGAGGCAGCCTGCTGATCCCTCGGACCGATACCGAGACTCCCGACCGTCCTGCTTTCCAAAGGAGGAAAAAGTAAAAATAACCGGCATCGCTGCTGTGATTTGCGTATTCCACTTCATATGAAGCGCCCCCATTTTTCTTTTCCGGTTCTCGCTCTGCTCTCCATGGGATTGATTTCCACGCTGCGGGCGGACACCGCATTTTTCACCAAGGACGCGTCGGAGATTGTTTTCACTCCGACTTACCAGTCCGGCCTCCTGTGGCGGCTGAATCTGAAATCCGCCAAGCCTGTCCCCATTGTGTTGGGCGGGCCTTTGAAGGGCAAGGAGGCCGGCAATATCGTGCAGGGAGCGGAGGGGGAGATTCTGCTGACGGCGGACAACGCTGTCTGGGTGCTGGGCAAGGATGGCCAGCCCCGGAAAATCGCGGACGAAAAGGAGCCGGAGTCCTTTTTCTCCGGCCCTGCGGCTGAGGGGCCGCTGAAGGACTGGCTTTTCACCGTCAGGGGGGAAGGGGAGGGGGATGCCGGACTGCGGAGCATTTTTTACGCCCGCAAGCCGGGGGCCAGGACCTTCCGCTCCGTGTTCTGCCGGCGCATCAACAACGTGGGAACCGCAGTTTTCACTTCAGGGGGACGGTTTTTCTTTGCGGGGCAGGGCGATCTGTGGGAGGGCGGTTTTGACAATTCCGATGACGACGGCACTGGCCATATCGCCACGCTCATCGGCTGCCGCATCGCTCCTCTGGCGGTTCTGAACACTGACATGGCGAACGCGGGCAGTCAAACCGTGCGGGAGATTCATATGGCGGGCAATACCCTCTTTATCGGTCTCGCGGGCAGGCATATGGGCAGCATTCTGCGTCTGCCTGTTCCCGCTAAAACCGCTTACGGACCCGGCCCCGAAAGTGAAACGCCGGACCCCGGCGCCGCATTGGAGCTGCAGCGTCAAAGTCTTACGGAAGTGCAGATCATCGTCCCGGAGACCGGCGGCCTCAGCGCCATGGCCGCCGCGGAAATCGACGGGAAGCCCGCCGTCTTTTACCGGGGGGAATCCGATGAGCAGGGCATGGGCCTCTGGCTGTGGACCGCGGGCGGTGGCGTGAAACGGCTGGCCAATGAGCCACGGGAGTGAGTCAGGAGGCCGCAGTCAGGCAGATGTGGATTCCACCTATGCCAGGCAGTCAGGGCACCGCCGTGATTTTCAGACGCACAAAGCGTTTTCCCTGGGCTCCGGCGATGATGGTGTCCGTGGCTTTGACGGTCTGGGTGAGTCCGTCGTCAGTCAGGATGGTTTCCGTGAACTCGCCGGCGCTGGCGTCGCGGAATAACGGCAGATCGCTGCTGACCTGCACGGTATAACTGACCGCAGCCTGCGGGCGGAGGCGCTTCCAAGCCAGCGTGAGATGTCCGTTCTCCCAAGCGGCGGTGGCAGGAGAGCCGGCATCCGCCACGGAGGGACCGGTCCCCAGCGCATACTCCAGCAGGTGGCTGCGGCCATCCCCGTCGAAGTCGTCGGTCAGACCGCCGATGCCCGGATGGGCTGCCAGCCAGGAGACCGGGGAGTGGTTGGCATGGACTGTCACTTCATCTGAAACCTGCGACGCTCCGCTGGTGGCGGTCAGCTTCAGGATGTAAACGCCCGGCTGGGAGAATGCCGCAGTGGCCGCGTCCGCGTCGGCGGGGGTGAAAGTCACGATCCCCGGGCTGCTCGTTTTGCTCCAAGCGAATGTCACCGCTGCGGAGCCGGAAGGAACATCCGAAAGACCGGTCAGGGAAACCCCGCTGACGAGCGCTCCGGTGTCGCGTCCGGCAAAAACCGCAAAGTGGTCTGCGGATCCCGGGGTGCCGCCCGTCCGGCTGCTGGCCATCCAGTTGCCCCGGGTATGGTAGTTGGGGGAGGCCGGATCCACCACGGTCATCGTGGCTCCGCCGCCATTCGCCTAGGGCGACCACGCGTCATCGTAGGCCAGATTGATCAGAATTGAGCCCGCAGCGTCCGTGACGGTGAGCGTTTCCCCGCCATTGGACAGGTTTCCGGCCCAGGGGCCGAGCACGGGGATGGATGTCCCATAGCGCACGGCGAAGCCGGGGGATTGGAGGCGATGACCAGATACTGTCCCGGAGCGAGCGTCACGGCGCTTTCCGCACTGATGGTGTGGGTGATCCCCACGGTGAACTTCACGCCGGTCAGATCCATGGATACCGGTCCAATATTCCGCAGCTCCACAAATTCAAAATCATTGTCCGTCAGCGCCGGGTTGACCGCCAGCTCGGCGTGGGTGGGGTCGGTGGCGTGGAAATTGAACTCGGTGATGACCAGATGGCCCGGCTGCGGGGGTTGGTCGGTGCTGTAGCGGAGATCCACCGCTCCGCCCCAAGTGCTGGGCAGCGGAGGGTTGTTCAGCATTGGTGGAGGGGTCTGTTCAGCCCTGTCAGAGCGGTGTGCGCCGCGTTCCACGCCCGGGCGCGCAGGCGGGTGGTGGCGTTGATCACGATGGGCGAGCCCTCCGTGTAAGTCAGCATTCCGGCTCCGGGAGGTCCGCCGCCGGGGGGCGGGGGTCCGTGCCGTCGAGCGTGTAGTGAATCACAGCGCCCGCCGGCCAGGTCAGGGTGACGGCGGTGCCGGGTGTCACCGTGCCCGCCGGCAGCGAGGGACTCACCCGCCCGACCCATTGCGAGTCCATAAAGTTCCCCCGCAGCCGCATAAAGTCCTTCAGCCGTTGCACCTCCGTCGCCTGCCCGGTGTAGGAAAGTTTGGTGATGCTGCTGTTGTAGGCCCGTTTGGGATTGGCCGGTCAGCGTCTGACATCGCGCACGGCGACTTCGGGATTGATCTCCGCGTTCCATCCGTCGATCAGGGCCTCGATGCTGGCCTGGGTGAATGGGCCGGTCCGCAGTCCCTCCCAACGGTCAATGTACTGCTGGTAGAAGTCCGGATCCCGGAAAAGGGCATGCCACCAAACCGGGGTCTGCACCCCCACAGCGTCCGTGCTCTTGTTGAACCAGTCGGTGCCGTAGTCGGACCCATTGGCTCTCCAGATGCCATTATTGGGATTGGCCACCACCCGGTTCATCCAAGCCACGCTGCGGTCATCCGCCGAGGCGAAGGCGCGGTCGAAATCCCAGAGCGGCCCGGCAGCCATTTTACGGTCCCGGTCCTTGTGCCAGAAGGCGCTGAGCCGCAACGCATCCGTGTAGTAACCCGTCAGTGCGGGGATGGCCAGAGTGTCCACCTCATCCCGCCCCCAGGACACATCCGCCGACTGCGCCGGATAATTCGCGAAACTGGAAATCACCGCCGCGGCGGCGTTCTCAAGGGTCAGGGCGCCTCCCGCCGCGGGTATCGTGAAATTGGTGTGCAACGACTCCGTGACCACCGTGCGGTTTTTCCCGGATGCCCAGACAACCATGTGCTCATCCGGCATGATCTCCACGGCGGGAAGAGTCCACGTGTCCGTGCCGTTGGTCAGCTTCATGCCTGTCAGCGTTGCCTTCGCCGTCTGGTTGGAGTTCCAAAGCTCGATCCAGCCTTGGGGGGTATCATCGCTGTCACGGATTCCTGCGCAGTTAACCGCCAGAAATTCCTTCAAACGCACCTGCGCCGCCGCCGGCCAAACGGCGCACAGCAGCATTCCCAGCGGAAGGGATTTTCCCTCAAAAGATATTTCTTTGCGGGAACGTGAATGGGCTGCAGCGCGGCTCCGGGGGCACAGAGCGGGCGATGCCGCCGGGAGGGAGGGGGTTATCACAGGGGTTCAAGGAGTTTGGAACTGCATCGAGAATAGAGTTTTCCCCAGCAGGGTGCATGCGGTTCAGGGGTGACAAAACTGTCACCGCCACAGGGGTCCATAGCCGGATCCGGGCCGCCGCCGCCGGCATTTTCAGATCACCTTTTCACGCATTCAGGCTGCAGGGCCAGGTGCCGGGGCCCGGGAGGAAATGAGCCACGGAACCTCCACGGGGATTTGGCGCCGCCAAACAACCAACAACCGGGCGGCTCTGTTGACGCAGGCATCCGTCAAAAGCCGCCGGGCCGGGGGGACGGAGCAGCGTTCAGCCATGGCGGGATGGGATTTGGCGGGGGAGGACCCCCAAGCCTGAAACCGGTGGGATGGGAGGAAAGATGAGAGCCAAGCGGAGCCGGGCAATTCCGCAAAGGCGGAGACCGGAGGCGGTGAGTGCGAATGGCGGACAGCAAATCCTCCGCCGGAGGGCCGGTATTGGATTTTTCCGGGCGGGAGCCGGTCATGGGCGGTTTTCCGCGCCGGTCCGGGGCGGACGATATTTCACATGGGTTATCTTTCCCTTGACCCCGATTAAAAGCCGACGACCCGTTGGACTTGATTTTCTGTCCCCTGCGCTACGGGGACGCACACCGCATCAGCCACGCCTTCACGGAAAGGAAGTAGAACGGAATGTGCGCCCACGGCAGCAAGGGTGGGCGGTGAGTTTTTCCCGGCGTGAGTTTCCGGCGGCATGCCGTCCAGTTTCCGCCCAATCCAACTTTTTCACTGTGATTTTTCTAAATGTTTTCAAAATTTTTCGGCTGGTTTTCCAATGACATCGGCATTGATCTGGGCACAGCAAACACGCTGGTTTATGTAAAGGACCACGGGATTGTGCTCCGCGAGCCCTCAGTGGTGGCGGTGAAGGCGGGCACCATGGAGGTGCTGGCGGTGGGGGACGATGCCAAACGCATGCTGGGCCGCACGCCCGGCAATATCGTGGCCATCCGGCCCCTGAAGGACGGGGTGATCGCCGACTTCGAAGTGACGGAGGAGATGCTCCGGCACTTCATCCAAAAAGTTCACAACCGCCGCGGCATGGCCCGGCCCCGCGTGGTAATCGCGGTTCCCAGCGGCATCACGGAGGTGGAGAAACGCGCCGTGAAGGAGAGCGCCACCATGGCCGGAGCACGGGAGGTTTACCTGATCGAGGAGCCCATGGCGGCGGCTATCGGCGTCGGTCTGCCGGTGCAGGAGGCCAGCGGCAACATGATTGTCGATATCGGCGGGGGCACCACGGAGGTGGCGCTGATTTCCCTCAGCGGCATCGTTTACAGCCGCAGCGTGCGGGTGGCGGGGGATGAACTGGACGAGGCCATCGTGCAGTACATGAAGCGCGCTTACAATCTGATGATCGGGGAGCGCACCGCCGAGGACATTAAAATCCGCATCGGCTCCGCCTATCCTCTGCCCAAGGAGACCACCATGGAGGTCAAAGGCCGCGACATGGTCGCCGGGCTGCCGAAAACGATCAGCATCACCTCCCAGGAGGTGCGCGAGGCCCTGCTGGAGCCTTTGAACAGCATTATCGACGCTGTGCGCATCACGCTGGAGCGCTGTCCTCCGGAACTCTCCGCCGACTTGGTGGACCGGGGCATCGTGCTGGCCGGCGGTGGAGCCCTGCTGCGAGGGCTGGACAAACTCCTCTCCGAGGAGACCGGCCTGCCGGTCCATGTGGCCGAGGATCCCCTGAGCGCCGTGGCCGAGGGCACGGGCAAGGTTCTTAGTGAACTGGCTTTTCTCAAAAAAGTAACCACCACGGATTCCTGAGATCTCCGGTGCCCGGGGATGGAGCACGCTTTTTCCACGGGCCCCCCTTGGCTTCAACGCCACGCTCCCCGCGTGTCATGAAACGAATCAATCTCCTCGCCCTGCTGGTTTTTATCGGCGCCCTGGTCTGGGTGTTCACCTTTGACACGCCCGCGACCCAGCGGATTCAGAGCAGGATCATGTCGCTGTTCGCGCCCTTCACCAAGGCAGGTGCGGGCGTGCAGGAAAAGCTGGCCGGGCCGCCGGTCGATTCCCGCTCCATTGAGGATCTGCGGGCTGAAAACGAAACACTGACACAGGAAAATGCGCGTCTGAGGATCGTGGACCAGCAGGTGGCGGAGCTGCGCCAGCAGGTGGAGCAGTTCAATGCCCTCTTCAAGTTCAACCAGCAGAGCGCCTATTCCCTGACTCCGGCGCGCATCGTCGTGCGGCGGAACTCCGCCTGGTACCGCCGGGCCACCATTGACAAGGGCTCCAATCAGGGCATCTCCATCGGCAGCCCGGTCATTGTGCCGGAGGGATTGGTGGGACGTGTGGAAAAAGTGGGACCGGATGAGTCCGACATCCTTTTTGTCACGGATGAGCTGTGCAAGGTCACAGCCCAGATCGAGGGCACGATCATCCGCGGTATCGTACAGGGGGGGCGCGTCTCCCTAAGCCGCAGGGCCAACATCCACATGCTCATGCCGGAACGCCCGGATGTGCGTCTTATGTTTCTGGACAAGGAAACCGACCCGTCCCTCGTGGGCCGGAAAGTTTACAGCCTGCCCGACTATATCAGTTTTCCTCCGAATATCCTTCTCGGCACCATCACCGATTTCCACAAGGGTGATTATTCCACCGAAGCCACGATCCAGCCGGCTGTTCAGAATCTGGACCGGCTGAGCTATGTCTTTGTGATGGGGCTGGGCGCGGAGGAGAAATCCTCTTCCCCCGCGCCGCCCCGATGATTTTCACCGCTCTCCTGTTTGTGCTGATGGGGGTCAGTCTGATCCTCCAGGATTTTATCCCTGTGTTCGACTGGGCCTACCACTCCCGGATTTTCATTGTGCCAGTGGTGTTTTTCGCCTGCGCCCTCAGCGTGCCCTATCCGGTGATGCTGACGCTGGCCTTTGCCACGGGATTTGTCTGGGATGCCCGGAACATGGTCAATCCCGACTATGCCGAAAAGTTGCTGCCCGGGGCCATGAGCGGGAATCTGCACTTCGGCGATATCGGCCAGGCGGCTCTGCAGCTGGAGACCGCCGTGCCCCACAGCGGGGCCTCCTTCGGTTTCACTATCTTCCTGTACGCCCTGCTGGGCTCGCTTATGCAGGGCATCCGCCCCCTGTTCCGCCGGGGCCGCTGGGAACTGCCGGTGCTGATGACCGGCGTGGGCACCTTTCTTCTTCTTCTGCTGGACTACCTCTGGATCAACTTCCGCCGGGGCGGATTCGTTTTTCCGGTGGAGGTCTGGTATTATCTACTGACCACAGCCCTGCTCTCCATGTTTGTGGCGCCGCTTGTCTTTTTCCTGATTGATTGTCTGGCAAAGCTCAGCGGCTACCGCATCCGTTACACAGGGCTGACCAACCGCCGCTGGGCACCACCCTCATGATCAACAGCTACCGCATCCGGCTCTATCTGCTTGCCTGTGTGATTTTCGGCGGCTTTGCGCTGCTGCTCTTCCGTCTTTGGGATCTTCAGATCAACCGGCAGGATGATTTTGTGGCCAAGCTGCCCATCACCGGGCGTGCCTACCAGCGCATCCCGGCTCCGCGCGGGCGGCTGCTGGATCGCAACGGCGTGCCCTTGGCGGACAACAAGGCCAGTCTGGAGGTGGGCCTGAATCTGGCCGAGGTGGAGAACTACTGGAAGGAGGAGAACGCCCGCAAACCGCCATCGGAGCGCGAGGAGGTGCCCAAGCTGATCTGGAATCCGCGCAAGGATCCGGACACAGACATCCTCAAAATCCTGAACCAGATCCTGTTTCCCAAGCTGGACGCGCTCAGCCTCTATCTGGAGCCGGGCGAGAAGATGAAGGAGGACATCCGCATTTGGTACCGGGAGAACCGCGGCATCATCCCCTATCCCTATCAGAAGTCGCTCGACCGTGGCAACAGCGCGGATTTCCGCCGGTTTGCGGCCTATGCGGAGTATTCCAATGAGCTGCCCGGCATCAGCCTGCGCGACCGCTCCAGCCGGGTGTATCCATTGAAGGCCTTGGGGCCCCACTGGCTGGGCTATGTGAAATCCGCCGGCCGCGAGCGTCCGCCGGAGGATGACCGTCCGGTGCATGGCGGGCTCCGCGAGGGTCAGGACCCGCCGGAATGGAACTTTTTCGAAAATGACGACACCGGAGCCGCCGGGGTGGAGAAGAGTCTGGATCATGACCTGAGGGGCACTCCCGGCCAGCGCGAGTTTCTGAAAAATGAGCATGGCCGGCTTGCGGATGAAATCGTGCAGAACCGTATCGACCCCATTCCCGGCGATGATATTTATCTGACGATCGACGCCCGTATCCAGATTATCGCGGAGATGGCGCTGCGCGAGGCCATCACGCAGAAAGGCCCGGTAGGCATCGGGCGCGGAGCGGTGACGGTCATCGATCCCAATACCGGGGAGATTCTGGCCATGGCATCCGTGCCGTCCTTTGACCCCAATGTCTTCGTTCCCTTTGTCAAACAGGAGGATTGGAATGCCCTGCGGGATGATCCGACCGTGCCCATGGTCAGCCGTTCCCTCAACGCCTTCCCTCCGGGATCAACCTTCAAGCTGATCACCGGCATCGCCGCCTCCATTGCGGGCACCGCCAACAAGTCCTACAACTGCTCCGGCACCGTGAGCTTCGGCGGACGTCCCTTTGCCTGCTGGACCGTGAAGCAGCACGTCTCCCCACACGGCACGCTGAGCATGGCGGACGCGCTGAAGCATTCCTGCAACTGCTACTTCTATCAATGCGGCAACGCGGCCGGCATAGACGACATCGAGAGGGTGGCAAAAAAGTTCGGCATCGGCTCGAAGCTGGGCATTGAGCTGGATTATCCGGTGTATGACTTCATGCCGGGACCGGCGTGGTGGGCGCAGCTGAACCGGGGTCCGTGGACCTCCGCCAAAACCGCCAACGTCTCCATCGGCCAGGGGGAGGTGCTGGCCACGCCCCTGGAGATGGCCATGGTGGCCGGCGCGGTGGCCAACAGCGGCAAAAGCTACTATCCGACCTTGGTGCATCACCACGTTAAGCATGGCCGCAGCCGCAATGGGGAGCTGACGGAGACCCGCACGGATTTTCAGCCCAAACTGAAGGCTGATTTCCTCGACATGGGGGAGCACAGCGCCAAAGCCAAGGACATGGCAGTTATCCGTGACGGGATGTGGCGGGTGGTCAACGACGCCAGTGGATCCACCGGCAAATCCGCCAAATCCCCCTACGGCATTGCCGGCAAGACGGGCACCGCGCAGAAATGGCGGGAGATCAAGGAATTCGACAAGAACGGCAAGCAGATCAGCACCAAAACGGTCGGCGACAACCATACGTGGTTTGTGGCCTTCGCCCCTTACGACAATCCGAAGGTCGCGGTCTGTATTCTCATCGCCAACGGCAAGTCCGGCGGCGGCACTGCCGCCCCTATCGCCAAGCGGGTGATTGAGCGCACCCTGGGACTGGAGGACGGCAAATACACCCAGCCCATTTTTCCCATCGAGCCCGCAAAGGGAAATTTTGATTTCGTGGAAACCGTCACCTTCCCGGAGGCGGGGCCCGCGCCGGCCTCCGGTCAGGACGAGGATACCTCGGAAACCGAGGACAATGGGGATGAGCCGGTGATCGTGAAGCCGGCCGTGCCCGACCAAGTGAGCGAACCCCGCATTGAGGAGCCCACGGATGCCGGTGCCGCCGCGCATGAGCCGGATGTGAGGAAGCGGGACTTCCAGAAGCAGTCCCGTTCCCACTGACGGTTATCCCTTTTCCCGTCCAGCCCTGTGCCCGGACCCTTACAAACCACTTTTCCCAGCTTAAGCCGGGTTATTCTTAACAAATTCATGCCTCTTGCACAAGTGATCAAACGCATCCGCAGATTTTTCGGGGGAAACAGCCCCTTCAACGAAGGTGTCCGTGTCGTGGTGAACACGGAGAAACTCGAACAGCGCGTCGCCCTTGTGGAGAACGGCATGCTGGAGGAATACACCATCGAGCGCACCGGCACGCAGCATATTGTCGGCAGTATATACAAGGGGAAGGTGCGCAATATCGAGCCTGGACTCAAGGCCATGTTTATCGACATCGGCTTGGAGAAAAACGCCTTTCTGCACTTCTGGGACGCCATCCCCGCCGCCGACAATGAGGAGGCTGAGGAAGGGGTTGCCCGCAATGACATCGAGGAGATCGACCGCGGCGGCCGGGAACGGAAGAAAAAGAAGAAAATCACCGCCCGCGATATTCCCACGCTGTATCCGGTGGGGTCGGAGCTGCTGGTGCAGGTGACCAAGGGGCCCATCGGCACCAAGGGACCACGCATCACCACCAATATCTCCTTGGCGGGGCGTTTTCTGGTGCTGATGCCGCTGAATGACATGTTCGGCATCTCCCGGAAGATTGAGGAGCCGCGCGAGCGCGACCGCCTGCGCAAGATCCTCCGCAAGCTCAGCGTGCCGGAGGGCATGGGTGTTATCATGCGCACCGTGTGCCAAGGAAAGCGCGCCCGCTATTTTGTGCGTGATCTGGCCATGCTCATCGAGCAGTGGGAAGCCATCTCCAAAATCTCCGACACCAGAAAAGCGCCATGCCTGGCGTTCCAGGAGCCGGATCTCATCGAGCGCACAGTCCGCGATTTCCTGACAGAGGATGTGGATGAGGTGCTCTGCGACGACGAGGCCACGGCGCTGCGTATGCGGGAGCTGGTGGGCCAGATTTCCCGCCGCTCAAAGAAGCGCATCCGTTATCAGCGCGCCGTCGAACCCATCTTTGACAGCCTTGGCATTCAGAAGCAGATCGACAATGCCTTCAACCGCCAAGTCTGGCTGAAGTGCGGCGGTTATCTCGTCATTGACGAGACCGAGGCCCTCATCTCCATCGATGTGAACACCGGGCGCAACAAGGGAACCGACGATCTGGAGAAAACCATCTTCCAGACTAACATGGAGGCGGCGGAGGAGGTGGCGCGTCAGCTGCGCCTGCGCAATATCGGCGGACTGGTGGTGGTGGACCTCATCGACATGAAGAGCCGCCGCGACCAACAGGCGGTTTACAAGGCGATGAAGGACCGCCTGCGCCGTGACAAGGCCAAAACCCAGGTCATGCCCATCTCACCGCTCGGCCTTATGGAGATGACCCGCCAGCGTCTCCACGAAAGCCTGAGCACCGCTGTTTACGATCCGTGCCCCATCTGCAACGGGCAAGGCAAAATCAAGTCCACCGAGACCATGTCGGTGGAGTTGCAGCGGCGTATCAACACCCTGATGCAGAAGTATCCGGACACCGAGCACGATCTGATGATCACCGTGCATCCGGATGTCATGAACCGTCTCCGCACCAAGGACGAAGCTCTGCTCGTCGATTTGGAGCGCCGTCACCACGGCCGGCTCTCCTTCCGTGCGGACCCCAATCTGCACCGGGAGAACATGCTCATCATCAATGCCCAGACGGGCAAGGAGATGAAGTAGCCGGCGGAGGCTCTGAATTGAATTTCCGGCGCACCGCGGCGACAGGCTATTACGGCTCTGCCTCGGCGGTGTGCGGATTCCAGGAGCGGCGGCAACTTGCCAGCCTACTGGCTGATCTCCGCCTCAATGGAGTCCAGATAGCGGGAAATAAGATCAAGGCGCGGAGCGGGCGGCTGCTCAAACTCACTGGCGGTGCGCAGATAGTCTTCAAAAACCCCGGAACGGTCAGGGGACTGACTGGCCTCGTAGGCATCCAAGGTGTTTTCGATCTCCTGAAGAGTGCCTGTGAGTTTCCGCCGCATGGCGGCCAGCCGTTCCAGCGTGGCGGCGGACTCCTTGATCTTTTTGCCTTTGGCGAGATTCCGTGCTGCGGTTTGGTATTCCGCAATGACAGGGCGGTAAATGGGATGGGCGCGGAGCAGAAGCAGAGTCAGATCAAGATCCGGCTTGCTGAGAATGGCCTCGTGGTCCGGCAGGTCCATCACCTTTTGGAACTCCTCAATGCCGCAGGTCCGCACGGGTTCATCCTCCGCCGCAGGGACCGGAGGCGGCGGCGCGGCGGCGGTTTTAATTCCATCTTTGCCCAATGAAGGGGGACCGTCGGCAGGGTTGGCCGAAGTGTTTTTGTTTTTGGAAAAGAGCCGCTTCAGGGGATTGCCGCCGGGCTTTTTGGCCTCCTGTTTTTTGACCGTGTAGCGGAGCGTCAGGGCCTCCGCAAGGTGCTGCTCAGTTTCCGCCGGGGACTGGACCTCATCCAGGCCGGGCTGGGAAAGGGCCGCAATCTGGAGCGTCCACCACTTCGAAAGACCATTGGCTGAGGAGGAAAGGGAGGGAAAATGGCGCTCGATCACCGGTGAGGGATCACTGTCCACAAGCGCGAGGTCGGGAAGAAGGGCCTGAAGCTGGTCGGCACCTTTGGGCTGCTCGATGAGCATCATCAGCAGTCCGCAGCAGGAGACCCGGTAAATGGTCATGCTCACGGAATCCATGCCATCGGGGTCGGCTCCAAGGATTTCAGAGACCGACAGCACGCGCCCAAGCTGAAATACCATGGAGAAGGTGCTGCTCATGCGGCCCATTTTCCGGTAATCCATGAGGGCCAGCGTGCCGTGCAGCAGCCAGTCAGGGGGCGGCGAATGATGGCCGCTCAGATCATTCTTTTCGTGACCCCGCAGAATCAGATCGGCGAGGGTGGCACGCACGAGGTTTTCGCGCAGCATGGGACCGGGAACCGATCCCATCCGGGGAACGATGTTGATCTCGATCCGGAATCCTCCCGGAACCTGCGAGATGGCAGTCCATACCGGAGGACGGGAGTCCGTGCCTTTCGCGAGCGGCTCCCGGAGCTGGATGATAATGGAATGGTTCAACGCCGAACCCAGATGCAGGGCGTCCAGCACATCGCGCCGCACAATGCCGGCGGTGGTGAACAGATGGGCGCGCTGCTCGCGGGTGCCTCCCCAAATCACAAAAGGGCTGTCCTCAGAGTAGGTGCGACCGACTTGGTCTTTAGGCTGAAAATTGATTTCCGGAGCCGGCACTGCCCCCTTGGGCAGTCCGGGAATGGAGCGGACCTGAGCACTGCCGGCAGGAGCGGGAATGACGGGCTGGGCTGGAGCGGGGGCGGGCGGATGGCTGGCGGATGGCAGGAGAGGCGGAGCTGGAGAAGGGATGGCAGGTGCAGGCTCGGAATCCGATGGGAGCGGCAGGCCGGGTAAGAGGGAATCCGGCGGCTTGCCCGTGGGAAGGGAAGGGGAGTCGGAGTTCGGTGAATGATCCAGCAACAGCGTTTCCGGAGCGGAGGCGGAGCCGGGAGCGGTGTCCGGATTTCCGGCGGGTGCCGTAAGCGTCAGCAATAGGAGAATCAGAACAGAGCGCATGGCTTTTTGGGAAAAAGGCAGGAAGGCGGAGTAGAAGCTTGAAGCAATGAGAACAAACGGTGGAGAGCCGGAAAAATGGCGGGGATGCAGGCCGGCATTGAAAATGCGGAAGCGGAAACCGAAAATCAATACCTGTTCCACGGAATCAAGGAAAGACTCTTTTCCTTGGATTAGAAGATGGAGATTTTTCTGACAGGCCACCCTGTTTTAAATTTATTTTAACTATTGGGCTGCTGTGCCCTGATAAGCGGTTTTAGCCGGACCTCATGGGCATAAAAAATCCCGCAGTGGAAATTGATTTCCACTGCGGGGTAAAAGAAATGCCAAGCAACCGGAGGGCTGAGGGTGTTAGGGATTCAAATCACCCATCAGCGGAGGCTTTCGTCAGGGTGACGGGCGTCACTTGCCGTCCCTGTCGGCGTCGCCGGGAATGGCGCGCTCCACACGGTCCCAGGCGGCGCGGGAGGCGTGCTTCGCTTTCTCCCAGCCAAGACGGGATTTTCCCTTCACCGTTTCCCAGGAGTTTTGAAGATCCGATTCAACTTCGGAGTAGCGGCGGTTGGGATTTTCGGAATAGGCGGTATACCCGGCACGGTAGGCGGGCTCATAATCCTCATACGTGGAGTCGGTATCGCGGTAGGTCTGATTGGGGAATTCACGGCGCCAGTGGGCGTCTTCGACGGTGGGATCAATGGATTCGGCCACACCTTTTCCGGCCAGACCACCGGCCACTGCACCGATAACACCGCCCACCACCGTACCTACAGGACCCGCAAAGGACCCAACGGCTGCGCCGGTTGCGGCTCCACCGGCGGCACCAATCCCGGTTCCAACAGGATGAGATCCGGGCTCACCGGTGATAGGGTCACGATTGGCTTGGGAGTCGGATGTTGTGCTCATGTGTTTCAGGAGTTTGGTGTTTGATTTGGATGAAAGTGCCGCTTTGGAGCAGCTCTTTGCATTCTCCTTTGCAAGGGCCGTGCCAAAATGAATTTTACGGGGAAACACCCTTGCCGGCCACCATCCGTTCGGGGCAGAATGCAACAAGTCAGGAGAAAGCTGGCGCAACCTGCACGCTGGAATAATACAGACAGGAAGACTGCTTAAGGCGGTTTTCCCGATGGAGACGGCCTAAATGCGGACTTGGCGAAGTTGGAACGCCATCTGCAAAGAAGGTATATGAGAAACCTTCCGCCAACTCTCTACGATGGCTGAGGGCTGATTCCAAACCATTACAACCCCATACTATGAAAACCAACCTCAACCATTTCCCTGGAGTTCAAACCGCCGCCGCCGGTCTGCTCCTGACTTTGGCTCCTCTTCAGATGGTCTATGCCGCTCCGAAGGCGGATGAGGATAAAAAAAGCGAAGCTGCCACCGAGGAGGCCAAAAAAGAAGAGGAAAAGAGTGGCTCCGCCGCCAATGGCCGTGTTTTCAGTGTGGAGCCTGAGCTTCTCTCCGTGGTGGTGGAGGGCAGCACAACTCCGCTTCAGTTCAAGGTGGATAAGGACACTCCTTATGTGGACGAAGCCGGCAAAGCGGTTTCCGTGGAGCTTCTCCGCAAGGATCTTCCGCTGACAGTCCACTACACCGGCACCGGCGAAAAGCTCAACGCCAGCAAAGTCGTGGTCACCCGCAGCATGGTGGATGGAGCCACCCCCGCAGCTGAAAAGAAACGCGAAGCCATCGCTGAAGAGCATGCCAAGGAGGTTGAGAAGGAGACTGAAGCTCAAAAAAACACTCCGGACACTGTTCTGGGCACCGTCGCCGGTGTTGAGCAGACCATCACCATTCAAGCGCGCGGCGGGGACAGGCCCAAAAGTTTCATCATCAACAACTCCACCCGTTATGTGGATGTCTCCGGCAAACCGGTCAGCAGCGATTTGGTTTTCTCCGGAATGCCGATCAGTATCCAGGCTGTGTCCGATGGCAACCGTCAGATCGCCCAGTTGGTGACAATCCGTGGCAATCCCTCGGAAGTCGCCAGCAGCCAGTATCCGAATAATCAAAATGGTGGCGGTGCTGGAAACGCTGCCAGTGGTTCAGGAAGCGCCGGTGGATCAGGTGGAAACGGCTCCCCAGGCACCAACGGCGGAACTGGCACCGGGGGAACAACAACCAGTTCCAATACAGGGGGAGGGGGAGCTGATTATACCATCCCTGTGAATGGAGTTAACACCCCTGCAATCGTGGGGCCCTACAGCGGAACAGGAAATTCCAATGGACTCTCCGCGAATAATGGAATCAACAATTCCAATGCTCCGGGAGCCTCCGGCAATCAGCCGAACGGAAATACCGGTGCTTTGAACGGCAACACCAATCAGGGCCAAGCCACTAATGGAGCTAATACACCCTCCAATGCCAACACCAACCCCACTGGCGGGAACAATAATCAGGGTAATGCCGGAACCAATCAGCCCAACGGCAACAACCAGACCAACGGCAACAATCAGCCTAATGGGAACAACCAGCCCAGCGGCAACAATACGACTTCCCCGGTGAACGGAACGGGGACCAATACCACCAATGGGACCAATAATGGCACCGGCGGCAATGCCAATAACAACAACCGGAATTCCGGAACAAATGGCAACGCCAACGGCACGAATAATCCCGGCAATGCCAACAATAATAACAACGGTTCGTCCAGCGGCACCCGCACGGGAGGAAACGGTAGTTCAGGGGGTGCCAGTGGTGGTGGCTCCCGCACTGGCAGCGGCAATGGCAGCTCGGGTGGCTCCAGCAGCGGTGCCCGCTCCGGTGGCAACGGCAGTTCCGGAGCTGGTGGATCCTCAGGCGGTGGCAGTGCCTCCGGAGGTGGTTCGTCCCGGTAAACAATAACCAAGAGTTCATTCTGTCATTACCCTGATAAGTCCGGTCCCTGTCCGGAGAGGTTCAGTGATGATGGGGAATGTGATGATGCCCGGAAACTATGGTTGCAGCCATGGTTTCCGGGTTTTCTTTTGGCAGGGAAAGCGCTTAGTGTCATATTCGTCAAGCGGTTCCCGATTGACTCAGACCCGCCTCGCAGGCAGCGGGTCACGCCATGAACGTGCCTAATCATCTGCCGGAGATTGCCCGGAGTTTTTAAAGCTGAGCGGCATCTCCTGTGGCGGTCCGGTGGCCCATCTGGGCTATCTGCGCGAGGAATGAGTGGTGAAGCGGCGCTGGCTGGACGATGCGGGTTACAGCGATTTGGTGGCTCTCTGCCAGTTTCTGCCGGGTCCGGCGAGCAGTCAGCTGGTGTTGCCCTGGGCCGGCACCGGGGACGATTGCCGGGGGCAGTGCTGGCATCGGCCTGCTTCACGCTGCCGTCAGCAGTGCTGATGATGTTATTCGCTTACGGGGTGTCGATGCTGGGGGATCCGCAGTCCGCCGGGTGGTTGCATGGACTGAAGCTGGCGGCGGTGGCGGTGGTGGCCCAGGCCGTATGGGGTACGGGCCGCAAACTTTGCCCGGATGCCGTCCGTTTTTCCATGGCTGCAGCTGTCGCCGCCACCGTGCTGCTACTACCGGGAGCTTTGGCGCAGATGGGGAGAATCGCTGCCGGGGAGTGCTGGGATGGTGGATTCATCGGAGGGAGTTGGTGGCGCGGCCGGTTGTGGAGAGCACACCGGAAACGCTGAAGGGGAGTTCCCGGATCCAGTTCCCCGATTCTGTCCCCGTCCCTCTCTACAAACCAGCCGAAGGTCCGTTTCCTCAGCCTTTTGACGTGTGGGATCGAATTCAGTCCGGGGTTTGAGCATTTGTCCAAATGCGGCTGCGCCTTGAAGGATGGAGGACCGCAA
>JAQGPJ010000054.1 GCA_028293125.1 Verrucomicrobiales bacterium | reverse complement strand
GCCGTGCCCCGGTGGTCGCCGCCCTGTCCCACCCCCACACCGGCAAAGTAGTGCGCGGCAACTTTGTCAGGCGGCATCTACTGGGCCTGTCGCTGCTATCCGCCGCCGCCTGCGTCACCTTTGTAATGCGGTCCGCATGGCTGCCGGATCACCGTCTGAAAATTGGATCAACGGTTGCGCGGAATGTCCGAGACGAAGCCGCACCGCAGCCTTCCGCGGGACCACAGGCCGCCGCCGCCGCTTCTCCGTCCACAGTGTCCGTCACGCCCGATTCCTACTCCGAAGCCAAAGCCAAAGCCGAACCGGCGGAAATAATGGCGCAGCTGTCGGATCTGGCAGCCGCAGGTGGCCCCCCGGCACCAGGTGCGGGAACAAAAATTCACCCGGCCAAGCCCAGACCGGAGTTGGCCACGGCAACGGTGCCCCAGCCAGAAGGGCCGAAGCCGCTTTCTGCCGCCGCCGCTCCCGCCATAGGCAGCAACCAGTCTGGCAAAGAATCCAAGCAGCTGTCCGATAGCCTTCTGTCCGCCGCCGTTCCCTATGCAAGGAATGCAGTCTATGAAAGTCAACCCCGCCGGCGGATTGTTACGCCCTCGGAAATGATACACACGGAAATGGAAAGTGAGGCACGTTCCGTGAGGGAGCAGCTGAGCACGGAATCCTATCAGCGCCTGCCCATGAATCCCTTCCAGGAAGTGGTGCAGGCCCCGCTGAGCACCTTCTCCATCGACGTGGACACGGCCAGTTACGCGAACATGCGGCGGTTTCTGAATGCGGGCTCGCGTCCGCCGGTGGAGGCGGTGCGGCTGGAGGAGCTGGTGAACTACTTCCCCTATGACGAGGCCGGGCCGGTGGACGGCAAGCCCTTCGCCGTGCGGGTCAATGTGGTGCCCGCCCCGTGGGATGTCCGGCATAAAGTGGCGCGTATCGTGCTAAAGGGCAAGGATATCGCCGCCTCCGCGCGCCCGGCCGGCAATCTCGTGTTTCTGGTGGATGTCAGCGGCTCCATGAACGAGCCCAACAAGCTTCCGTTGGTGCAGCAGAGCCTGCGCCTGCTGACGGAGCGGCTGACGGAGAATGACCGGGTCTCGCTGGTCACCTACGCCGGCAACAGCCAGCTGGTGCTGCCCTCCACCAACGGGCAGAACAAGCAGCAAATTCTCGCCGCCATCGACTCCCTGAGCAGCGGCGGAAGCACCAACGGGGCGGGCGGCATCGCCATGGCCTATGAGCAGGCCGCGGCCAACTTCATCGGGGACGGCACCAACCGCGTGATCCTTGCCACCGACGGCGATTTCAATGTCGGGGTGAGCAGCCATCAGGGACTGCTGGGCCTGATCACGGAGAAGGCCAAAACCGGCGTTTTTCTCAGCGTGCTCGGCTATGGCATGGGGAATTTGAAGGACGACACCATGGAGCTGCTGGCTGATAAGGGGAATGGCAACTACGCCTACATCGACAGCCTCAGCGAGGCCCGCAAAGCCCTCGTGGAGCAGATGAACGGCACGCTGGTGACCATCGCCAAGGACGTCAAAATCCAGGTGGAGTTCAATCCCAATGTGGTGAGGGCCTACAAACTGCTGGGTTACGAAAACCGCCTGCTGGCCAAAGAGGACTTCAATGACGACAAAAAGGACGCCGGGGAGATCGGAGCCAGCCACACCGTCACCGCCCTGTATGAGATCGTGCCGGCGGGCCAGCCGGATGCGCCGGTGAACGCCGCCGTGGACGGCTTGAAGTACCAGCAGCAGACTCCGGCGGTCATCACTCCCAAACCCCAACTGACCCCCGCGGCAGACACCGGTGAGATGATGACTGTCAAGCTGCGCTGGAAGCAGCCGCAGGATGAGACCAGCGAACTGATGGAGGTGGCGGTGAAGGACGGAGGCACGCCTCTGGATCAGGCCTCCGGCGAAACCCGCTGGGCTATGGCCGTGGCCTCATTCGCCCGGCTGCTGCGCGGCGAAGGAAGCAGTGCCGAAGGACAAAGCCAGACACAGGCACAACCGGCGCTGAACTGGGAGTCCGTGCGGCAGCTGGCCCGCTCCGCCAAAGGCCCGGACCCGCTGGGCTACCGCGGCGAATTCCTGCAGCTGATCGACAAGGCCGAAAGCCTGGCCAAATAACGCCCGGCGGCAGGTTGCGGCCTGATGGCGGTTCCAGTGCTGGTGGTGTGGAAGTCCGCAGCGGTGCCGTGCCGCTGCGGGCTTGCTGTTGTTCCGGCCTCATTTCCATAAACACTTGCCGGCATTGATGCTCCGAAGATTGACCAAGGGGTGAACGGAGAGCGGCACCGTGCCCGCAGAGGCGGAAAACGGGAGCCCTCATACAGGCGGGCGGCTCGCTGCAGTCAGTTGGATAACGGTCCCGGTATGGCGCGTATGCACGGCGGCTATTTCGGAAGGTTCTCAAGCGTAAGCCCGCAGCGGTCATGAACTGCTGCGTGCATTCCAATACAATGACGGCTGCCCAGCCGGCTTCCAGTCAGATGGCCACCACCGGATCGCTGCTCTGGCCGGACACCAGTGAGATCTGGTAAAGATCGTGGCGGCGCTGGCGCAGGTTGCGCACGCTGCCACGGATATTCAGCTCTTTGAGAAGGTCGGTGTCGATATCGGCGATGAGGGTGGCCTCGGTGCCCGGGGTGGTTTCGGACACGATGGCTTGGTTGGGGAAGGAGAAGTCGGACGGGGAGAACACCGCGCTCTGGGCGAACTGGATGTCCATGTTGATCACCCCAGGCAGATTGCCCACGCTGCCGGCGATGGCCACGTAGCATTCGTTTTCAATGGCCCGCGCCTGGCAGCAGTAGCGCACGCGGTTGTAGCCGGTGGAGGTGTCCGTGCAGAACGGCACAAACAGGATGCGCACCCCGCGCTCCGCCAGCAGGCGGCCCAGCTCCGGGAATTCGGAATCATAGCAGATCAGCATGGCCACCTTGCCGCAGTCGGTGTCGAACACCTTCAGCTCGTCCCCGCCGACCATGCCCCAGTCGCTCACCTCGCTGGGGGTGATGTGCAGCTTGTGCTGGAAATCCCAGGTGCCGTCGCGGCGGCAGAGGTAAACGATGTTGTAAAGGTTCCCGCCGGTGTAGTGCGGCATGGAGCCGGTGACGATGTTGATGTTGTACTCCACCGCCTTTCTGACAAAAAAGTCGCGGATCTCCTCCGTGAACTCCGCCAGCTTCCGGATGGACGCCGCCGCGCCGTAGGCATTGAAGGGGGCCATCAGCGGGGCATTCACATATTCGGGGAAGACCACAAAATCCGCTTTGTAGCCGCTGACGGCGTCGATGAAGAACTCCACATTGTCAAAGAACTGCTGCAGCCCGGGCGTGCTGCGCATCTCCAGCTGCACCAGCCCCAGCCGCACCACGCTCTTGGTGCCCAAGGAGGGACGCGGCGGGGTGTAATAGACATTGTTCCACTCGATCAGGGTCGCGTACGACTGGGACTCCGTGTCCGCGCGCAGGTAGTTGGTCAGGACCTTCTTGACGTGGAAGTCATTGCTGAGCTGGAAGGTCATCACGGGGTCGTAGATTTCCTTTTTGCGCACCCGGTCGATGTATTCGCGGGGTGTGAGCTCGTCCTTGTATCGACCGTAGCCCGGCATCCGCCCGCCGGCGATGATCGCGCGGAGATTCAGGTTTTCACAGATCTCCTTGCGGACATCGTAGAGGCGGCGGCCCAGGCGGAGTCCCTGAAAGTCCGGATCGACGCAGACCTCGATGCCGTAAAGCACATCCCCATCCCGGTCGTGGGTGGTGAACTGAAAACCGCCCGTGATGTCGCGGTAGGTGTGCTCATCCCCATAGAGCGCGTAATCCACGATCAGTGCGAAGGCGAAGGCCACCAGCTTCCCGTTGTCCTCCACCCCCACCTGTCCCTCCGGGAAGGTGCGCAGCAGTTTCAGAAAGCTGTATTCGGACCAGCTGGAGTTGATCACGGCGTAGAGACGGCTGGAGATATCCGCCACCGCCGGGGCATCGGCGGCGGTCAGGTTCCGGACAACGATCTGGTGGGACTGGGGACTGGAGGGTGAACTCATAGGTGGACAGGGGTTTGGCTTTTCCCAGCAGAACCCCGGCCTGGCACTGCCGTCAAGCCGTGGCGGAGGAGGAGGGGAGCCGTTTATTCGCCTATTGTTTCAGCCTGCATCCGGCTTTATCACGGGAGGACTGTGAGCCCTGTGTCCGCCATCCCGTCCCTGCCCCCCGCATCCGCATCCGCCGCCCATCTTCCCAATGAGGACATGATCCGGCGCGTGCGGGAGGAGCTGGCCAAAATTGAAACCCGTGAGGAGGTGCGCGTGCTGTATGCGTGTGAAAGCGGCAGCCGCGCGTGGGGTTTCGCCTCCACGGACAGTGATTTCGATGTGCGGTTCATCTATGTCCACCGGCGCGACTGGTATCTGTCCATTGAGGACAGGCGCGATGTCATCGAGGTGCCCATTGACGACGAGCTCGATATCAGCGGCTGGGACCTTCGCAAGGCTCTGACTCTGCTGCGCAAGAGCAATCCCCC
Source organism: Verrucomicrobiales bacterium (assembly GCA_028293125.1). Taxonomy (GTDB): domain Bacteria; phylum Verrucomicrobiota; class Verrucomicrobiia; order Verrucomicrobiales; family V1-33; genus CAIZWU01. The sequence continues at coordinate 17,194 of JAQGPJ010000054.1, read as the reverse complement.
GCTGCTGGAATGGCTGAAATCCCCCATCATCTATCATCAGGATCCGGTTTTCACAGAGGAGTTCCAAGCCTTGGCCGCTGAATGTTTCTCTCCCGCCCGCTGCTTTGCCCATTACCTGCACATGGCGGCGGGGAACTGGCGCGCCTATCTGAGGGAGCGGTCCATGGTGAAGCTGAAAAAATACCTCTATGTCTTCCGCCCAGTGATGGGCTGCCGTTGGATCGAGCGCCGGACGGGTCAGGTGCCGATGCTTTTCCAGGAGCTGGTGGATGCCGTGCTGGAGGACGGGGAAGTGAAGGACGCGCTGCAGGCTCTGGTGGCCCGCAAGATGGCCGCGGTGGAGTTGGACGAGGAGCCGCCGGTGACGGTGCTGTCGGATTTTCTGGAATCGGAACTGGTCCGGCTGGAAACGCTGAACAACCCCGAGCCCTCCCCGCACGGCACGGAGGAGCTGAACCGGTTCCTGCGCCGCTGGATTGCGCCCTGAACGGGGCCATGGCCCGCGTTCAGCCGGTGGCGCATCGTTGGAGAAAACTCTGATTTTCCTGAAAAGTCACCGCTTGCCGGAGTGGGAATCCAGGGCAGTCTGCGCGTCCGTTTCATTCCCCCCCTTTTACGTCCGGTTTTAGTCTTAGTCTTACTTGCCAGCCATGTACCGCACCCATCACTGCAGCGAACTCCGTCCCGCCCACATCGGTCAGACCGTGACTCTCGCCGGCTGGGTGAACAGCGTGCGGGACCAGGGCGGGGTGATCTTCGTGGATCTCCGGGACCGCGAGGGCATCACCCAGATCGTGTTCCGATCGGAGGAGAACAAGGAGGCCGCGGAGGCCAGCCACAAGCTGCGGGATGAGGATGTGATCATGGTGGCCGGCCGCGTGACCGCGCGTCTCGCCGGCACGGAAAACGCCAAAGTGGCCACCGGCGAGATCGAACTCGTGGCCTCCGAACTAACCATTCTGAACAAGGCCGACGTGCTGCCCTTCCAGTTGGACCGGGAGCTTTCCAATGAGGACCTGCGGATGAAATACCGCTATCTGGATCTGCGCCGACCGCGTATGAGCCGCAACATCCGGCTGCGCCACAAAATCACCACGGCGGCCCGCAACTTTCTGGACGGGGCGGGGTTCATCGAGGTGGAGACTCCCATTCTCTCCAATCCCACCCCGGAAGGTGCCCGCGACTTCCTCGTGCCCTCCCGCCTCAGCCCGGGCCGCTTCTACGCCCTGCCCCAGGCTCCCCAGCAGTACAAGCAGATGCTGCAGGTGGCCGGGCTGGAGAAATACTTTCAAATTGCGCGCTGCTTCCGCGATGAAGACCTGCGTGCCGACCGCCAGCCGGAGTTCACGCAGATCGACCTTGAGGCCTCGTTCATCGGCGAGGAGGACATCTACCCGCTGATCGAGGGCCTGCTGGCCCGCATGTTCAAGGCCGGGCTGGACCTCGATATTCCGAAGCCCTTCCCCCGCATGACCTACCGGCAGGCGATGGATGAGTATGGCAGCGACAAGCCGGACACCCGCTTCGGGATGAAGATCGTGGACTTGGGCGGAGTCTTCGCGGGCACCGAGTTCAAGATTTTCCGCAGCACTCTCGACAGCGGCGGCGTGGTGCGGGCCATCAATGCCAAGGGCTTCGCCGGAGTGACCACCGGGCAGATGAACCGGCTGAACGAGTTGGCCATTCAAGCCGGCCTGCCGGTCAAAACCCTGGCCTTCATCAAATGCGAGGGCGGCGAGTACAAGTCCCCGCTGTGGAAATTCTTCACGGACACCGAGAAGGCCGGCATCATCAGCACTCTCAACATTGAGGAGGGTGACATCGTCTTCTTTGTGGCCGGTGCCTGGGAGATGGTCTGCAACGTCCTGGGCCGCACGCGGCTAGACGTGGCTGGCATGACGGAGATCAACAAGGGCAGCACTGCCTTCAACTTCCTCTGGGTGGTTGATTTCCCGCTGCTGGCCTTCAGCCCCGAGGACAACGCCTGGGTGGCCGTGCACCATCCGTTCACCCGCCCGAAAGCCGAGGACATTCCCCACCTCGAAGCCGGCGACTACGGCCAGGTCCGCGCGGTGGCCTACGACGTGGTGCTCAATGGCTACGAGCTCGGCGGCGGCTCCATCCGGATCCATGAGAAGGACCTGCAGGCCAAAATGTTCAGTGTGCTCGGCATCAGCCCCGAGGAGCAGCAGGAGAAGTTCAGCCACCTCCTGGATGCCTTCCGCTTCGGAGCGCCTCCGCACGGCGGCCTGGCTCTCGGCTTGGACCGCATCGCCATGCTGGTCAGCGGCGAGGACAGCATCCGTGAGGTGATCGCCTTCCCGAAAAACAATAAGGGCAGCGATCTTATGACCGACAGCCCCACGCGCATCGACTTCAAGCAGCTGCGTGAGGTTTACGTCCAGAGCACTTGGAAGGAAAAAGAGAAGGAGAAGCCAGCCACCTGATCCGGGGGATCCCGACCTTTCCCTTTGAGGAAATTTTCAACCAGCGGAGCGGCCCGGGACCTTGCGCCTGAAAGCCGCTCCGCTGCTGTTTACGGAGAGCCTCCCTCCCCTGCTCCGTCCGGCAGGCGCGGTCATCCAATAGCTCCCTCAAAAGCGCATGCCGGCGGGCGGGGTCCATCACAGGCAAGGAGGACTTGCCGACCCCGGAACCGGCAAGGCTTGGAACCATCTTTTATCCCTATAATTGCCAAGCTTTCTTTTAACCGCCTTTGTTTCGAAAAAGAAAATAATCCTGGGCAATTCCGTATAAAAACAACGTGAATTTGAGCGCTGGCTTCGTGTATTCATTAAATTTCTGCACTCACAGGAACGCGGAACCCACCACCACTATGAAAAGCAAAGCTGCCGCAATTCTTCTAAGTCTCGCCTTCTGCCAGCTCAGCGCCGCCCAAGGCGCTCCTGATCCATCGGCTGATGGCTCAAAACCCGCCGTCTCCAATATTGCCGGGCAGGCCTTTCCGCGGATTCATCCGGATCTCCGGGGAACATTCCGCCTCAAAGCCCCCGAGGCGAAAAAGGTGGAGCTGGACCTCGGAAAACTCTATCCCATGCAGTCCGGCAGTGACGGGGTGTGGACGGTCACGACCGATCCTCTGATGCCCGGGTTTCATTACTACTCCGTGGTGATCGACGGCGTGAAGGTGTGCGATCCCGCCAGCGAGACGTTTTACGGCATGGGCCGCCAAGCCAGCGGCATTGAGGTGCCGACCGCCGGGGAGGATTTTTATCAGCCGCGGAATGTGCCCCACGGCGAGGTGCGGGAGCGGGCCTACTTTTCGCGCACCACCCAGGACTGGCGGCGCATTTTTGTTTACACGCCGCCGGATTATGACCGGGACCCGGCGGCGCGGTTTCCGGTGCTGTATCTCCAGCACGGCGGCGGCGAGGATGAGCGCGGCTGGCCGGTCCAAGGCCGCATGAGCCACATCATGGACAATCTCATCGCTGAGAAAAAGGTCCAGCCCATGATCGTGGTCATGGCCAATGGCTATGCTCGCAAACCCGGAGACGCCGCCCCGCCTCCGCGTCCTCCCGGCGGCAGCGGGGGGCCGCCTCCGGATTTCTCCCGCATGTTCAACGCGTTGGAGGAGGTTTTTATCGGAGATCTGATTCCCATGATCGATCAGACCTACCGCACGAAACCTGAACGTGAAAACCAGGCCATGGCCGGACTGTCCATGGGAGGCATGCAGACTTTTCAGATCGGCCTCAAACACCTCGAAACCTTTGGTTATCTTGGAGGGTTCAGCGGAGCGGGAGGAGGATTCGGCGGCGGGACTTTTGATCCGAAAACCTCCCACGGTAGCGTCATGGCTGATGCCAAAGCCTTCAACGATAAAGTCAGAGTTCTTTTCCTGAGCATCGGCACCACCGAGGGCGAGCGCTTTTACAACAGCGTGAAGGGCTGGCGGGATGCGCTGGAAGGCGCGGGCATCCGCACCGTTTTTTACGAATCCCCCGGCACGGCCCACGAGTGGCACACCTGGAGGCGCAGTCTGAAGGAGTTCGCCCCGCTGATTTTTCAGGCTCCGGTGGCGGCTTCCGCAGCCCCGGTTGCACGGGGGATCAGCGGCACTTGGAAAGCGGAATTTGACACTCAAATCGGACGTCAGAAATACACTTGGACCCTGAAGCAGGACGGCGCCGACTTCACCGGCAGTGCCACCGCTGAAGTCGGCGGCCGGAAACAGGAGGTGGAGGTCAGGGAGGGCAAAGTGGACGGTGACAAGGTTTCCTTCACCGAGATGCTGAATTTCCAAGACCGCGAAATCCCTATCTCCTACACCGGCACGGTTTCAGGAAATGAAATGAAACTCACCCGCGAAGTGGGGGAGCTTGCCAAGGAGGACATCGTGGCCGGACGCGCGGACGCGGAAGCCGTGGCGGTGCCCCCAGCCCCCGCGAATCCGGAGGCGGCCGGTGCACGTGAGAGCCGTCGGGGCCGGTTTGGCGGTCCCATTGCGCTGGGACCCGAGGACAAACCGGCTTTTCCTCCTCCCGCGGACGGATTCGACAAGGCCCGTGAGGGTATCGGACATGGAAAGCTGGAAATGGCTGAATACGAATCCAAATCCGTGGGCAGCAAACGGAAGGCTCTCGTCTACACCCCTCCCGGCTATTCCGCTGACCAAAAATACCCGGTTCTTTATCTCCTGCATGGCATCGGCGGGGATGAGGAGGAATGGCACCGCGGAGGACATCCGGAGATTATTCTGGACAACCTGATCGCCGACAAAAAAGCGGAGCCAATGATTATCGTCATGCCCAACGGACGTGCCCAGCCGGATGACCGGCCCGGACCCGACGCCATGGCCACCGCTCCGGCGTTTGGAAAATTCGACAAGGACCTGCTCAACGATCTGATCCCGTTCGTCGAGTCCAAATACTCCGTGAGGAAGGACCGGGAAAGTCGGGCCCTCGCCGGGCTTTCGATGGGCGGGGGCCAGTCCCTGAACTTCGGTCTGGGGAATTTGGACACCTTCGCCTGGGTGGGCGGTTTCTCCTCAGCCCCAAACACCAAACCGGCCCCGGAGCTGGTGCCCGATCCTGACAAGGCGAAAGACCGGCTGAAGCTCCTCTATATCTCCTGCGGCAGCACGGACGGCCTGATCCGCATCAGTCAGGGTGTTCATTCCTATCTCAATGGGAAAAAGGTTCCCCACGTCTGGCATGTGGACGGGCACGCCCACGATTTCAATCATTGGAAGGCCGCGCTTTACAACTTTTCCCAGCTGATCTTCAGGGACGGCCGGGCCAGATGAGAATGGCTTGGATGCTCCGAATGGCTGCTGGAAACACGATCATTCCCGACGCAGCACGCCGCTGGTGAGCACTTTGGCACGGAGACCGCCGTGATTTTTCAGGGCGGCCTCCGTGCCGGGATGAAAAGCCTGATCCATCCAGTAGCAGGGCGTGCATTCGGCAATGCCGGCGAAACGGACGCCCTGGATTTCAAACTCCTGACCGATCAGGGCATTCAAATCCTGCCCGGAGGTGATCAGATTCCGACGGAAGGCTGAAGGCGGGGGACGGTTTTCGGGTGGCAGACCGAATTTTTCACAGAGGGACTCGTAAATTTCCTGCCCGAAGAAGGTGACCTGCCCTTTGTAGTTCTCCTTGTAATCAAAAAACCGGTCTCCCGTAATGCCACTGCCAGCCACCAGCTCCGCTTCCTCCAGCTCCACCACCGGAGCGGTGCCCGCAGGCTGGCCGTGATGGCCGAAGTAGTTGTGCTCCGGGGAAATGAAGATGTGCAGCAGGCGCATGGCAGCCATGGAATGGTGATTTTACCAGTCGTCGCTCCGGTGGTCCGGTCAGGGGTTGGCGGATGGAGTGATGCTCACCTCAATGCTTTTAGACGTGGGGGTGCCGCTGATCTCCGCCGTGGAGCCAAGCGGCACCAGCACGTTGGCCTCCGGAAAATACGCCGCGCAGTTGCCGGAGGGCATCTCATAAGGCACGGCCAGAAAACGCGGGGCCACCCGCGTGCCGTCACTCCAGTGGCTGGTCAGGTCCACGGGCTGCATGGGTTTAATGCCCAGGTTTTTCAGGTCCTGGGGGTTCACGAACACCACGCGCCGGCCATGGCCGATGCCGCGGTAGCGGTCATTCAGGCCGTAAACCGTGGTGTTGAACTGGTCGTGACTGCGCAGGGTCTGGAGCACAAACCGACCCGGCACCGTGGTGAAGGCGCTGAGCTTCGCCGATGAGAATCCGGCCCGCCCCGACGGAGTGTCCCAAATGCGCCGGCGCGCCGGACTGTAAAGATGGAAACCGCCGGGATGGCGTATGCGCTCATTGAAGTTCTCAAAATGGGGCACCACCCGCGACACGGAATCGCGGATGAGGTCGTAGTTGTTGGCGAACTCCCCCCACGGCACCGTCGTTTTCTCCCCCAGCGCCGCCGCCGCCAGACCGGCGACGATGGCGGTCTCGCTGAGCAGCCAGGGCGAAGCCGGAGTCAGGCGGCCCCGGGAGGCATGGACAATGCTCATGCTGTTCTCCACGGTCACGCTCTGCGGCACCCCGCCGCGCAGATCCTCCTCACTGCGGCCCAGACAGGGCAGGATGAGGGCGGTGCGGCCGGTCACCAGATGCGAGCGGTTGAGCTTGGTGCAGATATGGATGGTCAGGCGGCAGGCGCGCAGGGCCTCCGCCGTGAAATCCGTGTCGGGAGCCGCCTGGAGGAAATTGCCGCCGAGGGCGCAGAACACCCGGACCTTGCCCTCGTGCATGGCCTGAATGGCGGCCACCGTGTCCATGCCGTGGGGGCGGGGGGACTGAAATTTGAACTCTTTGTCCAAGGCGTCGTGAAAGCTTTCGGGCATTTTCTCAAAAATGCCCATCGTGCGGTCCCCTTGCACATTGGAGTGGCCGCGCACCGGGCACAGGCCTGCGCCGGGCTTGCCGATGGCCCCCAGCAGCAGGTGGACATTCACCACCTCCCGGATGGTGTCCACGGCATTGCGGTGCTGTGTAAGGCCCATGGCCCAGCAGGTGATCAGCTTTTTCCGTTTGGCGGCCTCCCGCGCGGTGCGCTGCATGTCCTCCCGCTTCAGCCCGCTCAGGGTCTCCAACTCCTCCCAGTCCTGATTTTTCAGCAGAGCGGTGTATTCCTCAAATCCCGTGGTGTGGGCATGGATGAAGTCCCGGTCGATGGTGCCATCCTCCACCAGGGTTTTGGCCATGCCGCGCATGAGGGCCATATCCCCGTTGAGTCTGACCGTCAAATAGTCCGACGCCAGCGCGGTGAAGTGCCCCAAGGCCCCGCCCACTTCCTGCGGATGCGCGAAGCCCAGCAGCCCCGCCTCCCGCAGCGGATTCACCGCCACCAGATGCGAGCCGTTACGCACGGCGGTCTGCAGCGCGCTGAGCATGCGGGGATGGTTGGTGCCCGGATTCTGCCCCATCAGCAGGATCATGCCGGATTCATAAATGTCCTCCAGCGTCACCGTCCCCTTCCCCACTCCCACGGAGTCCTTCATGGCGGCCCCGCTGGACTCGTGGCACATGTTGGAGCAGTCCGGCAGGTTGTTGGTGCCCAGCTGGCGGGCGAAGAGCTGGAATAGAAACGCCGCTTCATTGCTGGCCCGCCCGGAGGTGTAGAACACCGCATGGTCCGGCGTGGGCATATCCTGCCACTCCGCCGCCGCCAAGGCGAAGGCCTCCTCCCAGGAGATCGCCTCGTAGTGGTCCAATCCCGGACGCAGGACCACAGGGTGGGTCAGGCGTCCGGCCTTGTCCAGCTCCATATCTGACATCGCCCCCAGTGCCGCGATGGAGTGCGCCGCGAAAAACGCCGGGGCCACCCGCGCCGAGGTGATTTCAGAAGCCAAGGCCTTGGCCCCGTTCTCGCAGAACTCAAAGGCGCTGCGGTGCCCGTCCGGATCCGGCCAAGCGCAGCTGGGACAGTCAAATCCGTCCTTCTGGTTCAGCTTCAGCATGCCCTCCACGGTGCGCACCGGTCCCGTGCGGGTCAGCAGATGCCGGAAGGATGAGAGCACCGCCGTCACGCCGGCGGCGGATTTTGAAGGTTCGCCTGTGCGCAGGGATTCAGTGTCCTCCAACGGAGTCAGAGCGGTGGGATCAGGGAAGACGGACATGAGTGGGGGAAAGAAATACGCCGGAGCGGGAATCCAGGCCGCTTATCCTTGCAGACCGCCGGGAATCAGTGCAAGTCTGTTCAAGCAGATTCCTCAGTTCGCCAATGCCGGTGCCTGCACAGAGAGAAAGGAACCGGGGTACAGTTCCAGCAGCGCCCGGACGGCAGGGCTACAGGGGAAATCCCCCTGCAGGAACGGTATGAGCCGGGCATCCAGTCCTCCTGAAAACACGGTCCAAGTCACGTCATCAAACGATCACACCGTCCCATTTCCAGGATGCCGTTAATTCGATGAAGCAACGCTCTTCAAAGCCTCTGCAAGATCCGACGGGCGGAAGGGTTTCACCAAATGTTGTCTGAATCCCGCTTTCCGGCTTTCCTCAAAATCCGAGGGCTCGTTGTAACCACTCATGGCTATGGCATACAGAGGGTGCGAGAGAAGGGGGGTGACTTTCCTTAGAAGCTCCCATCCGGTTCCATCCGGCAGGCCAATATCGGAAAGGAGCACCTGACAGTCCGCCTGAGGAAGAATTCTAAGCGCTTCAGCCATATTGCCCGCGGAGGCAACCACCGTATGCCCGGAACTTACAAGTTGCCGGCAGACACTCGAAAGTATGTCGGCATGGTCATCGACCACGAATATTCGGAATGCCTGCGGGGGCGGTCGGTCTGAAATCATAATTAGGGGGGATCATTAGAATATAATGGCAAGTAACACTTCATTTTCCCATGCACATCATGTGCCAGGAATTTTGACCCTCATTTACAGAGGGGAAAGTTCGAAGAAGTGCAAGATTCAGCCGCATTATGCCCCTTATGTGACATAATGCGGCAGCCGGAGGGCTATCTCTTCCACCCACCGCCGCGAGGCTCCTCAACCGTTTCAATGCCTTGCACCCGTGCGGAAGGCGGCAATCAACCGGCATTTCATTAAGAATTATCCGCCGGACGAACTACCGAAGTTAACGCGAGGTGGTGAGGAGGCCCTGTTGCTGTGGGTGCGGTGCGCCAAGCCTCCTGATTCCGGATGCTTTTATGCAGAAGCTGTAATCAGCGCAGGCTCCCGCCCTTGACCGAGGAGCCTGCGCTCCCGATGGTGGGCCAATGCGCCTTGCCGAATTCATCCTGTCAGGAATGGAGAAAATCCTTACGGAGTGGGAGGCGTTCGCGAAATCCCTGTATCCCCCGAAAGCCGGCATGACATCCGCCGGGCTGCGGGATCATGCCCGGGAGATTCTCCAAGCCGTGGCGGCTGACCTGCGCACGGAGCAGACAGCGGAAAGCCAGTCCCGAAAATCGAAGGGGCTGCTCCACCCTCCGACGGGCGCTCCGGAGACGGCGGCCGAGACACATGCAGTGCTGCGGGCGCAGAGCGGAATGGACATCAATCAGCTGGCTTCGGAGTACCGCGCTCTGCGGGCCAGCGTGCTGCGCCTATGGACCGGGGACACGGAGTTGGACCGGCACAGTCTGCGGGATGTCATCCGCTTCAATGAAGCCATTGACCAAGCGCTTTGTGAGTCCATTGACTTCTTCAGTGAGCAGGTGGACCGCTCCCGCAACCTCCTGCTGGGGATGCTGGGGCACGACATGCGCAGCCCGCTGAATGCCATCGCCCTCACTGCCGAGCATCTGGCGGAGCTCAACGCCGGGGAGGAGGTGTCCGAGGCTGCGCTTTGCCTGATTGAAAGCGGCGGCGACATGAAGGCGCTGCTGGATGATTTGGTGGACTTCAACCGCAGGAGCCTCGGGCTGGGAATCAGCATTGAGGCCGCTCCCACGGATTTGGGGGCACTCTGCTCCAGTGAGGTCAGACAGCACCGGGCGGCGCATCCCGGCGGCAAAGTCGAACTGACACTGGAGGGGAACCTCCACGGCCACTGGGACGGGACACGCCTGCAGCAGGTTCTGCGGAACCTTCTTTCAAACGCCAGCGCCTACGGCACGGCGGGGGAGCCGGTGCGGGTGAGAGTGTCCGGGGATCGGAAGGAAGTCCGTCTGGAGGTCAGAAACACCGGCCCGGCCATTGATCCGGCCACCGCCGCGGACCTTTTTGAGCCCCTGAAGCGTGGTGTCGCGCCGGAAAGCCATGCCAACCGCAACGGGCTAGGCTTGGGCCTGTATATCGTCCGGGAAATCAGCCATGCCCATGGCGGAGAGATCGAAGTGCGGTCTGAGGGCGCGGAGACCACTTTTTCAGTCCGTCTGCCACGGGTGTTCGAAAGCCCACACGCGGAGGCAGTGAGATAAGCAGGCAGATTTGCAACTCCAGCGTGGCGGGAAAACGGATACCGGTTTGAGCTGCGACACGATGATTTTAATCATTTTGTTTTTCAGGTCCTCCCGCTGGACCATCCTTCGAAGGCGCCTTTCCGCCACCCGATGTCCGCCATCCCCACGGGCTTAGCCCCGCCGCCTATTATCAGGTCCGGCTGAGGAAACTGCCTGTGCCGCGCCGTGCACATTCAATTCGGCGCGTTACCCCGGGCAGCCTCCGGGCAATTCTCCTGCCATTCCGGAAATTACTTTTGGCGAGCAGTATATTTAATTGCGCATTTAAAATCCGGGTCCATTAGAATTCAGTGAATGAGGCAGCAAAAAATGCCATCAGCAATGAAAAAACTTTCCGCGATATCAGCTTTTATGTTCCGTCCGCTTCCCGCAATGGCCGCAACCGTGACGGTGATCGCCGCTGTGTGGTTCCGGGGCGGATTCCAGCCGGCAGGCGAAGGTTCAGGACTACCGGCGGGCCATGTGCACAATCCCGTTCAGGATACAGCCCCCGCGGACCGCTCCCAGGGTCAATCGGTTCCGGAACCCCAGGTGGTTCCCGAGGCGTGGGTGTTCAATGCGCCGCTCATCTCCGCGGGAGGTGCCATTGTTCCACCTGAGGAGGCCAAGGAGCTTGAACAGTTGAAATCCGAATATATAAGCTTTGGAGGACAGGAAAACATTGCATCGGCCCGGAAAATCCGCGGATTTTTGCAGGCTTTTCCGGACTCCGCGTATGCGGTCAGTCTGCTGCAGGAGCAATCGCGAATCGAATGGCGCCATGGTTACTTCCAGGATTCGGTGGTCTCGCTGCGGAAAGCCTGGGAAAAGGGGGAAAGGCTCCAAGGCCTGACTGAAAAGCGCCTGGCGGAGGCGGCACTGGCGGGATTGCTGACGGTGCTGGGGGAATTTGGACAAAAAGACGAGCTGCGGACGCTGATCACGGAGAACGCGGACCGTCCGCTGGGAGGGTTCGCCAGGGAGGCGATGACCCGCGCCAAGGAGACCCTCTGGTTTCTGGAACACAAACCGGCTGAGAACATTTTCTGCGGATTCACGGCGGCGAACGACATCTGCGTCCCGCTTGGAAAGGAGCCAATCTTTCCCGATATCCACGATCCGGCGGAGGAGAAAGTATTCATTGCGGACGGTCTTTCGCTTTTTGAACTCCGGGCGCACAGCCACGAGGCGGGCGGAGACCTGCGGATTGTGAAACGGACGGATCCGGCGGCTGAATTTCCGGTGCCCTGCATCGTCCATTGGAAATTCAATCATTACTCCGCTATCACGGAACGCTCGGGAGCCAAGTACCGGGTCAAGGATTTCCATCTTAAATTTGACGGCTGGGTGCCTGCGGATGCGGTCACAAGCCAAGCGAGCGGGTATGTGCTTGCGCCCGCCGGGACGGTGATGCCCGCGGGGTTTGCCGGGATTTCCGATGACGAGGCGAAATCCATATTTGGACGCCACTGCACCCATGGGCGAGGAAGCGATGGTGGGAACGGAGGCAATGCGGGGGGCGGCGGGGGGCAGCCAGGCTGCGTCGAGACTGGAACTCCGCCGGGCGGCGCTCCCACGGGCGGCGGAGGCGCAACGGAGGGAGGAGACACCACTCCGATGGCGAACTACACCTTCAGCCTGCTGAATCCAGGCTTGGAGATCCGCGACACTCCAGTGTCCTATTCACCTCCCTACGGACCGGCGGTCGCGTGCCGGCTGGAGTATGACCAGAGGAGCGTCAAGACGCCGGACATTGCGCAGCATGGGAATTTCGGCCCCCGGTGGACCTTCAACTACACAGGCTATATCGAGCTCAAAGGAACCGGCGCGCCCTCCACAAGCATTGATCTGGTGTTTGGCGATGGCGAATACATTTCCTACACTCTTGCGGCGGGGGTGTATGCATCCAGCTCCGAGGATCAGCCGCGGCTGGAATTCATAAGCGCGGCGGCGGGTGGCCCCGGATACCGGGTCCGATTCTCCGATGGCCAGGAGTGGCATTACACAAAGGGCAATGGGGCTGCCGCCACGCGTTATTATCTCACAGCAAGGAAGGATCCTTCGGGCAACATGCTGTCACTCGGCTATGACGTCGCCATGAGGCTCATCGCCATCACGGATGCGGGCGGGCAGGTGACGACGTTCTCCTATGCTCCCGAAGCGGGTGATCAGGTGCTGTCCGACGCCTTGAAAATCCGCGCCATCACGGATCCCTTCGGACGTAAAGCCTCCTTCAAATACACAGCTTCAGGACAGCTTTTCCGTATCATTGATCCGGTCGGCATCACTTCCGAATTCCGGTATGAAGCCGGATCGGACTTCATCGACCGGCTGACAACGCCCTACGGGAGCACGGCATTTACCTGGCAGGAGCTCCCGGGAATCAATGAGGAGCCAGGGCGGGCGATTGAGGCCACGGACGCCAACGGTGACAAGGAGCGGGCCGAGGCCAACGACTACTCCAACTATCCATCCGACAAGGGCGAGGATCCCCACCCGGCTCCGGATTCAGTTCTGGTGGCCGGGCAGTCGAAGCTGTTTTACCCCAAGATCGAGAACCTGCACTACCGAAACACCTTCTATTGGGACAAGCTGCAGATGAAGTACTACCCGGGGGACTATTCGAAGGCGAGGATTTATAACTGGAAGGCTCAGAATGACACGATCACCGGCTTCCTTTCCAGTCTGGTGCTCCCGCTGGAGGGCCGGATCTGGTTCAACTATCCGGGCCAGACAAACGCGGAGGGCTTCGGAACATCGCGCTCACCGTCAAAAATTGTGCGCCTTGTTGAAGGGCCTGACGGCGCTCCGGCGTGGACCATGGAGCAGCGGGAGTACGACCCGGCATACGGGAAGATCAGGAGAATCATTGATCTGATGGGGCGTGAGACAGTTTTCGAATACAACGACGCCTCGGATGTTCCCGGTGCGGTCAGGGGTCTTGACCTGACCGCAGTCAAGGTGAGGCGGGGAGCGGGGTATGATGTGATCAGCCGCTTTTCAGACTTCACGGCACACAAACCGGGCACCGTGATCGACGCCGCCGGACAGAAAACAACGTTCACTTTCAACGCGGCGGGCCAGGTGCTTACCGTCCGCAATCCTCGGAATGAGATCACGACATTCAGTTATTACGACTCCAATGCGGCGGGCCGGCAGCGCAAGGGAAGAATCTCCAGCATCGATGGCCCACTGCCGGGAGCCGGGGACACGGTGACCCTGGATTACGACCTGGCGGGCAATGCGAACACCGTTACGGGCACCGACGGCTATACACTGGTTTTTCAATATGATGCGCTGGACCGGCTGACACGGGTGACTTTTCCCGACGGGACGTGGACCGGAACGGCCTTTGATAATCTCGATCCGAAAATCACGACAGACCGCCTGGGGCGTGAGACCAGACATCTTTTTAACAATCTCCAGCAGCTGGTCTCAGTGACTGATCCCGCCGGTCGCACGGTGCAGTATCAGTGGTGCAAATGCGGGGAGCTGCGGCAGATCATTGACGCCATGGGCCGCGTGACCTCATGGAAGCATGACGGCGGCGGACGGGTGACTGCGAAGGTGTATCCTGACGGCTCGGCCATCACCTACGCCTACCAACCGTTGTCCGGCAGGCTTTCATCGGTGACGGATGAGAAAGGGCAGATCAAAAATCTTGCCTACAATTCCGATGGGACCCTTGCGTCGGTGATTTACCAAAATCCACAGAAACCGACCCCGAATCTAGCCTTCACCTACGATACCGCCTACCAGCGGCTGCTGAGGATGGTGGACGGGATCGGCACGACGAATTACAGCTATCATGCGGTGACAGACGCATCAGCGCCGGGTGCCGGCAGGCTGGCATCCGTCGATGGGCCTTGGGACAATGATCTCATCAGTTATGGATATGATGAACTGGGCCGGGTAACAAGCAGGGACATCAACGGGAGCGCCCAAAGTTTTGAATTTGATCCCACCGGGCGTCCAAAAACGGTTAAAAATGCGCTGGGCGAATTTACGCTCGCCTACGACGGAGCAACGGCGAGGCTTGGAAGCATTTCCCATCAGGATGGTGTGAAAACGCAATTCTCCTATTTTAAGGCGGCTGGGGATTTTCGATTGCAGCGGATTTCAAATTTGAAACCGAATGGAGTCCCAGTGTCCGTTTTTGACTATACATACGATGCTCAGGGACGAATACTCACCTGGCGTCAACAAGACGATGCCAATGAGGCGGCGGCGAAGACATGGACAACAGGCTACGACAATGCCGATCAACTGACCTCGCTGGCAATCCGCCCAGGAGCGGCAACCCTTTCAACTCAGGCATGGACGTATGATCCGGCGGGCAACCGCACCTCTGAAACCTTGAACAGCGCCACTACACCGTTCAGCTACAATTCTCTGAATGAACTCACTCTGACGTCTGCTCCTATGCCTCCCGCCACCTATGAATGGGACGCGGAGAACCGCCTCACGGCAATCAATCAGGGAGCGGCGCGCACCGAATTCAGCTATGACGGAAATGGAAGGCGGGTGAGAATTGTTGAAAAAACAAATGGCGCGACGGATTCCATTTCCACCTTCCTGTGGAGCGGGCTGGAGTTATGTGAACGCCGTAATGATACAGGCTCAAAGGTGCAGCGCCGTTATTTCCCCGAAGGCTTCGAAGGTGTTACTAACCAATCTTCGAAGACGCTGCACACCGTGGATCATCTTGGAAGTATCCGTGAACTTACCGACACAACAGGGATGGTGAGAGAACGGATCAGTTATAGTGCGTGGGGGACGCCCGCTGGCACAAGCGAGTCTGATTTTGGATTCACTGGACATTTTTTCCATGCGCGTTCAGCGCTCCATTTTGCGCCTTTCAGAGCGTATTTCTCTTTGGCAGGCAGGTGGATTTCCCGCGATCCGCTGCTGGAGCCGGGTGCGAACAATCTTTTCACCTATACGGAAAACTCGCCAGCAATGAGAGTTGATCCCCTTGGGCTTGATTGGATTGATAGCACACTGGACTGGTTTGATTCGCGGGGCCCTGATAATTTTATGCTAGGTTTCTTGGATTCACTTGCTTTCAATACAGCATCCTCCACAATGGATTTTTTCGGCCTGAGTGGAGGATTTGATAAGTGCTCCGGTGATTACAAGGGGGGGCAAATCGCAGGATTTACTTATGGCATGGCAATGGCTGCCAAATCATTGCTTACGAACGGGTACAAGGCAATCTCCGTATACCGTCCAAAACCCGGGGGGCAATATTATTTCAGGCCGGGATCAGGAATGAGGCCTGGTGCGGTATCAGCTGCCGATGTCAGGAAGTGGCGTGCGCTTGGAATCATTGCGGTCATAAGTTTTAACAAAAAAACATCAGCGGCAATTAAAACCATTTTCTCATCATCCAAGGATGCCTGCGGCTGTTCCGGGCGATGAGCGTGATTTCTAAAAAGGGATCACCGTTTATTTTGTGTATAAATAGCCCCAAAATCAGGGTGAATAAACTGACGATTGTGGATCATGCCCCGCCACCCGGAAAGGCGTTCTACTGTCTGGAGGTCAATTATGCCCCCGAGCCTTGAGCCCGCCTCCCGGGCCATGGAGGCTGATACCGGGTGCATTATGACAGCTTGGATGTATCCTTTCCCAGCCAGCCAATGGCGCCGCTTCCCTGGAAAATGAACCATGAACCCGCACCTCATCAGTCGAAACCTTAAAAGCGGCGCCGCCGTCCGCCTTCGCCGCACGCAGGCCGGGCCTTCGCCGGGGAATGATCTTTCCGCTCCCGCAATTCTACTTTTTCTGGCTCTCATGTGTGGCCTGTCAGGGGCCGCGCCCTCAACCGTGCGCTATGATGCCAGTGGCAACACCACCGAGGTGCGGGCGGCGGTTTCCGGACTTCCGGTCATCATCGCCCAGCCAAAGAGCCAGGGAGCGCAGTCTGTCGGCGGCGTGGGGATTTCCGTGGTCGTGGAGTCATCCTCCCCGGTGACCTTTCAATGGAAACGGGCTGATGGAACCAGCATGCCCGGAGCCACGGGGGACAGTCTTTACCTGCCGGCGCTCCCTCCATCGGCTGAGGGGAAGTATTACGTGGTGGTCACAAACACGGCCGGGAGCGTGACGAGCCAGATGGCGGAGCTGTTCATTGATTCGAACATCAATGAAATGCCGGACACGTGGGAACTGGCTTATTTCGGGGATCTGCGGCAGTCCGGCACCGCTGATTTTGACGGTGACGGAGTGAGCAATGCCGAGGAGCACCGTGCGGGAACGGACCCGACCATACGGGCCGTGCTGCGGTGGATTGCGGCAAGCGGCGACTTTAATACGGCGGCAAACTGGGACGCGGGGCGGGTGCCGGGGAAATATGATCAGGCGGAGATCGGGAGCGGTGCCTTCACATTGCCGGCCTCTGGAGTCATCGTGGCGGGCCGGGTGATTGTCAGCGTGCCTTACACAGCCTCCACAGCCTCCGAGACACGTCTGCGGATATCCGGGAAATGGAGTTTCAGTGGCGGGTTCAATCTGGCATCGGGACGGACTTTCACCGTTGACGGCACAGAGGGTAGGGAAGTCACCGTAATGGGGGCGGCGGCACTGAACGCATCCAGTTTGACGGTTTTGGGCAATACAAAACTGATTTTCCAAGGAGTCACTTCCTACACACATCCCCCCAATGTGGACGTCACTTGGAGAGCCGCCGAGGCCGGAAGCCAGCTCGTTTTCCCGGCGCTCAAAACGGTCACGGGGCCGGCCACGGCCGGGGAGTATCTGCAGATTCAGGCGGGGACCGGCGCCTGCGTGCTGCTGCCGGCGCTGACGTCGA
>JAQGPJ010000043.1 GCA_028293125.1 Verrucomicrobiales bacterium | reverse complement strand
CGCCCGTCAGGCCGCTGCGGAGGCCGCGCGCCATGCCCGCGCCGCCACCGACGCGGCGAATGTCCAGGCCGAGGCCATGCGCCGGGCCTCACGGGCCGCCGTGGCTGCGGCTGATGCGCAGCGTCTGGCTGCGGATGCTGCGGCCCGTGCTGCGGCCGCGGGACGCAATCAGCCACCTCCCGGTGGTGGTGGCGGGAATCCTCCGCCCGGCGGTCCGCCGCCGTTGCCGCCCCGGCGCAGACCTCCCCCTCCTGGCGGTGGCGGTGGTGGTCTCGGGAGGACGTCCGGCGCTCAGGACCTCAACACCACGTATCAGGTTGTTCAGGATGCCGCCCAGGGCGGGCTTGCCGGCGTGGCCAATCAGGTTCCCCAGATTGTTCAGCTGCTGGCGAAATACGCCAAAGTTCTGGGGCCGGCGGCGGCGGTGGTGGCCGGTGTCGCGGTTGGCTATGCCGTCGCCAATCCCACCAAAATCCGCGACCTGATCGGCGACTGGATCACGGGGCTTGATAAGGAGGTCGAGGCCTCGAATCAGTTCTTCAACGTTCAGAAGGAGCGGCTGAAAGCCTACAAGCTGGCCAAGGCGCGGGAGGATGCGGCGGAGTCCGGGAGGGTCCAGGGAGAGAACGCGGCCAACCGGGTGAAGGCCCAGCAGAGCGGAGCCGAGAGCCGGGACTCCACCCTTCAGCGGAATCTGGACCAGCAGGAAAAGGCCATGGAGCTGAAGCGCGTCCAGATCGAGGGCACCCATCAGGAAACGGATGACGAGTCCAAACGCATTCAGGCGCTGCAGGACCTTGAAAAGGAGTGGATCACCAAAAAGGCCCAGCTCATCAGGGACTATGCCGATTACGAATATCAGAAGGCCCTTCAATCGGCCGAGGAGAACCGGAAGGCGCTGGAGGCCAACCGGGCCGCGCAGGAGGGGGAAAAGAAGGCCGCCGGAGCCACGGGGAGCAGCCCGAAGATGGACCAGCTGAAGGCGGCTGAGGATGGCCTGAAGCAGGCCAGTGATGCCGCCACGGAGCTGATGGTAGCCAAGGCCAAGGAGCGGGAGGAAGCCATTGCCGGCGTGCAGGCCGCCGCATGGGACGCCAAAATCATTGACCAGAAAGCCCTCAATGAAAAGGAGGAGCAGCTGAACAAAGCCCGTATCCAAAAGGCCACCAAGGAGGCCGAGGATGAAAAGAAAGCGGCGGATGAGGCCGCCCGTGAGGCTCTCGCCGCATCCAAGCGGCGCATCCGGGATTTCTGGCGCTCCGTGGAGCGTGTCACGTCGGAGACGCTGGACGCCGTCACCAAAAACCTTGAGCAGGACAAAAATCGTAAAAGCCAGGATGAGGACCAGCACATCAAGGAGCTCCGCGCCCGTGGCCGGAACAAGGAGGCCGACAAGCTCCAGAAGGAAAAGGACATTGGGAAAATCGCCGAACAGCGGTTTGCCGATGTCGGAGGCGACCGTGAGGATGCCCGCCGCTTTGCTGAGAAGGAGTACTCTCTTGATCACCCCGGCGACCGCCGCCGCATCCGTGGCGCCGGCAGAAAGCGCCCCGGCGAACCCGAGCCGAAGCCCTTCAGCCTGGACGATCCCGGCTTCCGGAATCTGGGGAACACCCAATACAAAACCATCGCCCCGTCAGGGACGGTCCACGGCGGAATTCCCGATCCGGCCACCGGCACCTGGAGGCCGATGCCCGGCCAGGAGAAATCCGGCCCTGCGTGGGGCGGCAGTGACGGCAAGGGAGGGCTGGACGGTCTGGATCAGATGCAAAAGCGCAACCGCCGCATCCGTGGGGCTGGCTTCAAAGGGGACAGCGCGCCCTCCACGGACAGCCAGCCGCAGGAGCGCCCCGTCGGCACATCATCCCCAGGCGGGGCCATTGGAACCGCCATCCTGAGCACGCTGACCAGCATGAACCGGAAACTGGATAACCTCTCACCCTCCAAACAGGTCAGCCGCCACTGACACTCACTCCATCACCATGAGACCGATACCAAAAACGAAAAAAATCACCACCGAAGCCCAGGTTCTGGCCCGGCTGGCCGATGCCCAATCCCTGCTCCGTGAGGAGCGCACTTTGGACGGCTTCCGCTGTCTGGAGAGCATTCCCGTGCGCCTGATGCTCTCCATGGAGCCATCCCTCCGGCTTTACCTTGAGCTGGCCGAGGAGCTGGGAGCCTGGGGGGATGGCCTAGCGCTCACCGACGAGGTGCGGCAGGATCACCCATTGGAAATCCGTTTGGCGGCCTGTGAGTTTCTGCACAGCTACAGCGGATATCTCACCAGGCATTCCACCATGGCCAATAACCGCTTCCAGTGGCTGATGACCCCGGATCCGGATGAGGGGTCGAAGCAGGACCCGGAGCCCGCCCCTGAAACCCTGCTGGAGGATTCCCAGCCCAGCCGTCCCGATCTGAACTGACCCGCCCGAAAGCAGCGCGGCCCCGAGGTCCGGAAACCCTGGGGCCGTGTGCAAATGACTAATTGCTCCCCTCCGCCACTGCCGAGCGGAAGCAACCGGAACAGCCAATTAATACCGCAGACTCAAACCACGTACAACCTCATTTTACCAAACCACATAGGATATATCGACATGAACCAAAACCAAAACACTCAGGATCCCGCCGGCAGCCGTGGCCCCACAAGCCCTCTCGCTCTGGCCAAAAGTCACTTCGACCATGCCGCCAAAGCGCCCGACTTCGCCGAGGCGGCCCGGAACCCCACGCCCTCCCAGCAGACGGCGGCCAAGCATGGTGAAACCGGCACCTCCATCGCCGCACGCCAGTGGCAACAGATCGCCCGGAAAAGTTCGGAGGAACTGGCGGCCGAAGCCAGGCGGTACGCTCCGGGCGGGCACCGGGCATGCCTGCTGGCCGCGGCGCATTTCAGAGAGCAGGAGGAAATGGCGGAAGGGAAGGTGCCGGCTCCTTCGGCTCCGGAGTCCGCCGCAGTCCAGGCTGAACGGTATGAGCCGGGCGCACACCGGGGGCTCCTGCTCATGGCCGCCCATCGCGAGGAGCAGCAGCAGGCGGCCCCAACCCCGGCGGCCATCACGGAGGAGGCATGCCCTTGGACGCGCCTGGTGAACCGGATGAAGCGGGAGGGCTACACGGCGGAGAACCGGGTGGAGCATGAGCGGCTGAAGGCGATCGATGCCGCCGCCAAGGCCCCCGCCGCAGCAGCGCCATCAGCCGCCGCGGCATTGCCTCCGGGCCCGTTCCAGCAGCGGTGGGAGGCCATGAAGGCCAAGGGGCTGGCAACACCAGCGTCCGTCATTGCCGCAGCGCCTGGCGTTCAAAGTGTGGCCTCCTCTTCGAAATCTCAATTCGACTGGACTGAATCAATCCGGCGCGCCGTGAAGATGCAGCGGGCGGCCGGCGCTTCGTTCTGAGGCGCGGGCGGAGGCGGGAAGCAAAGGGGGTCCATAATCTGGACCCCCTTTTGGCGTTTGGACGGGCTGGTGTAAGCAGTGGTTACAGGAGCGCCGGCGGGCGGGCCGGGAGGGGTAGACAGTATCTACACCCCTCTCGTTTAAAACGATAACCCCCCCCAGTATGGAATTAGGAGGTTCTGGGGTTTTCGGGGGTTTTGGCGCGGAGGAAAGGCGCAGCCCTGAAATCTCAGGGCTACTCTGCCGCCCAAGCTGCCGGCAGGGGTGGCACAGTATACCCGCCCTTTGCCGCAAGCCGGCCCGAAAATCGGCTGGAATGGCCCGCCTCCGGTTGGGCCGTCTCGCCGTGGAGGCGGTCCCGCTTCCGCTACAAAAACGGGGTGACGTGAGATTTGCCCAACCAGCACAACCTCAGTGGTTTACCCCAAAATCCGTTCTGAACTACAGGAAAAAGCGGACTGATCGGCCACAAAAGCGGGGCCGGGCAGCCTTTCAGTCCGCAAAATGTGCGGTTTGAGGGACTCCATACAGAAAGAAATCCGGTGGAATGCCGGCCAAAACCGCCCTTTTCCGTCCAGGATTCCCCGCCCCGACAGCCAAATGTCACAAAAATGGAGTGAGAATGTCAGGGCCTCCCGGCATGGGGAGTTGCTTGATAATTTTATCAACCATGTGGTCTGCCCCGCCCTGGCGGGGGACTTGCCGCATAATTTTATGAATCAAGTCCGCCCGCGTATGGGGTGCGGTTTGCGCCCTCTCATCTATCCGCCGGCCGGGAGTGGGCATACTATGCCACCCCTTTCACCCTCAGCAGTCCTGATGGTAATCACCGGGCCGGAATGACCCTTATTACTGCTGAGGGTCATTCTCCGGAGACGAACGCAAATTTGCGCTCAGCGGTGCCGGCTGGCAATGACTGTCGGGATTGGCGGCGGTCATTCCCTCCGGAGACTAGTCCAGATTTGGAGGCGTTTCGATGCCGGCCCGCCGGACATGCCCTGAGATTTCAGGGCATCTTTTCCCGCGAAGCCATCTCCCGCCCTTCCGGCTCTGACATCTCAGCCCCCAAGTTTGGGGGCTCCTCCCCCGACCGTAACGCCCTGAGATTTGAGGGCGTCTCCCCACCTTCCGAGGAGCCTCAAATCTGAGGCCACCCCAAATCTGGGGGCACCGTCCGAGGGCGCGAAGAGGAGCCGGCAAATCTGCTTTCACCGCCACGGAGCCGGGCCGGGGACAACGCAAATTTGCGTTTACCTATTCCCGCCGGCATCGTCGCCAGAGGAAACTTAAAATTCCAAGTCTCCTCCCCGGCAGAGATGCCAGCAGATTTGCTGGCATGTGCCCGGCCCGACCATCCGGGAGATACGCTCAAATCTGAGCATAACTTCTGCGGCGGGGAGATCGGCTAAAATCCCGGTCGATCCATGCCGGAGCCCGGACAGTCGGGATCGGTCCAAATCTGAACACATCTCCCGCCATGGAGCCGCTTCGGTGGACATGGCCCCAAGTTTGGGGGCATCTTTGAAGGTCGCCGCCGCCGGCAGTAAGCAGCGGATTTGCTGGCTACCCGGCGCGGAGAGACGCCTTCGGATTTGAGGCCATCTTTTTGCCCGGCACTGCCCCTGCTATTGCTGATAAATTAAAATCAATAAAATAATTGCACCAAGGGTGCAGCCGTATAACCTTCCGACGCCCGAAAAGGTTGCTCTGCGTAGAGGCTGAGTGATCGGTTTCGCCTAAGCACCTTTGGCGCAAGACCGCACAGCCTCTACCTGTGCGGTCTTTTGCGTGCACAACACTGAAAATAATATGATATTGACATCCAAATTGACCAAACCGGAATTGCTGAAAGGGAAAATTGAAGCTGATGCGCGTCTTCAGAGGCTGATCGATCTAGACACTGGAGCCATGAACCCGATTGATCTTATGAATCATAAAACGGCGCTTGACCGCGCAGAAGAAGACCGGAGCCGCTACGACGGCGAGATCCAAGCCCGGGAGGCTGATGCCCTCAAATGGACAAAAGAGTTGAATCGTGCTCGGAAAATGTTGGCCGATGCGCAAACGAGGTTGCCTTTAACTCCGAAGGAGCGCCAATACGCGGAAATCCACGCATGCGGCCTTTTCTCCCATTGGATTGAAGAGCTGGAACAAAAACTTGCCGCAGCTTAATCGCTCGGCCTGACCCAGCAGTAGCGGGTCGCCCATCACAACGCAATACATCATCTTCTTTCTGAGGAAATCTGGCCGGTCGAAGTGACCGGCCTTTTTACTGTCCGCCTGCGGCTGAGCACTATTGACTTATAGCGGCAAAGGCACTCAAAACTCAGCGCATGGAAAATCAATGGCTCCTGATTGCCGAATGGCTGGACTTAATTGCAGCGAAAAAAATACTGGAGTGGAAGTGTGAATTTCCTCCAGATGACGTCCTGCCTTCCGATAAGCTGGATAAATGCGTGTCCGCGTGGTGCAAAATAATGGCACGAAACATGACGGCGTCCATATACCCTCCGGAAGAGGTGCGCCCGTGGATACTGGCGCGGCTGGTGTCCTGCTCTTTCAAGGCAAAGCAGGAGGCGGAAGGAAGCAATTCTTGGCCTGATGTAACCAAGAAGACCATTTTGAAAGCAATGCTGGTGGACCAGTGGAACAATGAACTGAAGCAGAAATGGATTCTGACTCCGGAGGGCGGGAGCCTTGATGGGGAACGCCGGCCGGCGCAGACTCCGCAGTGAAACGCGTCCCTGCCGCCGGCCACCTTGGTTATCCAGCATCCAGAGCGCCGCTTTTCTGGTGGCGCGATTCCGTTCTTGAGGCTCCGGCCGGTGACTATACAATCGCGCGCATGAGTGCACTATTGGATATTCTCAAACTTTTCGTCGGTCCTTTCTTGGGTGCATCATTGGCCTTTTACTATCAGCGCCACAAAGCGCGGCAGGATGAAACGAAGGCGAATCGTTCCGCGCTCATGAAGGCGCAAATCGTCCTGATGTGCCACATAAAATCACTTAATAGCATGCGGCGGCATTACCTCCCGTTCAAGAATCTTCAGCAACGTGAGCTGAAGATTGTACGCATTGGCCACACTTTTGATCATGCATTTGTTGATATGGCATCATTGTCATTTCTTGCTGATCACAATAAGTCGGATGTGATCATGAAGCTTTACGTTGCAGATACGGATTACCGAGGAGTGTGCTCGGCAGCGCAGGAGCGGAGCGAATATCGTGCAAAATTCGACGAAATGATTACTGTTCAAGAATTTGATCCCAAGACTGGCTTAACTACAGCCTCTGGTCCCCCTGCGGTATTTTTCACTCTGAAGCAACACACGGATGCCATGTTCACTGGAATTGATCTGGCCCTGCGTGAATGCATTGAGGCTTCAGAGGCCGTGCGGCTTCTCGCCAGCGAACTTTTTCCCGGTTCAAGATTCCCCGCTTCTTACTCTTTGCCCGCCGAGCCACCGCCCGCCGACCAACAAAGCCCTGCGGCCTGAACCGGTGATTTCAGCACCGATCCGTCCCCAAATGAAAATTCCCGCAAAAAGTTCTTGCGGGCTATACGATAAACAAGTATAACTCCTCCATTGAAGCCCGTGCTGCGGGTGGAAATGAGACGGCCCGGAGAAGTGCGATCAACACTCCACCGGGCCTCGGCACCAGTAGCTTAACCTACTCAGATACCATGAAGCATCGTCATGTCTCAAGAACTCGCCCGCAAGCTGAAAGCTGCCCGCGCAAAATTAAAGATGTCGCAAAGCCAATTTGCCAAACATCTCGGAATGTCAGTCCGCACTCTCCAAGCTTGGGAGATCGAGCAAACCGCCCCCCGAGGCTTCGCTCTCTCCGCTCTCGAAGAAAAGCTGGCTCAAATCCTCGCGGAATAGCTCCCGCCGCCCGAATCCGCCTCGACCGCTACACCGCCAGCCGCCTGGCCCACGCCGTCCACCTCACCGGCATGCCCGCCCCCCAGCTGATCGACACCGCCCTGCAGCTGCTGCTCTCCGGAGCCAAAGCGCCGGACCGGTCCACCGAGGCCCAGAACAAAGCCGCGGGCCGCGCCGGCCTCGGCTGGCCGCCAGACAGATCGGAGACCGCTCCCACCGTCGCCGACCTTCTCCCCCGTGACATGCAGGGGAGGTTTCTGGAGGTCTGGCTGACCACCGGGACCAACGTCCTATTTACCCAAGCCATCAGCCTGCTGGCCACTCTGGAGGATGGCGGCTCGGAGGCTGTGAAGCTCATCTCCGAGTCTCTGGAGGCGGATATCTGGCAGCGGGTCGAAACCCTCGCCGCCAAATGGGAAGGAGGGTCCGCCCAATGAGCGCTCCCCGCAAATTCCGCCGCCGCGCGCCCAGGGCCCTCCGCCGGCAGCCCCGTCTGAAGGTCAGCGCCGCCCTGAGCCGGGAGCTGATCAAGTTCGCGGACCTGCTGGAAATCCGGCCGGCCGATCTGCTGAGCTGGCAGCTTGCGGATCTGGTGAGGGATTTCAACTGCCCAACCAACCGGCTCCTTTCGGAGTGGGCGCACAACGTGGTTGATTACGCGGATCCGGAGGTGGCCGCCCGGGTGAGGGAACGGGTCACCGCCTGGCTTGATTGCAGGCGCGCCGTCCTGAAAGCCAAAGCCGCGAAAGGGGGACAGCTCAAATCCGAGCCGGCCTCCGGAGATGACGGCAGCCCTCAAATCTGAGCGCTGGCCTTCCCTGGCTTGGACGTCCTGAGATTTCAGGCCGTCACGCCTGCCCCCTGCCGGTGCCCGCAAATCTGCTGGCACCGCGCAGGGAGCCCATCCGCCGGAGACCGCCCCAAATCTGGGGGCGTCCCCGTCAGGGCTCCGGCTTCACCGCGGGCCCTCCATGACATCCCATGAGCCACCAGAATCCCCGCACCACGGCGACCAAGGGCGGCAGCTCGTCCGAACCGGGCCCCAGACCTCCCCACGGCGGGAGGACGGCCCACGGGTGCCAGCGGGCGTCCGATGGACCGGAGCCACTTCTTGGCAGT
>JAQGPJ010000019.1 GCA_028293125.1 Verrucomicrobiales bacterium | reverse complement strand
AGGTGTCCGTAGGTTTTCAAAGGGGGGATAGGTTTGGTCACCACTCCCTTCACCTGCGGACACTCTCATGTCATCCCCGTTCGGCTTGGAACTTGAAACCGCCATCCGCAGGCGTGCCTATTTTCAGTTTGTTCAGGCTGTTGACAAAAAAGTCGGCGGCATTCTGATGATAATAACGGACAAAAGGAATCAATTGAATATGCGGACCCAGTTCCTGACGCCATTCAAATTGAGCCATTTCCGAAGTGATGCCATAATCATCGTGCGTGAGGCGGCCCAGAAGATCCACGGTGGCTCCCGGTGTTTCAAAATAATGTTTCCCCTCCAGCTGATACACCTGCCGGAAACGGGTGTCGGGACGGTTTTCCCGGTAGATGTTGACCACCGGAACATCCACTCCCGGGATCACGATGAAAGTTCCATCCCCGGCGTCGATGGAGATGTCCGGGGTATGCAGTATTTCGTCCCGCTGCACCACTTTGTAGGGATCATTGAGATAACCGTTGCTGTATCCCAGTGTGACATTGCCGGAGACCACGGTGTTTTTACCCAGGATCTGGGACACGCCGCCGAAGAAATCCAGACTCTCCTTGCCCTTGTCGCCCAGAATCGGCACCTCCACGGTGTCGTCCAGATAATTCACCCCGAAGGTCAGAGTGGTGTTTTTCTGGTTCAAATCCACGGCGTCGGTCAGCGTGTAACCCCGGGAAATATAGTCATGCTCCTCGCTGTATGACAGCTCGAGCTCCACCCGGTGGTTTCCGATCTGCTGCGCGAGCGCCCCCAGGATCCCCGTCCGCACATCCTCCACATCCGCGAGGAAAGGCTGGGAGCCTCCGGGAAGCGCGCCGGTCGGCGAGGCTCCGGAGATGGTGTCGTTGAGATACTGAAACCGGAAACTGGTTCCATCCAGAATATCCAGCTTCGCGCGGACGTAATGGGACTGAACCCTGATCCGGTCATCGTCCTCCTGATAAAGCTGATAGCTGTAATCGTAGTCCTGGGGAAAGGCTTCCGCAACGGTCCGGGTTCCGGGCACGAACAGGCTGGCGAGGAGAAGGGGATGGCGGCGTTTCACGGGGACTGCGGATAGGGTGTGGGGGACGGGACTAAGCCAGGAGTTAACGGCGGTTTTTATAACTATTAAATACGGTTCACGTCCGGAAACGTTATAGGTCGGATCTTAATCCACTCATGGATGAAGGGGAAGAAAATTATAGTAACAAATCAGTCATTTTCTTCAAAATATATGATAGTTTGGATGATTGATTGAGATTGGATCCCGTCATCAGTCTCCATCGGATTTTCAAGCAATGAACCCCATGCGCGATGCGGGAGATTTTTCATTTTGGAGCGGTGAAACAGGTGGGAATTTGTGCCCACACCGTTGGAAGGCCCTGTTTTGCCAGTGTCATGGGCATGGGCATAGGGTTTTGAGTGCTGATGATCAAAGACGGCCATCCGACTGACTATGCTGTGATTTCCACGGCTGACTCCTGGCGGGCGGGTCGTGCCTTTATCCGCACGGGCTTGGGGATTTTAGTGAAATTGACCCCCTCAATGGTCAGGCCGGGCCCGAAAGCCAGAGCCCGTCC
The DNA here is from genome assembly GCA_028293125.1 of Verrucomicrobiales bacterium. GTDB lineage: Bacteria > Verrucomicrobiota > Verrucomicrobiia > Verrucomicrobiales > V1-33 > CAIZWU01. The sequence continues at coordinate 30,705 of JAQGPJ010000019.1, read as the reverse complement.
GGGACGGGACACGGCATCCGCGGCCAGCAAATGCTCCCGCAGGGAGAAAAGCACGCTGGCGGAGGACATGTTGCCGTATTCCCTGAGCACACGGCGGGAGGGCGCCATCCGGGCATCACTCAGGCCAAAGGCGTCCTGCACGCTGTCCAGGATGAGGCGGCCCCCCGGATGTACGGCCCAGAGGGTTTCAGGGTCCGCAGGACCCGTTGTTGCGGGACTGCCGTATTCCGCATGCCGTGAGAGAAACTGCCGGATGCGGATGGGAAGCCGGGCGTCGAGAGTCATGGCGAAGCCGCTGTCCTCAATATTCCAGGCCATGCGCTCCGAATCCTCCAGACTGGCATGACTCCAGGCGCCGTCGATGCGCAGGCCCTCCGGTTTCGAAGTGACCAGACTGGCCGCCGCGCCGTCCGCGAACAGGAGAAACGAAATCAGCCGGTCCATGAGGAGGGTCTGCTGAAGGTGCAGCGAGCAGAGTTCCAGATTCACGACCATCACAGTGGCGGCGGGATCGGCATTCACGATATCCGAGGCCGTGCGCAGGCCCACAAGTCCCGCATGGCAGCCCATGAAGCCGATGAGGGTGCGTTTGACGGTCGGGGAGAAACTGAATTCCCTCACAATATCAATATCCAGCGACGGCGCGTAGAATCCCGTGCAGGATGTGACGATCAGATGCGTGGGCTGCGCGGCGGCGGGACCGGCTTCCGCCTGCAGCCTCCTCACGGCCTCGAACGCCAGAGGCGGCGCATAGCGGCGGTAGGCCTCCATGCGGGCCTGTGTTCCGGGAAATTGCCCGTAGGAATAAAACGCGCCACTGCCGGGGGGGCCAAATGGCGACTCCAGAACACTGTGCCGGCTCCGGATGCCGCTGTTGGCCGCGACCTGCCGCAGTTTTTCCACGATGGCGGGCGGACCCACCCAGTGCGGCAGGGACTCGAGGAATGCGGCCTGCTGGTTATTCAGCGGTGACGCGCAGGCGATGTGATTGATGTGGGCGGACATGCGGGGATGGGGGGAGGAACCATGGGCGTCGCCATCGGAGCGGCTTCGGAGAGCTTCGCGGATCATTTTCGCGAATCCCCGGGCGGGGGAATGGGTGTTGCCGATGATGCCGATAAAGGCATCCGCCACTCCCTGCCGGCGGGCCAGCAGCCGCAGCACGCTGTTGGCCATCACGGGACGGCGGATGACACCTTGGAAAACATGGGAAAGCGCGGCCTTTGCCCATTGGGTCCGCCACCGGATGCCGGTGTACTGGCGAAGTGCGGCGGAAAGGTTACCCCGGTTTTTCTCCAATGCGGCAGCCAATGCCTGGGCGGTCCAGAGCGCATTGTAAATCCCCTCGCCGGTCAGAGGATCAATGAATCCCGAGGCGTCGCCTATCAAAGCGGCATTCCCGGTGGCGACGGCGCTCACGGAGGAGGTTGCGGGAAAGGTGATGCCGAATTTGGCGTTGCTGTCCAGAACCGGGATTTGTTCGCCGAGGAGGGTGCCGCGCAGGCGGCTGTTCAGCCATTCAGCGGCACCGTGATCCCGGAGCGCTTCGGGATGACAGACAAAGGAGACATTCACGCGGTCGGAGGCGAGGGGATTGAGGCCGGCGTAACTGCCGTCCGCGAACACATGCATCTGCCCGAACGGCGGCAGCGGCTGCAGGGGGGCCACATCCAAATGAGCGGCGGCCCGAATGCGTTTGGGGGCTTGGAGGACCCCTAAATGACGGGCCACAAAAGACTTCCGCCCGTCCGCGCCCACCAGCAGTTCCGCGTGGATTTCCCGCCCATCCGCTGTCCCCACCCGCCACGCTCCATCCCCGGCGGCATGATGCATACGCATCACCCGCGCACCCATCCGCACTTCGGCTCCCGCCCCGCGGGCCAGCTCCAGCCAGCGCCGGTCAAAGCCCGGACGGTCCAGCGCCAGACCGTGGGTGATGGCGCCGCCATCCGCCGGAAAACCCGCCTGCACGCGGCGGCCCTCCGGCGAAACCATGATCATGCCGAGCAGTTCACGGCATCCCGCCGTCAACCGCTCCAGCAGACCCAGCTCCGCCAGCAGCCGCACGCCGGCCGGGCACAGATACGCGCCGCAGACCCTTTCCGGAAGCACCGCGCCAGCTTCCAGCAGGATCACGGAAAACCCGGCCCGCGCGGCGCTCCAAGCCATCATGCCGCCGGCTGGTCCGCCCCCCACCATGACAATATCCACACGTTTCATTTTTTGCGTTTCAGGGACACCCATGACTTCACCGTGACCTCATCGCCCACCCGGATAAGGCCTGCCACACTGGGCGGTTTCAGTTTGCAGGCGGCCAGCGAAACCGGAAAACTCAGTGTGAAGGACACGCTGTCCGCCGTCTCCTTCAAATCCGTGACGCGGCCGCTCACCGCCGCCGCGTTGCCCGCGATGATCAGTTTCACGGGCAGCGTGCCCGCTGCGCCGCCAGCGGTCGGCCGGGCTTGGGACACCGGGGCTTTTTCCACTTTCACCTCCAGCTGAGGGAAGGAGGAGGACTGGAACATGGACCGCATTTTGGCGTCGCGGCCATCGTCACCCGTTCTCATGTCCGCCACCGTGACTCTGGCCGCGACGGACACCACGGGACCGCTTTTATCCGGCTCCACCTTCACCTCCAGCGGCACCGCCCTCACTGTACCGTCGAAATCATGCAGGGTGGAGGTTCCATGAAACGAGACATCGCAACTGCCTGTCCAGGTTCCTGGCGGCTGGACGGGGGCAGAGGCGGCCGGAGCGGTGGTGAATCCCGCGGCAAGAACCGCCAGAAGTAAAATTATAGGTGGAATTCGCATGATGGGTTCAGTTGAGAAACGGCAGGAGACGTTTGATCCGGTTCAGGGCCGGCAGGTATTGCCAGTAAGGCTTCCGCAGCGGCAGGTAAGGCAAGATGCGCAGCGCGTTCTCCACCGCCGCCCCGTGGCCCTCGCAGGAAAGCATGACATGCGGATGCGCCCGCTGGAAGGTCCGCAGACGCTGCTCCAGCCAGTCCGGCGGAGTGTCCTTCGAGTAGAAAAATTCCAGATGGGAGTCATCTCCCCGTGTCCGGAGATTTTCCCTCGCCCACATCCCGGCGTTCACTTCAGCGCCGATGGGGCTGCCGGGATAAATCCGGATCCCGCTGGTGATGTACACCGCATCCGGCGGGCGGATTTGCTGTGCGATGAACGACAGGGTCTCCTCAATGGTCTCCGGTGTTTCCCCCGGCCCTCCCACGAGGAAAACCCACAGAGCACGCAGTCCATGCCGCGAAAGTTTGGCCACGGTTTCATGCAGTCCGCGCCGGGTGTAGTTTTTGGCGTAACTTCTGAGCATGGTGTCGGACGCGCTCTCAGCGGTCAGGATCACGCTGCGGAAGCCGGTGCGGCGCATGGCCGCCAGCAGTTCGTCCGGCAGCCTGCAGGGATTCAGCCCGGTGCCGACGAAGTTCGCCTTCAGCCCCCGGCGCTCCAGAACCGCCAGCACCTCCATCGCGTGACGCGGCGGAAGATTGAAGGTGCTGTCCACAAACTCAAAGTCCCGGACACCCCGGGCCATGGCACCGGCCACCTCGTCCGCAATGGCTTCCGGATTGAGAAACCGGTATTTGGCTCCCTCAATACGGCCGTAAGTGCAGTAGCTGCATTTCAGCGGGCAGCCACGTTTCGTCTGGAGCGGGTAACCGGCATCGCCGCGCAGGTAGGGCCGCAGCCTTGGAAGCCACCCGTGCAGCAGAGGCGCGGGAATATCGTGGGTCACGGCCACCCGGAAGGGCTGGGTATTTGCCATGTCCGCGCCGATGATTTCCGGCAGTTTCTCTCCCGCCAGCATTCTGGCAATGACCTGGGGAAAGCTTTCCTCCCCCTCGCCGAGAATGATATGGTCCGGCTGGCAGATCCGCAGAACGGTCCCCGGGTCCACAGTGGCCGCCGGTCCTCCGAGGATGATTCTCATTGCCGGACGCTCCCTCCGCAGCTCCGCCAGCAGCTGAGCGGGACGGTGCAGATAGCTTTCAAAGGAGTGGTAATCCGAGTTGTCCAGATTGCGCAATCCCACCGCCAGAATATCCACCGGCCATTCACGCACCGTTTTCCGCAAAGCCTTCCGGTCCCGTTTTCCTGTCGGCCAGTCGGTGAAACGGACATGGTGTCCGGCTGCCCTTGTGGCCGAAGCCACAAACGCCAATCCCAGCGGTGCCACGCGGTAGGGACGGGTGGTCTCATTGGCATTGAGAAACAGCACCCGTTGGGAAAGAGTGGAGGGCGGCGGCGGATTGAGCACGCAAAAGGCTTCCCTCAGGGATTGGTCCTGGCAAATGACAGTGCTGTAATCCGTGTCCGCTCCCCTTTCCAACACCCCACCGAATGATATGGCGAAACGGATTCTGATCGTGGAGGACGAGCGCAAGACGGCACTGCTGCTGGGCAGCGCCATCACGGGCGCCGGATATGACGTCATGTATTCCAGAAACGGAACAGAGGCTCTGGATCTCATTTTGAAAAACTCCTGGGACGCGGTGGTCCTGGATGTCATGCTGCCGGGATGCGACGGCCTGAGCCTTGTCCGTCAGCTGCGGAGCCTGAACTGCCCGGTGCCGGTGCTGATGCTCTCGGCCAGAGGGGAAATGACGGAACGGGTTGAGGGGCTGGATGCGGGAGCGGATGATTATCTGCCCAAACCTTTCGCCACGACGGAAGTGGTGGCCCGCCTCCGGGCACTGACCAGACGCGCCGCTGATTCCAAAACCCTGCTGGAGGTGAAGGACCTGCAAATGGACCTTGCCCTGCATGTGGTGCGGCGCGGCAAGGAAAAAATAGCGCTGGCTCCCCAGGAGTTCCGGCTTCTTGAATGCCTGATGCGCCATGCCCAGGAAATTTGCCCGCGCTCCCGGCTGCTGTCCGAGGCCTGGGGGTATCAGTTTGATCCCGGCACGAATATCGTGGAGGTCAACATCCGGCGGCTGCGGGAAAAAATCGACAGCGGAGCCGGGCCGAAACTGCTGCACACCGTGAAGGGGCTGGGCTACGTGCTGGGAAATCCTCTATGAGTCTGAAATTCCGTCTGGCTCTGATTTTCACGGCCATGGTCGTCCTGACGGTGGTCCTGACCACCGCGCTCTCATGGCAGGAACTGGTGCACGAGCCCGGGGATCCGGAAACAGGCCCTGAGGACCGGAATGAGTCCATGGGGTGGAGGCTGATGGAGATTGTCCTGCGGAGCACCGGTCCGGCGGCCGTGGTTGCCGTGGGGGCATGGTGGCTCACCAGGCGGATGCTTCTTCCCATCGCCGACCTGACCCGGGCGGCCGAGGAGCTGCAGAAAGGCTGTTACGGCGGGCAGATTCCCTATTCAGGCAACACCGATGAGCTTTCCCGGCTGGTCAACACCTTCAACCGTATGAGCCGCCAGGTGGAAAGCTCCTTCCAGCGCATCCGCGAGTTCACGCTCCACGCGAGCCATGAGCTGAAAACGCCGCTCACCGTGCTCCGCGCCACTTTTGAGCAGCGTCTTCCTCTCACCGCCATCGGCTCCGCGGAAAGGGATGAGCTGGCATCGATGCTGGATGAGGTGCACCGCCTGACATCCATCGTCGATGCGCTCTCGCTGCTGACCAGAGCGGATTCAGGACAGCAGCATTTCGAACACCGGGAGGTCGATCTCACCGCTCTCGTCACAGGAGCCCGTGAGGACACGGAGGCTCTGGCGGACGGTCGGAAACTGACTGTCTCCATGGGCCGCTGTGACGCCGTCCGGGTTGCGGGTGACAAATTCCGCCTCCGTCAGCTGCTGCTTATCCTGGCGGACAATGCAGTGAAATACAATCATCCGGGCGGCTATGTCACTCTGGAGCTGGAAAGGGGACATGGTGAGGCGGTGGTGCGGTTCACCAATTCCGGACGCGGTCTGACAGAGGAGGAGCAGTCGCGGGTGTTCGACCGTTTTTACCGCGGTCCTGAATCCCGGTCGATGGAGATTGAAGGCTGCGGACTGGGCCTCAGCATCGCGAAATGGATCGCCGAAGCCCATCATGGAACTCTCTCCCTGCATTCGCGGGCATCAACGATAACCACGGAGCTTTCACTGCCGGTTTTGTTGGATTGAGAATATCCGGTATGTTGCGAATCAGGGCCGGGAAAATGAAGCCTTTGGTGGAAAAGGGGCAAAGCGCCTTGATGAGTTGCCAAAGCCATGCCGGATGCCCCGGGTTTGTTCGCGCCTCCGGGATGGAGGCTTGGCATGGACGAAATTGGCGGATGACGGTGATCAGGAAAGCCGGGAGCGGCCTTTGTCTGTGAGCCGGTATTTTTGCAGGCGGCTTTTTGGCTTTCCGGGGAGGGTCACTGCGAGCAGGCCGGCCGTGAGAAGCGGCTGGATGTGGCGTTTGTAATTCAGCTAGGCGTTGGTCAGGCCGGCGGGTTGGAGGAGTTCGGATTTGGAGCGGGGCTCGTCGGAGCAGGCGCGGAGGATGGCGGCGACTTGCTCACCGGCATCCTGCCCGGAGACTTCGCTAAAAGCGGCGGGGATGGTGCCGGGCCATTAACGGGAAAAGGGGACGCCCGGCTGCTCCGGACGTCCCCTGTCGCAGGTGAATCGGGTGCTAACGCGCCGTGCGGTGCTCAATAAGCCAGGCCAGCAGGTTCTGCATGTCCTCCTCCGGGATGGACTGGGCGAAGGCGGCGGGCATGAGGGACAGGCCGGTCTCCTCGTTGGTGGCGATTTCGGATTTGGGGATACGGGTCTCCTTGCCGGCGGCGTCCACGCAGATCAGCAGCTGTCCGGCCTCGCCGCGCTCCAGGCCTGCGAACACGCTGCCGTCCTTTTTGGTGATGATGTGCAGGCGGAAGTGGGAATCCACATTGCGGCTGGGATCCAGAATGTCCTCCAGCAGACGGGCGGCTCCGCGGTTGCCGATGCCGTCCAGCTGGGGGCCGACGATGGCTCCCTTGCCGTCGATCGAGTGGCAGGACGCGCAGTTGGTGATAAAAACAGCCTCCCCGCGGGCGGTGTCCGGCTTGGCGGCGTTGAAGGCGGCGTTGCGGGCGGCGATCAGTTTGTCCGTCTCCGCCTGCTGCTCCGGAGTCACGGGGGAGGGCGGGGGCGGACTGGCGGGCGGCAGGTAGAGGGCGAGCTTGTCGCGCAGCTCCACGGGGGCGGCGTATTTCAGCAGGGTGGCCAGCTGGGTGAGCCGCGCCGTGGTCTGGCGGGCGGTGTCGTAGGATTCCACCGTGATGACCGGTGGCTCAAATCCTCCCGCTCCCAGCCAGGCGTAGGCGCTGCCAGTGGCCCCGTCGGCGATTTCCAGAATCACCTGCTTGCCGGCATGGGCGCTGAGATCCCAGGTCAGCCGTTTGGCGGCATCCTGCCGGGGAGGCTCCGCCCGGACGATCTCCGTGTTGGAGGCCACATCCACGAGGCGGACATAATTCCGCCCCTGAGCCGGCTTTTCCGTCGGACCATTGTGGCCGCAGAGGACGAACGAGAACTTGGCGGGTGCCGCAAAGGGCCGGGAGCGCAGCACACCGGTGCGGCCCTCAGGCTCCTCACCGGGAGCGGACAGACTGGAAATGACGGCGATTTCCCCGCCACCATCCTGCGGCCGCTTCTGCACGGTCCACGGGGACTGGGAAGCGGCGGCTTCGGGATAGGCGGTGTTGATCCACGGTTGGACTGAGTCCGCCGGCAGCAGGGTCAGCAGTTGGGTGGCCAGTGCGCTGCCCCAGCCGGTCAGTGAGGCGTCGGGAAGGTCGCCGCGCTGGCGCACGCCCTCCACAATGGCCAGCAGCAGATCGGCTTGGACGGAGGCATTGTCCGCATAGGTCCGTTGCACCCAGGGGCCAAGCTTCGTGGCGGGGATCAGCGAGGCGATACGGGTCAGGGAGGCGGCGTCACCGGCGGGATCGGCGTGGTGCGCCTCCAGACGGCTGAACAGAAACTCCGCCGCGTCCGGCGAGGTCACCGCGCGGGCAATGGCGGTCAGATCCTCAATCGCCGGCCCGGAAAGATTGAGATTGGAAATGCTGGCGAAGGCCCCCGGCAGCTTCAGGTGCTCGCGGATGACGATGCGGATCTGATGGCTCAAGGCGGGATCGTTCTCCGGTGCCTCCGCCAGGGCTTTGATCAGGCGCGGCAGCCAGTCAACGGAGATAGGCCGGATCAGACTTTCAATGGCGGCCCGCTTTTCAAAGGGATCCGCGGAGTCCATACGGGCGGCAATGGCCTCGCGTCCGGGCAGATCCAAGGTGCCGGACCGGGAGGCGAAGCGCATGGTGGCCACCGGATCCCGCACCGCCGGCGGGCGGCTGGTCACACCGTTCTTTACCACCCGCCAGATGCGGCCGCGCTCGCGGTCGCGTCCGGGCTGAGTCAGTGGCACCTCGTAGTGCCCGATGATTTTGTTGTAAAAGTCAGCCACATACAGGGCGCCGTCGGGGCCGATCTGGAGATCGACCGGGCGGAACCACAGATCGTCGCTGGTGATGAAATCCGCCTCCTCCTTCGCATGGGGCATGGTGCCGGTGAAGGAGATGCTGTCGGTGTTCACCCGGCTGGTGACGACATTGCCGATGAACATGCGGTCCGCCCACTCCGGTCCCCACACCCCGCTGTCGAGGTAGGTGATGCCGCAGATGCCGGTGCCGCTGTGGGTGTGGTGGATCATCACCGGGCCGAAGCCCAGGCCGTCGTCCGGTTTCCCGAAGCTGGGATACATGGCTCCGGGAATGAGCTGGTAGATCGGCGCGCTGTGGCAGTCGGCGCTGTAGAGATTACCGTGCTTGTCAAAGCACAGGCCGAAGGGATTCACCTGACCGCCGGTGAACAGCTCGATGCGGCTGCCATCGGGGCGGAAGCGGTAAACGTTGCCGGAGTTGACCTTCAGCTCCGTGCCGGGATCGCCGGGCTTGGCTCCCTGCAGGTTTTCCGGACGGACCTGGAAGAAGCTGTTGTTACTGAAGCCGTGGGTGCCGTAAACCCAGCCGTCCGGGGCCAGCCGGAAGCTGGAGCAGTTGCCATGCACATCCTTTTCCCAGCCCAAGGGGCCGAAGAGGATGGTGCGCTTGTCGCAGACATCATCCCCATCGGTGTCCTCGAAATACCAGATGTTCGGGATGCTCCAGGCGATGCACCCGTTTTTGTAGGGCAGGACCCCTGTGGGAATATTCAGACCGCCGGCGAACACGGTCTTTTTATCCGCCAGCCCGTCGCCGTTGGTGTCCTCCAGAATGAAAATCCCGTCCTGGCTGTCCTTCACAGAGGTGCCCTCGGGATCGGACCAGCGCTCCCTCGGCGCAGCGAAGGGGTATTCGTGGCTGCTGCTCACCCACAGACGGCCCTTGGCGTCGAACGCCATGTTGATGGGCTTGTTGATCATGGGCTCGGAGGCGAACAGCTTGATCGTGAAGCCTTCGGGCACCTTCATCCGGGCCTGCTGCTCCTCCGGAGTCTGCGGACCGGAGGACCGGATCACGGAAAGGTCCTGACCGGAGGCGGTGAGACTGGTGAGACAAAGCAGAAGGAGTGAACGGCGCATGGGGGATGGGGATCTGAACGGGAAATGGCCCGGTCAAACAACGCCAAACCGTGCTTAATCTATCGCTCGGAAACGGGATTTAACCCTCACTTTCCGTGAGGCTGCCGCCGTGCCGCACATCGCGCGCCGTGAGGTGGTAAATGGTGTCCTCGGCGATGTTCACCGCCTGATCCCCGATGCGCTCCAGCAGGCGGGTGATGAAGATGAGGGCCACATAATCCGCCGCCCGCGCGCCGTGGGCGGCGATGGCGTCCGTCAGCCGGTCGATGAACTGATAGTGGGCGATGTCCAGCGGATCGTCATTGTCCACAATGCGCAGAGCCAGGGGGAGATCGCGCCTGCAGAAGGAGTCCACGCTGAGCTTCAGCTGCGCCGCCGCCAATTCATAAATACCCTGCACTTCCCGCACCTCGGGAAGGGCTTCGGAATGGGTCAGGGCCCGGGCCCGGCGGGCCAAGCTGCCGGCGTGGTCCGAGATGCGCTCCAGAGAGGCGCAGACCTTCATGGAGGTGATCACCCGGCGCAGATCGAGGGCGACCGGGGAGAAGCGCAGGATGGCCTCGTGGCATTCCGAATCGATCCGCTTCTCCAGCGCGTCCACCTCGGCGTCATCGGCGATGGCGCGGTTGCACAGCTCCGCGCTGCGCTCCAGCAGGCCCCGCATGGCATGGGCCAGGTTCTGCTCCGTGAGCGAGGCCATCTGGGCGATTCTGGAGTCGAGGCTGCGCAGAGCCTCCTCCATCGAGGTCAGGATGTGGCGGGAATCGGGCATGGAGCAGGGATAGGAGGGAAAAGAATTGGAATTTTCAGTCGGGGAGGAGTGGGAGTGGGAAAGGGGAGGAGAGTTTCCTGACCGGGTGCCTGGGTGCCTGCCGCCTGACCTCTGAAACCTGCTTCTCTGGGGTGGTTTTATTCAGTCCGGAGTCTGATGACGGATGTCCTCCGCGGTCTGGAGGTAAACGGTGTCCTCCGCGATATTGACGGACTGGTCGCCGATACGCTCCAGAAACCGGGTGGCAAAAAGCAGGTTCACGTAGGACTTCGCCTGGGAGCTGTCCTGCTCCAGTTTGGCAATGATCCGCTGGGTGAACTCCTCATGGCCGGCATCCAGTTCCGCATCCCGGCTCAGGATCAGACGGGCGGCCTCCAAATCACCTTCGCAGAAGGCGGCCACGCTGTCGCGGAGCTGGGCGGCGGCGAGATCGGCCAGCGGTGCGAGGCCGGCGGTTTCCGGCAGGACAGGGTGCTGGTTGATCTGCCGGGCCCGGCGGGCCAGACTGACGGCGTGATCGGAGATCCGCTCCAAGGCGGTGGAAACCTTCATGCTGGCGATCACCCGCCGCAAATCCGCCGCCACCGGGCCGAACCGGGTCATGATCTGCAGGCCCTCACTGTCGATCCGCTTCTCCAGGCGGTCCACCTCCTCGTCCTCCGCGATGGCGCGGTTGCAGAGATCGGTGTCGCGCATGAGCAGTCCATCCGCGGCGTGCCGCAGATTGGCCAGCGCCAGAGCGCCCATGTGCCGCACATCCTCGTCCAGCGCGGAAATGGCGGCCGAGTTGGCGCGGAGAATGTGAGGGGAGGAGGACGGAGGCATGGCGGGGTGCAAACGCGGTGACGAATCCGTCACGCACTTGCCCATACTCCAATACCGCCATGGGAAGTCGAACCGCCAAATGTGACGTTTTTGTCAGCGCGGGCTTTTAATGTTTCGTTTTCCGGGAATATTCAGTTCCAGCCGGACCAGCTTCTTATGGTCTGCGGCTTCGGAGAATTGCCGGCTTGCATCACAGGGCGGGATTTCTAGTCTCGGAAGCATATCCTGATCCAATCTCAACCGCCGCACCCGTCCCGCCATGCTCACGCTCAAGCCCGCTGAATCCTGTGTTTACGACTGCGTTTCCCTCGGGGAGATCATGCTGCGGCTGGATCCGGGCGAGGGCCGGGTCCGCGTGGCGCGGGAGTTCAAAGTCTGGGAGGGCGGCGGTGAATACAACGTGGCCCGCGGGCTGCGGAAGTGCTTCGGCCTGCGGACGGCGGTGGTGACGGCCTTCGCGGACAATGATGTGGGCCGGCTGGTGGAGGATTTCATCATGCAGGGCGGGGTGGACGTCGGCTGGATCAAGTGGGTGCCCTATGACGGCATCGGGCGGAATGTGCGGGTCGGCCTGAACTTCACCGAGCGCGGGTTCGGCATCCGGGGCGCCAAGGGCATTCCGGACCGCGGCAACACCGCCGCCAGCCAGCTGAAGCCGGGTGATATCGACTGGGAGGATCTTTTCGGGAACAAAGGCGTGCGCTGGTTCCACACGGGCGGGATTTTCGCCGCCCTGAGCGACACCACGCCCGAGGTGGTGATCGAGGCCGTGGAGTGCGCCCGGAAGCACGGCACCGTCGTCAGTTATGATCTGAACTACCGCCCCAGCCTGTGGAAAAGCATCGGCGGCAAGGCCCGCGCCCAGGAGGTCAACCGCCGCATCGCCAAAAGCGTGGATGTCATGATCGGCAACGAGGAGGACTTCACCGCCAGCCTCGGCATGGAGGTGGAGGGCGTGGACGAGCACATCAGCCACATCGAGCTGGACAGCTTCAAAGCGATGATCCGGCAGGCCGTGCGGGAGTTTCCCAACTTCAAGGTCGCCGCCACCACCCTGCGCACCGTGGAGTCCGCGACCATCAATGACTGGGGTGCCATCTGCTGGCATGAGGACCAGTTCCACTCCGCGCCGGACCGGAAGCGGCTGGAGATCATGGACCGCGTGGGCGGTGGAGACAGCTTCGCGAGCGGCCTGATCTACGGATTCCTGAAATTCAACGATCCCGCCAAGGCGGTGAACTACGGAGCCGCCCACGGAGCCCTCGCCATGACCACCCCCGGCGACACCAGCATGGCCACCCTGCCGGAGGTGGAGAAGGAGGTCGGCGGCGGCAGCAAGCGTGTGGAGCGCTGAGCCTGCGCTGACACGCTTTTCAGTCGTGCTCCAGCGGCATGAAACAGCAGGGGCCGGCACTGGTGACATCCACCACCGCCCAGGAGGTTCCGGGCGGAGCCCCGGAGAACAGGGTTTTGGGAATTAAATTGGTGTTGAAGGCTTTTTCGCGATCGCCGGATCCCGGAGGATCCAATCCGTGATCCCGGGGGTGCCGCTGAAGTCGAGGGTGAACCTGCCCCCGCTTATGGCAAAACCCTCCACCGTGTATCCGGCCCGCCAGGTGTTGAGCGTTAAAACGGGCCGGCCTTCAGGATGGCGGGGTGCAGGCCGGCCTCAGCTGGCTGCGCTCAGTAATTAAGCGCCTGCAGCTCCGGCAGCAGGAACTGCCCGTCCTTGCGGATGAGCTCCCCGTCAAAGCGGATTTCGCCGCCGCCGTAGTCGGGCCTTTGAATGCAGACGAGGTCCCAGTGGACCTGGCTTTTATTGCCGTTGTCGGTGCCGCCCTCGTAGGCCTGGCCGGGGGTGAAGTGGAAGCTGCCGGCGATTTTCTCATCGAAGAGAATGTCGCGCATGGGCTGAAGGATCTCGCGGTTGAAGCCGATGGCGAACTCGCCGATGTAGCGGGCACCCTCGTCGGCGTCGAGGATGCGGTTGATGGCCTCAGTATTGTTGGCGGTGGCTTTGATGACTTTGCCCTCGGAGAATTCCAGCTTCACGTTGTCGAAGGCGATGCCCTGGTAGATGGTGGGGGCATTGTAGCTGACCACGCCCTCCACGGAGTTCCTGACGGGTGCCGTGAAGCATTCGCCATCCGGAATGTTTTTGGTGCCGCCGCAGTATTCAGAGGTCAGGCCTTTGATGCTGAAGCGCAGATCGGTGCCGGGGCCGGTGATGTGCACTTTGTCGGTGGCGTCCATCAGGTCCTGCAGGGCCTGCATGGCGGGCTGGAGGGCGGCGTAGTCGAGCAGGCAAACGCGGAAGTAGAAGTCCTCGAAGGCCTCCGTGCTCATGCCGGCCAGCTGGGCCATGCTGGCGTTCGGCCAGCGCAGAACACACCATTTGGTTTTCTTGACGCGGTGGTCAATGACCGGGCGCATTTTTTTGGCGACCAGTTTCATGCTGTCGGCGGGCACGTCTGCGGACTCTGTAATGTTACGGCTGCCGCGGATGGCAATGTAGGCCTGCATGCGCTGCATCATCTCCAGCTGGCAGGCGCTGAGGGTTCCGTACTGCGCTTCGGTGGCGCCCAGCTGCAGCTCGCGGGTGATCCGCGCGTCCTGGAGCGTCACCAGCGGAACCCCGCCAACCTCCCTCACCGCCTGGATCAGAGCGATGCCCATTTCGGCGGGAGTATCGTAGAGGTCGATCAGAATGTGTTCGCCGGGCTGCAGGGTGACAGAGTGGGTGATGAGATTCCGGGCGAGCTGGGTGATGCGGGGATCGCGCATAGGGATTCAGGTGGATGGTGGATCGGTTTTTTCGGGAAGGAGAATCGGAAGGCCATTTAGTTCGCCGGAGGAATGGGCGAAGCGGATCGTCAGTGGGGGCGGGGCCAGGGTGAAACCGCGCCCGCCTGATCGTCAGAGGCCACACGCACAGCGTATTCCGTGCAATTGAAGTCCACATATTCCTGTGAGAGGTCGCTGGTGTATACGGTGTAATCAGCGGATCCGATGTTGAGATCAATGGTCACCGTGAATTCCCGCTTGGCCACTGCGGCCTTCAGCACGTCCAGCGGGGTGTCGGCGGCGATGCCGTTGCGGGTGGCAATATGGCCGTCGAAGTAAATGTCGATACTCTCCTCCCGGATGCGGGCGCGGGAGTAGCCGATGGCGTGCATGACCCGGCCCCAGTTGGGATCGCTGCCGTTCCAGGAGCACTTGACCAGCAGGGAGTTGGCCACCGTCTCCGCCACCCGGCGCGCGTCCATGTGCGTGCCGGCGTTGCGCACGGCGATCTCCACAAACTTGGTCACCCGTTCGCCGTCGCTGACGATCATGTGCGACATGCGCTTCATCACGTATTCGAGGGCCTCGGCGAAAGCCTGATACTGCGGGCCGCCGGCGGAGATGCGGCGGTTGCCGGCGGTGCCGTTGGCCATGACCAGCACGGTGTCATTGGTGCTGGTGTCGCCGTCAATGGAGATGCGGTTGAAGGTGTTGCGCACGCCGTCGCTGGTGCATTTTTTCAGTTCCGGCAGGCCGATGGCGGCGTCGGTGGTGATGAAGCAGAGCATGGTGCCCATGCTGGGGCAGATCATGCCGGCCCCCTTTGCGATGGCGGCGATGCGGACCGTTTTGCTGCCCAGCGGCACTTCGATGGCCAGCACCTTGGGCTTGGTGTCGCTGGTCATGATGGCCTCGGCGACCGCCTGATGGCGTTCACGTGACAGACCCTGCGCCAGATCCGGGATCTGCGCCGTGATACGGTCGATGGGCATGGGCAGGCCGATGATGCCAGTGGAGTTCACCATCACCTGCGTGGGCTTCAGATTCAGCGCTTGGGCGGTCACGGTGGCCATGGCTTTGGCGTCCTGGATGCCGCGCGGGCCGGTGCAGGCGTTGGCGTTGCCGCTGTTGACCAGGATGGCGCGGACATCGTTCAGCTTCAGATGCGCCTGGCAGACACGCACCGGGGCGGCTTTCACCTTGTTGGTGGTGAACATCCCGGCGGTGACCGTGGGCACGGTGGAATAAATCAGTCCCAGGTCGAGCCGGGGTTTGGCGGGATCTTTGATGCCCGCGCTGACCGCATGGCAGAGAAAGCCCTCAGGCGCGGTGATGCCGCCGGGGACTTCCGTGTATTGTTTGGACTTGAGACTCATGGGATGGGGCGCGGCCGGGGAAAAGTGGGAAAGGAGCGGATTAGGGGGAAGTCAGATGGATTGCAAGCCGGTGGACTCAGGAATTTGGAACATCAGGTTGAACGACTGCACCGCCTGGGAGGCCGCGCCTTTCCAGAGGTTGTCCACGGCGCTCATCAACACCAGGCGGCCGGTGCGGGCATCCCCCGCCCAGCCAATGTCGCAGAAGTTGGTTTTCACCACGTCCCGCGTGTCCGGCAGGCCGCCGCGGCCCAGCAGACGGACAAAGGGCTGCGCGCCGTAGGCCTCCTGATAGATGGCGTCCAGGTCCACTTCCTCCCGGCCGGGCAGGGGGGTGGCGTAAATAGTGGTCAGCATGCCGGCGGTGACCGGCACGAGGTGGGGGGTGAAGGTGATGACCACGGGCTGGCCGGCGGCGGTGGCCAGCTCCTGCTCGATCTCGCTCAGGTGCCGGTGCTTCGGCACGCTGTAGGGCCGCAGGCTTTCATTGCACTCACAGAAGAGCAGGGGGATCGACTCCTTGCGGCCCGCACCGCTGACTCCGCTCATGCTGAAGACGCAGATGCTGGCGGGGTCGATGACCCCGGCCCGCAGCAGAGGCAGCAGCGGCAGGAGAATACTGGTGGGATAACATCCGGGCGAGGCCACCAGGCGGGCGGTGGAGATGGCTGCCCCGTGGATCTCCGGCAGACCGTAAACGGATTCCTCAAGCAGCTGCGGGGCGGGGTGCGGGTGGTCGTAGAACTCCTGGTACATTGCCGGGCTTTTCAGGCGGAAGTCCGCGCTGAGGTCAATGACCCGCAGGCCCCGCTCCAGCAGGCCGATGGCGAATTCCGAGGCCACCCCGTGCGGCAGGGCCAGAAACGCCGCTTCCGCGCCGGTCGCCGCCACGGCGTCCAGGTCCGGCTGGATAAAGGCCAGTTTGGCCTCGGGGCCGCAGGCGCGGAAACGGGGAAACACCTTTTCCAGCGTCCGGCCGGCGGATTGCCGGGAGGTGAGGGCTGTCAGCTCCGCACCGGGATGGCGGAGGAGAATGCGCAGCAGTTCAATGCCTGAATAACCACTCGCTCCGATAACCGCTGTTTTGATCCTTCTCATCGGCTATCGTGCCGCCCGCCTCCGTGGGCTGCAATGGAAAACAGGGGCTCTGCTCAAACCCGTCCGCCGCTTCCCGAAGCCACAGGGCCCCGCGGACAGGCACCGCCGCGCGGGACTGCTTTTCCTCAGCAATTCTGTGGGCAAAGGCCGGCATCCGTGCCATCCATGCGCCCCCCCTTGGGAATTCCCCGCACACCCCCACTGACACAATGACCATCGCCGGACCCAATCATGACGTCTGCGCCGGGCTGGACCTGGCGCTGGTGCCCTCGCCCGCCTTTGTGGTGGATCTGGGGAGGCTGCGGAAAAATCTCGAGCATCTGCGGAAAGTGCAGGAGGAGGCAGGGTGCAAAATCCTTTTGGCCCAGAAAGCGTTCTCCCTGTGGCCGGTGTATCCCGTCATCCGGGAATATCTGGACGGCACCTGCTCCAGCGGGGAGTGGGAGGCGCGGCTGGCGCACGAGAAATTCGGCGGGGAGGTCCATGTTTACAGCCCGGCCTACACGGATGCGGACATGGACGGCATTCTGCCCATCGCGGATCACATCTCCTTCAACACCCCGGCCCAGTACCGCCGCTTCCGCGACCGCGTGCGGAGCCAGGGGCGGCACATCGGCTGCGCCCTGCGGATCAATCCCGAGGTCTCCACCGGCCAGACAGCGCTCTACGACCCCTGCGTGCCCGGCAGCCGGCTGGGATCGAATGCCGCCTCCCTGAAGGGGCAGGAACTGGACGGGCTGGACGGCCTGCATTTCCACACTCTGTGCGAGCAGAATTCCGACGCTCTGGAGGCTACCCTGGCGGGGGTGGAGGAGCGGTTTGGCCATCTGCTGCAAAAGGTGAAATGGCTGAACATGGGCGGCGGACACCACATCACGAGGTCGGATTATGATGTGGAACTGCTCATCAGATTGGTGCGCGGCATCCGGGAAAAGTATGGCGTGGAGGTTTATCTGGAGCCAGGGGAGGCCGTCGCCCTGGGCACGGGGATCCTGGTTTCCAGCGTGCTGGACACTCTCCACAACGCTATGGAGTTGGCGATTTTGGACGTGTCCATCACCTGTCATATGCCCGACTGTCTGGAGATGCCCTACCGCCCCGATATACGGGGCTCAGGGCTCCCCGGCCAGCTGCCCTGGCAGTACCGCCTGGGAGGCGGCACCTGTCTGGCGGGGGACATCATCGGGGATTATACCTTCAATGCCCCGCTGAGCACAGGGCAGCGGCTGATTTTTGAGGACATGGCCCACTACACCATGGTCAAAACGAGCATGTTCAACGGGGTCAAGCACCCGGCCTTCTGTCTGTGGGACCCGGAAAGCCGGACCCTGTCCACGGTGCGCCAGTTTGGTTATGAGGACTTCCGCAGCCGTATGGGATGAAGTTCCATGACACTGTGGAAGCCTGAAGCAGTCAAAGAATCATTATTTGTCCGTTTTGGCGGACGCTTTGTTGGGTGCCATGGCTTTGAGCGGGATAGGTTTGGGAAAGGGAGTGACCGGTTCCGGTTCGCGCTCATCCTCCTCCGCCAGTTTCTGGAATCCGCTGACAGGTTTGGAGCCTGTGTCCGCCCCGGATTCAGCGGGGGTTTTCTTATCTTTTTCTTTTTCCTTCTCCTCCGCCTTTTCCGTGCTTGCCGTCTGTTTATGGAGCACACTCCCTTTGGGTGCCTTGCCGCCAAACCAATCCGTGAACGCTTTCTGCGCTTGGGAAAAGGTTGTAAAGACCGCTGCTGCCCCCGCTTCAATCAGACCATCGGGATTGGCCACATCATCGGGCACACCCCAGCGGCCAATGCACACTCGGACATTAGGATGCTGCGCCTTCAGCCGGCGCAGATGCAGCCTCACCGTTTCATGACTGCCGGGAGGGGTGGCGCTCAGCAGGATGGCGGCGGGCTGACGCTCCGCGACTTCCTTGAAAAACTCTGAATTCAGCCGCAGGGCAGGAACGATATCAAAATTCAGCCCGCCGGGAATCAGGGTATCGAAAAGCTCCAGCGCGTTCTGATCCGCCATGCCGTCCACCGCACGGCCCAGCACCAGCGGCGCATCGTCCGCCGGCGCGCCCCGGACTTGGTTGGCTTTTTTCAGATCCTCATCCTGCGATTGTGTCACTTGGGCCATCATGCGGCGGCTGACTTCATGGATGTTGGCCTCCTCCGCCTCCGTGATGTGGTCATAGCGGCTCTCGCGCTTGGCCAAGGCGATGGCGGGAAGCATGGTTTCATCCGCCACAACCATGGGGGATTTCTCCCTGAGCTCCTGGGCAATGAACTCCTCGGCCTCCTCCTCGTCCTGGGCCACCAGACGTTGGTAATAAATCATGTAAGGCCGGACATCCGGCTTGTCGCCCATGAGGATATCCACCCATTCCAGCTGCGGAATATGCTTGGCGATCACCACCAGGCACACGGTGAGCGGCGTGGCCATCACCAGACCGATGCCGCCCCACATCCAGGTCCAAAAGGCGATGGCCACCAGCAGCGCGAAGTCCGACACCCCCACGCTCTGGCCATAAAGCACCGGCTCCAGCACCATGTTGGTCAGCAGCTCCAGTCCGGCGATGACGGAGATCACCATAATGGGGTGCGACCAGTCATCAAACACCGCCAGACTGAGCAGACCCGGCAGAACAGCGGCCAGCAGCGGGCCAAGATAGGGGATAAACCGGAACAGCGCCGCCATCACCCCCCACAACACCACGTAGGGCATGCCAATAAAATGCAGGCAGAGCGCCAGCAGCAGCCCGTAAATGCCGTTGATAAGGCTTTGCATCAGCAGATAGCGCCCGACGCGGTCTCCCACCTCGTCCATGGCGCGGGTGGTGAGGGTCAGATTCCGGAACCCCACCAGCCGCATGATGCGGTTCCGCAGTTCCTGCTGCCGCAGGAGAATGAAGATGACGAACACAATCACAGTGGCCGCAGTGCCTAGAAAAGTGCCGGCTGAATCCATCAGGTTCCCACCCAGGAAGGAGTGCTCCTGGGTTTCATCGTTTTTGATGACCACCGGCATGGGAGGAGGCTCGCCTTTCGCTGCGGAATCATCCTTGGGTGCCGTAGCGGTTTCGATGGCCTCCTTCATCTCCGTGAGCCGCCCCACCACTCCCTTCTTGCCGGCTCCCTGCACCTCTTCGATGCGGTGCTGGATGTGACCCTGGTACTTGGGCAAATCATCCGCCAAGGCCTTGAACTCCCTTCCCAGAATCCAGCCCAGCCCACCCAGCAGGGAGAATACCGAGAGGGTGACCAGCACCACCGCGATGGTCCGGGGAATCCGCCGGCGGTGGAGGTAGTTCACGATCGGATTCAGCATGAACGCGAACAGGGCGGACAGCGCCAAGGGCATCAGGACCGGTTGCCCGTAATAAAAAATAACAATCACCAGAAGCCCCGTGATCAGACTGATCAGGGGCAGGAGTTTACGGTTGAGGGCTTGCATGAATGGAGTGTGGCAGGGCCACTCCCCTGCAAAGCCTGTGCCGCGTTTGCCGGGAAATACATAAGGCGTTGAAAATATGAAGGTTATGAATTTATATCCTCCTCCCGGCGGGAGGCTGGTCCCTGAACATCGCCGCAATTTGCAGGATTCCCTCAGCTCCCTGCGGTGGATTTTCCATTTTCCATACACCTGAATTTTCCGGCCTGCCCCGGATTTGGAAAAGCGCAGCGGAATTGGCTCCAGCCCCGAGTGCCCATTGACCAAGGCTGGAAAAAGGCCACAGGGTCTGTGATGCTGACGGAAAAGAAAATAGAGGATCAGGGACCATTGAAACCCACCGGCTGGCTGGTCCGGATTTCGGAAACCTTCGCTGGCCTGACACCCCAAATCCTGGAGGGGCTGGGGGGGACTGAGTCCAGCCCCCGGCTGGGATCGGAATACCACGTGCTGCCCGCCGCTGCAGGGGAGACTTGGCGGCGGACAGAGGCAGCCCGGTTTGTGCGCTGGAATCTGCCAGTGCACCACAGCTGGCCGTGCCGGCCTCCGAAGATTGAGAACTTTGTGGAGCGGGCCGCCCAGGCGCTGGCCAGAAAATTCGCCGCCCACCACCCTCAAACCGTGCTGACCGGGCCATTGCTCCCGGTGGCGGGGACGGATTATTACAAAAGCCTGGCCTCCAACCTCCGGGGACGCGTGCTGCAGCTGTTTCCTCCGCTGGCGGTGAAGGGCCAGGAGGCGGAGTCCCAGAATCCGGAGGCTCCCACGCTGTTTGTGCTGGTGGGGAAGGCGGGACTTTTCGCCGGCATCCAAAGCCCGCGGGAGGCCAATGGGTTTTACCCCGGCGGCACCAAATTCATCAGCCAGAGCACCCCGGGCACCATCAGCCGCGCCGGGGCCAAAATCGCAGAGGCCCTGCACCACCTCCTGCTGCACCGGCCCGCCCTGCCGGAGGACAGCCACTGGCTGGAGCTGGGAGCCAGTCCCGGAGGCATGACTGCCGAGCTGCTGGCCCGGGGACACCGCGTGACCGCTGTGGACCGCGCCTGGATGGACCCCCGGCTGGACCGCAGCCGCAAACTGGATTTTGTGCATGTGGACGCCTCCGAGTTCCAGCCGCCGCCCGGTGCGCGCTACGACGCCCTGCTGAGCGATATGAACGGCGGCGCGCAGCACTCCATGACCTTGGTCCTGCGCTTCATCCGGTCTCTGAAGCCCGGAGGACTGGTGGTCTTCACGCTCAAGCTGCCTGAAGCCGCCTCGGTCCCGGATATCACGGACATCGCAGGCCGGGTAATCCGCCAGGCCGCGACCGGCGGGCTTTCCCTCATTTCATGGACCCACCTGTCCTACAACCGGCAGGAGTTCACGCTTTTCCTGGAGCGGCTTTGACCATTTGGAAAACGCTGCCGGCACGTTTTGCTGCCCGGACAGACGCGCAACCTTAAATCTTCAGGGACTCGTTGTTTTAACGAGGATTTCCGGGAAAGAGCCGGAGCGGCCAGCTGTCAAGAGCCAAAGGCCTGCCCCTGCCGATGGGCCTGTGGAACTGATCCATTCCACTGTCCTTTATACAGAGTGACGGTCCCGGGGCTTTGACCAGTGAAGTGAAGCGCTTTGCGCACTCCCCTTGAAGCTGCAAGGGTTGGATGATGGAATGATACTGTTTCAGGCTGGTGTTTAGTGAATTCGTCCGTGTGAGTTCACCAAATTTTTCAATCAAATGACATCACGCAGGCGGATCTCTATGCCTCCTGCGGCGGTGGTGCCGGCTGGGGGGATGATTCCGCCGCGGGGGGCGCTGCCGGCTCCAAGGGTGTTTTTGGCGCATCCGCAGGAAGAGTGGCGCCGGGCGCGGGCGTGCCGCCGGCGGCAGGGGACTGGGAAGGCACAGCGGCGGGGCTTTGCGGCTGCTGCTGGCTCTGTTTTTCAATCTCCTTCCCCATGTCCTGTAGCTGGTGGCGCATGGACTCCACCTCCACCCGCATCTCCGGCGGGAAGTCCGCCGGTATGGGGGCGTGAAGCGCCAGCTGCATAAAAACCCACATCCAGCCAATGCCCGTCAGTGCGACCGTGATCAGGCCCATCGCCGGAACGCCGGTATGGACAACCTCCGATCCAGCGGCCCGGTCCCAGAGGGTGGTGCCGGTGCGGCGGTAAAACATCCAGGACAGGGACCACTGGATGACGGGCAGCAGGGTGCCCACGGGAAAGCCGATTCCATTGCCTGTCACATGCGCCAAGGCGGCCCGCTTCATGGCGGCGGTCCAAGCCAGTTTCTGTCCCAGGTCATCGGTGATCCGGATGCCGAGAAACCATTTGCCCGGTGTAGTGCCCAGAAAAGCCAGCAGGGTGGCCTCCACCGGGAGCCACAGCAGAGGCGGCACCAACGCCACCAGCAGGCCGCTCATGCCGGGAACCCAAGACCAGACATCGAGCCACCCCGCCTGCACCCCGACTGTCCATGCCAGGGCATTCCACAGCGCGGCATCCACCAGCCGGGCCACCCAGCGCTGAATGGCCCGCAGGGGCCGGGCTTTCTCATTGGTCTCCGCCACCCGGCGCAACCGGGCCGCGGCGGTTTTTTCAGCCCATTGCTCCGGGGAAGGCAGGGGAGGCGGCTCCCCCGGTTTGCGGGGCATCCAGCCGGCCAGAGGCTCCATGGTTTCGAGCGGAGCCCAGGAGTCCATTCCCTCCACCCAGCCCAGGTCAGACGGCGAAATTTCCCCGTCCTCCATCAGTTCCCGGACCTTGAAAGGCACGAAAGGCCCCAGCCTCCGGCCTTCTTTGAGCACATAGACATCCATATGGCGGACTGAGGCCTGACTGGAACGACTCGCGCAACCGCTTTCTCAGGCACTTGTCCATTCTGTGCGTCCCCCGCACCTCCGCTGTCCGCCTGCGACAGAGGGCGGTTTCAGCAACATGTGGAAGCCCGGAACGGGAGGCGCCTCCTTCATGCCGGCTTATCTCCGGGAGCGCTTTTTGACGGTCTGGCGCAGGGAGGTTTTGCCACGGGGGGCAGGTCGTTTGGCCGCTGCTCCCCTGCCTGCCGGGCGCTTGGCGGCAGGACGTTTGCCTGCCGGGCGCTTGGCGGCGGGTCGCTTGCTGGCGGGACGTTTGGCCGATGGTTTGCGGTCGGAGGGAGATTTTTTGGCAGCGGATTTCCGGGCTGGGAAAGCGGTTTCCAAGCGCGGAGGGCGGCCTTCGGTCTCCTTTCCCTTGTTTTCCTGCTCTTTGACCTTTCTGCCGCTCACCGCATCCTCCTTGCGGCGGCCCTGACGCCCTCCGGTACCGCGGGTGTCAGGTTTCCACAGATCGCGGACATTGCCCTGACGCTTCTCACGGGCGCGGATGTCGAAGCGGATGGGCAGCCCCTCGTACTCCATGCTGCCGCGCACGGTGTTCTCCAGATACCGGCGGTAGGTGGCGGGCATCAGATCTTCGTGATTCACAAAGAGGACCACCCGCGGGGCCATGATGGGACGCGGCATCTCCTCGCGCGCCAGGGTGGCGTAGAGCAGCTTGAAGCGCCGGCCCCGGACATGGGGCGGCGGAGTGCGCTCAATGGCATCCTGCAGCAGGCGGTTGAACTGGCCGGTGCTCATGCCGTTGTCGCTGGCCTTTTTCACCAGATCGATGGCACCGAAAATTTTGCTGAGGTTCATCCCCTCCTTGGCGCTGACCGCCACCAGGGGGGCGTAGTGCAGAAAGAACAGTTCCCGGCGGACATGGTCCTCCAGCGCCTCGAGGCGCTCCTTCATGGTGCCGTCCGGCAGGAAGAGGTCGAATTTGTTGGCGATGATGATGCAGGGTTTGTTCTCCTCGAGGATGGTGCCGGCAATTTTGCGCTCCTGCTCGGCCACGCCGCGCTCGGCGTCGATCACCAGAGCACAGAGGTCGGCGCGGCGGATGCTGCGCTCGCTGCGGGCCACGCTGTAAGCCTCCACGCTGGTGTCGATTTTAGCCTTCTTCCGGATGCCGGCGGTGTCGATCAGCAGATACCGCTGGCCCCGGTGGGTGTAATCGCTGTCGATGGAGTCCCGGGTGGTGCCGGCGATCTCACTGACCATCGCCCGGTCATCCTTCAGGATGGCGTTGAAAAGGGACGACTTGCCCACGTTGGGCCGCCCGATGATGGCGAGGCGGATTTCCTTTCCAGCCTGGGGGGCGGGCTGGCCCTCCTCCCCGTCCGCCGGGGGTTCCGTGTCCGTGGACGGACCGGATTCCACCGGTGGCGCAGCCTCTTCACAGACCCGGATCAGCCGGTCAATGCCGCGGCCATGCTCGGCGCTGAAGGCAGCGGTGAGTTTGAACCCCAGTCGGCCGAAGTCCGCCAGGATGTGGTCGTGCTTGGGATCGTCCGCTTTGTTGAGTCCAAGGATGACCGGCTTGCCCTGCCGGCGGAGCAGTTCGGCCACCGACTGGTCGATGGGGTGCATGCCAGCCAAGGCGTCCACCACAAACAGGATGACATCGGCGGCGGCAATGGCGATCTCCGCCTCCACCCGCACCATGGCGCCGAAACTGTCCTCCAAGGTGGCTCCGATGCCGCCGGTGTCCATGACCTGAAGGGGAATCCGAGAACCCTTCACGGGTGCGGTCAGGCGGTCGCGGGTGACACCGGGCATGTCGTGCACAATGGCGATGCGGCGGCCCGCGAGGCG
This sequence comes from Verrucomicrobiales bacterium, assembly GCA_028293125.1. Classification (GTDB taxonomy): domain Bacteria; phylum Verrucomicrobiota; class Verrucomicrobiia; order Verrucomicrobiales; family V1-33; genus CAIZWU01. The sequence continues at coordinate 6,217 of JAQGPJ010000019.1, read as the reverse complement.
GTTGAAGAGGGCACTTTTGCCCACATTTGGCCGTCCCACGATGGCGACGATCCGGTCCTTGTTGCGCGAAACCTTCATGATAAATAAAAAAATGGAACCCGCTGCTTCGGGCCAAATGACGGGCAGCGCAACCCTATTCCGGTTTCTTTCGGGGCTGTGCCTGAAGCACAAAGTGCCGGAATCAACCGGGGAAGACTATGAACTCAAGCGCCCTTATTTTTACTCATGCCGTATTGATGATGGAGAAGTTGCAGCCACAATGCCCGGGTTCCGCTTCCCCCGCCTGGAAGCCACAGTCACTGCCATATCCGAGTCATGCCCCAATCCGCTGTTTCCCCGTCTGAAATACCGCGCACACCGCCGCTCCGCGCTTCGACCGGCGTGCTTGGCCTGGATGAGGTGTTGGGCGGCGGTTTTCCCGTCCACCGACTGTACCTGATCAAAGGCGATCCAGGAGCGGGAAAGACGACGCTGGCGGTTCAATTTCTGCTGGAAGGTGTGCGGATGGGCGAAACCGGCCTGTACATCACCCTGTCGGAAACCCAGGAGGAACTGGAGATCGTCGCGCAATCCCATGGATGGAATCTGGAGGGGTTGGAGCTCTTTGAGCTTTCATCCATGCAGGAAGTGCTGGAGGAGGAGGGAAACCACACATTTTTCCATACCTCCGAGGTGGAGCTGAACCGGACCACAGAGGCGCTGCTGGCGGTGATCAACCGGGTGAACCCACGGCGGGTGGTTTTTGATTCGCTGTCCGAGATGCGCCTGCTGGCGGAGACCTCCCTGCGCTACCGGCGGCAGATTCTCCAGTTCAAGCAGTATTTCAGCCAGCGCCGGACCACGGTGCTGTTTCTGGATGACCGCTCGGCCGCCCAGAATGACCTTCAGGTGGAAAGTATAGCCCATGGCGTGATTTCCCTCCACTGCACTTCACCGGATTATGGGGTGCTGCGGCGGCAGATGACCGTGGATAAGCTGCGGGGCTCGGCTTTTCTGGAAGGCTATCACGATTTGCTGCTGCGCACGGGGGGGATGACGGTATTCCCGCGGCTGACGGCGGCCCAGCGTTTCACCCATTTTGAGCGGACCCGTTTTGCATCCGGGCTGAAGGAGCTGGATGCACTGCTGGGGGGCGGGCTCGACCGGGGGACCAGCAATATCCTGATGGGCCCGCCGGGCACGGGCAAATCGACGCTGACCATAAAATTTATACTGCAGGCCGCTCTCGGGGGCATAAAAAGTCTGATGCTCATTTTTGATGAGACTATCGGAACGCTGCTTAACCGGTCCGCCCAGCTGGGCATGGATCTGCGGCCCCATGTGGAAAGCGGGCTGGTGACTTTGCAGCAAGTCGATCCTGCTGAAATCTCTCCAGGGGAATTCGCCCACCGGATTGCGCAACAGGTGAATAAAGAGGGGGTCAGGATGTTGGTGATTGACAGCCTCAATGGTTATCTCAACGCCATGCCGGTGGACCGCTACCTGTACCTGCAGCTGCACGAGCTGTTGGCCTATCTGAACCAGCAAGGCGTCATTTCCCTGATGATTCTGACGCAGACAGGCGTTATCGGGACCATGCATTCCAAGGTGGATCTGTCCTATCTGGCGGACACGGTGGTGCTGCTGCGCTACTTTGAAGACCGGGGCGCGGTGAAGCAGGCTATTTCCGTCATCAAGAAACGCAGTGGCGATCACGAGCGCACCATCCGGGAAATGAGCCTGGGGCCCAACGGGGTGGTGATTGGCCAGCCGCTTGTGCATATGCAGGGTGTGCTGACGGGCATTCCGATCATCTCCCACATGGAACCTCCAGCGGACGGCATGGCCAATTCCAATCCTGTATGAGCGATTCCTCCGCGCTTTCCCTCGCCAGTCCGGATTCCTCCCTGGAGAAGCGTATTCTGCTTTATGCCCCCACGGGAAACGATGCCCGGCTGACCAGGAGGTTTCTGCAGGAGGCGGGGTTCCCCGTGACCGTCTGCCAGGATATGGCGGGTCTCCGGCAGGAGATGGGCAGCGGATGCGCCATGGTGATGCTGGCGGAGGAAACGCTAGGCCCGGCATCCACTGCGGATTTCTCAAAAGCGCTGGCGGGACAGCCATCCTGGTCCGATCTGCCGGTAACCATCATCACCGGCAGTGGCGAGTCGGGGCGGCAGCGGCTGCGGCGGCTGATGACGGACGGCGCGGTGGGCAATGTCACTCTCCTGGAGCGGCCCTTCCATCCGGAAACCCTGCTCAGCCATGTGGAGACCGCCGCCCGCACCCGGAAATGGCAGTACCAGGTGCGCGATCTGCTGCATCAGCAGCAGGCCAGCGAGCTGCGGCTGCGCGATACTTTGGAGAGCATCAGCGATGCCTTCGCCTCGCTGGACCGGGACTGGAACTTCAAATACGTCAACGGCAGCTATCTGAAGCTGGTGGCCCCGCTGCATGGCTCGGCAGAGTCTTTCTTGGGGCGCAATGTCTGGGAAAAGTTTCCGGACATCGTGGATTCCGAGGTGGGGCGGTTTTACCGCCGGACCATGGAGGAGCAGCGGCAGGGGGTCCTGGAGATCTATTATCCCCCGCTGGGCGTCTGGCTGGAAATCTGCGCCTATCCAGGTCCGGAAATCCTGTCGCTTTACGTGCGCAATATTTCGGAGCGCAAAAAGGAGGAGCAGGCGCGGGAGGAGCGGCGGACAAAGGACCGGCTGCTGTCGGAAATCCTGGCCCGGCTGCTGGGCGCGCATGATCCGCATGAAGTGATGCGGGAATTGTTTCCCCGGGTGGCCGCGCATCTGGGCGTGGATGCGTTTTTCAATTTCATGATCACACCGGAGAGGGACGCCTTCGAGCTGCAGGCCTGCTCCGGCATTCCTCAGGAGGCTGCAGTCTCCCTGCAGCGGCTGGAATGGGGCACCACGGTGTGCGGCACGGCGGCGGAGCTGCGCCAGCCGGTGGTGGTCAGCAATCTTCAGGAATCCGATGATCCCAAGGTGGCCCATATCCGCCGGCTTGGCATTTCCGCCTATGCCTGTTACCCGTTGGTGGTGGGGGAGGATCTGCTGGGCACGCTTTCGTTCGCCAGCCGCACGCGGACATCGTTTGAGGAGCAGGATCTGGAGTTTGTCCGCCTCATATCCCAGTACGGCGCCATCGCCCTGGACCGTCTGCATCAGGCGGACCAACTGCGGGCCAGTGAGCAGGAGCACCGCCGGATTGCCACGGAGAATGCCCAGCTTTACTCCAATATGCAGAAAGCCGCCGAACGGCTGAGCCTGGCCCTGTCCGCCGGAAAGCTGGGTGACTGGTCATGGGAGGCGGACACGGATGTGCTGCGGATGTCAGGCCGGACGGCTGAGATCTATGGGGTGCCCGCGGATGCAGTGGTTACCGGGTCAGCCATGCGGGTGCTGCTGGAGGAGGGGGACCGTGCCCGCTCGCTGGCCGCTTTGAGGGAAAGTGTGCGCAGCCGGCAGGACTACAGTATCGAGTACCGGGTGAACCGTCCGGACGGTTCACGCGTGTGGGTGGCCGCCAAAGGCCGGCCGGTCTGTGATGGAAACGGTGTGGTGACCGGCATGCTGGGTCTGGTGCAGGACATCACCGAGCAGAAGGAGACGGAGGAGGCCCTCCGGGATGCCCGGGCACGCGTGGAAGCCATCCTGGTGGCGGCGGAGATCGGCACCTGGCGCTGGGATATCACCAGGAATGTTGTCATTGCTGACAAAAACCTGGCCCGCATGTTCTGCCTGCCGGCGGACACGCTTGAGAGCCCGATCAATGAGTTCTTCCATGCCGTGCATCCCGCGGACCGTGAACGGCTGAAGGACAGCATCGCGGCCGCGATGGTCAGTGCCGATGGGGAGCTGGAGACGGATTGCCGGCTGCTGTGCGGCGACGACACCATCCGCTGGGTGACTGCCCGCGCCAAGGTGGAGCGTAATGCGCGGGGCAGACCACTGCATTTTCCCGGGGTTGTTATCGATATCACCCAGCGCAAGCTCCGGGAGCAGGAGGTCGCCGAGCTTTCAAAAAAAATCGAGGAGCAGGCCTGCCTGTTTGATGCCACACTGTCCCACATGTCGGATCTCGCCTACACCTTCGACCGCGAGGCCCGTGTCATCTACGCCAACAAGCCGCTCCTCGACCTCTGGGGGGTGACTTTGGAGGAAGCGGTGGGGAAAAATGTTTTTGATCTGGATTACCCCGAGGAACTGGGCCGCCGACTGAATTCTGAACTGCTGGAGGTCATCCATACCGGCCGCGCAATCCGGGGAGAAACCTCCATGACCAGCGCTGCCGGAGTGGATGATTTTCATGAGTATATTTACAACCCGGTTTACGGTCCTGACGGAACTGTTGTGGCGGTGGCCGGCTCCACCCGCCTGATCACGGAGCGGAAAAAGGAGGAGCAGGTCCTTCAGGAGGCCAAGGAAGCGGCGGAGGCCGCCAATCTGGCCAAGGACCGCTTTCTGGCGGTGCTGAGCCACGAGCTCAGGACACCGCTGACGCCGGTGCTGATGACCGTGGGCGTGCTGGAGGTGGATTCCTCGCTGCCGCCGAACCTGCGGAATGACATGGCCATGATCCGGCGCAACGTGGAGCTGGAGACCAAGCTTATCGACGACCTGCTGGACTTGAGCCGCGTCAGCAGCGGCAAGCTGTCCCTGCGGCTGGAGCCCGTGGAACTGAACCATCTGGTGCGGGAAGTGTGCGGCATCTGCCAGTCGCAGGCATTTGAGAAGTCCCTGAAGCTGGAGTGCACCCCGGCACCGGCACCGGTGACGGTCAGCGCCGATCCGGCCCGCCTGCAGCAGGTGCTATGGAACCTCGTCAAGAACGCCATCAAATTCACCCCCTCCGGTGGGTCCATCCGTGTGAATACGGATCTGACTCCGGAGGGCAGGGTCCGTGTCAGGGTGCGGGACGACGGGCAGGGGATTGAACCCGGGGTGCTGCCCAAGATTTTTGACGCCTTCGAGCAAGGGGATCCCCTCATCAACCGTCAGTTCGGCGGGCTGGGACTGGGGCTGGCGATCTCCAAAGCCCTTGTGGAGATGCACGAGGGCTGCATCACCGCTGAAAGCGGGGGACCGGGGCAGGGGGCGGTTTTCACGGTCACACTGCCGGTTGGCTGCCATGTGCCCGCCAGCAGGCCAGCACCGTTCGGAAATCCGGACGGCAATGACTCCCGTTCCTGGCGGCTGCTGCTGGTGGAGGACCATGGCGACACCTCCCGCATGCTCAGCCAGTTGCTGCGCCGCCGCGGGTTCACGGTGAAAACCGCGGACAATGTGGGCGCGGCTCTGGAGCTGGCGGCCGGCGAGCCCTTTGACTTGGTGGTCAGCGATCTGGGCCTGCCCGATGCCACCGGTTATGACCTCATGCAGCGGATCCGCGATGAGTATCAGCTGCCCGGCATCGCCATGAGCGGCTACGGCATGGAGGAGGATCTGCGGCGCAGCCAGGAGGCCGGCTTCCAGGAGCACATCGTCAAGCCGGTCCGCATCGCCCAGCTGGAGGAGGCTATCCGCCGCGTGCTGGGCCGCTGATCGGCGGTTTGGCGGACCCCGGACTTGTAAGTTTCCGCCTGCCGCGCATGATCGCCGGCATGGTGGAGATGGAACCCCGTGTATTGGTGCTTTTCGCGCATCCCGCGCTGCGGAAATCGCGCTGCAACCGGCGTCTGCTGGCTGCGGCGCGCAGTGTGGCGGGCGTGACGGTGCGCGATCTTTATGAGGAGTACTCCGATTTCATGATCGACGTGCCGCGGGAACAGGACCTGCTGCGGGCCCATGACGTGATTGTTTTCCAGCATCCGTTCTATTGGTATTCGTGCCCGGCCATTCTGAAGGAATGGATGGACCTGGTGCTGGAGCATGGATTCGCCTATGGCGAGACCGGGCGGGCGCTGCACGGCAAGCGGCTGCTCTCCGCGGTCACCACCGGAGGGGCGGCGGAATCCTACAGCGGGGACGGGCTGAATGTTTACACCGTACGGCAGATGCTGGTGCCCTTTGAACAGACGGCCCGGCTTTGCGGCATGAGGTTCCTGCCGCCATTTCTGGTGCAGGGCACCTTCACGATGAAGCCGGACCGGCTGGAGGAGCATGCGGAGGATTACGCCCGGCTGCTGGAGGCGTTGAGGGACGGGAATATGGATGCCGAAGCCGTGCACAGTCTGCCCGGGATTGACGGATTTCAGGGAGGGCTGGTTTCATGACCGCGTTTC
>JAQGPJ010000110.1 GCA_028293125.1 Verrucomicrobiales bacterium | reverse complement strand
GTGCCGAAGCGCACGCTACTGCTCGGCGATCCGTATCATTGCGAGTGCCAGAAGACAGGACGGCTGCTGGCGACTGAGCTCGGGCTGTCAGCGGAGCAGTACGCGGTCACTTTCCAGTCCCGCTTCGGGAAGGCAGAGTGGTTGCAGCCCTATACCGCCCCGACCCTGGTGAAACTGGCGAAACAAGGTGTGAAACGGGTCGACGTGGTGTGCCCCGGATTTACCGGCGACTGCCTGGAAACGCTGGAAGAAATCGCCATGGAAGCAAGGACCGACTTCCTCACGGCCGGCGGCGAGGACTTCCATTACATTCCCTGCCTGAATGAGTCGCCCGCCTGGATTCACGCGTTGGCCGAAATCGCGGAGCAGCACATGGCCGGCTGGCCGACCAGGCAAACAGCGGCAACGCGTGCTGATCAGAACAGGCAGGCCGACGTCTCGCGTGGCCGGGCTAAATTGATGGGCGCAACAAAATAAGCCCGGTCCTTCATAGGCCGGGCGATCATGATATTTTGGCTGGTCCGGGCACCGCGTGAACCGCTGGGCACCCTCTATTTGCTGCTAGAATGGCGCGCCTGATCGGTATAGTGCGGAAAGGCCGGTATGGCAGATCCATGCGGTCGCCAGCACGATATAGGCAACCACGGACGCAGAAATCAACGGCAGTTTCATCATAAGCTCCTGGCATCCGGGACGTTCTTTCCCCGCCTTGTTACCGATATGTTAGTCCGCCTGCTGCACAATGAAATCCGGCGTAACAAAGATTTACACACGGCGGAAAAGCGGATTATGGTTGTCATGCCGGAAACAGATTCTGAGTAGAATCAAAAATTCCCCGAGATCGGTCGAATGCCCCTTGAAAGAGTAAGGTATAGCCCCATTTACAGCGGGCATTGACGTTATGTTATTGAATTGTTGGGAGGCCTTTTGTGATGCAAGACCAGGAAAAAACGCAAGATCAAACTGAACAAGCTAGCCAGATTCCAAACGGCAATGAGCGAGAAGAGGGAGCGCAGGCGCCCGGCGAAGCTTCGCTGGAACAGAAACTCGCGACCGCCGAGACGCGGGCGACCGAAATGCAGGATGCTTATCTGCGCGCGAAGGCCGAAGCCGAGAATGTGCGCCGCCGGGCCCAGGATGATGTCGCCAAGGCTCATAAGTTCGCCATCGAAAACTTTGCCGAGGCGCTGGTCCCGGTAAAGGACAGTCTCGAAATGGCGCTCAAGCTGGACACGCCGTCGATCGACGCGCTCAAGGAAGGCGTGGAGATGACTCTGAAGCAACTGACTGCTGCCTATGAGCGCAACAGGTTGCTGGAGATTAGCCCGCAAGCCGGCGACAAGCTCGACCCGATGAAGCATCAGGCGATCTCCATGGTGCCTTCCGAACAGGAAGCCAACACCATCGTCAGCGTGTTGCAAAAAGGTTATCTGATCGCGGATCGGTTGTTGCGCCCTGCGCTGGTGACGGTCGCGCAAGAAAAGTAAAAGCGTACAAAGCGCTTGAAACTCGCGTTTTGTTCCACATATTCAACACATCAGAACTCTTCAGTTACTAAAAGAAGGAACAAGCTATGGGCAAAATCATTGGCATCGACTTGGGTACAACCAACTCCTGCGTCGCCATCATGGAAGGCGGCCAGCCAAAGGTGATCGAGAATTCCGAAGGCTCGCGCACGACGCCTTCCGTGGTCGCCTATCAGGAAGATGGCGAAATTCTGGTCGGCGCTCCGGCCAAACGCCAGGCGGTCACCAACCCTAAAAACACCCTGTATGCGGTCAAGCGCCTGATCGGCCGCAAATTCCAGGAAAAGGAAGTGCAGAAGGACATCAACCTGATGCCTTACCAGATCGTCAAGGCCGACAACGGCGACGCCTGGGTGCAGGTGCGCGACAACAAGCTCGCCGCGCAACAGGTTTCTGCCGAAATTTTGCGCAAGATGAAAAAGACCGCCGAAGACTATCTCGGCGAGGAAGTCACCGAAGCCGTGATTACCGTGCCGGCTTACTTCAATGACGCGCAGCGCCAGGCGACTAAGGACGCCGGCCGTCTTGCCGGTCTCGACGTCAAGCGCATCATCAATGAGCCGACCGCGGCCGCGCTGGCTTTCGGCCTGGACAAGAGCGGCAAGGGCGATCGCAAGATAGCCGTGTACGACTTGGGCGGCGGCACCTTCGATGTGTCGATCATCGAGATCGCAGATGTCGACGGCGAGAAACAGTTTGAAGTTCTGTCGACCAACGGCGACACCTTCCTCGGCGGCGAAGACTTCGACCAGCGCATCATCGACTACATCATCGACGAGTTCAAGAAGATCAACGGCCTCGACCTGTCCAAGGATGCGATTGCATTGCAGCGTATCAAAGCCTCGGCAGAGCGCGCCAAGATCGAATTGTCTTCGTCGCAGCAGACCGAAATCAACGAGCCGTACATCGCGATGGCCAACGGCGCACCGGTTCACCTGACCATGAAGATTACCCGCGCCAAGCTGGAATCGCTGGTCGAGGAACTGATCTTGCGCACCATCGAGCCATGCCGTATCGCGATCAAGGATGCGGGCGTCAAGGTGTCCGAAATTCAGGACGTGATCCTGGTCGGCGGAATGACCCGTATGCCGAAAGTGCAGGAGAAGGTCAAGGAATTCTTCGGCAAGGAGCCGCGCAAGGATGTGAACCCGGATGAAGCTGTCGCTGTCGGCGCCGCGATCCAGGGCTCGGTATTGTCCGGTGACCGCAAAGACCTGTTGCTGCTGGATGTCACCCCGCTGTCGCTCGGTATCGAAACCCTGGGTGGTGTGATGACCAAGATGATCCAGAAGAACACCACGATCCCGACCAAGTTCGGCCAGGTATTCTCGACCGCGGACGACAACCAGCCTGCGGTGACCATCAAGGTATTCCAGGGTGAGCGCGAGATCGCGGCCGGCAATAAGTTGCTGGGTGAATTTAATCTGGAAGGTATTCCACCGTCCGCGCGTGGGACGCCGCAGATTGAAGTGACCTTCGACATCGACGCCAACGGTATCTTGCATGTCGGCGCGAAAGACAAGGCCACCGGCAAGGAAAACAAGATCACCATCA
>JAQGPJ010000029.1 GCA_028293125.1 Verrucomicrobiales bacterium | reverse complement strand
CGCCCTGCGCATCAGACTGGACTGAGCCAGGGTGGTCAATTCCCGCCAAAGCATCATTGTCACTCCACCTTCACCGCGCGGATGCGGTGGTTTTCGCTGTCCCCGATGTAAAGCGTGCCGTCCCTGTCCAGAAAAACCCCATGGGGACGGGCCAGTTGGCATTGGGTCGCCGGACCGCTGTCGGGACCGTTGCCTTTCCGACCGGTGCCGGCCACAACTTCAATCACTCCGGATTTGGCCAGGATGCGGCGGATACTGTGGCTCTCGGTGTCGGCGATGTAGATATTGCCGGCCGGCGAGACAGCCAACCCCTTCGGGCCGGCCAGCTGGGCTTTGATGGCTGGACCCCCGTTACCTTCAAAACCGGACTTTCCGGTGCCGGCGGCCAAGTGCATGAACTGTCCGGCGCGGTCCACGCGGTACAGGGAATTGCCGTCCCGCAGGGCCAGCCAGAGGTTTCCTGAAACATCGAAGGCGATGGTGCGGGGGCCGCTGAGTGCCGTATCCGGCGAGAAGGGGGCTCCATCCGGTGGCATGGCGCGCTGTCCATTGCCGCAGAGGGTGCGCACGCTGCCGGTGAGGGTATTGATCACCCGCACACGCTGGTTTCCAATATCGCAGATATAGAGCAGTCCATCCGGTCCGAACTCCAGGCTGATTGGCTCCCTGAACTGTGCCTTCATCGCTGGTCCGCCATCCCCGCTGAAGCCCGGCTGGCCTGTCCCGGCAAAGGTGCCCAGCGTTCCCGAACGGAGATCCAGCACGCGGATGGCGTGGTTTTTCATATCGGAAACGTAGAGCCGCCCGTCAGGACCGAACCGGATCTCGTGCGGTGTGTTCAGCTGCGCCTTCAGCGCCGGCCCTCCGTCGCCCGCATAGCCCGGCTGACCCGTGCCGGCCAACGCGGTGATACGGCCATTGCCCTCAATACGCCGGATCACATGGCCCCCGTACTCGCAGAAATAAAGCAGGCCGTCCGGTCCGCGCGTGATGCCGAAGGGATTGTTCAGCCCGGCCTGCAGTGCGGGACCTCCATCGCCGGTGGTTCCTTCCTTCCCAGTGCCTGCAATGGTGTGGATAGGAGATTCCGCCTCCGAAGCCCTGAGAGACGCGGACGGGTGCAGCAGCAATACCGGCAGCAGCAGATTCAGAAGTCGCGGCATGACGGCAGTTTGGGCGGTCTCCGGTCCCCGCGCAAGGTCCGACCGCATCCGTCATACCATCATGCCGCAGGGAATCAGATGGTCAATGCTTGTCCCGTTTGGATACCCACAGGCGGATGGCGGTGCCGCAGTACATGCAGCGGAACCATTGGAACATAAGGAGATGGAGCGCCAGACTGGCGGTGTAACCCGCCAGAGGAATGTGATGCGCCTTGCGGTTTTTCACACAGTTCCGGGAGTAGAACAGATGGCAGCTGCAGACCCGGCACCGCGAGCGGGTGAGCACGATCAGCTGGGCCATTCCCAGCACCAGCAGCACCCCTGCCGCAATGGCCACGGGGAGCCGGTAATCACTGGGGCGTTCGGAATGCAGAATGAGCCAAGGCAGCCCGGCGAGAGCACCGGCCACCGCCAGCCGCCAAAGCAGGGAGATGAATGCCCCGATCAACAGCACTCCCGGCGTGGGATGCACCACCCCGCGCTGGACCCAGCGTGAAAGGCTCTCCCCTGACCCGATACGCTCCATGGAACGGGCGTGCTCGGCGGGATCCACCGCAGCATCCACCGAGACCCGGCTGAGAGGGACCACTTTGATTTCCCCGGCTTTGTATTCGTTAAAGGTGCTGAAGGAGGGCAGGGCAGCCGCGGCTGGGGCCGTAGCCGCCTCCAACACCACCTGCTGAGGCGACTGTCCGGGGACGATACTGCCTCCCATGGAGGGAACTTGGGAAGGCAGGGGTACCGCCGTCGGAAGATGCTCCGCCGCCCGGGGGGCCGATGCATAGGATGGGAGAGGGACTGCCACCGGAGGCGGGGCTCCGGCAGCCGAGCGGCGGGCGCGCTGGGATGGAGGCACGTAAACGTTTTTCTCCGGCAGGGCGGCGTGCTTCAGCACGATCACCTCGGGAATGTCATCCGCCTGATCCCAGGACGGAGCCGGCAGCGCCGCCGGCAGATCCTCCAGAGCGCCGGGCACCGCCATGGCCTGCCGGACCCATTGCTGGACCGTGGCCAGACTGGGTGCCTGCTGCACCCGGCCTTTCTGCCAGGCGCTCATCTCGACTCTTTTGTGAATTTCGACGGCAGGGAGCCTGACCAAGGCTTCAGCGGTGCGGATTCCCGCTCCCTCCAGCAATGCGATGGCTTCAGGGGGCAGTTCCGGGATAGCAGTAAGGGGAGACATACTGAGGGGGTATCGCAACGCTCATGAAGCGGTCATGAACCGTTACTCCAAACACTGGATAGGGGTTGCATCAATTCAGGTTATCAAGCAGCTCCGTCAGCTGCCCGGTCCTCGCTGTGAAGTCTGTCACCCGCTGCCGGTGCTCCTCCACCACCTCCGCCGGAGCGCGGGCCGTGAAGGTTTCGGATGAAAGTTTGGCATTGGCTTTGGTGATCTCCTCCTCGGCTTTCCGGCGCTCCTGGGTGAGGCGGGCGCGCACGGCGTCCACATCCACCAGACTGCCCAGCAGCAGAAAAATCTCACCGCAGGGTGTGACAGCACCCGCCATGCCTTTTCCTGGCTTAAAATCCGGATTCACCCTCAGGGTGCCAGCCTGGGCCAGCAGCCGCAGTGTCTCCGCCGCGGACTCCACCCATGGACCAGCCGGCTTCAGGATGAAGTCGGCGGTGCGGTTGGAGGCAAGGTCGCACATGATTTTCAGGTTCCGCACGCGGCTGGCACTGTCGTAAACCGCCGCCGCCTGTTTCTGCGCGGCCTGGATCAGGGCGGAGTCCGCACCCTCCAGCAGCGGGGCTGCGGGAAGGGGCTCGCGCATGAGGAATGTGCCCTCCGCTCCATAGCCCATCACGCGCCACAGCTCCTCGGTGATGTGCGGCATGAAGGGATGCAGGTGGATCAGCAGCCGGCGCATCACGCCATCCATCACCCGCAGCGTGCCGGCTTTTTTCGCCGCCTCAGCCTCGGGGGCGAAATCGCTTTTGGCGGCCTCAAGAAAACGGTCGCAGTAATTCCCCCAAAAGAAGTCGTAGAGCAGTCCTGTGACCTGGCTGAAACTGTATTCCTGATAGGCCTTCTCCAGATCAAAACTGAGCTGGTCCATTTTGGCGGCAATATCGAGAGCAAACACCGGCACATGGTCTGTGCCCAGGGCCCCGTCGTCCGTGCGCACCTCCCCACCCTGCATAACGCGGTAGCGGCAGGCATTCCACAGCTTGTTGGCAAAGTTCCGGCCCTCCTCCACGGAGGTGTCATCGAATTTCAGGTCCAGCCCCAGCGGTGCACTTCGCATAATCCCGAAACGCAGGGCATCGGCCCCGTATTTGGTGATAAGGTCTAGCGGGTCTGGGGAATTATTGAGAGACTTGCTCAGTTTCCGCCCCTGCTTGTCACGGATGATGCCGGTGAAATAGACATTGCGGAAAGGCTGCACGCCCATCCATTCATAGCCGGCCATGATCATGCGGGCCACCCAGAAGAACAGGATGTCCGGCCCGGTTACAAGATCCACAGTGGGGTAGAATTTTTTAAGCGTGGCCGTCTCCTCCGGCCAGCCCATGGTGGCGAACGGCCACAGCCAGGAGCTGAACCAGGTGTCGAGCACGTCCGGATCCTGCCGCCAGAGGGAGGAATCGCCGGCGGGTGACTCCATGCCACAATGGACCTCGCTGGTTTCCTGATGGTACCACACCGGAATCCGGTGACCCCACCACAGCTGGCGGCTGATGCACCAGTCTTGGATGTTCTCCATCCAGTGATCGTACACTTTGGCCCAGCGATCCGGGTAGAACTTCATCTCCCCGCTGGCCACCACCGCTTTAGCCTTGTCCACGCTGGGATATTTCAAAAACCATTGCTCGCTCAGACGGGGCTCGATGGGCACGTCGGCGCGCTCGGAGTAGCCCACATTGTTCTGATACGGCTCCTCCTTCACCATCGCGTCCATCTCCCTCAGGATGCCGGCGGCCTTTTTGCGGCCTTCGAACCGCTCCAGACCCGCCAGATCCTGGCCGGCAAGTTCATTGAGCACCCCATTGGGATGCAGCACGTCGATCACCTCAAGGCTGTGGCGCTGGCCGATCTCAAAGTCCGCCTTGTCATGTGCGGGCGTCACTTTCAGCACCCCGGTGCCGAATTCGAAATCCACATGCTCATCGGCCACGATGGGGATCGCGGCCTGATTCTCCAACGGCAGCGGACGGCGGATGTGTTTGCCAATCAGATGGGCATAGCGTTCATCCTTGGGATTCACAGCCACGGCGGTGTCGCCGGGAATGGTTTCCGGCCGGGTGGTGGCGATGGTCAGCCAAGTATCCGGATCCTCCACCACCTGCACTTTGAAGTGATACATGAATCCCTTCTGCGGTTTCATGATCACTTCCTCATCGCTCAGCGCGGTGAGGCTGGCCGGGCACCAGTTCACCATGCGTTTGCCGCGGTAGATCAGCCCTTTTTGGTACAGATCAACAAACACGCGCTGCACGCAGCGGGTGTAGTCCGGATCCAGCGTGAAGCGCTCACGGCTCCAGTCGCAGGACACGCCCAGCTGCTTCAGCTGATGGATAATGATGCCGCCGTATTTCTCCTTCCACTCCCAGATTTTGGCCACCAAGCCCTCGCGGCCGAGATCATCGCGGTGCTTGATGACACCTTCCTTTTTAAGGTTCTTCTCGACCGTGTTCTGGGTGGCGATACCGGCGTGGTCTGTGCCGGGCAGCCACAGAACCTCGAAGCCTTTCATACGCGCCCGCCGGGCTAGGATGTCTTGGATAGTGTTGTTCAGGACGTGGCCCAGATGGAGAATGCCGGTGACGTTCGGCGGGGGAATCACGATGCTGTAGGCGGGTTTGGCGGAAGCGGGATCCGCGGAGAAGCACCCCGCCTCCAGCCACCGCGCATACCACGTTTCCTCCACCTCTCCAGGTGCGTACGCTTTGCTCAGTTCTGCCATAGGGCGCGGACTATCCGGTCCCGCGCCGCAAAGTAAACCGCAGAGTCCAAACATGGCTGTCAGGGTCGCTTTGATCCTCTGCTGCCCATGGAAACAGGGAGTGCTCAACTTTCCGGATACTCCCCCGGCCCAAAGCCATCGGGCAAGGATTCCGGCGGTCTTCTCCAGTCAACCCGCCCCAATAGTTCCAATTGCGTCCCGCCGTACTTTCCGGCTATGGTTTTCCATGAGACAGTCCCACGAGTGGCATGAACTGGATGAGGCAGCGGGAGAGCGGCGGTTTTACCGTGCGCGGAAATTCGGCAAGACCTGGGAGATCAAAACCACGCTGAAAAGCGAGGAGGACTGGCATCACCCCGATCCCGTGCCGCTGCCCATGCTGGAGGCTCTGCGGGTCCAGCTGGAAAACAAATACAGCCGCCGCCGTGTTCCCTGGGAGCATTTGCAGAGTGTGGACCGGATGGTGGCCGCCGCCGGAGGACTGGCCAAATACCAGGACAACAAAACGCCATGACGGACGAAACAGCTATGCAGCTGGCGCTGGCGGAGGCCCGGTGCGGTATGGGGCTCACCAGTCCCAATCCTCCGGTTGGCACTGTCATCATTGGCGCGGGCGGAAAAGTGCTGGGTGCCGGATGGCATCAGCGGGCCGGCGGTCCCCATGCGGAGATTGAAGCCCTGCGCTCCGCCAGGGAAGCAGGGGAATCCGTTAAGGGAGCCACCGTTTTTGTGACTCTGGAGCCCTGCTCCACCCACGGGCGCACCCCCCCCTGCGTGGGTGCCCTGATTGCCGCCAGGGTTGGCCGTGTGGTCTGGGGGGCTGTCGATCCCAATCCCGCCCATCAGGGCAGGGCGGAGGAACTGCTGGCCGCCGCCGGAATTTCTGTGACGCGGGGAGTCTGCCACAAGGAATGCGAAGCAGTGCTCCGGCCATTCTCCAAATACATCCGCACCGGTATCCCCTGGGTCACCGCCAAATCCGGAATCAGTCTGGATGGGCGGATCACCCGGCCCGCCGGTGAAGGTCACTGGATCACCAGTCCGGAGGCCCGGCAGGATGCCATGACCCTGCGGCTGCACAGTGACGCCATCATTGTGGGGGCGGGCACCGTGCGCGCGGACAATCCCTCCCTGACTTTGCGCGGCATCACGGTGCCGGACTGGAAGCCTCAGCCTTGGCGGGTGGTGCTGACCCGGCGTGGCGACTTGCCGTTCAGCGCCAAGGTTTTCACGGATGCCCACCACGAACGCACGCTGGTTTTTTCCTCCCCGCTGCCTGAACTGCTTCAGGATCTGGGAAGCCGCGGCGTGATGTCGGTTTTGATCGAGGGCGGCGGCGAGGTGCTGGCCTCCGCCTTTGCTGCCGGAGTGGTGGATGATGTGGTGTTTTATATGGCTCCCCTCATTAGCGGCAGCGGACTGCCGGTGGTCAACGGCACAGTCTTCAACGGAAGTTCCGTGGAGCTGGATTTTCAGGAGACCCACCCCATCGGGCCGGATTTGAGGATTCATGCTCTGGTCAGAAAAGGGCAGGGGGGAGCATCCCTGTGAGCAGTCCGCTCCCGCGCGCGGTTTTTTTTGACCGCGATGGGGTGGTGAATGTTTCCCCAGGACCCGGATATGTGACCTCTGTCCGGGAATTTGTTTTCATGCCCGGCATCGCCCGCATCCTCAACTGGTGCCATGCGCAGGGATTTAAAACCGTCCTCGTCACCAGCCAACAAGGCGTGGGCAAGGGAGTGATGACTCAAAGCACTCTGGATGAAATCCACAGTCACATGCAGCAGGAGTTGCAGGTGCATGGTGCTTTTTTCGACTCCATCCAAGCCTGCACCGGGCTCGACGGACAGTGCAGCTGCCGCAAGCCCGCCCCCAAAATGGTTTTTGATGCGGCGGCGGAACTCGGCGGCCTGGACTTGGCCGGCAGTGCGCTAGTGGGCGATCATGACCGTGACATCGCCATGGCCCGGAATGCGGGCATTGGATTTGCCGTCCGGCTGGCTGGTGAAAATCCCGTAAAGGAGGAGGGGGATTTTCTGGCCCATTCCCTTAAGGATGTTTTGGCCGCCTTGCAAAACTGGCGTTCCGTCCGCACTTAAAAAACGGCCTGTATTTGTTCCACGTGGAACAAATGGCATCAGACAAGTTCTGAACCGGTGACCGGCTGGGATTCCACTCCATAGTTATTGGGATTTCCCCGCTCCATCAATATGGTCAGCAGGGCAATGTCCGCCGGGGTGACTCCCTGAATCCGTCCCGCCTGCCCCAGCGTTTTGGGACGGATAGCCGCCAGTTTCTGCTGCGCCTCCTTTTTCAATCCGCGCACGGTCTGGTAGTCCAGCCAATCGGGAACGGGATGGTGGTCCAATTTTTGAGTGCGGGTCACCATGTCCTGCTGGCGGTCCAAGTAGCCAGCATATTTTAAATCGGTTTCCAGCAGTTCCCAGATGGCTGCCGGATATTGAGCGCGGATCTCCTCCGCCAGACCGGTCCACAGGTTCTCCGGTCGGCGAAACCATTTCTCCACTTTTACACCGTCCTGATTGGCGTTTTCCGCCCATAAATGGGCTTCGGCCAGTTGGGCGGCTTTGGCCTGTGTCCGCTGCGCCCGGAGGGTGTCCACCAGTCCCAACTCTGACGCCTGAGGCGTCAGGCGGAGATCACAATTGTCCTGGCGCAGGAGCAGACGGTATTCCGCCCGGCTGGTGAACATGCGGTACGGCTCGGTCACTCCCTTGGTCACGAGATCATCCACCATCACTCCCAGGTAGGAATCTGTCCGGGAGGGAATGAACGCTTTTTTACCCGCCAGCTTCAGCGCCGCATTGGCACCGGCGATCAGTCCCTGCCCCGCCGCCTCCTCATAACCCGAGGTTCCGTTAATTTGTCCCGCAAAATAGAGGCCCGACACCCGTTTGGTCTCCATGGTGGGGAACAGTTGGGTGGGCGGGCAGAAATCGTATTCCACCGCGTAGCCGGGCCGCAGAATCTCCGCTTTCTCCAAAGCCGGAATGGAGCGGATAAAGGCTAGCTGCACCTCATAAGGCAGGGAGGTGGATACCCCATTCACATAAAATTCGTTGGTGTGGCGGCCTTCCGGCTCCAGAAAAAGCTGGTGCTGGGATTTGTCCGCAAAACGGACCACTTTGTCCTCGATACTTGGACAATACCGGGGGCCAATCCCCTCAATCACCCCGGCATACATGGGGGATTTATCCAAGTTGGCCCGGATGATATCGTGGGTCTGCGGGGTCGTATGGGTGATCCAACAAGGCATTTGTTCCACGTGGAACATAGGATCTCCCCAGCGGTTCAGTGTAAAAATGTCTTCTTTGCCACCCCAAAGAGTATCACTGAGATAGGAAAACAGAGGCACAGGCTCATCCCCGCCTTGCCGTTCACATTTTGAAAAATCAATGGACCGGCTGTTCAGACGGCAGGGTGTGCCGGTTTTGAAGCGTTCCACTTCAAATCCCAGCTGCTTCAGGGAATCGCTAACCGTGGAAATGCCGTCCCCCATGCGGCCTCCGGCGGCTTGCCTCATCCCCACATGCAACAGTCCACGCATGAAGGTGCCGGCGGAAATCACCAGCGCCCGGCACTGAAAGCGGAGTCCCATGCTGGTGCGCAGACCTGTCACTTCATCGTTCTCCACCATGATTTCAGCCACGTTGCCCTGATGAAGATCCAAGCCTGGAGTGTTCTCCAGCACCCACTTCATGCGGAACTGGTAAGCCTTTTTATCCGCCTGCGCCCGTGGGGAGCGCACGCTGGGCCCCTTGTTGGCATTGAGCATCCGGAACTGAATACCGGTAGCGTCGGTGTTCAGCCCCATAGCTCCGCCCAAGGCATCGATTTCCCGCACGATGTTTCCCTTCGCCAATCCTCCAATGGCAGGATTGCAGGACATTTGGGAAATGGTGTCCAGATTTTGGGTCAGCAAACCGGTGCGCGCACCAAGACGGGCCGCTGCCAACGCGGCCTCCACACCGGCATGGCCTGCGCCAACCACAATGACATCATAGTTTACGGGATAAAGGTAATCGCTGGACATGGGGGGCTCTGCAAAATCGGAAGAGCCAAGATAGCACACAGGACAAGTGTTCCATGCGGACATTTTGTGAGTGCCAGCGGGGCTGGAGCAGGTGGTTCCTCATGCAAATGAATCCGCAGCCCTGTTGCCTCCGTTTTTAAATGAAACGCCTGCCGCTCCCAAAGGAAGTGGCAGGCGCCTCAACATGAAACCAAACGATTCAGAATGCCCCGATCAGATTAAATCAGGCCGCAGATCAGTCCCAGCTCTTGATATTGTCCTCCCAAGTGTCCTCCTTGCCGTCCTTGCCAGCGGACCATGAGATCACGCGGCTGGGCAGCTTTTGCCGGCCCTCGCTCACTTCCTGAGTGTTGGGATTTTCCATTTCCCCGTCATAGTTGGAATCCAAGCGCATGCTGAAATAGTTCCCCCAGCCATCAACCGCTTCCGGATTGCCTTCCTCCATCACCAAACCACTCACCCACTTGTCACTGCCAGCCACTTCCGCCTTACGGATACCAGTGCGGGCCTTGGCGGCCTTCATGCCTTCCAAATAATTCGTTTTACGACTGTTCTGTATCGTGTCAGCCTCGCCTTCCTTGCCTGTAAGGACTTTGATCATTCCTTCCCCCGCGGAGGTATCCGTGGAGGAGTCATCGCCGGCGCTGGCGGAGGTGGGGCGGGGAAGACGGTTGTAATCTCCGTAATACTGGGTTACGGCATCGGCAATTCCTTTACAAAGTACCCGGGAGTCTGTCCTTTTGGCGTTCTCCACGATCTTGCCGTAGGCTCCCATGGCCGCCGCAGCCAGAATTCCAACGATGCTGATGACGGTAAGAAGTTCAATAAGAGTGAACCCGGACCGGCGGGAACTGGGCATTAAAGTTAATACTTTCATAAATTTGGGGAGGAATGGATTTACAATGAATGTATCAGAGAATCACTTCGAGAATAAAGCAAAAAATGACGACAACCAGGAAAATCCCCGATAGGGATGCAAGGGAGGGTACACTATGAACCAGAAAGAATCAACCGAGGAGGCTGTTTTGACGCTTTTGCGCAGTCCGCGCGGGGCCTCAGGATTGACCAAAAATGAAATCGCCCGCACGCTTGCCATTCCCATGGAGGAGCGCTCCGCTCTCCGCAGCACTTTGAAAAGCCTGACGGACAGCGGCACTTTGATTGAGGGTGATGGACGCCGGCTGCGGGTCCGCGACGCCAGCCAGCGCCTGTTGACCGGCAGCATTTTCATCCGTCCGGGGGGGGAAGGCTCCTTCCGTCCGGAACGCTGGGATACAGAAAATACCGCGGTGCTGGGGTCCCTGGGGGTTTCCAGCGATGTGCGCATTTCCATTCCCGTCACCCATCTGGCCGGTGCCCTGAATGGAGATGTGGTGCAGGTGAAAGTGTCGCTTTCCTCCGATAATGCCTCCGGACGTTCCACGTGGAACAATCGTGGCTCCCGCAACCGCCGGGACTCCAAGCCCTCCAGCCCGACGGATGAGCCGTGGCTGGATGGACGCATCATGAAAATTCTGGAGCGCCGAAATGAGCGCATCCCCGGCACCCTGTTTATCCGCGACCGCCATGCTTGGGTCATTCCGGATGATCCCCTGCTTCCTAATGTGGATCTTCAGGTCAGTTCCACCACGGAGGCCAAGGCCGGCGACAAAGTGGTGGTGGGCGTGGATGAATGGCCGGTCCAAGGATCGCGGCTGAAGGGTCATCTGATTCAGCGGCTGGGACGGCCCGGGGAAAAGGGGGTGGATATTCTGGGGATTATTCACAAGTTCCGCCTGCCTCTGGAGTTCCCCGATGCTGTCCTGCGGGAGGCTGCCGCCTTCCCGGACGAGATCCCGGAATCGGAAATCGCCCGCCGCGAGGACTGTCGCCAAGAGCATATTATTACCATCGATCCTTTCGATGCCCGGGACTTTGATGATGCCATCGGCGTGAAAGCCCTGCCAAAGGGGGGATATGAACTGTCCGTTCATATCGCTGACGTGGCCCACTATGTTGTGCCCGGCAGCGCTTTGGACAAGGAGGCCCGGGAACGCGGCAACAGCACCTACTTGGTGGATCGGGTGATCCCCATGCTGCCGGAGCGGCTGTCCAACGGACTGTGCAGCCTGCGCCCGCACGAGGACAAGCTGACCCGCTTTGCTGTTCTGACCTACGATGCCAAAGGACAGCGTACCGGTCAGCGCTTCGGGTCCGGAGTCATCCGCAGTTCCCGACGCTATTCCTACGAGGAGGCAATGAATTCCCTGAAAAATCCAGTGCCGGGCGATGCGGACAGCGAACTCCTCCAGCGGGCTTGGTCGCTGGCCTCCAAACTCCGCGCCCGCCGGTTTGACAATGGGGCTCTGGATATGGATTTCCCGGAAATCAAAATCATCCTCGACGAGCATGGCGTCCCCGTGCGGCTGGCCACGGTGATTTATGATGAAAGCCACCAATTGATTGAGGAGTTCATGCTCGCCGCCAATGCGGCGGTGGCGGAGACGCTGCTGCAGAGCGGTCGTCCGGCCGTTTACCGCATTCACGAAGACCCCGATCCCTCCAAACTCGATGACCTGCGGCAACTGCTGGGTGCCGCCGGAATCCGCACCGGGGATCTTTCTGTGCGGACGGAACTCCAGCGGGCGGTGGCCGCCATGGCCGGGCGCGCGGAGGCGCCGGTGCTGAAGATTTCTCTGCTGAAAAGTCTGAAGCGGGCCGTGTATCATCCCGACTCGCTCGGTCACTACGGGCTGAATTTTGAGCACTACACCCACTTCACCAGCCCCATCCGGCGCTACGCGGACCTCATCGTCCACCGGCTGCTGTGGAATCTGAACCACAGCCGGGGTGGGGCGGGGACCATGCGCACTCCCGACTACGCGCACATGAAGGAGACGGCGGAGCACATCTCCACCACCGAGCGCGTCAGCGCGGACGCGGAGATGGAAAGCCGGCGGCTGAAGGAACTGGAGTATTTTGAAAAATTGGCCTCCTCACCCGATCCGGAGCCTTGGCCCTGCCTGATCAGCCGGGTGCTGCCTTTCGGACTTTTTGTGGAAACCACCTCCTCGCAGACCCGGGGAGCTATCCGGCTTGGTGATCTTGGCTGGCCTGATCCTTATTTTGATGGCTCCGCCCAGACCCTGCGGAACCGCCGTCCGCCCATGGAGCTTAAAGCCGGGGACCGCGTCAATGCGGTGCCTGTCGGCATCGACCGGGAGCGGGGAACGGTGAATTTCCGCCTGCTGGATTCCCCCTCTCTTCCCTCTAGTCCGAGCCCTCCCAGGAAGCATGGGCAAAGGCCCGCTCCTGAATCCGGCAAAGGACCAAAGGGCAAAAATTCCCCCTCTGAGAAGCAGGCGTCCCATGGGGAGTCCCAAACATCGGCAGAAAGACGGCCCTCCAGAAGAGGCCGGAACGGTCGGCAGCAGGATCCACGGGAACAGAATCCCTCCTCCGACACCTCCGAAAAGCAGTCTGCGGGAAATCCTTCCACCCCCAAAAAGAAGCGCGACCACAAGGAATAAGGCATGATGTCCCCCGCTCTGATCCAGGATTTGACGACCGTGGCGGAAGTCGCTGTCGCCCAGGAAATAGAGCTGCTCCCTGAGACCGTTCAGGGAGCGGCGGCGGAATGCCCGGTCTTTTTCACGACCATGGCTCTTTGGAGCAGAGCGGGGAAGGCGGGCGGGGAGGACGACGATCTGCTGGGCCTCTTTTCCGGTGCCTCCCGTCTGGAGCCCCCCCCGCCGGCCCGGAGGATGCCCCGAGGGTCATACTGTTTCTGGACAATCTGTGGGAGTTCAGTGGAGAGAAGGAGGAGACCTTTCGCCGTGAATGCGCCATCACTTACCTGCACGAGCTGGGGCATTACCTCGGCTGGGACGAGGATGAGGTGACCGCGAGAGGGCTGGAATAAGCCGTCCCGCGGCTCTGTCCCGCGTCCATTCAAAGGGGCTGAAACCTGCAAATTTCCAGTTTCATAAAGCGGAAAATCAGTGAAAGTCAGTCTCCTGCCGCCGTTTTGGCCGCTTCTGTGCTGTCAGGGCAGGCGCATTTTCCGACCCTTCCGCTCACCACTCCGCATGCCCCTCATCACTTACCGAGAAGCCCTTAATCAGGCACTGGACGAAGAACTGGCCCGCGACGAAAACGTCGTGCTGATGGGCGAGGAGGTGGCCCAGTACAACGGAGCCTACAAAGTCACCCAGGGCCTGTGGGACAAGTGGGGTGACAAGCGGGTGGTGGACACCCCCATTTCCGAAGCCGGATTCATCGGCATGGGCATCGGAGCCTCCATGCTGGGCATGAGGCCGGTGATGGAGCTGATGTTCTGGAGCTTTGCCTACGTCGCCTGGGACCAGATCATCAACAACGCTGCCAGTGTCCGCTACATGAGCGGCGGCAAAATCAACTGCCCTATCGTCATCCGCGGTCCCGCCAACGGCGGCACCAGTGTCGGTGCCACCCACAGCCACACACCGGAGAACTTTATCGCCAACACCCCCGGTTTGAAAGTGGTTTGCCCGGCCACGGCCTACGACGCTAAAGGCCTGATGAAGGCGGCGATCCGGGACAACGATCCCGTTTACGTCATGGAGAACACGGTGCTCTATGGCGAGCAGTGGGAGGTGCCGGAGGAGGAATATGTCATCCCCCTCGGAGTCGCCGACATCAAACGCGAGGGCAGCGACATTTCCCTCATCGCCCACGGCCGCGCCGTCATCACCTGCCTGAAAGCCGCTGAAATCCTCGCGGAGGAGCACGGTATTGATGCCGAGGTGGTGGACCTCCGCTCCATCCGCCCGCTGGATGAGGAAACCATCCTCAACAGCGTCCGCAAAACCAACAAAGCCGTTTACGTCGAGGAGAACAAACCCTTCTGCGGTGTCGGCAGCCAGATCGCCAGCATGATCCAGGAGAAATGCTTCGACGACCTCGACGCTCCCGTCCTGCGCATCAGCGCCATCGACGCTCCCGCCATCTACTCCATGCCCCTTGAAAAAATCCAGCTTCCCTATCCCGCCCAAGTGGTGGAGAAGGTGCTGGAAATCTGCTGAACCGACCGCTGCACGGTTATCGAATTCAACTCCACTCAAAAGGGGAAAGGCCAAATGCTTTTCCCCTTTTTTGCTGCCTGTGAAGCAGCTTTGTTCACTGGTGGCATCCCAGCGGGAACGGGACAGTTTTCCAGATGTCCTGTCATCCAGCCTTCCGTTTCCGATCCAGGGTGAATGACCACTTTCGGGACGCTCTGCCCGGAGATCCACACCGCCTTCACAGCTTGGCCTTACGCCCCAAAGTTGTTTTGTCCGCCATCAACAACAGTGGCCATCTGGCCTTTCCACCTGTGTAACCCTGAAATTTCAGAAAAGTTCCACGTGGAACAAATGGTGTTTTCCTTCCTATTTCAACGTCAACAGGTAGGCCAAAAGGTCACGGAAATCCTGCACCGTCAGGTTGGCTTCCAGTGCCTCCGGCATTAGGGAAACGGCAGTATCCTCCACCTTGGCAACCTCACCCTGCGGAATCTTTTGGGTGGCACCACCTGCCTGCAGCAGAGTCAAGCTGCCAGCGCTGCTAATGGAGGAAGGAACCCCGCTGAGGGTAGTTCCATTCCGCAAGGTCACCGTTTTAGTGACGTAAAGAGGACTTGTTTCCCGGGTGGGCTCCAGAATGGATTGAATCAATTTTTCCCGGCTTGAGGAACGGGCGATGATGCTGAGGTCAGGCCCAACCGGAATTCCACAGCCTTCCGCTGCATGGCAAGTGGAGCACTGCGCCACAGGGCTGAGGAACACCCGTCGGCCCCGGTCCGCATCCGCCGGAGCCGCCGCATCAAGCAGAACAGCTGTCCATTCAGCATCCGAGCGGGGACGTCCTGAAGGAGGGGGAACCCCCAGAGCAAGGGCTGCCTGAGCTTTCAACCCTTCCGGTGTTCCACTCTGAGCGGCAATGGAGGTGTAGGAAGCCCGGACCTTCGGATGGGAAACATGGGTCCGCAAAGCACGGGCTGTTTCGAGGCCCAGTTCCGTGTTCTCCCCGCCTAGCAGCGGCAACAGAGGCAAAACTGCGGCATCGTCCCTCCCGGCCAAGGAACCAAGAGCATTCAGGCGCAGCGGTACCGGGGAGTTGCCATCCAAGGCCATACGCTGCAGCGGTGCCACGACTGCCTTCACGGTCGCAAAGCCCAGACTGCGCACTGCCTCCTCCCGCACCCGGGGATCCCCCTCCGCACTCAGTTTGATCAGCGTGCGGATCGTGGCCGGCGCCTTGAAATTCGTCAGCCGTGGCAGGGTGGCGGCTTTGATCGCCGGAGTCACAGCGGGATCCGCCAACAGCCGTTGAAGCAGATCGTCATTGGACACCAGGGCGGTTGCCGCCGTGGGCGGAGCATCGCGGGAGATCAAATCCAGTGCGGCCAGCCACAGGGAGAAGTCCTCCTGCGTTACTGGCTGACCATTTTCCCGTGCCACATCCAAAGCTTTTTCCACCAAGGGACGCAGCGGGTTCAGCCGCAGCTCAGCCGCCCAGCGCATCGCCAGCCTGCGCACTGCCGCATCCCTGTCCACCAATCCCCGGCGCAGCAGAGGCTCCGTCTCCGCATAGCCTGTACGGTGCAGAACCAGCAGAACCCCCAGCCGCAACGCGGGATCGGTGGACTCTGTCTCCGCAAGCAGCCTTTGCTGGAAAACTGGTCGGCTCAAAGCTGTCCGCACAGCGTCTGCAATCCAAGGATCGGCGTCCGTCAAAGCGGTTTTCAGTTCCGGCCATGCGCTGGGTTCCATCAGTCCGGCCAGACGGGCTCTCCTCTGCTCCGGCTCCGTCACCGGCAAAACACGGTAGCCTTGGGGCGTTTGATCCGCGGACTTGGCCTTCAGATGCCAGATCCGCCCCTTGCCATGCACGGGGTATTCCCGATCCGCCCAGTCCGTCAGATACACGCTGCCGTCCGGAGCTGCCGCCAGACAGGACGGGCGAAATTCCGCCTGCCCTTTGATCACCTCTTCCCGGCTGGCTCCAAAAGACGCCCCACGCGGCTGCAGGCGGTACCAGGACAGAGCGTTGTCCCCCCATTCTGAAACCAGAAAACCATCCCCCCGGTCCGGTCCCAGAACTGTCAGCCCGGCATCCAGAATACTGGCGGGGGCTTCCCCGGTGGACCCGATCATGGGCAGGGTGCCTGGCAGTTCCCCATTCCATGAAACAAACGGATGCAGTCCGCTGCGGCCATACTGGAACCGGAAGCCGTAATCTCCCCCCTCCACAATATGAAGCAGCCGGCAGGGGGAGCGGGAGTCCGGATCATTGTCAGCCGCCAGCAGCCGGCCTGCGCCGTCCACAGTCAGGGCAAAGCAGTTCCACAATCCGGTGGCCCAGCGCTCCAGTTTTGACCCGTCCTGCCGCATGCGGAGAATGTTCGCGCCGCCGGGCGTCCAGCTGAACGATGACCCATCTGCGGCAGTGGCGATGCAGGATTCGCCGAAATTTTCGCCGCTGCCTATATATAAGTACCCGTCCGGCGCGAACACCAGGCTGCTCAGACCGTTGTGCGGGTAAACCGCCTTGGTGTCCAACGTGAGGAGCGTTACCTGCTTTTCACAGACACCATCGCGGTCCGCATCCTCCAATCGCACCACCCCGTTACGGTGGACCATGTGCAGCACACCGTCGGGATCAAACCGCAGGTTCATCGCCGCCATGAATCCTTCCGCGAAAATCCGCCTCCGGTCCGCTTTGCCGTCACCGTTGGTATCTTCCAGAATCACGATACAGTCGGTTTTCGGGCCTTGGTATTCCGGCTTCACCAAGTGGGTATGGCTTTCGGTGACAAACACCCGTCCTGCCTTGTCCACCGCGATGCCGACAGGAGTCACGATCTCCGGTTCAGAGGCGAAAAGCGTCAATTCCCAGCCGGGCACTCTCACTTCCGGCACCACCGGCTCCGCAGCAGCCGCTATCCCTGCAAGGACGGAAAACAAATACACCAGCGGTTGAAAAAACGACGCTTTCATCCCGCCAGCAAAGCGGAACCGCTTCTGATCTGCAAGTACCGGGCCATGTGACAAAGCGCTCCTGAGGCTCCTTGAAAAGGCTGTCCAATCCTTCTCCGGCGGCTTTATCCCTAAATGTTCCACGTGGAACTTTTCAGGAAAATCTTTCCAAACCTCTGAAAAGCATCCCCAAACGCTTTATGCAGCTTCCCGCCTTGCGTCCTCCGTCCATCAGGCATTTGCGGGCAATCCCAGAAGCTCCCGCACAGCTCGGCGACGCTCCTGGTGTGAGGCCTCATCCAACACCGGTGTCACGGACAGATTCTCCGGAGGGTTTGGCAGATCCAGCCAGGATCGGCAGCCGCCGAAGTTCCGTTGGTCCGGAAAAATCCAAGACTCCGCCAACCGGTAGACCCGTAGAAAGGCCAGACTGATTCCAGCCTCCTCCGAATAATCAAACCGGGCACGCACCGTCTCCTGCGTCCAGAAATGAAACGGTTCAAGCGCCGCCACCGCTTCCCAGGAAAGGATCTGGTGCTTGAAATCCACCACCGCCAAAAACTCCAGCGTGTGCGTGGCAGCATCGGTTTCCGCGGTCAGACCGGTGACTCCGCTTTCCTCCGGCGGGCTCCATGGGAACTGCTCTCCCTGTTCATGGAAATGCGTGGGGAACAGAAAAAAGCGGTCATGCCGCCACCAGAATCCTCCACGCCCTTCATGGATGCCCCCTTTGCGGAGAATGAGGCTCTGGGCTCCCGCTCCCAGCGCCTCACACACCATCGACCACTCCTTGAACCCATGGATGGAGGTACCTTCCGATGGCAAAACCGTGGAAAGGGAAGGGGAGGAAAGAGGGTCTGAGGAAACCATAGGAAGGGTGGAAAACCGCTGAGGTCTGAAATCAAAAGGTGGTAACCGGCCAAAGCAACCCCGGAAAACCCAACAGACGGGTGCAGGACTCCTGGCTTTCGGCACGGAATCGGCAGGATAGCCCGGATTCATCATAAAATTCCGTGCATTCCTTTGAAATTTCCGCTGGCATTTTTCCTGCCGCTCCATTTAGTGCGGGTTCTGCCTTGGCAGTATGGTGGCCGTAGTTCAGCGGTAGAGCGCCAGATTGTGATTCTGGTTGTCGCGGGTTCGAATCCCGTCGGTCACCCCATTTTTCTTCACCAGTCCGGTTTATCCGCCGCCCCGCATGGAGCCCTTGGAAGCCCTGTTGGGCCACACCTTCCAAAACCCCGACCTGCTGCGGGTGGCGATCACGCATCCCAGTCTGGCGTATGAGACCCAGAAGGAGCATCCGGACAACCAGCGGTTGGAATACTTGGGGGACGCCGTGCTCCAACTGGTGCTCTCGCACTATCTTTATGATGCCTTTCCTGT
Organism: Verrucomicrobiales bacterium; assembly: GCA_028293125.1. Taxonomy (GTDB): domain Bacteria; phylum Verrucomicrobiota; class Verrucomicrobiia; order Verrucomicrobiales; family V1-33; genus CAIZWU01. The sequence goes on along the minus strand of JAQGPJ010000029.1, from coordinate 2,851 downwards.
CTCGGCGGAGGGAGCTTTGACCAAACTCCGGTCGCGTTTGGTATCCCGTCCCGCCTTGGCGGCCTATGGGCGGCGTCTTAATTTGGGTCCGCACCTGCTGATGGGTCGGGGGGAGGAAGCCAGCGGAGGCCGCCACCGTGACAGTGCGCTTGCGGATGCCATGGAGGCCTTGGTGGCCGCTGTTTATCTGGATGGGGGATTGGAGGCTGCCCGGCAGGTTATCCTGCGCGTCTGCGGAGAGGAGATCACCCTCGTCATGGAACGGCCTACTGAGGTGAATCCCAAGGGCCAGCTCCAGGAATTTCTCCAATCCTTCACCTTGGGCAGCCCCCGCTACGTCATTGTGAGCGAGGAAGGGCCTGATCACCGGAAATCCTTTGTGGCCCGCGTGGACTGGAATGGCCAGTCTCTGGGCACAGGCGGGGGTGCCAGTAAAAAGGAGGCTGAGACCGCCGCCGCTCAAGCCGCTCTCGAAAGCCCTTCCATCGCCGCTTTGCGCAGCGCTGCCATTGTGCCTGCTGACAGTGCCACTCCGCCTGCCGAGGCTGCCATGGACGCTTCCATGCCTCCGGAAGCCGTCCACTCCCCTTCCTGAGCCTCCACCCCCGGCGCGTTCAGGACGGATGCATGCCCAATTGTGCGGCTTAAGCCTGAAAAACCTCGTTGGAGGCAACACGCCAGCCCTCAAGCCTTCAAAGTTCCCGGAAATGCGTTCATTTACTCCGGCATTTCAGAGAAATCCCCGGACTTTCGACGCACTCCTGACTGATTGTGAACAACCCGGTGAACAACCTGTGAATTACCGGGGAAGAACCTGTGCACAACTGATATTCACAACTGATTCACAAAGTTGTTCCCAGACTTATTCCCAAGGTTTTGCGCTGTGGAACGCCCATGGGTACAATGGGGAACACAGTTGTACCAGTTATTCACATCCCTTAAGAATAAGGAGTTTTATCTGGAAGATGGATTCTCTTATTCAAGAACTGGGAACAAGTGCCTCTCAAAGTCAAAACTTCCCCCTTGGAAGCTTCTCAACTTTGAAATCCGTTTCCCGGGTCTCCTCTTTTCCAAAATTTGCCCTTCTCCTCCAAATCCCTTTACACCTTCCTGTCTCCCTGCTACAAAATCAGCCTTTCCCGGACAACCTCCGGCCTGCGGGTGTAGTTCAATGGCAGAACACGAGCTTCCCAAGCTTGATACGAGGGTTCGATTCCCTTCACCCGCTCCACCTCCTATTCTCGAGGAAATCCCCCGGAATCGGCCCTGAAACCAGCGATTTGATTACAGGATTCAGGCTGTATCCGACTGTTTCACCGTGTTTTCACTGTATCACCGTTCGGGATTGTGCAGGTTCCGGAGGTAATGGCTGGAAATTGCAGCCGGATTTTCCGGAGGGCAGGGCAGGGAACTGAAATGGCCGAAATGGCGTCTGTGGCGCGTCGAATCGGAAAATGGCACCCTGGATACCTGGCAGGGATTTAAGATGCTCTGGGATCATCGTTTCGCGCTCTGAGGGGTATCTGGGAGTTTTGCCAAGAACACCATTGGAAGATTGCACTGGATCTGAGTTATTCACCGCGTGTGAAGAACTTGTGGATAACCTGCATTTTTTCCAGCATGTCAGTCGGCCAGTGCCAGTGCCGCCACTGCCACAAACACCGCGGCCATCATCACCATCCCCACCGCCGCGTCCCTCGCGCTCCGCGCCTGCCTCGCCCTCGCGATAGCCAAGGCCAGATCCCGCTGACGATCCGCCCGCTCCGCCACGGCATAGAGATCCCGGTCGAGCAGAGCGCGCTGCCCGCCGGCCAAGGCATCAGTGAAGGGTGCCGGCGGCACCAGCAGGATCCGCAGGAGGGGAAAGTGCTCCGGTGCCCGCTTGGCGATCTGCCGGGAGGATGGGGATGGGATAGGGATGATGCTCAGATTTTCAGATTTCATGGAATGGATGGATGGGGATTGGGATGAGTTTTGAAAATTTCGGGACACGCTGCCGCCCTTGGTCGCCGTGGTGCCGGAATCCGGGTGGTTCATGGGTCTGGACAGATGGCCGTGCGGATGCGCATACCGGTCCGGCGGGCTTGTGGCCGCCCCCGGACTTCAGGGGCGGCTGTGGCGGTTTCCCCGTACACGGTTGGCGTGGGAGGTTATCTCCGTTGCCGTGGCGGCAAGGCCGCTGACGTTCGCTGTGCCGACTTATAGGATTTATAGGATTCGACCACCATTGCCCCGGCATTGGGCCGGAAAGGCATGCCGGTGGCGTCCTAAGCCGGCGGGAGGGTGGGAGGACAGCAGGTCAGGGGTGCGGTGCGTCTGTGTGGGGAATAACATAGATGTGCTCAAATTTGAGCACATCCATGAGGACAACTACGGCAGGCCGCAGCCCTGTTACCTCCTCCCCAAGTTCGAACTGGACCTTGTGGTCAGTAGCTGCCCGCACCCCCGGCAACCCCGCCGGAACTGTGGTGGCAAAACACAAATGATGAATTGGAAACATGGATGTGGAGGGCCGGGGTTGAGGATCTGACCCAGCGCATAAGAATTTTGCTTATAAATTTCTTCGCTTCCCTTATGCCCGGTGCAGGAAACGCCCGCTATCGAATTTGACCGTGGACCGCGAAGACGGATTCCACCCGCGTGGAGGCCTTTGAGCTCAGTCGCTTACATAGGGACCATTCATCCGGGAGCTTCCAACTCCACCCTGATTGATTCCGTGATGCTGTTCCCGATCCTCAAGCAAATCAGCCTCCTTCTTCTCCTTCCTTCCGCCGGTTTCGCGGTGGATGTCACCCTGGAATGGAACCCGAATCCAGAACCTGATATCATCGGTTACCGGATTTATTATATT
>JAQGPJ010000103.1 GCA_028293125.1 Verrucomicrobiales bacterium | reverse complement strand
TCCCGCGAGAGTAGGTCGTTGCCAGAAATAACAGCCCAGCCCGGCCACAACCGGGCTGGGCTGCTTTCGTTTGGGGATGCGGCATACAGCTCATGGGCAAGTGTGTTGGAAACGCCGGAGGGCATCCGCCACTGCGGGCCGCCTGCCGCGCCAGACTCAGGACAAGAGCCCCGTTAACCGATGGAAGTTTCTCCCGATACAGAATCGGCTGTAAAAACCGGGGAAAGGGGCAGGGTTGATCCAACGTTAATATTAAAGTCCGCAATGCGCTGCCGGGTTCCGGGGTGTGCAGCGGAGTGAACCGCCTAGGGCATTCACTTTCAAAGTCCCGCCCACTTTCAACCCACTGCTATTATGTTCCGTCTTCCAGGAGCCCCCGCCAAGGATCTTTGCGATTCCCATCTCGGAACCACGCGCCGCGATTTTCTGCGGGTGGGAGGGAGTGGAATGCTGGGTCTAACCCTGAATCAGCTTTTCCGCGCCCAAGCCTCCGCTGAATCCGCCGGCACCACGGGCGGTCCCGGCTGGGGCAAGGCCAAGAGTGTGATCCTGTGCTATCTGCAGGGTGGGCCCAGCCATCTGGACCTCTGGGATCCCAAGGAAAACGTGCCTTCGAATGTGAAGAGCGATTTCAAAGCAATTTCGACGAAAATTCCGGGTGTGAACTTCACGGAGCTGCTGCCGCGCCTGGCGACGGTGAATGACAAGTTCACCATGATCCGGTCGATGAGCTACACCCCGAACGGGCTCTTCAACCACACCGCCGCCATTTATCAGATGATGACCGGCTACACGACCGACAAGGTCAGCCCCTCAGGACAGTTGGAACCGCCCAGTCCCAAGGATTTTCCCAATTTCGGCTCCAATATCATGCGGCTGAAGCCCTCGGACGTGCCGATGCTTCCTTTTGTGATGCTGCCGCGCCCGCTGCAGGAGAGCAATGTGGTGGGCAAAGCGGGGACCGCCGGATTTTTGGGCAAGGCATTTGATCCCTACACTCTCTATCCGGATGGTGATGACATGGATATGGACAAGATGAGCCGTATCCGTATTGAGGACCTGCAGCTGCGGCCGGATGTGTTCACCGTGCGCCTGCAGCGCCGGGCCCGGCTGCGCGACAGTTTGGAGAAGCAGATGCCAGTGCTGGAGAAGGCCGTGGCCAATTACAATCTCGATGAATACTATGACCGGGCGCTGAATCTGATCGTCTCCGGCCGCGCTCGGGAGGCTTTCGCCATCGAGCAGGAGCCCGCTGCTCTGCGGGACAAATATGGCCGCAACACCTTTGGTCAAAGCTGTCTGCTGGCGCGCCGTCTGGTGGAGGCCGGGACAAAGGTGGTGGAGGTGATCTGGCCGAAGGTTGCCAACTCCGATAATCATTCCTGGGACGTGCACACCGGCCTTTTCACCCGCATGAAGGAGCAGTCGGCCCCCATGCTGGACAACGGTCTGACCAGCCTGATCAAGGATCTGGACGAGCGGGGGCTGCTGGATTCCACGCTGGTGGTGGCAGTGGGCGAGTTCGGGCGCAGCCCCGTCAAGGGTGTCAGCACCTCCGGCAATGGAAACTCCCCTGATGGCCGGGACCACTGGCCCTACTGCTATACCGCCGTGGTGGCCGGGGCAGGCATCAAACGTGGTTACGTTCATGGGAAATCCGACAACACCGGCTCCGCGCCGGCAGAGGATCCGGTGCATCCCGGTGAACTGCTGGCCACCATTTACCATGCCGTGGGCATTGCCCCGGACACGATTGTGCACAATCACCTCAATCAACCGCGGGAACTGGTCAAAGCCCAGGCGGTGACAAAGCTGTTTGCCTGAAGCCTGCGCAGGACTGCCGGATTCAACACGCACGCCGGGCCTGGATAACCGCTGCGGTTGTGGTGGCAGGCCCGCTGCAGCGCTTTTTCCATCGGTTGAATTCCGCAGATCGGGCCAGCATTGGCACCGGCGGCGGAATTCATGACTGTTTTACCAGGACCAAGTGGCAAATCCGTATCATTTTCCTGCCTGACCGGCCATGCGCCAAGCCCTTGAACCCAGCAATGCAGCGGCCACTGACAAGCCGGTGGCGAGGCCTGCCCACACACCGGCAGCACCGTATCCCGCCCAGCGCGGGAGTCCCAGCAGGCACCCATGGGCAGGGCAATGGCCAGATAGGAGGTGAAAGCGATCCAAGCGGGAATGCGCACATCATTCATGCCGCGCAGGGCTCCGGTTGAAACCACCTGCAGACCATCCACCAGCTGGAAAAATCCAGCCACCACCAGCAGGCTGGCAACCATGCGCCCCACTTGAGGATCGGTCACAAACAAGCCGGCCAGCTTCTCGCCCGCCAGCAGAAACACCCCCATGGACAGCCCCATGAAGACGACGGCGAAAAGCCAGCCGGCGGCGATCACCCGCCGCAGCCGCCGCGTCTGGCGGGCACCCACGATTTCCCCCACGCGCACCGTGGTGGCCATGGCAATGCCCAAGGGCACCATGAAGGCAGTGGAAGCGCAGGTCATGGCCACCTGATGGGCCGCGAGCGGCATCGTGCCCAGGGTGCCGATCATCAGAGCGGAAACAGCAAAGGCCATCACTTCCGCCAGCAGTTGCAGACCCGCCGGCACTCCGATTCTGAGCAGGCTGCGGAATTCGTCCAGCCTGCAGGACACAAACCAGCGACTGGGGGTCCAAGGACGCAGGGCGGCAGAACGCTTCAGCCAGATCAGCATGGCCAACGCCGCCATGAGCCGCGCCGTCAGAGTGGCCAAGGCCGCTCCATTCAAACCCATGGCCGGAAAGCCGGCCAGTCCGTGAATCCACAGATAGTTCAGGCCGGCGTTCATGCCCACGGCGGAAAGATTGATCCAAAAGGGAACCCATGGCCGGTTCAGGGCATCGGCGTGGTTTTTCCATGTCATGGTCAGCAGTGCCGGAATGAGTGACACCGCGCAGATCAGCAAAAAGCCGGGCGTGCGTTCCACGACCTCCGGCGGCTGTCCCAGCAAAGGCAGCAGCGGCAGTCCCGCCGTGATGATCAGCACAATCAGCAGTCCCAGTCCGAGTGCCAGCCAAGTGCCGTGTCTGATGGCATTGGCGGTGCCGGTTGGATTGTCCGCGCCATACGACTGCGAAACACGCACGGAAACAGAGCTGAGCACTCCGATGCCCAACACCAGAGGCACCACCAGCAGAGTGTTGGCAAAAGTGGAGGCTCCGAGCGCGGCGATGCCGATGGTGCCCACCATGACCGTGTCCACCACCCCCATCAGCATATGGCTGAGTTGGCCGGACACGAGAGGAAAGGCCAGCCGGAAGGTGGCCCCGCATTCACGGCGGAAGCTGGGCAATGCGGCTTCCTGGAGGACAATATTCGGCGAAGCGGGCGGCGCTGCGGCGGAAGCGGGTTGCATAACAAAAAGGCGGATGGGAATGGCGGGTCTGGGATAGAGAGCCGGCACGCCGTAGGACCAACCGACTGCCTGCCACTGGAAGTGGGGGCGGCGGGCGGGGAAAAGGGGGAATCCCTCCGTTAACGTTTCCCTTGAGGCAAGGCCCCCGCGCCCGCCGGACGCCGGAATTCCGGCATCAGGGCATTGGACATGGAAACAAGTGCCGGTTTCATGGCAGGGACAGCGCATATGCCATGACCCTTTTTCGCTGTCAAGCGGCGCTATACACATGGCCATGGTTTTTATAATACCATGCTTTTGGCGACCCGGCTGGATCCGTATTGTTTGTCATGGGTCATGCCCCATGCCGCGTCCTCCTGACTCAAATATCCCATTCAGAATGGTGAGGCCAATTCATGGAAAGCTGCGGAATCAATGTCAGGACAGACTCCGGACGGCTTTGTCAGGATCAAGCCGTGCATCCGCCGGCCCAGTTCCGGAAACCGGATCAGTTGTCTCCGAACATGTCCCAGTTGTCAGGCACTTTCAGGCCGAAATCGCTCATCTCCTTCTGCGCGGTCTCGCGGCGGACCTGGCGTTCATGCTCATACTGGGCGCGCTGGTCGGGGCGGAGAACCTCCATGATGGCGTCATCGCGGGACTGGCCCGCGGCCAGCTGGGTGGTGTCATCCCCAAGACCCTCAAATTTCATGCCCGGATCAAAATCCGGCGAACTGCGGGCCATGAGGGAAAAAACCTGATCCTGCTGCTTTTCGTCGAGCTGCACCATGCTGTTCAGGCGGCTCACCTGTTGCTCGGCCTCCGTTTGCACCCGCTCCACCCGCTGGTTCAGACGCTCTGTTTTGAAGCTGCCCAACTCATCACCGGTAAGAACCGTCTCCATGAAGCCGTCCAGACCATCGTCAGAGCGGAATTTACGCCCCGACTTCATCATGTCCTCCAGTGTGGCGTCGTCGCGCTGATGGAACTGCCGCATGGCGGCGATCTGCTCCTCGGTTTTGTTGTTCAGCCAAGTCCGCAGTGACTCCTGCTGGGAGGCATTGAGATGGTATTTGCGGGTCAGGTCCCCCAGGATGTATTCATTGTGCCGGCGCATGTCCCGGCGCTGGATGCGCTCGAAAAGTGGGGAAAAATCGCTGATGACGGGCTTGGCGGCGCGGAACACGTCATTCATATCCACGGTGCGCCCCGCCTTCAGGTCATCCACAATCGTGCGGGCCCCGTTCGCCAGCTTCTCTTTGGTGGTCAGCCCGGGTTTCGGCGCGCGGGCCTCGGCGGCGGCGAGCGCCACCCGTGTTTTGATCAGTTCGCGCTCCAGCTCGGAGTTCCGGGCCTCCGGACTGCCCGGGACCGGGGGAGTGCTTTGCTGATAAAGCAGCGCTCCGGCGGCTCCGATAATGGCACCAATGATCAGAAACAGGGGCGCACGCATAAGGGGCACAGTGTAGGAGGGGGAGCAGCGGTTCCGCAAGTCCACGAAAACCGGCGGTTTGCAATCAGGAAAGATTTGTGAAAAGGCGTTCTCCATGCTCTCATGCGCATCCGCTGTGCTCCGGGCGGATCATTCCTGACCGTTATGACCCCCGCGACCCCCGCCGCTGTTCCTGCCATTCAAATCAATGATCTGCGGGTGGACTACGGCGGGTTTGTGGCGGTGGATGATGTGAGCCTGTCCGTGCCGCCGGGCGAGATTTTTGGCTTGGTGGGGCCGAACGGAGCGGGCAAGACCAGCACTTTCCGCGTGCTGGCCACTCTGATGGAGCCGACCTATGGGGAGGTGAAACTGGCGGGCATCGATATCTTCGAGCAGCCGGAGAACGCCCGGCGGGTGATCGGCTACATGCCGGATCTGGCTCCGGTGCCGTCGGATTTGAAGGTGTGGGAATTTCTGGATCTGTTCGCGGAGTCCCACGGACTGGGCACCGGTCCGGAGCGGATGGCCCGCATCGGGGAGTGCCTGACCCAAGTGAGCCTGCTGGAGAAGAGCGGGGTTTTCTGCAAAACGCTGTCGCGCGGGCAGACCCAGCGGCTGGTGCTGGCGAAAACACTGCTGCACCGGCCGCGGGTGCTGATTCTGGACGAACCCGCCAGCGGTATGGATCCACTTTCGCGGCGCCAGTTGCGGCTGGCCCTGCGGAATCTGGCCGCGGATGGGGCGACCATTATTGTCAGCTCCCATATTCTCAGTGAACTGGCGGAGATGTGCACCTCCCTCTGCGTGATGAACCGGGGGAAACTGCTGGCCTCCGGGACCGTGGACGAGGTGCGAAAAGCGCTGGGCCGGGCGGAGCGCACGCTGACGCTGGGCGTGCTGGAGCGGGCGGAGGAGGCTGCCGCGATGCTGGGCCGGCGGGATCATGTGACGGGAATCAGTCTGGCCGGGGAGCGTCTCGTTTTTCAATTTGCCGGGACTCATCGCGAACAGGCGCAGCTCGTCACGGCTCTGGTCCAAGAGGGTTTTCTGATTCACACGCTGGAGGAGCAGAAGTCCACCTTCGAGGAAATCCTCGTGGAGGTGGCTGAATCCGGCAACACCATCCCCAGCCTGCCACCTCTGCCAAAACCATGAGCCAATCCGTATCCCCAGGCATCCCTGAGGCCTCCTCCCCCGGCATCCTTCACGGCTGGTGGCCGAATCCCATTTTCCGCCGCTATGTCCGCTCCCGCCTGCGGCCCCAGGCGCTGGTGGTGTGGCTGCTGCTCACGCTGGTGGTGGCGTCGTTTCTTTTTTTCATGCCGCGCACTCTGGCCCTTTACCAAGGGCGCATGCCGATTGCGGACGCAGAGCGGATGCCCATTTTCTTCATCATGGGGCTGCAGGCAGTCATCCTTTTCATCTTCGGCACCGGCAATGTGGCGGCGGGTGTCACGGCGGAGGCGGACGAGGGCACGCTGGACTACCAGCGGCTGTCACCCCTGACGCCGCTGCGGAAGGTGATGGGCTATCTGCTCGGGCTGCCCATCCGCGAGTGGCTGATGTTCGCCGTCACCCTGCCGTTCACGGCCTGGGCTTTATGGCGCGGGGAGATCGTGGCCTCCACCTGGATGCCGGTTTACGCCGTCCTGATCTCCTCGGCGGTGCTTTACCACCTCACAGGCTTGGTGGCGGGCACGGTGGTGAAAAACCGGCGCTGGGCCTTTTTGGTTTCGATCATCGTGATCATCCTGCTCTATACGGTCATCCCGCAGGCGGCAAAGTTCGGGTTGGTCTATTTCAAATATCTGACTCTCTGGCCGGTGCTGGATGAGCATATGCTGGAGTTTCTTCCGCGGACGATCCGCGGGCCGGCGCATCTGGCCAGCCTGCTGACGGACAAGCCCGACGCCCGGTTTTTTGGACTGAATCTTCCGGAGGCGGTGTTCACCATCTTCTCGCAGGCTGTTCTGAGTCTGACCTTCATCATGATCCTCTGGCGGCGCTGGAGAAAGGCAGAAGCCCATATGCTGGGCAAAGTATGGGCTTTGGGACTCTTTGCGTGGATGCAGCTGCTGCTGCTGGGCAATGCGCTGCCGCTGATTGGTTCCGGGGACCTCTTTCCCGCCCGTCAAATCGCCCGCCGGTATGGAGCGCAGATGATGGCGGAGCCGCAGATCGGGGAGGCGCTGGCCATGATCGGCCTTTATGGGCTGGTGACCATGGTGCTGCTGATCGTGCTGATCCTGATCATCACCCCCGCGGTGGACGATCAGGTGCGGGGACTGAGGCGCGCCCGGAAACTGGGATGGAAGCGGGTGCCGTGGATTTCGGACGCCGCCTCGTCGCTGGGTTTCACAGCTGCCATGGCCCTGCTGGGCGGGATAGGATGGACCGTGTTCGCCCAGCAGATCATTGGCTCGGATTGGTTCAGGGGACACCAGCTGGCAGCTTGGACGGGACCGGTTTTTGTGATGGTGCTGCTAGGGGCCGGCCTGTGCTGTCAGACGGTGCTGGAGGCCCGGGGTGGCAGGACGCTTTTCCTGGTCTGTATCTTTTTGGGGGTGGTGCCGGTGCTGACTGGCGGGGTGCTGGGCATGGTCAGTAAAGCATCCCTGACGCCCGCCGCTTGGCTGATGGGAATTTCGCCGGTCTCCGCGCCTTTTTATGCCGCCGCCACCATGGTGCCCACCACGGGGTTTGATGACACGTTCTCGCTGACGATCCCCACCGCGTTCCGGTTCTGGCAGGGAATCACGGTGCTCTCCGCCGTTTGGCTGGTGGTCCTGTTGAGGCAGCAGCACCGCGCAAGGAGGGAATCGGTGCTGGGTCCCGTGGATTTATTCACAAAATGCGCATCGGGGACTTCTGCTCCTGTGCCGCCGTCCGGCTTGAAAGATAGAGGCTGATAGCGCCCGCCAGTCAGCGCGCTGCCCTGCGGATGGCTGGTGCCGGTTTGGCAACGGTCGGAAAACGCCGAAGTGGCAGGGATTTGTAACAATCCCGCACTTTTATAAAAAGATGGAGAGGCTTCCATGCGTGGGATGAGGAACGCCACCATGAAGATTCTGCGCTGTTTTTCCCTGCTGTTGTTTTTAACTCCCTCGACTGCCCCTGCTGATGAAAAAGCCGGCAGCGCCCAGGCACCGGCCGGGACTGCGGTGGTCCAGCCTTTGCTGGGGGCCCATTCGCATAATGATTACGAACAGGGCCGCCCGCTTCTGGAGGCGCTGGAATGCGGGTTTATGAATGTGGAGGCGGATATTTACCTGGTGGATGGCAAACTGCTGGTGGCGCACGACCGGAAGGATGTGAAGCCGGAGCGCACGCTGCGGAGCCTGTACCTGAAACCGCTGGCGGAACGCGCGGCCCAAGGCAGGGGAAAAATTTATCCGGAGGCAGGATCCGTGACCCTGCTGATCGACATCAAGGAGGACGCCTCAGAAACCTGGGCGGTGCTGAGGCCGGAACTGGAGGAGTTCCATGAAATCCTGACCGAGTGCAGCGACGGCAGGGTTCAGGAGCGCGCCGTGACGGTGGTACTGTCAGGCTCGCGTCCGGTGGAGGAACTGTCCGCCGCCGCCCGGCGGCTGGCATTTTTGGATGGACGTCCCGGGGATCTGGAGAAAAATCCGCCAGCGGCGCTGGTGCCTTGGATCAGCGCCTCATGGCCGTCGCTTTTTGCCTGGCGGGGGGATGGGCAGTTCCCGGAGGATCAGAAAAACAAGCTTCAGGCCTTCACCGCCAAAGCCCATGCCCAAGGGCGGCGCGTCAGATTCTGGGGTGTTTACGACGAGCCGTTCGCGTGGGATATCCTGCGCTCCGGTGGCGTGGACATTCTGGGCACGGACTCCCCGGCCAAGCTCAGGGAATATCTGCTGAAGAAGGAGACGGCCCCGGGTCAGAATCCCGTGCTGAAGGCTGTGGTGAAATAATCTACAGGACAGCCTGCCAGCCCTCTATCGGCCACAGCTGCCCAGTGAAACCGAACCCGATATTCAAAGGCATCCGATTCAAACCAACCCATTGTGGCGGGTCATTCCGGTAAACTGATGGAAGGTGATGGACGATATCTTCCACGGGAACTCCAAAGTGATAATGGCGCCCGGTTGTGACCGGACGCCATTCTGAGTAAGGATTGTTCCTGCCCGGAAACGGGCGGGGAAGCGGTTTATTTCTTTGGCTCGGGCACTTTCAGCTTGGCGTCATCAGGCCAGACAGCACCGGCAGCGACCCACTTCTTGAGCAGCTCGATTTTTTCGGCATCGGGGCGGGGGCCCTTGCCTTCGGGCGGCATGGCGTCGTCATCGGAGGGCTCCAGGAGCAGCACCTTGATCAGTGCGCTCTCGTCGGGCTTGCCGGCAACGATGAACTTGCCGTTCTTGCCGCCCTTGAAGGCTGCCTCCTTGGTATCGATGCGCAGTTTGCCTTTGGCTTTTTCCCCGTGGTGGCACTTCACGCAGGAAGCTTCCAAAATGGGGGCGATGTCTTTCACAAAATCAGGGTCCGCAGCCCGGGCGGAGGAGATGAGGGCGATGCTGGTCAAGCTGATGATCAGTTTTTTCATAGGCGATGGGATGGAGGGACTTAATGGGAAATTCCTCATGATGAATAAGCCAGGAACAGCAGGATTAATCAAGATGCCCGTGAATTTAGCGTGGAATTTCATTTTTTGCAGCGTCCTGACGAGCCGCACCGCGTGGGTTGATTCGCGCGGTGAGGCTGGGGGGGATCCGGCGGATCAAGGTTGAGGACCGGCAGCTGGCGGCAGAGTCGAAACTCTGGCCAAGGGAACGCCGGTGGTGTAAGAGGAATGTGTTATTTCTCTTTTGGATGGTGTTTTCCCGGTTGGTGCCAAGGAAGCGGATCCCGTTCCGGAACAGCGGGCGTAGCGGCGGATTCAACGCTGCCGCGCCACTCCGATGGGAGGATCCTGAAGGAAGAGCGGTCACGCGCGGGACCGGCGGCGGCCCAGCAGGGCCAGGCCAGCCAGAGCGGTGAGGGCGGCGCTGCCGGGTTCCGGCACTGCATTGGTGCTGAAGGAGGCCAGATAACCCTGGCGTGAGGCTCCGTCGGCAGCGGGGGCGAGACCGCCCACCGCGAGCGTGTAGTTGCCGGCGGGCAGCAACCAGGAGGCGGTGACGGAGGTTTCGGTGCCGTTGTTGCGGTGGTGGTCCAGGTAGGACAGGTCCTCCGCCCAGGCGACATTGCCGGTGTTGGGGTAAACGTGGTAGTTCCCGGCTTTGCCCTGCATTTCAGGATCGTAAAAATCCGTGGGCGCGGCGTCGGTGTCCCAGTTCCGCCAAATCGTGAAGGCGGGAAAGTAGTTTCCCGTGGGATAGAAACCGGACGGCAGCAGGGGCACCGCATGGTTGCGTTCCAGACTCAGAGTGAGGACGGCGGGCTCCGCCAAGGTCACGGCGATCCAGTGGGAGGTGTGCCCCCAGCCGCCGCCCGGGACCCCGGCGTCGGCGATGGCGGGGTCCTGCCAACTCCATTGACCCACGGCGCCGGACATGGAGCCGGTGTCATTGGCTCCGAGGCTGAGGCCCTGATTGTAAGCGATGCCACCGGGGGGCGGGATAATAACGGTGGAAGCCAGCAGCCCCGGTGTGAGAGTGGCGGCTCCCGGCGGAGCCAAGGCCAAAGCCAGTGCCAACGAGCGTGGCCGGCGGAGAATGGAGGAAAGGAGGCGGGATGGCCGGGTGGAGGATGTGTTGATCATGCGTTGGATGATATTGGTTTGTTTGTTTGTTTGTTTGTTTGTTTTTTGGTTACGGGCGGCGGGTGCCGCCAAAGAGGTAACCGGCCTTCACCAGGCGCGGCGGAGCCGGAACAGCGCGCCGGAGCCTGCGGGGGCCCGTGTGGACTGGAGACCGCCACCGAATGTGGCGGGGGAGGTGAGCGGCGACCACAGGGAGCCGCCGGGCAGCGGGGCAATTTCCGGGTACCAACCGGAGGCGGTTTCCGGCCAGGACAGGCGCGGCCCCTCCGGGGCCAGGGTGATGCGGAAATCCGGCAGGGCTTCATCGTTGTCAGGAATGCCGTTGCCATCACGGTCCAGACTTCGCACTTGGCCAAAGCCGGGCAGAGTGCCGGAGAAAGTCACGACATCCCCATCCCCCAAGCTTTGGAGCAGCTGGACGCGTGTCAGGGCTGGCTCGCCGGTGCGGTCGGGCTGATAGCGGGATGCGGTTTTGTCCCAGACAAAGCTGCGCAGCCTGCCGCCGGTCCGGCCCTGCACGGTGAGGTCGCAGTCACCCGCATTGGCACGCGTTTCCAGCAGGGCCAGATCTGTCTCCGCGGGGCTGCCCGCCGCCGGCACGCCGGTGACCGTGCGGCTGCGCCCCACCGCCGGAGCGGTGCCGGTGTCGAAGGCCATGATGAAAGCCCGGAGATCGTGGAACTGCTGGAGTGTCGTCAGATTTGCCAGGGCGTAGGGATGGCCGATGGGCATGTCCGAAGTGGGGGCGGTGCCATCCTTCAGAAGGCCGTAGCCGGTGATGTTCGCTGCCCCCGCCGCGCGGCTGAAATCCGGATGTTGATAGGCCAGTCGCAGGTGGGGCGTCTTCACGGGCTGGGTGGAGCCGACCTCCTGCATGAGGTCCACGTTGTTGTCCGATCCGGTGCCGGGATTGGTGGGACTGGCGGCGTGGCAGGTGATGCAGTGCGAGAGATCGTGATTCAGAAACACCAGGCGGCCCCGGACCGCGCTGCCGCTATCGAGTTCCGCGGGCAGAGTGCGGTCGGGCAGGCGGTGGGGGTTGGGGTGCAGCCTCAGGCTGTGGAGATAGGCGGTCAGTTTCTCCATGTCGGCGGCAGGCAGCTCCGCTCCCGCCAGCAGAGCTGGAAAGGTGGCGTTGAAGCTGGCCACATCCGGACGGTCGCCGCGCCAGTGCAGCAGCTGGCCGGGAGCCAGGCCGCGCAGGGACTGCGTCAGGAGTGGACCCTTCATGGGGTGCATGATGCGGCTCTGCGGCGTGGGGCTGTGGACGGAGTTATTGTAGCCGGCCACGGTGGCCATTTGACCGCCGGGATCGCCCAGGTCCCAAGCCAGGCCGTCGGTGTCGGAATCCAAGTGGCAGGTGACGCAGGAGACCGTGCCATTGCCGGAGAGCCGGGCATCGTGAAGAAAGGCGCGACCGGCCCTCAAATCGGACGGCGTGGGATCGTGACTGCCCGCAGGCACCTCGCTGATCACGGCGGCGCTGGCGGTGTCGATGACGCTGATGGTGTTGGCCAGTTTGTTGTGCGCGTAGAGCCGCGTGCCTGCGGCATTGGTGGCCAAGCCGCGGGGACCGCGCATGTGACGGCTCTCATTGACGTCCGTGGAGCCGGCGTGGAGGGGCAGCCGCACGTCCACGCGGACGGTGACACGGCCCTCCCCGTCGAGTTTGGCCACGCGGTCGGAGTTGTAGGCAGCCATCCAGGCAGCGGTGCCATCAGGCTGGAAAACCAAAGCGGTGGGCTGGGCCAGAGCAGTTTCCAAAGAGGCGGGATTGGGCAGCACCGAGTAGTCCGTGCCGGGATTCAGATCCTGAATTCGGACGGTGCCCGACGCCGGATCAAGGCGGCTGATCCGGTGGTCCGCAAAGTGCCCGCGCAGGACAGGCTCGAAGCGGATGAGATTCAGGGCTTCGGAGTTGGGCACCCAGATTTCACCCGTAACGGGATGCGCCGCGGCATCGAACAGATGCGTGCCCACGCCCGTGAACCAGCGCAGCACCTGATTCCCGCTGACGGAGATTTCCGCCACGTCGTGATCCAGCACCTGATAGGGAATGCGGCTGTCACCGGCGGGGACGATGAGGGCCGTCCTGGGCGCTGCGGGCAGAGCGGTGTTGGAGGGAGCGGGCTGGGCGGGGGCCTCGGCGGCGGGCAGGACGGTAGTGCCGTTTCCTGACAAAAGGCAAGCGGCATACACGCGGCCGCCGTCGGCGCTGACGGTCAGGGCCCGGGGGTAAAGCCCGTCCAAGGGGATCACCGCGGTCTCCGTCAGGGATCCGGTGTCAAAGACCCGGATTTTGTTGGACCGGGCGCAGGAGACAAAGGCCTTGCCACCCGCAAAGACCACATCCGCCGGCTCGTCATCGGCGGGCAGGGTGGCGGTGACCACGCGCCGTGTGAGATTGACCACGGACACACTGTCGGAGACCTCGTTGACCACCCAGGCCTGGTCATTGCTAAGGGCGCGGACGGAGACAGGCTCCATGCCGACAGGGATCTCCGCGATCAGCAGCGGAGCCGGACGGTTGGGATTGGAGACATCAAAGACGGAAAGCCGTCCGTCCGGGGTGTTCACGGACAGCAGGCGCGTGCCGTCCGGAGTCAGGGTGATGGGATGGGTCTGGCGGCCCTCGAAATGCTGCCACGCAGGCGGAGCGGCCAAGACATTGCCGGACAGCATCAGGAGAGGAAGCCCGCTCAGCACAGCGGCGGGAAAACATCGGAAGCGGATCATTCGGAAGTGGGGAAATGGAGAGCGAATTCTGTTATAAAAAATAAGGGACAGAGTCCGGAGAACCTGTTTCCAAGCCAACCCGCCGGAGTTGACGGCGGACGCGGGGCGTGGTGGGTTCAGAACATCCAGAGCAAGCCGGCGCGGACGGTGGCGTCGGGGCTGGTGGCGGAGAGGCCGGTGCCGGCTCCCACCTTGAGAATCAGGTGGTGCATGGGCTCCCAGTAAACCGCGCCCAAGGCTTCCTGATAGCCATGGCGGTCGAAGTCCCCCAAGGCCTCCACTCCCACCGAAAGTCCGGGACGCAGCCGCTGGCGCAGGCCCACCCCGTAACCCCACGCGGCGGATCCGCCCTCAGGCACCACACAGATCAGATTGCCCACCAGCAGGGTGCTTTGGGTCAGATCGGCCTCAAAGGTGAAGCGGGAAGTGAAAAGGTTGTCGTCGTGGTTGTGAATGCTGTTTTCGTGTGAGTGGGAATGGGCATGCGCGTCGGCGGCATCCGCGTGGTCGTAAGCGGTCGATGCTGATTTGGAGGAGGTTTTGGGCGTCGGATTTGATGAGGATTTGCTCTTGGTGGCGGCGGTCGTGGAAGGGGCCGGAGCGGGAGCCGGGGTGGCGGGTGTGGACGTGCCGCCGCCGTTCATGGCGGCGATCTCGTCAGGCGTCAGGGCATCAGGATTGTTTTCCCCGCCCGGCAGGGTCGGGGGCGTGGTGGTGGCACCATTCCCTCCGGTGCCGCCAGCCGTGCCATGATCGTGGGTGCTGTGATCATGGGGTTCCGTGGAGGAGCCGCCAAGGCCGGTGCCGGAGCCGGAGGAATGGGTATGAGTTTCCGATTCCGATTCCGTGTGGCTGTGCTCCATGGTTTCCCCGGATACAGCGGTCACCCCGAGTGAGTGCTCCAGCACCTCATTGCCACCTTCCGCAAACTGATAGCCGAAGGACACGCCGAACCGGACCGGCAGCCGGAAATTTTTCGGTGTGAGGTCAAAGAGCAGCGAGGGCTCGATGGAGCGGTAGCTCCAGTTTTCCCCCTCCTCCTGGGAGAAGTCCCCGATCACACTGATGGCCGTGCGCGGCAGGACACCGATGATGATGCCGGAGGTCAACCGCAGACTGTCGGCATAACCCTCGTCGCTGAAGGAGAAGGTGCTTTGAATCAGTCCGCTGCCGGGGGACTGGACTTTGGCGTCGTTGAGAAGAAAAAACTCCTGACCGTGATGGGCCTGCGCGGAAGGTGTGAAAGCCACGGTGAGCAGGATGGAAAGGGGGAGGAGGGAGAAAAGGATTTTCATAACACAAAGGGATTCGGAGTGATGCAAGGAGAGTGGGGCCCAGGCAAATACCGGGCGGAGCCGGACCGGTATGAGTCCGGTGGCAATGGGCATGGAGCCCACGTAAAAGGAGTTGGGAGTCAGCTGTGCTGATGGCTTTCCCGCGGAGAGCCGCAGGCTTGGACCGGGAAGATCAGCCAGGATTTTCGTTCGCACCTCCAGCCGGAGTCATTGCCCGATCCCGCAGGAAAGGCGGAAACAGGAAGGATGGCCGCGCCGCATCAGCACGGTGCCGGCAGCGGCATGCCGGGTTTTTCCTTGGAAATGCCCGGGGTGTGTCACCCGGATTCCTACAGGTTGCTGTCACCGTTGCGGGAGCACGGATCCGCAGAGATCAGAGTTTGTTATTCCAATGTCCGGCAGCCGTGGCCACCGATAGCGGCATACCGCGCAGGCGGTCCGACCAGGGCTTGATCCGCTGAAGGCGGCACCGCGCGTTTGATGGTCACTTGCCGGCTGTTGGAAACAAACGGGCAAAGGCACAGCATGGAGGCGGGCAAAACAAACGCCGCCAAGGTGTGGAGACAGGCTCCCGCCCAGCGCGGATCCGCTCAGCAGCTTTGCTGGGGAGGGGGCACCGGAGGCGCATCGCGCCGGGTGGATGAGGATTGAGGGCCGTGGATCACCGGTTTGGCGACGGTGCCACATGCCGTGAAGGGCACTGGCACCGGCAGATCCGTAGACTGCAGAACATCCTTCAGCTTCAGCTTGGCCAGAAAGTTGTCCGGCAGCGGGACCGGAGCTTTCGGCTCAGTGGATTTTTCCGACTTTTGGATCGCGGTGCAGAGCGCGCACGGATGCTCGCCGTCAAAGGTGGTCTGAACCGCAGTGGCCATTCCGGACTCCGCTGTGCGTGAGACCACCATTCCCGCCCAGGCGACGGCCTGAAGCACACCGCCATCCCCTCCCAGCAACCGCAGGAAGAGCAAAAGCAGCAGGGTGATGCGCACGGAGGACATGGAGCGCCAAGAGCTAAACGGCCACTCGCCGCCCTCGCAAGGAGGAAAAGCGGAAAGCGGAAGGACAGCCCGGGCGGCCAGCCGACGGATGTCAGTTGGACTGTAAAGAGGGCAGCGGGCTCGTCAGATCCCGGGTGTCCAAGGACTGCTCGGCGGTGCGCCGGCGGCCTGGTGCCTCCGCGGGAGCCGGGGAGGATTTGTCCGAGGTAA
Source organism: Verrucomicrobiales bacterium (assembly GCA_028293125.1). GTDB lineage: Bacteria > Verrucomicrobiota > Verrucomicrobiia > Verrucomicrobiales > V1-33 > CAIZWU01. The sequence goes on along the minus strand of JAQGPJ010000103.1, from coordinate 195,083 downwards.
GAACCGTGTTGCCGGCGGGAATAAAATTGCCTTTCGATCCTCCCGGCAGGGAAGGAGGCAGCGGAGTCTCCAGCATGCCACCTTGGGAGGAGGTGGAGGCGGTGGATCCGCCGCCGAGATTGATGATCACATTGTTGGCCGCGTGATCGGGAGCGGGCCAGGCGTGTACGAGAATCATGATGCCCGCATAAGCCGCGATGCCGGACCAAGCGACCACGGGGCGGCGGACCGCGGAGAGGGCGGTCTGCACGCGCTCCAGCCACAGCGAGGTGGCGCTCTGGGTGGCGAGGGACTTGCGCTGATAGGTATGAAAGTCCTCCAGAAATTGCTCAAAATACCCCTCCTCCGGCTTTTCGTAGCGCTTCAGGCGGAGGAGCCTGCGCAGTTGTTCGTCCTTGTTCATGGAGTTTGGGGTTGGGAAATCCTCAGTTGGCGGCCAGGCCGGATAGGAGTCCGGATTCCGCGGTGGGTTTGTCAGGCAAGGTAGTCGGAAAGAAGGGACTGAAGCTGCTTGTGGGCATAATGGAGGCGGGATCGGACCGTTCCCTCGCTGACTCCGAGAATGCGGCTGATATCGGCGTGGGGCATTCCCTGAATATCGAACATGGTGACCACAGCTCTGTGATCCTCAGACAACTTCTGGAGCGCTTCGTTCAAATGCCGCTGAAGTTCACGCAGACCGGTCTCGCGGACCGGGTCGCTGGTGGCGGTGAGCTCAAGGAATTCCCCGTCATTCTGAACGCCGCTGTCGATGTCATCCAAGCTGATGCTGTGGCGGCGGTTGCGCTTTTTGAGGAAATTGAGGGTGAGGTTGACCGCGATGGTGTAGATCCAAGTGTAGAATCCGCTCTGGCCGCGGAAGCTGCGCAGATTCCGGAAGGCGCGGGCGAAGACCTCCTGCAGGAGGTCGTGCGTGTCCTCGCGGTGGCTGGTCATGTGGTAGATCAGGCTGTGAAGGCGCGGGCTGTATTTCAGCACGAGGGTGTCGAAGGCCGAGCAATCCCCCTCCTGAGCGCGTTCGACGAGCACACGGTCCTCCTGTTTGTCGGTCAGAGCGGCATCAGCCATACGAAGGGGGGCGGCCGAAACGGCCGCCGCCGGGTAACCGGACACGGAAAGTGTTGCTGCTGCCACGGCGATTTTTTGCGGTTCAGTTGGAGACCGGAACCGCAAAGTCGGCGGGCCGGCGGGTAAGGGTGATGGACACCGCGCGGGTGTCCGGAAGAATGAATTTATGCAGCGTCACACGGATGGCCTCCAATGGCCACCGGGCCAGAACCATGCGGCAAAGATCCTCAGTGAGGGTCTCAATGAGCTGCCGCTCCTGGCGGGCGGCCTCCGTGCGCAGGGCGGTGGCGACATCGGCATAGTTGATGGTCCGGGAAAGGTCATCCCCCAGATCCGTCAGCGGTCTGGAGGGCCACAGCATCACGTCCGCCTCCAGCCGCTGGGGCAGGGCGCGTTCATCGGCGGGGACGCCAATCCGGGCCACAAGCCCGAGGCCGTGGAGCTGAAGGTGATCGCGCTGTATTTCCAATGGTTGCAAGCGTCGGCTTCGACATAACACCAGAGTCCGGCGTTCAAAGAAAATGCGTCAGTGGTGCTGTAAAGCCCTGTTCAGGTCCTCATTTTTCTTGCCGGAGCCGGGGAATACCGGTTACTGGCGGGTATATGAAAACTCCGCGTTTTTACTTCTCCCCAGCGATGGCGGCGGGCGGTCTTCTGGGAATCACCGCTGCGGGCTGGGGGCTGATGGCGCGGGAGGATGCCATCCGCCAGGAGGGTGGGCTGGCGGCGGTCTGGCGGGCGGAGAAACGGGTCATCGATCTCCACATGCACATTGATGGCACGCCGGAGCGCTTTGACCGCGCCGTGGGCATCATGGACAGGGTCGGTGTGGGCGTGGGCGTCAATCTGAGCGGCGGCACCGTGACGCCGGGGGAGGGAGGGAAATCGGAGTTTGAGACCGTCAAAGCCTTGGCGGATGCGCGGCATCCCGGCCGCTTTGTCCATTACATGAATCTCGATTACGCGGGCTGGGATGACCCGGATTTCAGTGCAAAAGCCGCTTGGCAGATCGGGGAGGGGCACCGTCTGGGGGCGGCTGGCTTCAAGGAATACAAGCGGCTGGGGCTTTTCCTGAAGGACAAAACCGGAAAGCTGGCGGCCATAGACGATCCGCGGCTGGATGCCATGTGGGAGAAATGCGGGGAACTGGGCATGCCGGTCTCCATCCATGTGGCTGACCCCCGCGCTTTCTGGCAGGCTTTTGACGATAAAAATGAGCGGTGGAAGGAGTTGAAGGACCACCGCAACTGGTGGTTCGGTGATCCGGCCAAATTCCCGAAACGCGAGGACCTGCTGGCGGCTCTGAGCCGGGTGATCGAACGGCATCCCAAAACCACCTTCGTCTGCGTCCACTTCGCCAACAACGCCGAGGACCTGGCCTGGGTGGACCGTTTTCTGGACACGCATCCCAATGCCATGGCGGATCTGGCGGCGCGTATACCGGAAATTGGACGGCATGCCCCGGAGGACGTGCGGCGGGTGTTCACCAAACATGCGGACCGCATTCTGTTCGCGACCGATTTCATGGTCTATGACCGGCTGATCCTCGGCTCCGCCGGTGATGCCGAGCGGCCCACGGATGAGGACGGAGTGACGTTTTATGACAAGTGCTGGCGCTGGCTGGAGACGGATGAACGGGACTGGGCGCACATGACGCCGATTCAGGGGGACTGGACCATCAGCTCCATCAAACTGCCGCCGGAGGTGACGCGGAAAATCTATTTTGACAACGCCCGCCGCCTGCTGGCCAAAGCCCTGCCTCTGCCCGTGATGACGGCGGCGCGGACGGAGCAGGATTTTGTGCCCGATGGCAAACTGGATGACGGCGCGTGGGCGAAGGCAGTGCCGGTCCGCCTGGAGTACCAGTCCGGCGACGCCTCGCCGGTGCCGTCGATGAGCACCAGGGTGCGGGCGTTGTGGAGCGGGCAGTATTTTTATCTCGGCTACGAGTGCCCTTTCACCAAACTCACCACCTTTACCCCGGTTTCGAAGGAGGAGCGGCCCGGTTTGTGGGATCGGGATGTGGTGGAGGCCTTCATCGGCACCGATCCCGCGAAAATCACCCGCTACACGGAGTATGAGTGGGCTCCCACGGGCGAGCAGCTGGATCTGAAGCTGGACCTGCCGGACAAGGATTTCCCGTGGAGCAGCGGCATGGAGTCCGCCGTGACCGTGGACGGGGCTGCCAAAGTCTGGCGCGTCGAGGTCCGCATTCCGATGAAATCCCTCACGGAAACCGCCCCGCAGCCTGGCACCCGCTGGCGCATCAATCTCTTCCGCCAAGACCGCGAAAACAACGCCGGCCTCGCCTTCAGCCCGGCGCTGACCGGCTCCTTCCACACGCCCGCCCGTTTTGGATGGGTGGAGTTGAAATAGCGAAATCGGTTTTGAACTGCCCTCCCGCCATGGAGCGATTATCCTCCATCATTGGCAGGCTTTGCCGCAGGCCGGAAATTTATACTGGCCGGACGGACATGCGGCATGTGCGGGCTTTCCTTAATGGTTACCTGCTGGCTTTGGAGGAGATGGGGGAATTGAAAAACCACCCGTGTGATGGATTTGCGCACTGGCTTGAACTCCGGCATGGCATCCAAGGCGCCGCTTGGGGCTGGGACAGAATTCTGGTGCATGCCGCCGGTTCCCATGCCGAGGATATCCGAACTCTCCCAGCCGTGTTCTTTCTGTACCGTTCGGAAGTTGAGAGCGGGATTTTCAATCCTGACGTTCTGTATGCACGGACAGGATGGGAGCCGGAGCAGACATGCACTGATGGATACAATGACGGATGATTTGTGACTTGGAGGCTCCTTTCTTTTCGGCATGCCGTGCACTCCGTATTTTGAATCGGCGCAGCGCAGGTTTCATTAGAGCATTTCAATTAATATTGCAGCCACACGAGTCGAACCATCCCCTGGCATCCTTCGAAGTCACCGAATCCAGCGCCGCCGCGATGGCCTCCAGCAGCTTCTCATGGGTCCGGTCCGCGGTCCTGCGCAGGGAGGTCTTCACTTTGCTTCACATCTTTTCGATGGGATTGAGATCGGGGGAATACGGCGGCAAAAAGCGCACCTCCGCCCCCGCGCTTTGAATGAGGGCGATGGTGGGCGCGCTTTTATGGGCCCGCAGGTTGTCCATGACCACTACATCGCCGGGGCGCAGCGTGGGCAGGAGGATCTCTTGGACATAGGACCGGAAGACCTCCGTGTCCGCGGCTCCCTTGATGGTCATGCAGGCGGTCGTGCCGTCCGGGCGGATGGAGGAGGTCATGGTGGTGGTGTTCCAGTGGCCCGCCGGGGCATGGGCATGCAGGCGCTCACCGCGCGGACCCATCCATACAGCCGCACCATGTTGGTTTTGGCGGCGGACTCGTCGATGAACACCAGCTTCTCCGGATTCAGATCCGGCTGCCGCTCCTCCCACTCAGTCCGTGCCCGGGCGACGTCCTCCCGGTCCTGCCCGCTGGCCCGGAGCGTCTTTTTTTATATTTGAGCCCCATGTCCCCCAGGGCGCTGTGGATGGTGGACAGGGTGCATTCCAGTCCCAGCCTCTCTTTAAGCGAGGCGAGCGTCAGGTCCGGCTCCTTCGCCAGCAGCTCCGCCATGGCCAGGCATTGGCTGTCCAGGAGGACGGGCTTGCGGCCGCAGAGAAAACGCCGGTTCTCCACCGAACCCGTGCGCCGGCGCTGGAGGAGGAGTTTCTTGACCATGCCCAGGGACACCATGAAGCGGGCGGCAATCTGCGCCCGCGTCTCCTCTTTGGCGTCGCAGCAGGCCACGATGCGCCCGCGCAGATCAAGGGAAAGGGTCTTCAAGGTCTTCATTGGATCATCCTGATCCAAATCCAATAAAAAGCCACAAAATTTACGGAAATGCTCTAATGGCGCTTTGTTTTGATTCAGCTGCCGGGTATCCCCCATGACAGCCGGGAAGTTCCGGTTACGGTGCGCTTTCCATGACAGCCGTCCCGTCCTCCTCCCTCATTGCCCAGGCCGCCACCCGCCGCGCCGCCATTCCGGATATCACGGATGGCCGCACCACGGCTTGGCGGGTGCTGGACGGAATGGGCGACGGGTTGCCGGGGGTGGAGATTGACTGTTATGACGGCCACTGGGTGGTGCAGACCCGTGATGCCCCGTTTCCGGAAATTCTGCGTCGGACTTTGCCGGAGGGCTGCCGGTCCGTGTGGTGGAAGCGGCTGGACCAGCAGGACAAGCAGGCTCCCCAGCCGGTGCTCGGTGGTTTTCTGGAAGGGCCTTTTCAGGTGCGGGAATTGGGGCTAAATTATGAGATCGACCTGACCGCCGGCTACAGCCAGGGGCTGTTCCTGGACCAGCGGCTCCAGCGGGTGCGGATGCTGGAGTGGCTCCACTCCTGGCAGGTGCCACTTCACCATCCACTGCAGGCGCTGTCATCAGGTCCGCCCGGCGATCCGGAGGCCCGGCCCCGGGTGCTGAATCTCTTCGCCTACACCTGCGCCTTCAGTGTGGCGGCGGCATCCGCCGGGGCGGTGACCACCAGCGTGGATCTTTCCCGGCCCTATCTGGAGTGGGGAAAGCGGAACATGGAGCTCAATGGGCTGGATCCCGCAGCACACTTTTTCTGTCGGGGTGATTCCTTTGAGTGGCTGCGGCGCTTTGCCAAAAGCGGGCGGAAGTGGGACGGGATCGTAGTTGATCCCCCCACTTTCAGCCGGAATGCGGATGGACGGCTTTTCCGGGTGGAGCATGATTTTCCGGCACTGGCGGCCGCCTGCTTGGCGGTGCTGGCTCCGGGCGGCTGGCTGCTGGCGAGCACCAATCACCGGGGGCTGACGCCCGAGCGGTTTGAAAGCCTGGTCCGGGACGGGGCGGTCCTTGCCGGAAGGCGGATCCAGGACCGGGAATGGGGCCGCATGCCGCCGGATTTCACCGCCGCGCCATATCTAAAAGCGCTTTGGATTTCCGTATAAGTCGGGTGCCTCCGGACAGGCTGGTGACGCTGACGGGGGCGGGCAGGCCCTTGTGCCGGTAGAGCCACCATGCGAATCCCCCTCCCCCCGCCAGTCCCCAGAAGTGGCTGGACCAGGAGACATGAGGCGAGGGCAGCAGGCCGTTGAAGACGTTGCCATAGTACAGCAGGGCTACCAGCAGCGAGATGAAGGCCCACCCCGGACGCCTCGACACCCACCCACGGGCCAGCAGAAAACCAAGCATGCCGAACACAATGCCGCTGGCCCCGATATGCAGGCTCTGGGAGCCAAACAGCCAGGCGCCAAGTCCGCTGCTGAGTCCGGTCACCACCAGCACGGCCCAAAACAGCCACCGCCCGCTGAGCAGCACCAGCCAGCCCAGCACCAGCAGGGGGATGGTGTTGCTGGCCAGATGCATGAAGCCCTCGTGCAGAAAAGGAGCCACCACGATGCGCGGCAGGCTGTCGGGATTCCGGGGCTGGATGCCCCATTGGTCAAGCCGCCATGGCACGGGAAGCAGGGCATCCACCGCCTCGCACCCCCACAGCACCGCCACAAACATCACCACCGGCCGGACTTGGCGGCGGAAGGTGAGCCATTGGCGGTGGAGAAAGGTGGTTTCTGACATGGGGGACTGGCCCATCATAACGGCCCGCCGGCGGTGGACAATGCGGGGACTGGTGAAAAATCCGGTCATTTTGCGTGTTCCGGCAGGTGACTGGATTTCAGTACGGCATTTCAGATTTGCCCTTTCGGGGAATAGAACGAAACAAAGGACGGAGGTTCCGGCTCCAGGATCATGAAGAAGTTCCCACATGACCTGCCGGACGGTCAGGTTTAAACGGATGCCATGCCCATCTGCACCATCACCAAGGAGGAACTCGCGCCGGAGAACGCAGTGTCATACCACACCATCCGCCCCAGCCTGGCAAAATACATCACCAAAAAACATCCGGAGTTCAAAGCGGATTCCTGGATCAGTCATCACGCCCTCAATGAATTCCGCGCCGAGTACGTGGAGGACGCGCTGGAGGAGGAACTTGGGGAGATCACGGAGATCGAGCGCGAGGTCATCGACAGCCTGAAGGAGCACGACATCATTTCCGAGCCCCCGGACGACGAGGATGAGGAAAATGCCCGCCTCACCTTTGGAGAGCGGATTTCCGACATCATCGCTGACTTCGGCGGCAGCTGGAAGTTCATCATCAGCTTCGGAGTGTTCATTGTGATATGGATTGGCATGAACACCCTGCTTTGGAAGTCGGGAGGGCCGGATCCTTATCCCTTTATCCTGCTGAATCTTCTACTTTCGTGCATTGCGGCGCTTCAGGCTCCGGTCATCATGATGAGCCAGCACCGCCAAGAGTCACGGGACCGCGAGCATGCGGAGCAGGATTACCGGGTGAATCTGAAGTCTGAACTCGAAATCAGGCATCTCCATGAAAAGATGGACCATCTGATGCAGCACCACATTCTGAAGCTGATGGAGATCCAGCAGGTGCAGGGGGAACTGCTGCGGGATTTGGCGGAGCGCCTGCCGCCAAGAAAAGGCGAGTGAACGGAGGGCGGTGGCGGGACAAAACCGGACGCAGCTGCCAGCAGCAGGCAAACGGCCTTCAGCTTTAAAAATGAGTGAGGAAGAGGCACCGCTCTTGCGGAGCAGTTTCATTTCGACAGTCCAAAATCCCAGCATCAGGATGGAGGGATGAAGTCTCAGCTTTCCCGCCGCCGGTTTCTGCAAAGCAGCGTCATGGCCGCCGCCGCCGCGTCCGTCGGGCGGTTGGAGGCGGCGGAGGAAGGGACAGTGGAACTCCCCTTCGCCAATGGCCGCCGCCACTTGGTGGCTTATCCAGGAAAAAGACCGCTGATTGTGCTGACCAGCCGGCCGCCGCAGCTGGAGACGCCGTTTGCGGTTTACAATGAGGGGATCATCACGCCGAACGACGCTTTTTTCGTCCGCTATCACCTGTCGGCGCTGCCCACCCGCATTGATCCTGCGGCTTTCAGGCTGGAGGTGAAGGGGCTGGTGAAAACATCCCTTTCCTTGTCCTTGGAGGAACTGAAAAAAATGGAGACCGTGGAGGTCACGGCGGTGAACCAGTGCTCGGGAAACAGCCGCGGGTTCTTTAATCCCCGCGTGAATGGAGGACAGCTGGCGAACGGAGCCATGGGAAATGCCGTATGGCGCGGGGTCAGAGTGAAGGACGTGCTGGGCAGGGCCGGCATTGCCGCCGGGGCCAAACAGGTGGTCTGCAACGGGCTGGACAGCGGAGTGCTTCCGGCCACACCGGATTTTATCAAGGCGCTGGATGTGGACCACGCGCTGGACGGGGAAATTCTGATCGCCTGGAGCATGAACGGCGAGGACCTGCCGTGGCTGAACGGTTATCCGCTGCGCCTGGTGGTGCCAGGCTATTTCGGCACTTACTGGATCAAGCACCTGAACGAACTGAATGTGGTGGATGAAACCTTCGGCGGCTTCTGGATGGCGGCGGGCTACCGGGTGCCGGACACGCCCGGCGGCTGTGTGGAGCCCGGCACCACCCCGGCCAAAACGGTGCCCATCAGCAGGTTCAAAATCCGCTCGTTCCTCACCAGTCTCACGGACGGCGCGGCGGTGCGTTCCGGGCAAAGCGTGACTCTTCGCGGGATCGCCTTCGACAGCGGCGCGGGCCTGACGGAGGTGCAGGTCAGCACCGATGGCGGACACTCCTGGCAGGGGGCGGCACTGGGCAGGGACCCGGGACGCTATTCCTTCCGAGAATGGACACTTCCGTGGACGCCGGGCAAAACGGGGGAAGCCCGCATTCTGTGCCGCGCCTTCAACCGCATCGGGGAGACTCAGCCGCTGGAGCCATTGTGGAACCCGGCCGGCTACGCCCGGAATGTTGTGGAAAACACCAAAGTGATGATCACCGCATGAGCCGCTTCACCTCTATTCTCCTGTCCTTGGGTCTCGGAGCCCTGGCCAGTTTCGCCGCTGTCGGGTCTCTGGTGGCCGATCCTGTTCCCGGTCCGGTCCCTGCTCCGCCGGCTGCCTCCGCCCCGGCTGTGCCGGCGGCGGTCTCCAGTGGTTCCGGTGCCCGTGAACTGGAGCTTCCTGTGGAGGCGGGGACCTACCGTCCGGGGGAAGGAGGGGAGCTGGCGCAGGCCTTCTGCCTGACGTGCCATTCCGCTGATTACTGTGAGACCCAACCGCCCTCGGGTGAAAAATACTGGTCGGCGACTGTGAAGAAAATGAAGGAAAAGTTCGGTGCCCCGCTGCCGGACGAGGTGATTGCTCCCCTGACCAGATACCTTACTGCGGCCTACGGCCGGACTGCTCCGTGATGGGGGAGGAAAAAAATTTCATGCAACAGGACAAAGGAGGAAAGAGGAAGAGTGCACCAAGCCCACTTGGGCGAAGCGCTCAATCCTTGACGTTTGCTTAAAAACAGGGATTCCATGGCACCGATGCCTGAACCCTGCCAAACCGCTCCCGTCACTGCGCGCCATTTCCGGCGGCTGCAGGCTCCGGCCCGGTTTTATGCGGTGGTGCGCGCGTTCTGGCAGTTTGCCTTTGGGGCCGCCATGAGGGTGAAGGTTCACGGGCTGGACCATGCCGGGTTGAAGGGCGGGGCACTGTTGGCGGTGAGCCACGTGAGCCATCTGGATCCGGTGGTGATGAGCGTTTTGCTGAAAAATCCGGTCAGCTGGATGGCGCGGGAGGAATTTTACCGCTGCCGGAGTTGGGCTGCTTTTCTGGACCGCATCGGGGCTTTTCCCATCAACCGCCATGGGAAGGCGCTGCCGGGGGTGCGCGAGGCGCTGGCACGGCTGCGCAGGGGGGAAATGGTGGGCATTTTTCCGGAGGGTGAAATCATGGCTGGCGGGGATTCGGTGGTGCGTGGCGCGCCCGTCCGGCGTGGAGTGGCGCTGCTGGCGGCGCGGGCCGGGGTGCCGGTGGTGCCCGTGGTGGTGTCAGGGACCCAGCGCCTGAACAGCCCGGGTCCGTGGCTGCCACTGAAGCTGGGCCGGCTGTGGGTGGTAGCCGGTGCTCCGTTAAAAGCTCCGGCCAATGGCTCCGGCAGGGCGGGGCGGGATGCTTTTGCCAAACAGCTGGAACAGGCGTTCGTGGAGCTGTATGGCGAGTTGCGGCACCGCTTCCCCGAGCCTGAATCCATCATCCCCTGACTCCGTGAACCGGCCGTTTTATTTCGCTCTGTGCCTCTTCGGGCGGGGCCCGCTTTGGTTCTGCTCGCGGAAGGAGGTTCGTGGCGGGCATTTTCTGGACACGGCGGGCGGATGCCTGCTGGCCGCGAACCACCGCAGTCCCTACGACTGCATGATGATGATGGGCTCCACATGGCGGGTGATCCGGTGGGTGTCGGCGGTGGAAGTTTCCCTGGGACCATGGCGGCGGTTTTTCCGGTGGATCGGGGTGATCCCGCTGGACCGGTCAAAGCGTGACCCCAAGGCGGTGCGCCGAATGATCAGTCTTATGCAAAGCGGGGAGGTGGTGGGGCTTTTTCCGGAGGGCACCCTGCGCACCGGGTCCGATGCCGTGACATCCGGCGGGTCATTGAATGAGAATCTCTGCCGTCTGGCGCAGCTGGCCCAAGTGCCGGTGGTGCCCTGCGCGGTCGCTGGCGGGGAACAGTTCAGCCGCTGGACCGCCTGGCTGCCGCTGAGGCGCACCCGCTGGGCCGTGCATTTCGGCGAGCCTCTGCCGCCGGGGCCGGACCTGAGCCAGCGGCTGCGCGAGGCTTTGATCCGACTTTATGCCATCGCGGCGAATCCGCAAAGCCGGTGCGCCCGGCCGGATAGCCGTCAAAAATCATGAAAACCATCCTCATCACCGGAGCCAACAGCGGAATCGGCTTGGCCTGCGCGCGGGCCTTTCTGGAATCCTCCCCGGAGACGCGGGTGTTTGGCGGCGTGCGGCAGCGGCGGGACGGAGTGGAGGCGCTGGCTTCGGAGTTCCCCGGGCGGATCACCTCATTGAGTCTGGAGGTGACGGATGCGGCGGCCTGGCAGTCGGCGGTGGAGGAGGTGGTCAGGGAAACCGGGCGGCTGGATGTGCTGGTGAACAATGCGGGGTCGCACCGCGACGGGCTGCTGGCGTCGATGACGGATGAAACTTGGCATGAGGTCATTGCCGGAAATCTGACCTCCGTTTTTCTCGGCTGCCGGGCGGTGATGCGCACTATGATGGGGCAGCGGTTTGGCCGGATCGTGAACATCAGCTCCCTCAGCGCCCTGCTGGCCCCGGCGGGGCAGGCGAACTACGCTGCGGCCAAAGCCGGAGTGGTGGCCCTTACTCAGTCGCTGGCCAAGGAGGTGGCGCGGGCCTGCATCACGGTGAACGCGGTGTGCCCTGGATATATTCAAACCCCGGCGCTCGGCGGGGGGCCGGAAGCGCTGGCGGCCTTGGCGAAAACTGTGCCGGCGCGCCGTCTGGGACTGCCTGGGGAGGTGGCCGCCGCCGTGCTTTATCTGGCCAGCCATGAGGCCGGCTACACCACTGGTGCGGTGCTGAAGCTGGACGGCGGTATTTTGTAGAGGAATGCCGTTCCCGCCTGCAGGGGCAGCAGGGCAGCTTGGCTGGGGGAGGATCCGCTTTTTTTTGGCAAAATCAGAAGCGGGCCGCCCGCGGCTTCACTCCCTGACAATCCGGGGACGGACCGCCGCGAGGATCGCCTCCATGCAGACCTCCTCGGTCATGGTTTCGGTGTCCAGGGTCAGATCCACGCTGACAGGCTCCTCAAAGATGGAGTCACGGCCGGTGAACTGTTTGAGTGCCCCCCCATCGGCTTTGGCATAGAGTCCTTTGACATCGCGGGCCCGGCAGGTCTCCATGCTGGCTTTGACGTAAACCAGCAGAAAATCGTCCTCGCCCACAATCTGTTTGGCCAGGGTGCGCAACGCCCGGCGGGGGGTGATGAAGGAGCAGATGGTGATGACGCCGGCCTGATTGAAGAGACGGGCGACTTCCGCCGCGCGGCGGACATTCTCCCGGCGGTCGTCGTCGCTGAAGCCGAGGCCGGCATTCAGACCGGTGCGCAGCAGATCGCCATCAAGGAGGGTGGTCAGCCGGCCCTCGGAGTTGAGCGTGCGGTCCAAAGCAGTGGCGAGAGTGCTTTTGCCGGACCCGCTGAGGCCGAAAAGCCAGACGGTGAGGGAGCGTTGGGCGGTGAGGCGCTCGCGTGCACTGCGCCCCAGCACACGCACCGCTCCGATGGAAAGGTGGTGTTCCGGGTCAGCCATGAGGATGTGGAAAGTGGCGGGACAAACTCATGGCGTCCTCAACATCGGAATGCGTCCCGGAGCAAGGAGGAATACAGGGAAGGTAAAGGCATGGGCAGGCTGCGGCAATGCAGACTCAGAGCCGGAAAAATCATTTCCAGGGCGGGCCGGAGTTTATTTCGGGAGATGCTCCAAGCAGTATTCCTGATCATCGCCGGCAATGCGGAACTCCAGAGTTGGATTCGTGTGATCCGTACGGTGGCAGATGCGGCATTCGTGGAACGGCTCGCCAGTCGGAACAGAGGCTTCCTGATAAACCGCCCGACGGTGGGCAACCTGTGCTTTCTGCCGCATATTCCGCAGCAGGATGGGAAGTCCGAAGCAGGCGTAGGGGATCAAAGCGATCACCATGGGCAGGCGGATCTCGGAAATGGCCACAAAATAGTAGAGCAGGAAGGCTGCGTTGATCAGGGCCAGCCATTTCACCTTCACCGGCAGGATGAAGAAAATCATAAAGGTATAATCAGGCAGTATGGTGGCGAAGGCGAGGAACAGACTCGTGTAAAGCATGAGGCTGGCAAGCCCTCCCACAGGAGCGCTGCTCGTCAGAACGGCCGCCCACAGGGCGATGACACTGGAGATATAATAGAGATTGAGCCGGAATCTGCCCCAGGCCTCCTCCAGCGCGTCACCAATCCGGATGAGGATCAGAATGACAAAGATGATCCAGATCACACTGGTGGTCTGGGGAATGAAGCAGAAGGTGAAGAACCGCCAAACCTGCCCTTTTTCCCAGGCTGCCGAACTCAATTGCAAAAACTCCCGAAAATCGGGATTCAGCGTGATCAGGACAAAACACAGAGCCTGAAAGCCGGCGATCACGCGAAGCAGGCCGGGGATGGCCAGATGGCCGAACCGGCGCTCACAGCGGTCGAGCAGGGAAGGGGAGGGCATGGGGGGAATTCAGTGAAATGGATGGGACACGCGGAGAGCGCCATGACCGACGGACGCAGGTTATGGAATTTCACCAGAAGCCCCATTGCCGGGTGGTCATCACGTAGATGCCCAGCAGGAGGTTGGAAACCGCATGGACCACGATACAGGCGGTGAGGCTTTTGGTGCGCACCAGCACCCAGCTGATGAGCAGAGCCCAGATCACCGCCCCCAGGTAGTCCGCGGGCTGGTGCGCGAGCGCGAACAGCGGAACCGTGATGGCGAGGGCGCGGCCGCTCCATTGGCCGATGGGCGAAAGATGGAAATCGCGGTAGGGGTCGGCAATGGTCCGCCAGAGGAAACTGCGCCAGAAGAGCTCCTCCAGGATGGGCACGGCCACCGTCATCCTCACGAAGCGCATGATCACCGTGCCGCAGTAAATACCCGGCTGATCCTGCCAGAGCGTGGGATTGAATCCCTCGCCTCCGCGCGACGCCAGCCCCAGCCACTCCCAGTTCCACTTCACGCCCAGAATCTCCGGCTGCCGCCACGCCGGCACATTCCAGAGATCGCGGAGAATGGAGGGCAGAATCCACAAAGCGATTCCCACTGCCCCCACCACCGCCGCCAGCAGCGCGGTTTTCATGGAAATCCGGTGAATCGGATAGGCCCGCCACCACAGGGCGATCAGTGCTAGGCAGGTGACGGTCTGCAAAGGATAAATCCACTGCTCGGAATGCGCCATCCACCACGGTGTGCCGGGTGGATACTCCCCGGGGCTTTTAAAAAAGCCTTTCAACGCCAGAAAACACATGAACACCAAAAACGGTGCCGTGTGTGTGACCGACGGGGACGGCAGGCGGCGGATGGCGGGGGTGCTCATGAGGGAGGAGGTGGGGGAGGTGATTGATTATTGATTATTGGTTGGCGGTGGTTGGTTGAAATTATGCTGGCCACTGCTGAGAAGGGCTGGAAGCTGAAAGCACAGCACGCCCATACCTAATAACCAATAACCAATAACTTCCCCCCCTCCCCTGCTTCACCCACGGTGCCTCTGCGCAAAAGCCGCGACACGTTCCAGCGCGATGGCCAGCTGGTCCTCGGCGGTGGCGTAGCAGGCGCGGACAAAGCCCTCGCCGGCTTTGCCGAAGGCCGTGCCGGGGACGACGGCGACCTTCTCCTCCTCCAGCAGCCGGGTGGCGAACTCCCGGCTGGTCATGCCGGTGCTGCGGATGTCTGGGAAGGCGTAGAAGGCGCCTCCGGGCTGGAAGGTTTTCAGACCCGCGCCATTCAGCTTGCTGACCACCAGATTGCGCCGGCGCCAGTAGGCTTTGCGCATCTCCTCCATGGGGGCCGCGCCATGTTCCAGCGCCTCCACTGCCGCGACCTGGGCGGTGATGGACGCGCAGAGCATGGAATACTGGTGAATCTTCATCATGGCCTCCGTCAGCGCCGGCGGGGCGCAGGCATAGCCAAGCCGGAATCCGGTCATGGCGAAGGCTTTGCTGAAGCCATGCATCAGGATGGTGCGCTCCTTCATCCCCGGCAGGGCGGCGATGCTGGGGTGGGTGCGGTCATCATAGAGCAGCTCGCTGTAGATCTCGTCGGTGATGACGATGAGGTCATGCTTGATGGCCAGATCGGCAATGCCCTGCAGCTCTTTGGGATCCATCACCGCGCCGGTCGGGTTGGTGGGGAAGTTGAGCATGATCACCTTGGTCTTCGGGGTAATGCACTTCTCCACCGCCGAGGCCCGCAGGGCGAAGTCGTCCTCCGCCTGGGTCTCCACGACCACGGGGACACCGTGGGCCATGTAAATCGTGGGGCTGTAGCTGACGTAGCAGGGCTCGTGGTAAATCACCTCCTCGCCCGGGTTCAGCAGGGCGCGGAAAGCCAGATCCAAGGCTTCGGAAACCCCCACAGTGACGATCACCTCCTTCGCGGGGTCATAGGCCACGCTGAATTTTTGGGCGACGTATTTGGCGATGCTTTTGCGCAGCTCCAGCAGGCCGAGATTGCTGGTGTAGGAGGTTTGCCCCTTCTCCAGCGAGTAAATCGCGGCCTCGCGGATATGCCAGGGCGTCGCGAAATCGGGCTCGCCCACGCCCAGGGAGATGACGTCGCCGGCGTTGAGCACGAGCTCGAAGAACTCTCGGATGCCGGAGCGCGGAATGGCTTGGATGCGGTCCGCGATTTTGCTTTGAATGTCTGAGGACATGGAATTGGACGGATCGGTGGGAGGCTTCATGGCGTGATGGGCAGGCGCAAGCCGTCCGGGGCAGGGGTGGAAAGAAAGCCGTTCTGTTTGTAGATCTTCAGTTGAAAGTGTGTGACCGTGCTGAGCACGCCGCCGAGGGTGCTGAGTTTCTCGGCCACGAAGCGGGCCACCTCCTGGAGGCTGCCGGCCTCCACCACCACAGCGAGGTCGAAGCCGCCGCTCATCAGCCAGCAGGTCTTCACTTGGTCGAACTTCGCCACGCGCTCCGCCAAGCGGTCAAAGCCGCCCCCGCGCTCGGGGGTCAGCCGCACTTCGATCAGGGCCGTCACCCCGCTGCTGTGGGTTTTTTCGGGATCGATCACCGCCTGATAGCCCAGGATGGTCCCGTCAGCCTCCCACGCTGCGACCTTGGCCTGCACCTCTGCGGCGGTGAGATTGAGGCGGGCGGCGAGGTCCTCCACGCTGAGACGGGAGTCCTTGGTGAGCAGGTCGAGCAATGCGTCCATGGGTATGCGTATGCGGTGTTACTTATCGATGGGTCCGCGGCACCGGCAAAAAGCCGGTTTCCGGCGGGCGGGCTGTATAAACGGGATTTTCACTGCGCACAATGGCCGGCGGCGGGATTTTCCCCTTTCACAGATTCCCCAGCGCCGGCGGTATGGTGAAAACTGCAGGCCTGGATTGCGCCCGGAGTGGATGTGCGATGCACAGGACTCTGCCGGGGAATTTCCAATTGCCCCCGAATTGCCTTAATCAGCTCAAATTAAGACATAAGGATTGCACGGAAGCCGGGGGCCGGTTAAGTCCGGTATGGCCTTGTCCAAAATCAACGAAGTTATCCGCCAGCGGCAGTCCCTTTTAACGGAATGGGTCAAGGGACAGCTGGATTCCGGAGTGCTGCGCTCGGACCTGATCAGCGAGGTGGAACTGCGCCGGGAATCGACCGCTTTTCTGGAGGTGCTGTCGGAGGCTTTGGATAAGGATCCCTCGTTGAGTTTCCGCCAACCGGCCTACCGGCCGGTGCTGAATTTTCTGGAGGAACTGTCCCGGTCGCGCGGCAAAAAGGGCTTCAGCCCGTCGGAGACCGCCATTTTTGTCTTTTCGCTCAAGCAGCCCTTGTTCACTGCGCTGAAAGCGCTCCACATCAAGGATGCGGAGGGCTTGGCCAATGCAGTATGGGAGGTGACAGAATTTCTGGACAACTTGGGTCTGCACACCATCGACACCTATCTCGTGGGGCGCGAAGAAGTGATCCGTGGCCAGCAGGCGGACATGCTCGAGCTCTCCACGCCGGTGGTGCAGCTGTGGGAGGGCATTGTGGCCCTCCCGCTGATCGGGACTCTGGACAGCAACCGCACCAGCATTGTGATGGAGACGCTGCTGCAGGTGATCGTGCAGACCCGGTCGGAGATCGCCATCATCGATATCACCGGTGTGCCCACCGTGGACACCCAAGTGGCGCAGCATCTCCTGAAAACCGTGGCTGCCGCCCGGCTGATGGGAGCGGACTGCATCATCTCCGGCATCCGCCCGCAGATTGCCCAGACCATGGTGCATCTGCAGATCGATCTGGGCAATGTGATCACCAAGGCCACCATGGCCGAGGCTCTGAAGACGGCTATGAACCGCAGCGGCCTGGTGGTGATGCGCCGGGCTGTCCCCTCCAGTCCGACAGGCTTGGGCACTTCCGCGCTGTCCTGATTTTTCACTTCTGATTCCCCTTATTTACCGCTGCACAATGGACCGTATCCCAATCCTGACGATGGGGCACTTCCTCTTGGTGACCATCCAGGTGGACATGCACGATCAGCTGGCTTTGACACTCCAGGATGATCTGACCAACAAAATCACCTCCACTTTGGCCAAGGGAGTGCTCATTGACATTTCATCCTTGGAAATTGTGGACTCCTTCATTGGCCGGATGCTGGGCAATATCTCCTCCATGGCACGGGTGCTGGGGGCGGGGTCCGTGGTGGTGGGCATGCAGCCCGCCGTGGCCATCACGCTTGTGGAGTTGGGGCTCAGCCTGACGGGAGTCTATACGGCTTTGGATGTGGAGAAGGGAATGCAGCTGCTCCGCCGTCAGATTGATGCCGATTTCTATCACCTCACCACCGATGGCAACTTTGTTGAAATCTGAGAAGCTGGAGGTCAGTGAGGAGCAGCATATTGTCACGGTCCGCCAAGCGGTGCGGCGAATGTCAGTGGAGATCAAACTGTCGCTGGTGGATCAGACCAAAATCATTACGGCGGCCAGTGAGCTCGCGCGGAATCTGCTGATCTACGGCGGTGGCGGGGAGGTTGTTCTGGAACTGCTGCGGGAGGGAGTGCGGCAAGGGGTGCGTGTCCATTTTGCAGATGAGGGCCCTGGGATTGAAAATATCGAACTGGCGCTGCGGGACGGCTACACCTCCGGGGGGGGCATGGGGCTGGGGCTGGGCGGTGCCAAGCGGCTGGTGAATGAATTTGACTTGGTGTCCGCGCCGGGAAAGGGCACGCACATCACCATAACCCGGTGGAAATAAGAACATGAGGCCGAGTCTGCGCATGGAGGTCACGCACGGGGGCCATGTTGGACACGTGCGCCGTCAGGTCCTTGAATCCGCGGAGCGGCTGGGTGCCGGTGAAGTGAAGGCCGGGGAGGCGGCAATTGTGGCTACGGAATTGGCCAGCAATCTGGTGAAGCATGGCCAGGGCGGGGAGATTCTTCTTAATGAACTGGAAGTGGAGGGGGCCTATGTGCTGGAGATGCACGCTCTGGACAAAGGACCGGGTATGGTCAGCGTGAACGCCTGCCTGCGGGACGGCTTTTCGACAGCGGGCAGCGCCGGCACGGGACTGGGGGCGGTGCAGCGGTTGGCCGGGCAGTTTCAGATTCACAGCCAGCCGGGGCAGGGCACTGCGGTCTGGGTGCATTTTCCTTTGGTTCCGGACGCTTCCCGTGCCGCGGCCCGGAAATTTATCTGCAGTGGTGTCAGCGTGGCGCTGAAAGGGGAGGATATGTGCGGGGATTCGTGGGATTTCCGGGAATCCGCGGACGGTTTGCAAGTGCTGCTAGCTGACGGTCTGGGACATGGGCCCTTCGCGGCGGAGGCTTCACGGGAGGCGGTGTCGGTATTCCGCAGACACGCCCGCATCAGTCCTTCGGAATGCCTTTCGCTGGCGCACCAGGCGCTGTTCAAAACACGTGGGGCCGCGGCCTCCACGGTCAGTATTGACCCTGAAGGATGCCGGCTTGTCAGTTCTGGCATTGGAAATGTGACCATGCGCGTTCTGGGGGACGCGGGAGCCAAAACACTGCATGCGGACAATGGCACTCTGGGAGCCAGCGTGAGAAAGGTGCAGGAGATGCCGCATCCATGGAAACCGGACTCCCTGCTGATCCTGCACTCCGACGGCATCAGCTCGCGGTGGGACCTGGAAAAGTATCCGGGACTGATTCGGAGGCATCCCGGACTCGTCGCTGGCGTTATATATCGGGATCACAGGCACCAGCACGACGACGCCACGGTGGTTGTCATCCGCCAGTCCGCCTCATGAGCCAATCGCCCGCCCTCTTCCGCCTGTTCAGGATGCGGCTTCAGCAGGAGCCGGATGTGGTGCTGTGCCGCAACCGCGCCAAGCAGGTGGCCGAGAAGTTCGGGTTTGACCGGCAGGACCAGATCCGGATCGCCACCGCAGTTTCGGAAATCGCCCGCAACGCTTTCCGTTACGCCAAAAACGCCTCGGCGGAGTTTTTGTTCGAGACCGCAGCCGCCCCCAAAGCTCCTTCAAAACGCAATCCCCAGAGTCTGGTGTGCGTGATTCAGGATGAGGGCCCGGGCATTCCCCATCTGGAGGAGGTGCTGGCCGGGCGGTATAAATCAGCCACCGGCATGGGCATGGGCATCCTGGGTGCTCACCGTTTGATGGACAGTGTGGAGGTCGTGGAAACCGGTCCTTCCGGCACCACGGTGCGTCTGGAAAAGGGATTGCCGCGCGGAAAAAGCATCTCCAAAACAGATTTGCAGCCCATTGTCGATTCCGTGGCCGGGCCCCGGGAGGCCAGCCCCGTGGAGGAGTTGAGCAGTCAGGACCACGAGCTTCTCTTTATGATGGAGAAGGTGGGGGAGAAGAGCGAGGAACTGGTCCGGGTGAACGATGAGCTGCAGGAGACCAACCGCGGAGTGGTGGCGCTTTACGATGAGCTGGACACGATCTACCGCGTGGGACACGTGCTGGCGTCCAAGCTGGAGCTGGATGATCTTCTCCAGGCGCTGATCGACGCCACCACGGAAATCACCGGGGCGGAGGTGGGCGTTTTTGTTTATGAGGACAGCGATTCCGATCCCCCGGTCCGCCAGCACACGGCCGGCATGCTGGCGGTGGAGCTCCGCGGCGACGATGCCCTGGCCATTCACCGGGTGATGCATGAGTGTCCGCCCGGTCAGGCCATGGTGCGGTTTGACGATCTGGAGCAGGAAAGCGGGGTGCGGCTGGTTCCCAAAGGGATTGTCCTGCGCAGTTATCTGGCGGTGCCCGTGGTCCTGGCCTCGGGAATCCAGTCAGGGGCCATGGTTTTTGCCCACCGTTCACCGGGAGTTTTCAGTGAAAGAAGCGAGCGCATCCTGGCCAGCGTGGCGCTTCAGGCGGCCATAGGCATTGAGAACGCCCGGCTTTACAAAAGCGTGCGTTCCGCCAGCGCGGCCAAGGATGAGTTTCTGGCCATCCTCAGCCATGAGCTGCGGAATCCCCTGAATCCCATCTTTGCCCGTTTGTCGCTGCTGGAGGGATACGCTGGGATGCCGCTGGAAGCCTTGGAGGACATCCGTCTTATCCGCCGCAATCTGGAACTGGAGACCCGCTTGATTGATGATCTTCTGGACATGACCCGCATCTCGCGCGGCAAGGTCATCATCAACCGGGAGCCCGTTGATCTGCATGAAATCATCGAGGCCGCCTGTCATGCCTGCTCAAGTTATGCGGCGGAGGAGCGCATCCGGCTGGAATTGAAGCTGGAGGCCGGACACCGGACCGTTTTGGGGGATTCCGTGCGTCTGCAGCAGGTTTTCTGGAATCTGGTCAACAATGCGGTCAAATTCAGTTCCTCCGGCGGCATGGTGGTGGTGCGGACGTGGAATGAGAAGGAGAAGGGACAGGATGTCATCCGGGTCACGGTCAGCGATTCAGGCAGCGGTATTGCCGCCAACCGCACGGAGATTATTTTCCAGCCCTTTGAGCAGGCGGAGGTGAAAAACGGTGAGAACTCCTTTGGCGGCCTGGGGCTGGGCTTGGCCATTTGCCGGAGCATTGTCACCGCCCACGAGGGGGAGGTCTCGGCCCGGAGTGATGGTCCGGATCAGGGCTCGGTGTTCACCGTCACGCTGAATCTGATTTCCGATCCTGTGAAACCGGAGAATTCAGCCGGTGATAAGGTGGGAAAGCTGGGGCCAAACCCGCCCGTGAAGTCATCCTCGCCCGTGCGGACGCCGGTGGCGGCGCCTTTGATGCCGGAGGCGCGGAGCGGTTATCACATCCTGCTGGTGGATGACCATCAGGATACCCGCAGTTCGTTCAAATCCCTGCTGGAGCGCCGGGGACACCGAGTGGTCATCGCGGGGAGTGTGGCGGACGCCTGCCGCGAGGCCGGACAGACAAGGTTCGAGCTGCTGATCAGCGACATCGGCCTGCCGGACGCCAGTGGCTACGATCTGATGCGGACACTTTCCAAGGACTTGGAGCTTAAAGGCATTGCTGTCAGCGGCTACGGCATGAAGGATGATATCGCCCGCAGCCGGCAGGCCGGCTTCAGTATGCATCTCACCAAACCGCTGCGGATTGCGGATCTGGAAAAGGCCATTGCTGAAGTGATGGGACCGGATTCCTCCGAAGCCTGATCCTCCGGGATTTCCCAGGCAACCCATCTGCCGGAAAAAGAGAAACGGGGGCGCTGGAGGCAGGAATCACCAAGCGGCATGCTATCCCCCTATCTGCTCGCCCCAGTGCTGGAGGAAGAACTTTTTCTCATTAGGCAGGAAGGTGTCCGCCTTTCCCAGCAGCGGCCTCAGGGCACAGGTCATCTGCAGGGTGACCAGCACAAAGATACCCAGCCAGATCCGCAGGTGCAGGCCGTCCTTCATGCCCAGGGCGCGGGCTCCCGAGGTCAGCAGCTTCATCCCGAAAAACAACGCCACCAGCCACCCCGCCAGCAGGATGCCTCCCAGAAACACCAGCGATCCGGTGCTCTGGCTAAAAACCCAGACCACTGGAGTGAAACCCGCCAACAGCAGCCCGGTCAGCCCCAGGGCTGTCATCAGCAGTCCCACAGAGGCCCGGAAGGAGATTTCCAGTCCTGAAAGGCAGGAGAAGATATAGAAACTTGGCAGGCACAGGGCCGTGGACAGGGCCAGACCGGATATCATCTTCAAAGGGGTCGCCCACCATTGCCCGCCGCTGGAGAATCCCACCGCCGTGAGCCCGAACAAGGCGAGGCCGCCCAGGATGACCGTCGTCAGGCTGGCACTCAGTTTGCCGGCCCGCAGGCCCTCGGCGAATTCCCTGACCGCCGATCCCGGCCGTTTCAGCAGCGCCTCCATGGTGGCCGCGAGCCCGGGAGTTCGGTCCATGGGCTCGAGGATCATAACGCGGGGCTGCGCCTTGGAGGGAATGGGCCGGGGGCCGGGCATGGGGGGCGGTGGTGAGGAAATATCGTTCATAACAGATGGATGCGGGTGAATGATGGGGATAAGTCAGAGGGTCCGGCGCGCGGCCCGGTCAGGGAAGAAAGCTGGTCAGGTTTTTGTAAATGGACTCGTAGAAGCTGCTGCGGTTCCAGTCGGCGCGGAACAGCTCCACGGGCCGTGCGGGCTGGCCGAAGAAGGGCCGCAGGTTCCAGGACAGCTGCGCGCCCACAAAAAGATTGCCCGCCAGCCACGTCAGGAACACCAGCGTCCCGGCCCGTGGCGAGGCCGAGGCCGCCCGCAGCACCGGCCAGAACCGCCGGTGCGCCGTGATGCCCGCGAAGGCGATGACCGCCGTCTGGGTCAGCAGGATCACGCGGTAGGCCACACTGCCGCCGGGCTCACCAGGTCCGGCGGCATTCCACACCAAAGCCAGCGCCACGGGACTCAGGGCTCCCGTGATCAGCGCGAAAGTCGTGAAGCTCATCAGCATGGCCATCACCGTCTGGCGGAAACTCAGACCGCTTCCCAGCACCTGCGCCAGCATGCCGTTCATCAGCCCGTTGGTCAGCAGGGTCAGGCCCAGCAGCAGCGGCAGCTTCAGCGCCACATAGCCCCCCATGAGGGGCGCGCGCCACAGTCCCAGCGTGAACCCATAGGCCGCCCCGCCGGCGGCGATGGCCACGGCGCAGGCTGCCAGACGGGCTCCGGTGGGGTTCGCCAGCCACTCTCCCAGTCTCTCGGTCCGTCCTTGGCACAGGACTGGCAGCTCGCGCAGAGCCTGATGAAATAGAGATGGTTGCATGTAAAACAAGGTAGCTTTCAAACGTCGGTTGCCGTAGAAAATTTTCCAGCTTACACTTTGTGGCACAAAGAACTTTGTGTTGCAAAGTAATTTCGCTCCCAGCCTGAAATTTTTTCTTTTGGAGCGGCCCGTCCCGTCCGTTGTTCAGTCTTTTTTACATTGTTTTTACAGATGCCGTTCTGTTATACGGTCAGGGTGGAATGGTCCCCGGACAGCTGTTCCTGACGGATTGGCAGTTACTGCTCAGGCTTCCCCCCTCCTATATGAAACCTTCCCTGTTTTTCCCGGTTCTGCTGATCCCCCTGGCTGCAGGTTTTATGCCCTCCCTGAAAGCCGACGCCCTGGGGGAGGCCGAGGATCAGCTCCGGGCGCGCCAGTACGGGCAGGCGGCGGCCAGTCTGGCGGATGGGAAAGCGGCGGAGGCGGTGACGGCTGCTGAAGCCGTGCCGGCGGATTCCCGATGGGCCCGCAAGGCCCGGTTTCTGAAAGCGCAGGCGCTGTCCGATCAGAAGAAATTCGCGGAGGCGGAGACCCTTCTGGCGGGGGAGGCCGCGCAGGCTCTTGCCTCTGCGCGGAAGGATGGACTGGCAGGCCGGCTTGCGGAATTCGGCGATGAACTGGCGCGTGTTCCCGCTCCCGGCGAAATTGACGTTCCACCGGCCAATCCCGCGGCCGCCGCCCTGCTGTACCGCCGGGCGCTGGAGGTGGAGTTCCAGACGCCGGACTTCACGGAGGCCACGCTTTTCAAGCTGGCGGTCACGCTTCAGAAACTGGGCCAGGCGGAGAATGCCCTAGCGGTGCTGAATGATTACCTGATCCAGTTCGACCGGGACTGGATTCCCGCAGGGGTGGGCCGGCCGGGCTCGCCGGACGCCCAAGGAGCCCGTGGCGACGCCGGCCCGGCAGTGGAGAAACCCCGCGGCGCGAAACGCTTCATCCAGCCCGGCAGGCACATCCCCGAAGCCCGTTTGCGGCTGACGCAGTGCCTGATGTCGCGTCCGGACTGGGGGCCGGCGCTGAAAACCGTGGATTCTCTGCTGGCGCTGCAGCCGGCTCCGGAACCCGGAATGATGGCTTCGGCCGCCTGGCTGCGCTGCCAGATCATCGGAGGACCGGCGATGTATGCCGATCAGTTCCAGTCCGTTCCGGAGGGGGAGGCCAACAGTGCCAACACCATACCTTCGCATCGGGCTAATAGCCTCCTTCCGCCGCCGGCCTACAACCAGCAAGTCCAGCAAATCAGGCAGGTGGCGGCATCCTCATCCACCGATTTCCCCCGTCATATTGATGCCCTGCAGGCTTTTCTCGCCGCGTGGCCCGCGGACACCCAGGCTCCGGAGGCGTCGCGGCTGATTGGGCAGGACCTGCTGGCGCTGGGCCGCACGGATGAGGCGCTGGCGGCGTTCGCTGATTTTATTGACGGGAAAAACTATCAGTTTGATCCCCGGCTGCCTGCGAATGCCGCGCCGGATCCGGCCAGTGGTCTTTCCCCTGCCGATACGCTCAGCCGCCGGAGGCAGGAAACGCTATTCAAAACCGCGCAGACCGAATTTGACCGGAAAAAGTTTGAGTCCGCCATCGCCCGCTGGCGCGCCTACACGGTGAACCATCCCAACGGAGGCCAGTGGGCGGAGGCCCAGCAGCGGATCATCGATGCGGAATTTCAGATCAGCTTGGAGGCGGTGGCGGCCGGGGATGCAAAGCAGGCGCGGGAGAGGCTGGACGCCTTCCTGACCCAATACCCTCTGGATGGACGCGCCCGGCAGATTCTGTTCATTTATGGACAGACCCCCTACGCCGCCGCCCAGGTGAGGGAGCTGGATGACCGCGTCAAAACCCTGGATGGCCCGTTGCCCGCCGCCGCCACGCTGGATCTCTTCCGCAGCGCCATTGAGCAGTGGTCGCGGCTTATCGCGAAGTATCCGGACTCGGATGAGGCCTCGCTGGCGCTTTACAACACCGCCCTCATCCTGACAGACAAGCTGGACCGGACTGAGGAGGGGCTCGCCGCTTTCCGCCGGCTGACCTGGGGGCAGTGGGCGCCCCTGGCCAAACAGCGGGCCGCGATTCTGGAGGAGAAGTCCCTGGCCATCTCCGCGCCCCGTGTTTTCCGCACCAATGAGGTGCCGCACCTGGCGCTGAGTGTGCGGAATATCAAAAAGGTGAAAGTGAGCCGCTACGCCCTCGACCTTGGGGCCTGGCTGCGCAGCGCCCACCGCCTCGACGGGCTGGAGAAGCTGGACGTGGATCTCATCGCCCCTGAAAAAACGTGGGAGGTGGAGATCGGCGGTTATGAGCAGTGGCGCAGCCTCCAGCAGAAAATTGACATCCCCTTTCCTGACAACGCCGCCGGGGCCTGCGTGGTGCGGGTGGAGGGCGACGACTGGCAGGCCACCACGCTGGTGGTGCGCAGTGATATCGAACTCATCACCGAGGCCACGCGGGGCGGCCTGCTGGTGCTGGCCCTCAACGCCCGTGAAAACAAACCCGCCGCCGGGGCCAGTGTGCTGGTGAGCGATGGCAAAAGCATCATCGCCAACGGCAAAACCGGGGACGACGGTGTTTTCCTGCTGCCCCACGAAGCTCTGCCGGACACCGTGCGGGCTTTTGTCCTGACTTCCCAGGGAGCCATGGTGTCCGGGCTGGATCTGACCGGCCTGACCGTCACGGAGCAGCCGGATTACGCCGTGCACTCCGTCTTTGACCGCCCTGAGTATTTCCCCGGCCAGACGGCGGGCTTTCTCATGCTGCGCCGGGAGCGCAAAGAGGGAGCCATGAAGCCGGCGGCCGGGGCCGCCACCCTGCGCATTCTCGCGCCTGACAACCGTCTGGTGCTGGCGCAGCCGGTCTCATGGGAGGCAGACGGCACCGTGCGGGGACAGTTTAAAATCCCCTCCAACGCCCCTGCGGGCGGCTACAAGGCACAGCTGCTGGCGACGGACGAACAAGTGCTGATCAGTGCCGAATTTCCCGTGATGGAGGCCTCGGCGGACCATACGCCCAGACTGCTGCTGAAGCTCGCCGCGCCTGTCGCCAGGCCCGGCGCCAAAGTGCAGGCCACCCTGATGGCGGACTGGCCTTGGGGGCTGCCCCTGGCCGGCGAGGAGGTGGAGATCACCTTTCCCGATGGCCACACCGGACGGGCGGAGACGGATGCCGCCGGCGTGCTGCAGTTTGAGGTGCAGGCCACCTCCGGCACGGAAACCCCGTGGCGCATGGAGTCGGTGACCGTCCGCCTGCCCAAACAGCCTTCGGCCCAGCCGGTGACCGGCAACCTCCAGGTCACCACCGTGGAAGGCAATATCATGATCTTTCAGGCTCCGGAAACAGTGCCCGCCGGCGGTGCCATGACCGCCAAGATCCGCGCCCTCGGTTATGACGGCAGGGCCGCCGCCCGGCCCGTCACGGCCACTTTGTTCCGCTATACGGCTCCACCACCCTCGCGGGTTCTGGAGGGGGTGCCATGGATCAGCTACACTCCGCCTCCGACCGCTGAAGAGAAGGTGGAGTCTCAGGAACTGACCGTCGATGAAATCACAGGGGAGGCGGTCAGCACCTTCAAAATCGGGGACGGAGGACATTATGAGGTGCGCTTCGCGTTTCCGGACGGCAAGGTGGCCGTTCAAAAACCGTTTTACGCCTCCGGCGGCGCGGATCCCCACGCGCTCCGTCTGTTCGCGTCCGCCGCCACGGTGAATGAGGGCTCCACCGCCGTGCTGAGGCTGCAGTCGCTCAAGCCCTTCAACCACGTGCTCGTCACCGCCTCCGCGGACCGCTTTCTGAGTCATCAGCTGCTCTCCGTGCCGCAGGGCCTGACGGATCTGCCGCTGCCGGTCACCGCTGCCCATGCGCCGAATTTCCAAGTGACGGCCACGGCGCTGGATGGCCGGCGGCTCTGCGCCGCCTCCGTGGGCCTCCAAGTGCGGCGGAGCCTGAATGTGGCGCTGAAGCCGGCGGCGGTCCCTGGCGGGAACCCCGCGGTGGAGGTCACGGGAATGGACGGCAAGCCGGTGGCGGCCACGGTGCTGCATGGCATGATCCGGACCTCGCCGGATCCCGAGGCGGATTTTTCCGGCACCTCCGTCGCCCCCGGAACCGCCAGGCAGGAGCTGCTGCCACTGTTGAAACCCCGTGACCTGCGGCTGGCCATCCACACCAGCGCGGATCTGATGTTTCCTGGAACCTCCGTCAAGGTCGAGCCGGCCACGGGCGTCCCCGCGGGTGCGGTCGAGGTTGCCGCGAATGATCAGTTGCGGCTGATAGCGGTGCAGGGACTGGAGTCCGACCTCAACCGCTCCAATTCGGTTCTCCTCACTGACAATAAAGTCTTTACAGACCTCAACTGTTTCGTCCAGCAAGGGAGTCCCTCCTCCCGCAGTGCTGGACTGCTGCTGTTCGCCACGGGGGTGAGGCGCGCCGCCGACAGCTTCGTTCAGTCGATTATCCTGCCGGCCATTCCGGATGCGGCCTCCGGCGGAGCCGGAGAAATATTCGCTGAGCCCGGAACCGTGGGAACTCCTTTGAGGATGCCGCTGGCGGTTCTGTTCAGCAGCAAGGCCGGCGGCGGAGCGG
Source organism: Verrucomicrobiales bacterium (assembly GCA_028293125.1). Classification (GTDB taxonomy): domain Bacteria; phylum Verrucomicrobiota; class Verrucomicrobiia; order Verrucomicrobiales; family V1-33; genus CAIZWU01. Next base: position 167,656 of record JAQGPJ010000103.1, on the reverse strand, counting down.
ATACGGAAGGGGCTGCGGGCGCGTTGACCGCCGCTCCCGCCTGGAGAACGGCGGAGCGGGAGGCGGGGGCTTTCCATGCGGGTGAACTGCCGGATGGGCAATGGCAGGCGGTGGTCCAAGTGTGGACACCGCAGTCGGGCGTCACCCAAGCTTCCCTGCCGGTGGAGATCAGGCATCCCCTTGGGCTGAGGGTGATCAAGCCCGAGGCCGCCTCCGCGCTGCTGGTGGTGACCAATCCTTCGGGGCTGGAGGGAACTCTGAAAGTGACCGGAACCGGGCGCACCCGCTGCCAGACGGAGATCAAGCTGGAGAAGGCAAATCTCCGCATGCTTTTCCCGATGGAGACCAGCATTGAGGGAGGGGCCACCGGCATCCGGCTGGAATCAGCCGACGGCCAGCTGCTGGCGGCCTGGGCCCCGGCTGCCGAAAAACCTGACAGTAGTGTTCCTTACCTGGGATCCTCCGCCAAAGTGACAACCGCCGGCGGCGTGCTGTCCGGAAACAGTGTCTTCGGGCTTTCCGCGCCCGGCGTGCCGGCGGAGCCCTTGAAGTATGCGGCGGGCCGTATTTTCCGCACCCCCGGCGATCTGCTCGCCGCTTTGGCGGCTGCATCCTCCGGAGGGAATGCGGAGCTGATGCCGGCTTCGGAACTGCTGGCGAAGGTGACCTTGATACAGCGCCTGCGGAAAGCGGGGGATGAACGCAAGGCGGAGGTGGAGGCGCTGACCGCGCGCTGCCGTGAACTGGTCAGTGAACTGGCGCTGCGGGAGCAGGGCGGAGGCTGGGCGTGGGGCGGGCTGGATATTTCCCCGGACATCCTGACAACCGCCTGGACCTGGTGGGCGCTGCACACGGCCAAACAGGCGGGCATCACGGTCAGTGACAAACTTCAGGACCGGGTGGGGAAATTCCTGACCGCCAGCTACGCCGGCATCCCGGTGGACGACTACGAGAGAAAGGCGGCGGTGCTGCAGGCCATGGCCGCCGCCGGGCAGGCCGACTATGCCAATGCCGCGCCGCTGCTGCGCGTCAGGGACAAACTTTCGGACAGCGCCCTCGCTTTCCTGACGGCGGCGCTGGTTCGCATGGACCGCCCGGAGGAGGCCCGGCAGCTTTTGAAAACGCTGGAGGATCGGGCGGTCCGCGGAAAAACAGGCTCCACCTTGGAGACCGCGTCGTGGCAGGGAAGCATCCGTATTGTCAGGCTCGGCGAGCCGGAGCTGGTGGCGGCCATGGTGCTCTGGAGCGCCGCCCGCCTGGATCCCGCATCCGCCACCGGAGCGGCGGCGGTGAACTCCCTGCTGAGCTCGCGGCTGATGAGTCCGGACGCGCGGCTGCTGTCCGCCGGACCCGTGGCGGTGGCGCTGGACGCATGGTTCACGGGTGGCAATGACTGGACGGAGCCCGGGGACGCGCAGTTCTCCACGGCGCAGGGCCCGCTGGATCAGAACGGCAATCCTGACCGGGTGGCGCTGCCGGTGGCGGAGGGCGTCAATGGGCTCACCGTTCAGCCAAAGGACGGAAAACGGGTCATCGTCTCCCTTGTCCTCGCCAGTGTGCCCAAGGAACTCTCCGATCCCAAACCGTGGGCCAATCCGGAGTTTGCCAGCCGCCGGTACCTGCATCTTCCCCTGTGGCACAGCGGCACGGAGCTGAACGCCGCCAGCACCAGCCCCGTGAAAACGGCGGAGACCGGCCAGATCCTGAATGTCGAGGTGCGGCTCAGAGAAAACGATCTGGAGGCCACCCGGCATCCGCAGTATCTGATCTGGGAGGAGCCGATTCCCGCCTGTTTCGCCTTGGTGCCCGACAGCCTAGAGGGCAACTGGAACCGGGTGGACATTTTTCCGGACCGCATCAGGCTAGTCTATGGACCGGGAGTGATCGAGCCTCTGAAATACCGGATCGTGGCTCTGGCACCCGGCGTTTCCACGTTGGCCCCATCCATTCTCAGCGATGCCTACGACCTCGCCAAATACCGGCCCGGCGTTCCGGCCTCGCTGACGGTGCTGGCACCGGGCGGAAAGTCGCCGGATCCTTACGAGATGAACCAGGCGGAGCACTTTGAGCTGGCCCGGCTGACGTTCGAGGGCGGAAACCCGGCGGAGTGCCTGAAGCACCTTGATGCCCTGGCCCCCTCGGCGAGGAGGGCGGATTTTGAAAAGGACCTGACCCGCATGAGACTGTGGCTGCTGACCGACACCCCGGACGGCGACGCCGCGCAGATCGTGCAGGCCTTTGAAACTCTGAATGAACGGCATCCAAGCCTGCTGATCCCCTTCGACCGCATCCTGCGCGTGGGCCGGGCCTATCAGAAAATCGGCGAGCACGAGCGCGGGGCCAATGTCTTCAGCGCGGCGGTGGAGGCGAATTTCCTTTCGGACTCCGGCATCAGCGCCGCCCTGGAGGACCGGGGCGACTACGCCGGCAGCGTGGACTTCCAGGAGGCGCTGTGGTTCGACTCGCCCGACAGCGAGGACGCCCGCGGTGCCCTGTTCGCCCTGAGTCAGGGCCTGTTCCGCAATGCCGCCAACGCGGAGGGCGTCTCCGTCCGCCGGGGACAGAAAAAACTGGAGAAAAACGCCCTGCTGGAGCGCAGCCGGGATCTGCTCAACCGCTTCATCACCCTCTATCCCGCCGACGCCCTCGCGGACGACGCGGCCTTCAGCCTGACCAATGCGTTCTTCGCCCTGAAGGACTACGCCGCGGTCACCGCCGCCGCGGAGTCCGCCGGAAAACGCTGGCCGGACAGCCCCTTCGCCAGCCAGTTCCAGTATATGGCGGCGCTGGGGCACTTCTGGCAGTTCCACTACGCGGAGGCGCTGGCGGCGGCGGCACCGGTGGCCAATGGCGGAAGTCGTGACCGCGATCTGGCGCGCTACATCACCGGCCAGATTTACCACGCCGAGGGCAAGCCCGCCGAAGCTGTGGACTGGTACCGCAAAGTGAAGGCCAAGTACCCTGACGCCGCCGATGCCCTGGCCGCTTTCGAGGAGAAAAAAATCAATGTGCCGGAGATCACCACCCTCACGCCGGGACAGGAGGTCAGGATCAGCGTGGGCCACCGCAATGTGAAAGAGGTCTCCCTCCAGATTTACAAGGTGGACCTGATGAAACTCTATCTCCGGGAGAAAAATCTCAGCCGGGTCACCAGCGTCAACCTCGCCGGCATCGCGCCGGAGGCCTCCGTGCCCGTGGACACCGCGCAGGCCGCGCCATGGACCGACCTTCACACGGACGCGGTGCTGCCTTTGAAAGAGGAGGGGGCCTATCTGGTGATCGCGCGGGGAGACGATCTGTTCACCAGCGGTCTGGTGCTGATCACGGGGCTGAAGCTGGATGTGCGAGAGGACGCCGGCGCCGGCAGCGTGCGCGTGAATGTGCTTGGCGCCGCCGACGGCAAGTTTGTGGCCGGGGCCGAGGTCAAGGCCATAGCCAGCGGAGTCACCGGCATCCAGTCCGGTCAGACGGACCCGCGCGGCATCTTCGAAGCCAGCGGCCTGAGCGGCACCGCCACCGTCATCGTGCGGCAGGGGGACAACCGTTACGCCTTCCACCGGGGCACCGTGGCTCTGACCAGTCCCGGCGTTACCCCCACCACTCCAGCCTCCTCGGTCGATCCCCAAGGCCGGATGTTGAAAAACGTTGAGTTCGATCCGCCTCAAATTCCCCAGAGTTTCGGGGGCAAGGTGCTGAGCAAGGACGCCTATCTGCAGAATGTGGATTTCTACAACAGCCAGATCCAGGAGGGCAACCTCAAAAACTGGGACGTTAAGCGCCGCAGCGGCGGCCAAGGTGTTCAGGCCGAGAAAGCGCTGAAAAAATGAGGGCTTCAAACCAGGGCGGGAATCGGCCCTGAAGCCGGCGGCCCCAAGTGGAGAATCACGGATTTCCAGCACGGAAAGCACTGCTTTTCCCCACGCTGAAATCCGTGATCCATCCGACAGGGATCCAGCACCGTGCGGACACTGCTTCCGGACTTTATTTGGGTTCGGATTCCGCCGGAATGGCGAACAGAGTCAGCAGGGCTCCCAGCACCAGACAGCCGGCGATGAAATACATCGCGTGAGCCAGCCCTCCGCCGGTCACTCCCTTGATCCAGGCCACGGCGGAGGGGCCGCTGAATCCCGCCAGTCCGCCGATGGAATTGATGAGCGCGATGCCCGCCGCCGCGGAGGCTCCCAGACGCGCGGTGCCCATGGACCAGAACACGGGCAGGGCGGCCATGATGCCGGAGGTGGCGACGGACAGGAAAAGAACAGAGGCCGCCACGTGCTGCCCGGCCATCACACTCAGCGCCAGGCCGGCGGCCCCGCAGAGGGCGCTGATGGCGAAGTGGCGCCGCCGCTCCCCGCGGCGGTCGGAGCTGCGTCCCACCAGCCACATGGCCGGAATGGCGCAAAGATTGGGCAGGGCGGTCAGCAGGCCCACATGCAGCATGTCCTTCACTCCGGTGTCCGCCACCAGCTGCGGAAGCCAGAAGGTCACGGCTCCGTACAGCCCCATGCTGACGCAGAAATAAATCAGGCTCAGCACCAGCAGCCGGGGGCGCATGAGCAGTTTGGCCAGGGTCGGCTTGTCCGATGGTTTTTCCAGTGAGCGTGAAAGCCGGAATTCCAGAGTCCGCTTCTCCGCCTCGGACAGCCACTTGGCACTCCGGATGCCATCGCGCAGAAACAGCGGCACCATGGCTCCCACCACCACGGAGGGCAGTCCCTCCAGCAGAAACAGCCATTGCCAGCCCGCCATGCCATGCAGGCCGTCAAAGGACTTCAGGATCCACCCTGACAGCGGACCTCCCACCATGCCCGCCACCGGCAGGGCCATCATGAGCAGCGAGACGATGCGCCCCCGGCGCTCCGGCGGATACCAGTAGGTCAGATACAGGATAATGCCGGGGAAAAATCCGGCCTCCGCGACACCGAGTAAAAACCGCAGCGCATAAAAGCTGGCTGGCGACTTCACAAACATCATCGCGGAGGAGATCAAGCCCCAGGTGACCATGATCCGGGTGATCCAGATCCGCGCGCCGACGCGCTCCAGCAGCAGATTGCTGGGGACCTCAAAAATAAAATAGCCAATGAAGAAGATGCCCGCCCCCAGGCTGTAAACCGTGTCGCTGAAGCCCAGGTCGGACAGCATTTTCAATTTGGCGAAACCCACATTCACCCGATCGAGGAACGACAGCACATAGCATAGGAACAGAAATGGTATCAGCCGCGAGGTGACCCTGCGGTACAGGCTTTCCTCGTTCACGGAAGTGTCAGGAGCGGTGCTCATGGAAATAACGGGCTGGTCGCAAATATCCGGCGTCCGCGCCCATGCTGACCGCCCGGAGCGGGCAGGGCCACAAAAAAAATCAGCCGCCGCCGAGGGCAGTGCCGGCAGGACCGACGCCGCCTTTGTAATCATGGCAGCCAAAGACCCGGATCCTCCGCAGCGGCAGACCGCGCTGGATCACATCAAAAACCGTCAGTGGCTGGCAGCCGCGGAAAAGTCGGCGCACCCGGGGCGGCGGGGCATCCGCCTGGGAGGTGGTGAAGTAGAGGGCGGTCCGTCCTTGGAACGCGTTTTTCCCCTCCGACTGGCCACTGTAATCCGGCCAGAAATGATAGTCACTTTCCGGCACCGGGCCGGAGGGCGTCATCACCAGCGGATGCCGGGGAGTGGGCCGCAGCAGGGGGAGGCCAAGCGGCAGGTGAAAGTTCAGCACGGAGGCCAGCCGCGCGTCCTGGGCGATGACAAACAGCCCGCCGGGGGATTGCGGCGCCGCGCTGCGGATGATCTCCTCCGCCTCCTTCGCCACGGTCCGCCAGCCGCGCCAGTTCCGGGACTGGTCATGCCGGTAGGTCAGAGGCACGCCCGCGTGACGCAGCAGATCGGTGTCCAGAACCAGCGGGGTGACCACCAGCGCTGGCAGCACACACAGCCACTGAAGCTGGATTTTCCTCCTCAGGTCAGGCAGGTGGTTCTCCCATGCCCATGGCAGCAGCAGGCACAGCGCAGGGAACGCGGGAGCCAGCCAGGCGGGACGCGGTCCCGCGCTCAGGGACGCCAGCCAGGCGGCGGCCAGCGGCGGCAGGGCCATGACCGTGATGAAGCGCGCGGCATCGCTGGCGCGCCACTGTTTCACGGCTTGGAAAAGCGCCCACAGCATGGCCGCGAACATGACCGGACTGACCATCAGCAGCCACTGTCCGGCCTGCACCAGCGGTCCGGACCACTGCCATCCCTGTTCCGGTGGACGCACGACGTCGCGCCAGAAAAAATACGCCGCCCCGGCATGCGAACGGTTCCAGTCCCACACCGGCCAGGCGAACAGCGCGAAGTCCGCCGCCATCAACCACGGACCCGGACGCCGCAGCAGCCCCCGCCACCGGCGCGATCCCGCCAACAGCAGCAGGGTGCCCGCCAAGCCCCACACGGCCCCATACCAGCAGAGAAACCCCAGCCCGAACAGCATGCCCGCCAGCGGCCAGTGCCAGTCCCATGGCGATGCCCGGCGCAGTCCGCGCCACACTGAAACCAGACCGGCGATCAAAAAGAAGATGCCCGGCGTTTCCGGGCGCATCTGCACGGCGGCCAGATTGGCCATCGGCGTCAGGTTGAAGAGCGCCACCGCCCAGCCTGCGGTTTTCTCCCCGGTCAGTGAATGCGCCAGCCGGTAAAGCATCCAGCTGGATCCCGCCATCAGCAGCGGCGCGGCGAAGCGGACACCGAAGGGCGAGTCGCCGAAGACAAAAGTGCCCACCCCCGCCAGCCAGGCGGTCAGGTTTCCCCCCTCCAGTCCTGCAAGGGACGGATGCCGAAGTGTCTCCACCAGCTGCGCCTCCGCCGGCGAGATGTCGTGCAGCCCCGCCAGAAACCAGCGCAGCAGCGTGAGCACAGCCAGGCTCTGCGCCAGCAGGCGTTGGGTGAAGGTCAGCTCCATGGGGCGGCGAAGGACGGCGGCGGCGGGAATCGGTCAGCGGAGGGGCCTGTATCATGCCGCATTCCGGCAACAAGCGGAAACGGGTTTGGTGAGGAGGCCTGCCCCCGCTGTCCCGCCGCCGGGCTGTGCGTGGAGGGATTCAGATTTCCAGCAGGTCCCGCAGCTCGCCGTCCGTCAGGCCGTCCATGAGCGGGGCCTCATCGTCCAGGGCGGCATCCATCATGCCGCGTTTTTTCCGCTGCAGGTTCAGAATCTTCTCCTCCACGGTGCCGGTGGTGATCAGCTTGTAAACCGTCACCGGACGGTCCTGTCCGATGCGGTGGGCGCGGTCCGTGGCCTGGGCCTCTACGGCGGGGTTCCACCAGGGGTCGAAATGAATGACCGTGTCCGCCTTGGTCAGATTCAGACCGTAGCCGCCGGCCTTGAGACTGATCAGGAACACCCTTTTATCCGGATCGTTCTGAAACGAAGATACCAGCGCGGTGCGGTCCTGGGTCCGGCCATCCAGCAGGCAGTAGCCCAGACCGGCGGATTTCACCGTGGTCTCCAGCTGCCGCAGCATGGACGCGAAGGCGCTGAAGATGATGACGGAGTGCCCGCCGTCGCGGATTTCCTCCAGCAGTTCCGCCACCGCCTCCAGCTTGCCGGACCGGTCGGCCTCCGGGGTCGGGGGACCAGGAAGCTCCACAGGCAGCAGGGCGGGATCGCAGCAGATCTGCCGCAGCCGCAGCAGCGTGGTCAGCAGGTGCATGCGGGCCTGGCCCTGCTGTTTGGCGCTTTCAGCATCCATCACTTTGGCCGCGCCCTCGCGCATGAGACCGGCGTAAAGTTCCCGCTGCACGGCGGTGAGTTCGCAGGCATGGACTTTCTCAATCTTCGACGGCAGATCCTTCGCCACCTCCTGCTTCAGGCGGCGCAGCAGGTGAGGGGCCAGCCGGCGGCGCAGGCGGGCCATCACCGGCGCGTTTCCGCCCGCAGCCAGCGGTGTCTCGTAGCGCTCTTGGAAATCCTTCCGCGTCCCCAGGCAGCCGGGCAGGGCGAACTCCATCAGCGACCACAGATCGCGCATTCCGTTCTCGATAGGGGTCCCGGTCAGCGCGAACCGCGCCCCGGCCTGAAGCGCCCGCGCCGCTTTGGCCGCCTGGGTGTCAGGGTTCCGGATAAAACCGGCCTCATCCAGAATCACCGCGCCCCATTGGATGGCCCGGTGCTCCTCAATATCCCGCGCCAGCAGTTGATAACTGGTCAGGACGATGGCCGCTTTCGGGACGGCGGCGAACTGCCCTTTGCGTTTAACCCCCTCCAGCGTCAGGCAGGTCAGTTCCGGCGTGAAACGCGCCGCCTCCGCCCGCCAGTTGCCCAGCAGGGATTTCGGGCACACCACCAGACAGGGCCGGTCCGGCCACTGCCGGCGCAGTGCGGCCATCAGGGACAGGCTCTGCAGGGTTTTGCCCAGGCCCATCTCATCCGCCAGAATGCCGCCCATGTTCTGTCCGGCGCGGTCCAACAGCCACTGGACCCCGGTTTTCTGATAGTCCCGCAGCAGGGCGGTCAGGGCCGGCGGCACGCTGGACTCCAGCGGCCAGGCGGGCGCGGTGGAGCGGCCCGGCTCCAGCGGACGGCCAAAGGTCTGTTCCAGATAACCCGCCTGGGATTTTTTCACCCGGAAGGAGCCGGACGACTGGTCCGGCTGCACATCCCGCAGGACCTCGTTCAGATCCATGGCGTCAGTCAGCGAAATGACCGCCGTCCGTCCGTTGGGCAGCTTTTTGTGACCGGAGCCCGTCGCCAGCAGCCGGGCAATCTCCACGCGGTCCAGCACGGTGCCGCGCGGGGAGGCGAAGGCCAGATCGAAGGACAGCCAGTCCGTGCCGCTGCCCACCGGTTTCCACTGCGGGGACAGGCGCTCCACATTGGCGGTGGCCGCCGTAAAGCGGCTGCCGGTGGTGACCTGCCAGTCGGCCTTCAGCCGCTCCAGCTCCCCGGCGAAAAACTGGAGGATGGCACTCTCCGGACTCAGCAGGAAATCGCCGCTGCCTCCCGCCTCCGCTCCGCTGGTGGCCAGGGTGAAGCCGCAGTTCTCCAGCCTCCGCACCGCAGCGGCCTCCGCCGCCTGATTCCGGGTCAGGAAAACGCCGGGCCGGGCACCGGACTCCAAGGGGAATCCCGCCACCTCCCGCGCCAGCGGCGGAAAGGCGGCGGGGCCATCCGGATAACGGCAGCGGAGTTTGCCGCTGAGCCGGGTCAGGCTGCCCTCCAGCTCCAGTTCGAAGCGCGGTGTGCCCGGTACGAGATGGAAGGACAGCACCTCCGGCGACGAGCCGGCGGTGTCCAGATCAAACACATTCTGCAGGGCCGCCAAATGCCCCGCCAGCCAGCGCCGGGATTTCTCCGCGGGCGGCCTTGGAGGCAGGGCGGAAAGCAGTTCAAAAAAGACCGCCGGCACCCGCAGCGGCTGCAGCGTCAGGGTGGACGGCTGCCACAGCCAGCCGGTTTCCTTCTCCGTGGCCGGTGGGATCAGTTGCGCATCCGGCTGCGGCGGTTTCAGGGACAGCCTCACCGTCTGCCCGGATGGGGGAGTGACCAAGGTCAGCATCAGCCGCGCCGGCTCCGGCGTCACGGTGAACGGCTGCGGCCCGGTTCCGCCTCCGCCGCCACGCAGGAAAACTCTCGTATGCCCGGCCAGAGCCTCCAGCAGCCCGGCAATCTGCGGCCCGGCGCTGAGCATCAGGTGGGGCGGCACCGTGCTCTGCTGCAGACTGCCCAGCCAGGCCAGTACAGGGCTGTCCGCCTTGGCTTGGGTCTGTCGTTCGGATTCGGAGCCACCTTTGCCAGTCTCCACCACCACCGTCAGGCGCTGCCGCTGCAGGCCCGTGAAAAAATTCGGAGTCAGGAAAAAAGAAAGCACGCCATCGGCTTTTGCCGGTTTCACCGCCGGCGGTCCCGCCATTCCCCCCCCTGCGCCTGTCCTTCCCGCACCGCCCGAAGGGGAACCGGTGCCCGCACCCATGGCTGATGAGGACGCTCCCGCTGCGCCGCCGCTCCCGCCGGGCGGTTTCTCATGCCGCCGCGCCCACGCCGTGCCCACCGCCAGCGAGTGCGCGCAGAGGGTGCCGTCGCGCCGCGACTGGAAGCAGTTGCATAGATTGTCCATATCGCTGCGGCTCCGCAGCAGCAGGCCGCTGGAAAAGACTTTCCCCGAATCCCGCACGGATCCCGTCAGGCGCTTCCCATCGAATGCCGCCTCCGACACCGCGCCGGCGCTCCACATTGCCCGCGCGCGCTTCACCTCCTGCCAGCCGCCCATTTCCATCAACCATGCGTCCGTGATTTCCATAACCCCACGCCTAAAACCGGAAACCGGGCTCCGGCAACCGGAGCGGAGATTTCAGCGAAAGGACGCCCAGCTATTCAAGCAACTGAACAAAGAGGCCAAAGCTTCCGCCCAGGCGAAATTTTCCCACCACCCCGGTTGACAGCGGAGCCTGCCCCATCAATGAATACAGTCCGCCAGCTTTCAAAAGCCACGACGGGCTGTAGCGCAGTTTGGTAGCGCGCTTCGTTCGGGACGAAGAGGTCGTGGGTTCGAATCCCGCCAGCCCGACCACCTAAAAAGTTGAAAACCAAGGGTTTAAGTGGTCAGCAAAAACAGAGGTGTGAGGAGTGTGATGTTCCGGCACGGCATCCACCTATGCGCAAAACCTTGGACAGTAGGTGCCGTCTGGACATTATGGGCGGATGAATGACAGCTTCACGATCACGAAATCCTCCTCTTTTGCGGTTTCTGCGCGCTAGCGCTGGCCGTGACCACGTCCGTCTCGGGCTGGTTCATCTGGCGGCAGAAAGATTTGATTTCCCGGTTGGATAAAATGGAGGCCGAATCCCAGGCGGTAACCGAAAAGTGACAGGAGGCTGCCAGAGCGTCATACGTGGGATTGGAGGCCTCCTCCAATGCAGGCAGAGTGGAGGACAGAATAGAGGAAAGGCTCAAGAATCTGAATGGGAAATTAGGCGAGCGGATCACCGAGCTCAGTCGTCGCGTCATGTTCAACGGCATAGAGCAGCGGAAGAAGGATGGCCCGATGGAGCATAGAATTGCCGTCCTCGAAGCCAAGCTTGTCGAGATTCAAAAGACAAGCGCCGCACTCTTGCGTCGGACCGCAAATGGTGGGTGAAATATCCATGAAATACGTTGCGAAACTGGAGCCGCTCGCGCTATTTAGTGTTCATAATCCCTGTCGTTTAACATAATTACCGCATGCAGGCTTCCCATGCCAGTCCGCCCGTATTTTTCAACCTGCCCTGCACGTAGATGGCGTGATGCCTGTGGTCGATGCTTCAGCGGATGAGGGAAAACTGCCTGGTGTGGATTCAGAGGGCACAGTCGGCACTTAATTCTCATTGAAAATCGAACGACAATCGCTCAATTTTCAATCATAATTCTTGCCCGCAGACTAATCTGAATGCCATCCGTGAACGGCGGGAGGATTACCCGGCAGTGGCGCTTCCCGGTCCCCGGCAGGTGTGCAAGACCCCATTGGCCCGGTCCTACGCGGAATCTTTTGGAGACCAGCCGATGCATCGTTTTGATCTCGAATCCCCGTCGGACCTTGCCCGGCTGTCCAATCCCGAGCTGGCTCTTTCCCTGCTGAAAGACTTGGTGGTTCATGGATTAAAACCATTTGCATGTGGTTTATCCCGGTCGGCATCGGATCCCTCTCACGGAATCCGTCACCGCAAGCCCGTTGCCCGACTTACTCCATGCTCTGTCCAGTCCATGACCTCCCGCCAAGTCCGCGCCAACCCCGCCGGAACACTGAAACTCGATTTGATCGGGCTCATGCAACGATCATGCGTTCCCGCGGGAACTGTTGGGGGCTTCGCCGACACCATGGTGTCTCACCGGATTCCGTGCCGGTGATCAGAACATAGTGACGAGGCATTATGATATGGTGGAGGTCGAGTTTATTCTGGAGAGGGCAGGGTGCCGGGCCGGTGCCTTAGATGCTTGTGAAATATTTCACAATACCCTTGCGGCGGGGGGGTGGGGGTCTAAGCTCCGAGGACACCGCCGAATTTTTTCCGCCATGTCCATTGAGACCGCCCATGCCGCCTACGATTCGAAGATCGAGGGGAATATCATTTTCACGCAGTTGGATGCCGCCATCAACTGGATGCGGAAAAACTCCCTCTGGCCCATGCCCATGGGTTTGGCCTGCTGCGCGATCGAACTCATGGCGACGGCCTCCAGCCGGTTTGATATCGCGCGTTTCGGCGCGGAGGTGATGCGTTTTTCCCCCCGCCAAGCGGATGTGATGATCGTGGCCGGCACCGTGACCTACAAGATGGCGCTGGCGGTGAAGCGCATCTGGGATCAGATGCCGGAGCCGAAATGGTGCATCGCCATGGGGGCCTGCGCGTCGAGCGGCGGGATGTACCGCAGCTACGCGGTGCTGCAGGGCATTGACCGGCTGATCCCGGTGGATGTCTATATTTCCGGCTGTCCTCCCCGTCCGGAGGCGCTGATCGACGGCTTCATGCGCCTGCAGAGAAAAATTCAGGGGGAGAAATCGGTGGTGGAGCAAAAGAAAGAATTTTTTGCCTCCCTGCGTGACTAGGTTCCTGTCACGCTGCCTGCCGCCCTAAGCACCGGCACCGCGCCGTATGGTGCCTGCCCGCATCCATCTGTTCAATCCCCGATTCCCACCCCGTCCATGACCGCTGCCGAGTCCGCTCTCGCTCTCCAGGAAAAGTTCTCTTCCTCCGTGATCTCCGTCACGGAGTTCCGCCGTGAAACCACTGTGGTGGTGGCCTTGGAGTCGCTGGTGCCCGTGATGTCCTACCTCAAAGGGGAATTGGCCTACGATCTACTGCTGGATGTCAGCAGCGTGGACAACATGGGGGAGGACCCCCGGTATCAGGTGGTGTACGAGCTTTACTCCCTCACGGGCAAATCCCACCTGCGGGTGAAAGTGTCCGTGGCCGAGGATGACGTCCGTGTGGACACCGTCAGCCATCTCTGGCCCACGGCGGATTGGCATGAGCGCGAGATTTACGACATGATGGGCATCACCTTCACGGGGCACCCGGACCTCCGGCGCATCCTCATGTGGGACGGCTATCCCTACTTCCCGCTGCGGAAGGACTTCCCCTTGGCCGGCAAGCCTACGGAGGTCCCGGATGTGGCCTTCACCGGGACCGCGCCGCTGGCGGGGGGACCGTTTGTGACCAGCGCGGGAGCGCAGGACCGCGTTGCCGGAGAGCCGCGCGCCAAAGGCGAATCCTGAAAACCGGGATTTTTTGCGGAAATGGTCCTTCGGTGGATGGCTGATTTGGTGCAAACAGCAAGGCATGGTGGAATTTTGCCTCACAGTTAGTTCAGGTGAACAGTATGGAAAACGGCTGTGGTTATGAAATGGTAATCTCCATATGGAAATTATAATCCCTTATGGGCTCATCATCTTTTTCTCTACCTACCATTTGTAGGAGCGGGACATTGCACTATAGTGGGCCAGCCCCCCTCAGGCTTTTACATCTTTTTCACCTTTGTCCGCGCCCGTCGTCCATCATGCTCCGCCGGCTGACCTCACGCGGGCTGTCAATTATCATTTCCGCCGGGCACTTGATCAGGTGTCGGACGGGGTGCTGATTCTTCAGTCCGGGATTGGGGCCATTCAAGGACCTGTCATGGTCTGGGGAAACGCCGCCGCCCTCGGATGGACGGGAATTCCATTGCCGGAACTGGCCAAAACCTCCCTGCAGGCCCTGCTGACGCCGGAGTCGTGGCAGGAGGTGCAGAAAGCGCTTAAAACCGCTTTTCAGGGTCAGCCGTCCTCCTGTCCGATGCAGTTCCGGACTGCCGGGGCACCGCTCATGAATGCCTTGGCTCAGGCGGCCCATGAAAAGCAGACCGGGGAGATTCTCAGTGTCATTCTGACTTTCTCCGCGGCCCCCGCGGAGCGTGACCCGGCGGCTGGCGGCGTGGAGACGGCTGTTCCTGTTGGGCCCAATGCCCATGCCCCTGCGGAAATGGCGGGCACCCAGGACGGAATGATTGAGAATGTGCGGGAAACCGCCCGGCATGTGGCTCATGAATTCAACAACGCGCTGGCCACGATTCTCCTCCCCGTCCAGCTGGCCCTGCGGGCCATGCCTCCCCAGGGGGATCTTTTTGAAGGGCTGGGCGAGGCGCTGGCATCCATCCGGCGGGCCTCGGCTCTGGCCAAGGATTTTCTGGACTGCTTCCGGCCCCGGCCCGTGGTCCACACCCTCTTTTCACCCGTCAGTCTGCTGGGCCGTGTCATGCGCTTGGCGACTTCTTCGCAGAATATCCGCGCCAAACTGGTGGCGGATCCGAACCTGGGGAGTGTGCATGGGAATGAAAGCCAGCTGGAACAGGTGATGATCAACCTCATCCGCAATGCCTGCCAGGCCATGCCGGACGGTGGACAGCTGCGCGTCCGCGCCGTGAATTTTCAGGTGAATGAGGGCGGTTCCGTGGCCCTGCCGCCGGGACCCTACATCCAGATCAGCGTGCGCGACTGGGGTCCGGGCATTCCGGAGGAGCACCGCCGGCATCTTTTCCACAGCCACTTCACCACCAAGCCGGAGGGCAACGGCTGCGGACTGTGTATTTGCTATAAAATCATCCGTGAACACGGGGGCGAGATCATGGTGCGCAGCCGGGTGCTCGTGGGCACGGAGTTTATCCTTTATCTGCCCTGTCAGGAGGCTGGGGCGGGGGCGGCCAGGCCCGGATTTGAACCTCAGGCCGGTTCCTGCATGGATTTCCCGGGGATGCCGGCTGCGGAGCCGGTGCCTGCCCAGTCCATGGAGGCTGGCACCCTGCAGCCGGGCACGCCCAAAACGGTGGGCTGCCCGCCGCTCTCCCTGCTGGTGGTGGATGATGAAAAGGGAATGCTCCGGGTGCTGGCCCAGATCGCCCGCAGCCGGGGATTTGATGTTGTCACCGCGGCCACCAGTGATGAGGCGCTGCAGTTTTACAAAAACCGTCTGCACGCCCAGAATCCTTTTGGCCTGACGCTTCTGGATTTGAACCTCCGCTGCGGCCGGAATGGCTTTGAGGTTTTCGATTTCATACGGCGCATGCATCCCGAGGCCCGCGTGGTGGCGACCAGCGGGCAGCACGGGGATGCTGAGTGTTTCCGCGCACTCGGCTTTGCGGGTTTTCTGCCCAAGCCCTACACGCTGGAGTGCTTTGACGCCATGGTCCGGCTGGTGACCGGTATGCAGGCGTAAGCCCGGCGGGAGTTGTTGTCCGCCATTGGACGCTGTCCCGACAGAGGCGGATTGTGCTTCTGTCCGGACTGCCGGCGGTGCCATTGAAGAAAACCCGGCTCAGGACCGTCTTAAATCCGGCAAGGACAGGACACCTTGACTTTCCATTTTCCGAACCGTAGTTTGTGCAGGTTTTTTAACACTTGCAGTCGGAGAATTCCGCCACTGATTGATTCCGCACTTCATCTCCCCCTGAATCCCCGCACCATGAGAACAGCCACCCTTCCGCCCGCCGCCCGTTCCGTGCCCGCCGTGCTGCTGGCCTGCGGTCTCACGGTGATGCCCGCACCAATGGCCACGGTGGTCCGGGCCCAGGAGACTCCGCAGGCGGTGTCCGGAGAAATCACGGCGGACCAGATCATCAAAAAGGTGCAGGAAAGCCGGGCGCTGCGCGATGCCGTGCTCCAGGGGGAACTGACCAAGGACAGCAAAACCGTTCCCTTCACCCTGACTCTGAAGGCCGACCTGATCAGCTTCCAGTTCACCAATCCCCCGCAGACCATCAGCCTGAATATCAACGAAAAAGGATCGCAGCTGACGGAGACTACGCCAGGATCCCGCAAGCTGGTGCCGGTGCCGGACAAGCGCTACAGCGAGAGCATCCGGGGAACGGACCTAACCTATGACGACATCACCTCCCGATACCTCTACTGGCCGCGGCGCATCAAGCAGCCGCTCGAGGAGACGGTCAAAACCCGGAAGTGTTATGTCGTGGATCTCTACTCGCCCCGGAAAATCGGGGACTACGGTCTGGTTCGGATCTACGCTGAAAAGGAGAGCGGCGCGCTGCTGAAGGTGGTGTGCTATGACTGGGAGGGCAAGCCCATCAAGGAATGCGCCGTCACCGCCGGTATGAAGGTCAACGGCTCCACCATGCTCAAGTCCATGGATGTCACCCGCTATGAGCCCGGCGGCAAAAAAGTGATCGGGGAATCGACTTTGGAGTTGAAGAAGCCCTGAGTGGAAAGGATGGGCATGCGGAACCAGCAGTTGCCATCCGTGCGGCGCGGAGCCGCCGCAGGCATCGGGCCGGAACCCCGCTTCACCCTGAATTCAGCACCACCCCTCAGCCGTTGAGTGCCAGCGGTTTCAGGGAAAATGAGGGCGCTGTGGTCACCGCCCCCCGGCGTGCCCCTGCCGGATCCGTCGCCACTGATGACGGGGTGACTCCTGCCCGCGTCCCAACGGATGGGGCCGGATGGGGTCGACTTTCCGGCAGGGGTTGGACCCACGTAATGAGTTAGATTTCAATGGATTAACTTGGATGAGGCCGGATGGGGCCGGTTAGCCCCTTTCTTCTATGGAAAAATATTTAAAAAAAAGAAATATATTCTTCCTGTATAGCGCCTGAGTGCCCGAAAAACTGGCCCCGCCCGGGAAATTTCCTCTTAATTCGTTCATTCTGAATTGCTTAAATGGGGACGGTCTTGAGGTCGACCCTGAAACTTGCCTGACCCCACCAGCCTCACCGACTGGCTCTGTTTTCAATCCGTGCTCCCACTTCGCTTGTGAGATGTCCGCAGGTTTTCAAAGAGGGACAGGTTTGGTCGCCACTCCCTTCACTTGGGACACTCTCCCGCCATCCCCGTTCGGCTTGAAACTTAAAACCACCCTTTTCCGGAATGGAAAACGAATCCGCCTTGCGCCCCGGGAATCAGGTGTATAATTCACGTTCCCGATGGACTCCACCAACAAAGCCTTAGCGATCGACCTCCAGGCGTTCGACCCGGCCCTGCTGAAAAGCAGGCTGAGCGAACTCCGGAGGTATCTTTGACCTGCCCGCCCTTGAATCCCGCTCAGCGGAACTGGAGGCGAAAATGACGGTCCCGGGATTCTGGGAGCAGGGACACGTGGCCAAGGACGCCGTGCTTTCCGAACGCACCAAGGTCCAGCGGAAGCTGGAGACCTTCAAAAAACTAGCCACCCGGCTGGCGGATTTTGATGTTCTGCTGGAGATGGCCCGCGAGGATGACGATCCCGCGCTCAGACTCGAGGCACGCTCGGAATTTCACGAACTGGAGAGGGAGCTGTCCGAGTTTGAGCTGGTCACCCTGATGGCCGGCTCCCAGGACTCCTCCAACGCCTTCCTCAACATCCACGCCGGAGCCGGCGGCACCGAGTCCCAGGACTGGGCGGAAATGCTTTACCGCATGTTTGCCCGCTGGGCGGAGCGCAAGGGCATGGAGGTGGAACTGATGGACTTTACCGAGGGGGAAGGGGCCGGCTACCGCTCCGTAACCATGAAGGTGACAGGACAGTTCGCCTACGGTTATCTTCAGAACGAGCGCGGGGTGCACCGGCTGGTGCGCATTTCCCCGTTCGATTCCCAAAGCCGCCGGCACACCTCCTTCTGCAGCGTGGACGTGGTGCCGGAGGTCGAGGATGACGGGGAGATCGAAATCCGCGATGTTGACCTGAAGCGCGACACCTACCGCTCCGGCGGCAAGGGCGGCCAGAACGTCAACAAGGTGGAGACCGCCGTGCGTCTGACGCACATCCCTACTGGCATCATCGTAGCCTCCCAGGTCGCCCGCTCCCAGGGAAAGAATCAGGAGATGGCCCTAAGCATGCTGCGCGCCAAGCTGTACCAGATGCAGCAGGACAAAAAGCGCGCCGACAGCGATCGTTATTACAGCGAGAAAGGGGAAATTGCCTGGGGCAGCCAGATCCGCTCCTACGTTTTCCAACCCTATCAGCTTGTGAAGGACCACCGCACCGGACAAAGCACAGGCTCGGTGTCCTCGGTGATGGATGGCGATATCGATCCCTTCATCGAGGCCAAGCTGCGGGGCCGCACCGCGGACAGCAGCGGGGACGACGACTTGGGGTAATCCGCTTCCGCGGCCGCTTTTGGAGGAACCATAAATTGTTTCCGGGGTTTCCCACCGGGCAGTGCCTTCATGCGCGGGAAACACGGTATGCGGACCGGTTTTCATGAATAATCCTGGGAAGGGATTAAGCCCAACAGGCCCAATATGAAATCCTGTAAATAAGTTGCGATTCCACGCATCCCGCCGGGTCCGGGAAGCGACATTTGCTCTGGATTTTCTGATAAACGCCGCACACACTCGACGTTCACCTGATTTCTGTTTTCAACGAATTCCATTCACCTCATGGCCAAGGACCCCTCTTCTGTCACCATTGTCACTGATGCCTCCGATGAGCGCATCCCCCTTCCATTCTCAGGAAAGACGGTGGCTTATCTGCTTCTGCGGGTGCTGGTGGGGATGCTTCTCCTGCTGGCCGGCGTGGACAAGTTCAAAAGCCCGGAGGCCCCGTACAATTACAGTTTCAGCTACTGGCACGATGAAAAGGATCCCCAGAGCGGCGAGGTTGTCAAAAACGGGCGCTGGCTGTCGGTGGGCAAAACGGTGTATGAGCACGGCGGTTTCAACAATGCCGACCTCTTCCAGTTTGGAACCTTCATGGACAAACAGGTGCTGAACGAGCAGACAGGAACCGCGGAGACCCTCAAAGGCGGAGTCCGCATCACCAACTTCCTCAGCTACATTTTCTCCTATTACGCCCAGGCGCTCCCCTACCTGATGCTGGTCTCCGGCGGCATGATCCTGCTGGGCCTCTTCAACCGCCTCGGTTTGTTCCTGGGAGGCTTCATCTGGATCAGTCTGGTCATCGGCCAGGCCACCCTGCCGGACAACCAGTATATCTCCCTGCTTTCCAACTACGTCCTGATGGTGGCCCTTGCCGCCGCCACTCTGAAATACAACCGCTTCGCCATCACCCGCTTCTGATCAAAATTGGGAACCAGGGAAACGGGTGCGCGGCGCTTGCCATGCTGTTCATGCGCCTCCGCACCCTCTCTTTCAACCAATCCCCACGCGTTTGATTATGACACCTCTAAATTCCAGTTCCGGTAAACCGGATCTCACCCGCCGGCGGTTTCTGCGGAACACCGCCGCCACCGGTGCAGCGCTGAGCTATTCCAAAATGGCGGCCCATGCCGCCGGTCCCTCCGACACCCTCAACGTGGCCCTTGTGGGCTGCGGCAGCCAGGGCGGTGTGCTGAAAACAAGCGCTCTGCGCATTCCCGGCCTCAAATTTGTGGCGGTCTGCGATCTTTGGGAGGTCAAGGCCAAGTCCATGGCCCGGACCATTGGCAGCGATGTCAAAATTTACACCCTGCTGGAGGACATGCTCAAGGCGCATCCGGAGATCGACTGCCTGCTGATTGCCACTCCGGACTGGCTGCACGCCCCCTTCACCCGCATGGGGCTTCAGGCCGGCAAGCAGGTCTATTGTGAAAAGATGATGTCCAATAACCTGGACGCCGCCAAGGATATGGTGCGCGCCCAGCGGGAAACCGGCAAGCTGCTCCAGATCGGCCACCAGCGCCGGAGCAATCCGCGCTACCAGTTCATGCGCAACACCCTGCTCCGTCAGAAGAATCTGCTCGGACAAATCACGACCCTTTACGGACAGTGGAACCGCTCGGTGAAGCCTCCCTTTGAAGTCAAAGGCGGGATTCCCGAGGATGTGCTGAAGGCCCATGGCTACAAGGACATGTTCGAATACACGAACTGGCGCTGGTTCCACAAATACGGCGGAGGCCCGATCTCCGATCTCGGAGCCCACCAAATCGATATTTTCAACTGGATCACCGGCACCACGCCCCGTGCCATGGTGGCCTCCGGCGGCTTGGACTACTACAAGGACCGTATGCTCCCCAGTGGCAAAGGCAAGTTCTCCTACGAGCACCTCGACACCGCGATGGTGGTGTATGAATACGACATGCCGTTGTATGACAACGGCGTGCCGGTGATGGAGGGTGACAAACCCAAAACCAATCTGGTGCGCGGTCTTTACCAGGTGCTGACCACCAACGGATCCCAGAACTACTACGAAAAAGTGATGGGTGTGGAGGGCACGATTGCCATCTCCGAGCAGCCGGTTTACAACCAGGTTTACCGCGAGAAGGACACCACCTCCGGCAAAATCGGCCAGTGGGAGGCCTTGGCCCGCGCCGGCTACATCCGCAAACCCCCGGCCACGATTTACAACAAGTTCTGGGAGCGCCCGGTTGCCTGGCACCTGCCTGAAAAGTGGATGGCCACGGAGGGCACGCAGGATGTGCGGGTCTCCATTCCCGCCGACCCCTACGAACTGCCGCAGATGCCGAAGGAGATGGACGAAAAACCGCCGCATCAGTTTCATTTGGAGAACTTCTTCAACACAGTGCGCGCCAGCGGCAAACAGACGGATCTGAACTGCCCCGTCAGTGAAGCCTACAAATGCGCGGTGGCCGTTCTCAACATCAACGAGGCTGTTAAAACCGGCAAACGCATCGAGTTCAAACCATCCGACTTTGAGGTGGCCTGAGATTTTCCCAAACCCTTTCTCCAACGAATGAACAAACGCTCTCTTTCCCGCGCTGCCGTCACGCTGTCCACGGCCTGCCTCACTGCTTTCGCGGTCACCAGCTGCGACAAGCCTGCTCCCGGGCTGTCAAAGGCTGAAGGCACCGGCAACGCCACGCCCTCTGTTTACACGAACGCCGCCACTACCACGGCTGTTCCCTCCGCAGCGCCGGCTCCCGCCACTCCGGAGGTGAAGGCTGCCCCTATGCTGGAAACGCATGCTTCTCCAGTGCCTGCCGACGCTTCAGCTCCGGAACAAACCTCCATCCCCGCGCCAGCCCCGGCCCCGGCTTCGGCCCCGGCACCTGCCGTCCCCGAGCCCACCACCGCGGCTGCGGCCCCCACCACCACGGTGGCCGCTCCCGCCGCTGCCCCCGCCGGTCCGCTGATCACCATCAAGCCGGTGATGCCGACCATGCTTTTCCAAGGCACTCCGCTGCCCGCCTCCAACCGCCCGCCGAATCTGGACATCTCACAGAAGCCGGTAATGGAGGTGCAGGTGCCTGAGGGCGTGACCCTGCTTTCCAAGGGCAAGCCGGTCACTTCCGACGACAAGGACCCGATCGGCGAGCTTTCACTTGTCACGGATGGGGACAAGCAGGGCGATGACGGCTACTACGTGGAGCTCAAGCTCGGCAAAACATGGGTGCAGGTCGATCTTGAGGAGAGCAAGGAGGTCTGGCTGGTCTGGCTGTGGCACTTCCACAAGCAGGGGGTCATTTACCGGGATGTGATCGTGCAGGTTTCCGACGATCCGGAATTCAAAACCTCGACCACGGTTTTCAACAATGACTATGACAACTCTGCCGGCTTTGGCGTGGGCAAGGATCAGTCCTACATCGAAACCAACAATGGCCGCCCGGTGCCTGTTCCCGGTGTCAAAGGCCGCTACGTCCGCTTCTACTCCAACGGCCGCGACCTTGATGACACCAATCAGTACA
This sequence comes from Verrucomicrobiales bacterium, assembly GCA_028293125.1. Taxonomy (GTDB): domain Bacteria; phylum Verrucomicrobiota; class Verrucomicrobiia; order Verrucomicrobiales; family V1-33; genus CAIZWU01. The sequence continues at coordinate 146,111 of JAQGPJ010000103.1, read as the reverse complement.
TCGAAGTCGAGGTTTACGGCAAGTAACCGGCGGACAATTGGCTTCTGACCGGGTTAGCCCTCCAGCCTGACCAATTCAATCAACCCAATGCCGCAGTCCTGATCAGGACTGCGGCATTTTTTATTTTGGCAATGGTGGCGGCGCTGCTCTCTGGTCTGCGGGAATGCCCCGGATGTCAATCAGACTCAGGCCAGGCTGAAGGTGGGTATTGCGTCCTCTGGGGGCTTCCCAGACAATCAGGCCCTTGCGGAGCAGAGTGCTGTAGAGTTGCTGAATCTCAAGCGCCTGACCTTCCCGGACGTCCAGGGTGCCATCCAAGTAGCGGGCATAAATGCGCTGACAGATGGCGGCGTGGGTGACGCCTTTGGCCTGCATCTGAGCAATGGTGCCGATTTCAGTCAGCTTTTTTGCCCCCATGACCCGCTGAGGCAAAGGCGTGCGGCCCGCATGTTTTTTACTCATCCGGTCCGGTTCCGGCAGATTCACGGCCTCGTCCTGGGCGATCACGGCATCCGCTGGAAGGTTTCCAACGATCCACTGCTCCAGCCGCTGGCGGTCACTAAAGGTGAAGCCCGTCCACGTTTTTTCGAGAGCCGGGTATTGGGTGCCGGCGGCTCCCACAGCCAAGCCGGTCGCCAGGACCAATCCCGCGATGGAGAGTCCTCTCCGATGTCGCGGAATGGCCTGCGCCCAAACCATGACTCCGGCCACCGCGAAGTAGCAGAGAGATACGGAAATAGGCAGGTAATAGCGTTCGGAAACCTTGGGAGTGAGGCTGAAAATCACAAAATACAGGAGCGAAGTGCCGGCCAGCAGCCACTCCGCCGCTGGAATCCGGCGCGGGTGTGCCACCGCCCACAGCACCCACAGACTGGCCAGACAGGGCACCGCCCAGCCGCCGTAGTGCGATTGCAGCCAGCCATAAAACCGGAGAATGTGGGCACCATGGCTGAGCAGGGAGTTGCCGTAGGCCTTGTCCATCTCCTCCCCGACGCTGCTCCACATCCGTGAGCCGGACTTGAAGAGCCAGTAATTCAGTCCCAGCCACACCATGGCAAAGACCAGCAGGAAAAGCCCCATTGCGGTCCATCGCCGCCGGGGAGCACTACCGGCATCCGCCGAAGGCGTGGAGAGCCGCCACACCGCCCACAGGGCCATGGGCAGCAGCGTGATGCCCATGTATTTCCCCGCCGCCGCCAGAGCCGTGGCACCCGCCAGCAGGCACAGCCGCGTCCGGTCCGGTTTCCTTTGAAAGGAGTGCAGGGCCAAGGCGGTGAGGGCAATCCCGGCGGTGAGCCAGGGATCCTCCTTGAAATAGTGCGCCAGCTCAAAGAGCAGGGGATTGCCTACGGCCAACAGTCCGGTCAGCCATCCGGCCCAAAGATTATATTGTCTGGCGGCCAGCAGGGCCAGCGATGCGGCGGCGAGCGCGCCGAAAGCCGCCGTGGCCCAACGACCTGTCACCGTGACGGTTTGAAAATCCTTCCGCTCCTCCCGGCTCAGGACCACACGGTCCACCAGCTCCACGGTGGTGAGCATCAGCATGGGGTGATTGAAATTCCGCTCCTTCCGCACCAGTTGGCGGGCCTTGCCGAACTCATCCGGGTGGCAGTAAACCTCAAACTGGTTGTGCCGCGTGAAAATCCCCAGTCCCGCCCCGAACACACCTAAAAAGAGAAGAAGAAAGGGAAGGGAAGGACGGCTGTGCATATTCTTTTCCCTTTACTGGCCGCCCATCGGCTCCTGTTCCTCTTCCTGCTCACGCTTTGGCGGAGCGGTCTCCCCGGCAGGGACAGGCACGCCGCTGATATCGATCAGCCGCAATTCAGGCTGAAGATAGTTGTTATAGCCTTTTTTGGTGGTCCAGATGGTTTTGCCTTGTTTGACAATACTGCTGAGCGCGCGCTTCACGGCGTCCACCGATCCATCGCTGTCCTTCCGGGATCCGTCCAAGTACGTCCGGTAAATGCCATAGGACAGGGCGACATGGGTGACACCCATGGACCGCAGCTGCGCCGCATCCCCCATTCCGGCCACCAGCTTGCTTCCCATAATGCGCTGGGGCAGCATCCGGCGGTTGTTGTCACCCCGGCCGTCCCTGAGGGAGGGGTCCGGCAGCGCCACCACATCATCCTGGGCGATCACCGCACTGGCAGGAAGGTGCCGGGCGATGTAATCCTCCAGCATCACCCGGTTGTCCTGCTTGTAGCCTTTCCACTCCCTGCGCAGCACCTGTGCCTGAATGGCCACAGCTCCCAGCACCAGTGCCACCCCGGCCCAGAACACGGTCCGCCGCCGGAACTGTCCCGACCACACCATGACCCCCGCCACCGCAAAGTAACTGAAGGCAACCGCGACCGGCAGATAGTAGCGGGCGGCGTCCTTCGGCGTGAAAATAAACACGACGAGGTAGAACATCGAAACGCCTCCCAGCAGCCACTCCGCAGCCGTGACCCGCCGCGCGTTGAAAACCGCCCACACCAGCCACAGCAGGGAAAGAATGGGCGTCCACCAGCCGCCGATCTCCCGCTGGGTGTTGATGTATTTGATCAGCGACACCCATTGTCCCTGGCGGTTGTTTTCGTAGGCCTTGCCAACCTCGCCGCCCAGGCTTTCACGGAACACGCCGGGGGTGATGAAGATCCAGTGGTTCAGGATCAGCCACACCAGTGCGGAAATCAGCAGAAGCTGCCCAAGCCACACACGCCGCTGCCGCGATCCGGCGGCGGCTGAGAGTCTCCAAACCGCAAAGAGCACCATGGGCAGCAGGGCGATGCCCACATACTTGGCCGCGGCGGTCAGCCCGGTGGCCACCGCCAGCAGGCACAGCCGTTTGGTGTCCGGCTTCCGCTGAAAGGCATACAGGGTCACGGCGGACACGGCGATGCCGGCAGTGAGCCAGGGGTCCTCCTTCAGATAATGCGCCAACTGAAAGAGCAGGCTGTTTGACAGGGTCAGCATGCCCGTCAGCACGCCCGCCAACAGCCCGTAGTGCCAAGCGGCCAGCAGCGCCAAGGCCGCGGCGGTGAGGGCGGCGGAGGCGGCGGTGGCCCAGCGTCCCACCACCACAACTGTTTGATAATTCCGCTGTCCGGCCTCATCCAGCATCAGTTTCCTCACGGTGTCCACCGTGGTGAGCATCAGCATGGGATGATTGAAATTCCGGGTGCCGTTCACGAGCTGGCGCACCTTTCCAGGCTCGTCCGGGTGGTAGTAGAATTTGAACCCGTTATACCGCGTGAACATCCCCAGTCCCACCCCGAACACGCACAGCACCAGGATCAGAAGATGGGAGTAACGGGCGGCCATGCCGCTGGTTTTGATGGAATCCTGGTTCACAGCGGTCCGATCGAATCTAAAATGAAGAGGTGGTCCGGGAACTCTATTCCTGCCCGTCCGGGGAACCGGGGGCCGGTTTCGATGCCGGGGGCGTGTGGCTCTCCCCGGGCTGATCATCCGGTTTCTCCGGAGCCGGGATGCCGCTGATGTCGATAAGCTTCAGTCCGGGCTGGAGATAGCCGTTGGCCCCCCGGGCCATGGACCAGACTTCAGTGCCATTGGGGGGAAGAACCGCCTGGTAAACCTGCTGGATGGCGGCGGCGGGTGTGCCCGGCCTGATAAAGACCTCCTTGCCGTCCGCCCCCACATAGCGGGCATAGGTGTTGTAGCAGATGGCGGCATGGGTGATGCCCATGGCTCTCAGCTCCGCCAGATCGCCGATATCGGCGAGGGTGTCGTCGCCGCCGACGACCCGCTGGGGCAGCGCCTGGCGGCCGGCGTGTTTGCTGGCTTGGCGGTCCAGTTCCGGGAGGTTGGCTGTTTTATCCTGGGCGATGTAGGCGTTGGCGGGCAAATTTTGACGGATCCACTGCTCCATCGCGGCCCGGTCATCCTGAATAAAACCTTTCCACTCACGCACCAGGGAGGGATACTGCAGCCAGACCCCCACCGCCACCACGGCGGCTGCCGCCCATTGCACACTGCCGCGCCGGACCTCCCCCGCCCAGGCCATGATGCCGGCCACGGAGAAGTAACAGAGGGAGGCGGTGATGGGCAGATAGTAGCGCGTGGAGTCCTTGGGAGTGAGGCTGAAAATGGTGAAATACAGAATGGAGGTTCCGGCCAGCACCCATTCCGCCGCCGGGACCCGGCGGGGATGGGTCACCGCCCACAGCAGCCACAGGCCTGTGAGAATGGGCGGCAGCCAGCCGCCGTTCTGATCCTGCACATTGACATAGAAGCCAAAGGAATTCCGCTGGTTCAGGATCTCGTTGCCGTAGGCCTTGTCCATCTCCTCCCCAATGCTGCTCCACATTTTGGAGTCGGGTTTGAAAACCTGGTAATTAAAGGCTGCCCACACCAGCGCAAACACCAGCAGGAAGTAACCGAGTCCCACCTTGCGCCTCCGCGGGTCGGCGGGGCCGGCAATAAACCATACCGCCACCAGCACCATGGGCAGCAGAGCGATGCCGATAAACTTCCCGGCGGCCGCCAGGCTCGTGGCCGCCGCCAGCAGGCACAGCCGTTTCGTGTCCGGTTTCCGTTGGAACACGTGCAGCGCCAAGGCCGTCAGGGCGATTCCGGAAGTTAAATAGGGGTCCTCCTTGAAATAGTGCGCCAGTTCAAAAATCAGGGAATTCGACACGGTCAGCACCCCCACGAGCCAGCCCGCCAGCAGATGGTACTGCCGCGCGGCCAGCAGCGCAAGGGCCGCCGCCCCCAGTGCGGCAAAACCGGCCGTGACCCAGCGTCCCGTCACCGTCACGGCCTGATAGTCCCGGCGCCCCTCCTTGCCCAGCGCCAGCTTCCGCGTCCAGTCCGCGGTGGTGAGCATTAACATCGGGTGATGGAAATTCCGCGTGCCCTTCACCAGCTGTTTGGCTTTCCCGAACTCATCCGGGTGGTAATAGCAGGGAAAGTCATTATGCCGTGTGAACAGCCCCAGGCCCAGCCCGAAAATGCAGAGAAAGAGGAGAAGAGGCTGATGGCGGGAAAGCATGTCCTTTTGTGTACGGGAATCCTCATCCGTCAAGTCGGCGGAGAATGCCCGGCAGGACGGAGAACGCAGGGCCGGAGCTGGTTTTTTCCCATCGTCCGGAAAGGCGGAAGGAGTAATGTGCCTTCATAAAACGGAAAAAGCCGGCGCACCGCCGGCTTTTTCTGAAATGATTTTTTAAGGAATTGCGATTTTTCCCCGTCAGGATGGATGGCTGGAGGTGCGGAATCAGGGAATGCCGGATTGCCTTTTTACAGGCCGGCAGCCTCCTCCGCGCTGAGGTATTTTTTGAAGCGGGTCTTGTCGATGGACTTCATGTAAGCCTCCATGGGGGTCACGTTCTCGGACTTGAGGTTGTCCCAGATGGCCTGGTCCATGAACTGCATGCCATAGGCGGCACCGCCGGTGATCACGTCCGTGAGCTTCTGGGTGGCGCCTTCACGGATGATGGCGGCCACGGCGGGAGTGGCGACGAGGACTTCGTTCACGGCCACCCGGCCCTTGCCGTCCGCCTTCTTCATCAGCAGCTGGGCGACCACACCGCGCAGGGAGGCGGAAAGCATGGTGCGCACCTGCGACTGCTGGTCGGAAGGGAACACGTCCACCAGACGGTCGACGGTCTTGCGGGCGTTGTTGGTGTGCAGGGTGCCAAAGACCAGCAGACCGGTCTCCGCCGCCGTGAGCGCCAGGGAGATGGTTTCAAGGTCGCGCATTTCCCCCACCAGCACGATGTCCGCGTCCTCACGCAGGGAGGCCCGCAGACCGTCAGCGAAGGTCGGGGTCTGGATGGGCACCTCACGCTGGGTGATCACGCTTTTCTTGTTGCGGTGCACGAACTCAATGGGCTCCTCCACCGTGATGATATGGCGGGAGAAGTTCGAATTGATGTAGTCGATCAGGGCCGCCAGGGTGGTGGACTTGCCGGAGCCGGTGGGACCGGTGACCAGCACCAGACCGCTGCGCATCTCGCCGAAGCGCTTCACGACCTGCGGAATGCCAAGCTGCTCCAAGGTGGCGATTTTAGTGGGAATGATACGGAAAACCGCTCCCAGGCCGTTCTGCTGCTTGAAGTAGTTGCAGCGGAAACGGGAGTGCTCATCCATTTCATAGGCGAAGTCGAGGTCGCCGCGGGCCATAAATTTCTCCCAAGCCCGGGGTTCACAGATGCCGGTGAGCATCTCCTCCATGTAGTCCGTGGTGAGAATCTGGTCCGAGATGGTCTTCACCCCACCGTGCACACGCACTTTGGGGGGCTGGCCTTCGGACAAGTGGAGATCGGAGCCTCCGAGTTCGATGAGGTGTCTGAAAAGTTGGTCAATGACAGCCATGGCAGTCGGTGGAAAAAGGAGAAAAAAGGATAAAGTGGATGGATGACCGGCGCGGGAGGATCAGGCCAGAAGTTTACGTTCCTTCAGATCCTTGCGCATCTCGTCCTGGTCGATGGCCCGGTAGAGGCAGTCCTCCGGAGAGATGACACCGCGGTCGAGCAGGTTTTTGAGGGCGTCGTCCATGGTCATCATCCCGACCGCACGGCCGGTCTGCATGACGCCGGGGAGCATGAAGGTCTTGCCATCGCGGATACAGGCGGAGACCGCGGGTGTGTTGACGAGCAGCTCGATGGCCAAGGCACGGCCGTTGCCGTCCACCCGGGGCACGAGCTGCTGGGAGATGATGCCTCGCAGGGATTCACTGACCATGACGCGGATCTGGTCGCGCTGGTCCGTGGGGAACACGTCCAGCACCCGGTCCAGAGTCCGGGAGGCGGAGCCGGTGTGCAGCGTGCCCAGCACCAAGTGGCCCGTCTCCGAGGCGGTAATAGCCAAAGAAATGGTTTCAAGGTCGCGCATTTCCCCCACCATGATCACGTCCGGATCCTCACGGAGGGCACCGCGGAGCGCGGCGGCGAAGGAGTCCGTGTGACTGTGCACCTCGCGCTGGTTCACATGGCAGCCTTTGGACTCGAACACATATTCGATCGGATCCTCCAGCGTGATGATGTGGTCGTTCCGCTCCCCGTTGATCTCATTGACCAAGGCCGCCAGAGTGGTGGACTTGCCGGAACCCACGGAGCCCGTGACCAGCACCAGACCGTTATGGTACTGGGTGAGGGGCTTGATGCCGCGGGGCAGCGCCAGCTCGTCCATGGTCCGCACATGGGTGTTGATGATGCGGAAGGTCATGTCGTAGCCCAGGCGCTGGGTGACGACGGAGGCGCGGAAGCGCCCAAAAGGCGTGGCATAGGCGAAGTCCACATCCCCGCGCTCCTGCAGCCGGGTCAGCTCCTTGGGACTGAGAAAACCTTCCGCCAGCCTTTTGGTGTCCGCCGCCGTCAGCTTTTGGGCATTGGTCCAAATGGGCTGCAGCTGACCGTAGCGCCGCCACATGGGCGGGGAGGCGGTTGGCAGATGGATATCGGAGCAGTCATATTCCTGACCGATTTTCAAGTAATCATCGACGTGGGACAGCGCGGCAACGGTGTCTTGATGGGCTTCAGTCTCCTCGCTCATTCAGGAAAAATTCGTGTGGGTGGTGAAATGGGTTTTGATAGGAAAGGGCGGAGTCGGAAGCCCGGTGGCGGACAGTCCGCCGGCAAGGGGCGTTATTCTTTTTTCCTCAGGATGTCTGCAAGCATTTTCTTCGCGTAATCGGTGATTTGCGGTCCGAATTTCTCCACTCCGCGCTCCAGCAGGGTGGAGGCGGCGGCGGTGCCGGCCATGCCTGCCACGGAGGAGGCCGTGGGCTTCATATGCTTCATCGCCTCCGTCGCCAGCTCCTTCGCGATGCGGCGTCCGGCGGTGGTGCCGAGGACCCGCGTCAGCACCACTCCGGCGACCACGGCCCCGCCCGCCAGCACGAACGGATTGCGCAGCGCGGCCTTGATGGGTTCCGGCAGTCGGGACCCGGCGGCAGCCCCGGAGGGATTGGAATAGGTTTCCGTGTCTGATGCCTCCACCGGTGGCAGCACCGTGAAGGTGGGAGTGTGGGCGGGATCCGGCTGGGAAGGGAACAGTTGGGCGCTCATGGAATTATAATGGGTGGGGGTTTTTGGGGAATGGTCATTTACGACGGACCGGAAGTCCAATCACAAATTTGAAACGCAGGGTTTGCACGGTTCCGGAGGACCTTGCTCAAAACGGCAGTTTCCTTGATAAGGACGCTGCTCACGCCAAATTCCCACCCGGCAGCAACTGGTTTCCCCGACGGAATATTTCCGTTCGGCTGAATTGCGAGGCCCGGAGACTGCCTTTGAATTAAATCATTATCAGTCCAAAATCCGCGCAGTGGTGGGAAATGGAGGATCCTTGCTGCCCCCGTGCAAACTGCATCACCTGATTTTCGGAAAGGGTGGTTTGACCACTGACCGACCGCGGGCCCGGAGTGGATGGCGCCTCTAACCTTTGCCTGACTGGATGGTCCTGAAACCATCTCCCCTTTGGAAAAAGCCTGTCCCTTCAGCGCGGCAGTGAAAATACCGGAGCAAGCCGGATTTGAGCGGTCCGCGCCGCTTCCGGGCATGAATTGAAACGGGCCCGTCACGTTTCTTAATGACACTGGGGAGGGTTCCAAGGTATGCTGGACAGGAAGTCCCTCCTTTTTTGACGATTATGGCTGCCCGTCCCCTGCTTTTTCCGGCCTGTGTTTTAATCTCCTCCTGGCTGGCCGTGCTGACGGCGCCGGTGGCTGCCCAGACGCTGACTCCGTCCGATTTCGGCAATGTGACGCTGCATCTGAAGGCGGACAGTCTTACTTTGGCGGATCAGGCTCCGGTGACGGAGTGGGGGCCGATGAAATCCGCGGGGGACAGGGCTCCTGTTTTTGTGGCCTCCGATCCCCGGTTTAACAACAAGCCGGTGGTGCGGTTCGACGGGGTGAACGATGTGATGTTCGAGGATGATGCGGATTTGAATGCCCGCACTATTTTCGCGGTGACCGTAATGGACACCGGGGCTCCGGCGGGGGCGGTGCTGCTGTCCAACGGGGGCTCCGGGCTGAATCTGCGGCGCAACGCCTCAGCCTCGCGCTACGCGGGCAACAGCGCAGGGGCGACCTTTGGGGACTTCACCGGCAACACGCCGGTGGGCACTCTTTTCCTCAACAGCTCCACCGCCGCGAACGGCACCTTCACGCTGGATGTGCCGCATCTGGTCCGCGCCACCGGCGGGAGTATGAAAAACTACTCCGCCTTCTGGATGGGCGGCGACGGATCGGACCTGCCGCGTTTCTGGAAGGGAAGCGTGGCGGAGCTGCTGATTTTTGACGGCACGGTGACCACGGACTCCATCCAGCGCATCGGCTGGTATTTTCAGACTAAATACGCGCTGCCCTCCACCTACACGCTGCCCACCCCCACGGTGCGCGCTTTTACCGCCACCGCCGCCGGACCGGTGACCTCGCCAGAGGGCGTGCTGTCCACGGCGGGTGCCCCCGTAACGCTGGCCTGGCAGATGGAGAAGGGGGAGTCGGTCACCATCGACAACGGGGTGCTCAGCACCTCTACCGAAGCCTCCGGGACGGCCACAGTGTCGCCCGCCGTCACCACCACCTATACCCTGACCGCTACCAACACCGCCGGGACTGCCGCCAAACAGCTGACCGTTTATATCGGCGCACCGGTGCTGCCAATGCGGATCACGGAATTCATGGCCGACAATGACGGCACGCTGGTGGACGAGGACGGCGACTCCTCCGACTGGATCGAGATCTTCAATCCCAATGCCTTCGCGGTCAGCCTGCAGGGTTACGCGCTGAAGGACAGCGGCTCCACCTGGAGTTTTCCCGCCGGCTCCGCCATGCCCGCCAATGGCTTTCAGGTTGTCTTCGCGTCCAGCAAGAACCGCGTGAATCCGGCGGCCAATCTGCACACGAATTTCGGGCTGTCCGCCGGTGGGGAATATCTCGGGCTGGTCAGGGCGCCGGAGGACACCGTGGTTTCGGAGTTCGCCCCCTCCTATCCGCCGCAGTTCACCAACAAATCCTATGGGATTTTCGGAAGTCCGGAGCAGAAGGGCTACTTCGGCGCACCGGCCTCCAGCAATCCCTCGCCGGCAGCGCCGAACAGCGCCACGGGGGTGCGGGGGTATCTGGATGAGATGGACGATACCAAATTCGCCGTGGGGCGCGGCTTTTACACCGAGGCCGTGCATGAGGTCATCACCTGCTCCACGCCGGGGGCCACTCTCATTTACACCATCAACGGCTCCACTCCCACCGCCGCCAACGGCACCCAGGTGCCGGCGTCGGACGCCTCCACCCCTCCGCGCGTGGAGCTGGCCATCCATCCCGGCGCGGTGCCGGATGGTGCCACAGGCATCAATATCGCCACCATTGGCGGCACCACCCTGCTGCGCGCCGCCGTGTTTCTGGACGGATTCGCGCCGACGAACACCGACACCCAGACCTATCTGTTCGCTTCCCAGGTTCTGACCCAAACCCCCGCCAACGCCACGGCCAAGGGATGGCCCACGGGCTCCGTCAACGGGCAGGTGCTGAACTATGGCATGGACCCCAATGTGGTCACCTCCTTCACCCCGGAGGAGATGCTGGCCAGCCTGCAGTCCCTGCCCACGCTGTCCATCGTCACGCCGCAGGCGAACCTGACCGGCTCCAACGGCGTGTATGTCAATGCCGACCAGCACGGCCCGGCCTGGGAGCGGCCTGTCTCCGCGGAGCTGATTCTGCCGCCCGGTTATGTCAGTCCGGATGGCAACGCCACAGGATTCCAGATCGACGCCGGTCTGCGCATCCGCGGCGGGTTCAGCCGGGGCGACAGTTTCTACAAGCACGGCCTGCGCCTCTATTTCTCCAAAAAATACGATGGCAAGCTGAACTACCCGTTCTTCGGCAAGGAGGGCACCAACTCCTTCGCCAAGCTGGACTTCGGCACGGGCTCGAACTACGGCTGGTTCCGGGAGAGTGACTACAACACCGGCAAGTTCAACACCATGTGCCGAGACATGTTCTGCCGCGACACCCAGGGCGCCCTGGGGCAGCCCAACACCAAAAGCCGGTTTCACCACCTGTATTTGAACGGCGTTTACTGGGGTGTCTATTACTCCGAGGAGCGGGCGGAGGCCGAGTTCGCGGCCAGCTACATGGGCGGCGACGCCGATGAGTATGACGCCGTGAAATGCGGCAACCATATCGGAGGTTTTGTCACCGAGGCCACGGACGGCAACATGAACGCGTGGTACAGCCTGTGGACCAAAGTGCTCTCCATCGGCACCGCGCCCACGCTGGCGAAGTATTATGAAATCCAAGGCCGCAATCCCGACGGCACGCGGAATCCCGCGATGCCCGTGCTGCTGGATATCGACAACCTGATCGACGAGATGCTGGTCATCTTCTACGCCGGGGACGGGGACGCCGTGCTGTCGAACTTCCTCGGCCACAACCAGCCCAACAACTGGTTCAGTGTTTACCGGCGCGACGGCTCGCAGGGGTTCCGGTTCTTCATCCGCGATGCCGAGCACACCCTGGGCACCCCCAGCTCGGTGAATGATCAGACGGGTCCCTGGGGCGGCAGCAACAAGACCAATTTCTCCTACTCCAATCCCCAGTGGATGCACGAGGACCTGATGAAGGTGGCGGAGTACAAGCTGCGCTTCGCCGATCATGTGCAGCGGCACTTTTTCAATGACGGCGCCTTGACCTCCGCCAGATGCATCGCCCGCTTTGACAACCGCGCCAGCCAGCTGCGCCTGGCCATGAAGAGCGAGTCCGCCCGCTGGGGTGATGCCCAGTCCCTCAGCGGCCTGCCCGCCGGTCACCCGCGGCGCTACATTGTGTCCGACTGGGAAAGCGCCATCGCCACCGTCAAAAAAAACATCATGCCCAACCGTTCCAACACGGTGCTGAACCAGCTGAAAACGGACGGGCTGTTCCCGGCCACGGCGGCGCCGGTGTTTGTGAATGACGCCACCTCCGCCCCGCAGAACGGCGGAGCCATCCAGCCCGGATTCCAGCTGCGCATCACCTCCGCCACCGGCACCCTTTATTACACGCTGGACGGCTCCGATCCCCGCACCGTGGGCGGGGCCACCGCCACCGGGGCGCTGACCTACACTGCTCCGGTGGCGCTGTCCGGCAGCACCACCGTGAACGCCCGCGCACTGAACGGTGCGGTCTGGAGCGCGCTGTCCTCCGCTGTGTTTCAGGTGGACACCGTGCCCGCCAGTGCGGCCAATCTGGCGGTCTCCCAAGTTTATTATAATCCCCCCGGCGGAAACAGCGGGGAATACTTGGAGTTCATGAACATTGGATCCTCCACCATCGATCTGACAGGCGTGCATATCCGGGACGGCATCGATTATGACTTTCCGGCCAATACCACCATCGCCGCCGGCCAGCGTCTGGTGGTGGCGGGCGACCTGACGGCTTTTGCCGGCCTGTTCCCCGCCCCGGGCCTGCGGGTGGTGGGGCCGTTTGTGGGGAATCTTAGCAACAGCGGGGAGCGTCTGCTGCTGGTCAGTGACAGCCAGGGCACCGTCCGCGACTTCTCTTGGAATGACAAAAGCCCCTGGCCGGCGGAGGCGGACGGGCAGGGAAACGCGCTGGTGCTGATCAGCCCGCTGTCCAATCCCGACCACGCCCTGCCATCCAGCTGGCGCGGCAGTGCCGCCGCCGCGGTGCCCGGCGGCTCCGACGCTGTGGCCTTCACCGGCGATCCGGCCGCGGATGCCGACGGCGATGGCTACACCGCGCTGATGGAGTTTTTCCTGGGCACCAGTGACACCGATGTCAAAGCCGGTCCTGGCACGCTGATCCCGGGCACGGTGACGGTGGAGGACGGCGGCAACGGCGGGCAGGTTCTGTATCCCGCCGTGACCTTCACCCGGCGCCACGGCGCTGACGGTCTCAAATGCACGGTGGAGACTAGTGCCACCCTGGCTCCGTGGAGTCCCGCCGCGGCCGCTGCGGCCCTGACCGCGCAGTCCCGCACCGGCGATGTGGTCACTCAAACTTGGCGCTCCGCCGTTCCCCTGTCTGAACAGCCTCGGCAGTTCCTGCGGCTGAAGGTTCAACAACCGTGAGAGGGGGAGCGGATTTCCACGGGGATCCGCGGCGCGGCATGAATGGAAATCAAAACCGCGGAGGTGGAAACCATGATTCGTGGGACGCGGCTTTCTCCTCATCCATTCTGACAATGGTCCTCATGATTTCAGGCGGGATGTTGCTCAGCCAAAGCCGGCGGCGGTGTATTTTGTCGATGCGGAATGAGCGGATTTGGCTCAATCCAAGCGCTAGGAGCATCGCGACCAGCAATGCGGCGCCGGGAGGGCTGCTGTAAACGCCTTTGAACACCAGAATCAAAAGGATTCCCGCCATTATCCAATAGATGGTCAAATGGAGCTGGTGTTTCCGGGCTGCTGATCCGTTCAGATAGATTTCCACAAAATCTCTTTTGCGGACAATGGATAGGATCAGCAATGCCACCGCCAAAAATAATACCCCAAAATAGTGGCCCGCTGAGAGCTGATAAGTGGCAATTATCAGAACGATCAAAACTCCCAGAGGATTGGCCAGCAAAAGCCGCTTCCGGCAAGGCGACAGGCCCTGCGTTTTTCCAGTGAGAATGCAGATTCGGGGGCTTTTCCATGCCTTGGGCACAACGAGGGACTTTTTCTGAATGAAGGCCACCTCCGGCGGAACCGGCGCGCTGTCCGCCGCGGTCGGAGGGGCGTAGGGATTTTCGGCGGCGGGATCATTCATGGGATAACGCTTTCCTTGCGGCGGAGAATGGTGTTCACAGGGGCGGAGTGCCGGTCGGGTGGTCGTGCCTTGCTCGCTGATTCGCCAAAGCCTGCTCCATTTGGACAATGGCGTTCCGCACCGGGGCCGGAATGCCGGCTATCCAGATGCGCGCATCCTCAATTTTCCAAGCGCGGACGGGCATGCGCCAGGCGCGCGCCAGCCCGCCGGAGATCAGAACGAGGAGGACCCCTGGCAGGATGAGCACCGTCCCGGCATTGCTGGTGCTTGGAAGCAGCCCAAGTATCGCCGGCAGCAGACCCATCCCAAAAATGAACCACTTGATAATGGTTCTGATTTTTAGTTTCCTCACCGCTTGGGGGCTGAGGTAGTAGCGGATTCTGACTCCGCGGAAAGGCACGAGACCGACGATGTCCCCCATGAGCAGGCAGACCGGCGGACTTTGCCAGGACGGAGGCACGACCAATAATCGGGCTTCGCAGTACGCGGGCCACGAAGGGGCTCCGTCCGGAGGCGGGGCCTTTGGCGGGGCGTAGGGGTTGTCATCCCCGGACGTATCCACAAGCCGCACCTCCTTTCGATTGGAAAATGTTATTGGTAATGGCCGGGGGCGGGGCGGGAGCATTCACATCCACGGGCGGGCGACGGCGGTTCTCTCCATCCCGACAATGGCTTCCCGCACACGAGCGGGAATTTTGGCGATCCATATGTGGGTTTTGTCAATTTTCCGGGCGTAAAATGGCCGGCACCACGTTGTGGCCAGCACACCCGAAAGCACAATCAGGATGAAGCCGGTCAGCACAAACTGCAAAATGATATCAAAGCCGGTGCCTGCCATTGGCAGCACAGCGGTCAGCAGCCCAGTTCCAAAAATACACCAGTTGATGGTCCGTCTCCTCTTCAGCTTCGCGGCGAGAGGCTGGCTGATGCAGTAGTGAATTTCGCCCTTTTTCCGCAGCAAAATAAAAACCAGTAGAGCCACCAACCTTATGATGAAAAAGAGGATGAACCAGGCGGGATGGATCCAAGTGAGTTTTTTTCGGCGCAAAGCCGAAAGATCGGTCGTGTCACCGGTAAGTAGGCAAATGGGAGGGCTTTGCCAGTCCTTCGGAACCACAAGGCACTTTCCCTCGATCCTGGCACCCTCCGTTTGCTCCGGCACCACAATTTCCGATTCCGGCACAGCATAGGGATTGCTGGGGGAAACATAGGGGGTGGTTTCACGGTAGGGATTGTTCCAGTCATCCTTGTTCATGCTGACGGCTTTGTTCCTGACATGGGCAGCCGCGTCAAGCTGAATCCGGTCTGCTGTGGGAAGTTCAGGAATCAAGAAAAGAAGCCGGCACGCGGATTCGGGGGCGGAAGCTTGACCTGCTCATGGGACTGTAATAATGCTGCCGCTGTTCCGGTGCGTCTTGCTCCCGCCTTTCAACAGCGTGTGATCCCTTGCTCCATTTTTATGAAATCCATTTCCTCTCTCTCATTGATCGCCGCCGGGGCTGGCGGGACACTGGTAAGCCAGCCCGGCCGCAGTCTGGCGGATTACGCCAGTGAGGTGCGGGTGGATGCGCCGCTGGCGTGGTATCGGTTTCAGGATCCGGCCAAGTTGGGCAAGGCGGAGAATCAGGGCAGTGCGGGAGCGGCGGGCAATGGCACACACACGGATGTGCATCCGGTCCAGGGAGCGTTGGCGGGAAGCCGGGACGGGGCGGCTTATTATGATGGCAGCGGTGCCCGCACCACGGTGCCTTTTGTGGCGGACGTGAATCCTCCGGCGGCGGAATCGTTCACGGTTGAGGCCTGGGTGATGCCGCTGAGGGAGACGGATGACGCCACCGGCCCCTGTCCGCTTTTCAACCGGCTGTCGGACGGGAACCGTCAGGGCTGGATCCTCTTCCAGCGCTCTCCGGGCACAGGCTGGAATTTCCGAATGTACAGTGGCAGCGGCGATGCCGTGGGCGTGGATCTCACCGGACAGTCCTCCGCTGCCGGACAGGGCAAAGCCGGAACCTGGAACCACCTGGCGGTGACGTGGGACGGCCCCGCCAGCACGGCGACCCTGTATGTGAACGGCGTGGCCGTGGGCAGCAAAACCGGCACCTACACTGCTAATACGGCAGCCAATGCCCGACCATTGTCCATCGGAGCCTACGACACGGGGGCCAATCCCTTCCGGGGAGCGGTGGATGAAGTGGCGGTTTATAAGAAGCTTCTGACACCCGCGCAGATTCTGGCGCACTATCAAAATGGCACGGCCACGGCACCCGCCGTCTCCTATGACACTTTGGTGAAGGCGGACGGGCCGGTGGAGTATCTGCGGCTGAACGAGCCGTCGGTGGAAACGGACACCGCGGTCAATTTCGGAACCCAGGGGCCGGTCGGCGACGGCCTGCACCACCCCGCCGCCGTGCGTCCGGCGGCGGGCGCTCTCAATGGAGCCGTGGACGGCGCGGCCGGCTATCGTGGCAGCAACCAGACCCTGGTTCCCTGGACGGCGGCGGTGAACCCTCCGGCCACGGCGGACTTCAGCGTGGAGGCCTGGTTTCTTGTGGGCGAGGAGGTCTCGGATGATCCGGGGCCCTGTCCGCTCTTCAACCGCCTGAGCGACGGCGACCGGCAGGGATGGGTGTTTTTTCAGCGTTCCCCGGCCACGGGATGGAACTTCCGAATGTACAACGGAACGGGCTCCACTGTGGGAGTGAGCCTGACCGCCCAAGCGACGACAGCGAATGCCGGAAAGCTGGGCACTTGGAATCACGTGGTGGTGACTTGGAACGGGGGCACCTCCACCGCCACCATCTATGTCAACGGGCAGAACCGGAAATCGGTTACCGGGACCTATGTGGCCAATGAGGAGCAGTTCGCCAAGGAACTGTCCATCGGCAGCTATGACAATGGGCAGAATCCCTACCACGGCTCCGTGGATGAGGTGGCGGTTTACGGCACGGTGCTGACAGCGGCCCAGGTGACGGCGCATTATCAGGCTGGCACCAATGCCGCAAAGAGCGCCGGTTATGCGGCGGTGGTGCTGGCGGATGCCCCGGTGGAATACCTCCGGCTGTCCGAGCCTCCCCTCCAGCCGGCGGTCAATTCGGGCACTCTTGGTCAGGCGGCGGATGGCGGCGTGGTCGGAGCGGTGAACGATGCGTTAGGACCACGTCCGCCTGCTTTTGGTGGTTTTGATGCGGCCAACACCGCGGTGTTGTTCGACGGCGTGGGCACTTCCGTGAGTCTGGAGGATCCCGCCGGCCTCCGTCTCTCCGGGCCGGTGACCTTGGAGGCATGGGTTCAGGGAGGACAGCAATCCGGCACAGCGGCGGCGGACATCATCACCCGCGGCGGGGCGGACGGCCAGCGGGGCGCGTTCCTGAGAGTCACCCCCAACAATGAATACGAGGTGGGGTCCATCGACGCCGAAGGCGGCACCCATTCCGCCGTGTCCGCCGTTCCCGGCGATGATCAGGACGGCACCACATGGATTCATCTGGCCGGCACTTATGATGGCACGGCCTGGACGATTTACCGCAACGGCCAGTCCGTGGCCACGCGGGAGGACGCCGTGGGCGCGCTGGCGCTGTCGGCACCGTGGGCCATCGGCATGCGCGGGGACAATGCGGAAGAGGGATTCGTCGGCACTATTGACGAGCCCGCGGTTTACAGCACCGCGCTGACGGCGGCCCGCATCACGGCCCATTACCAGGCCGGTCTCGCGGTGGCGGCGGACAAATCGATCTCCATCGTCCGGAATACCGACGGCAGTCTGAGCATCGTTTACACCGGCGTGCTGGAATCCTCCACGGAGCTGAGCAGCGGATTCACCCCGGTTGCCGGAGCCGCCAGTCCGTATGTGCTCCCCGCCGCCTCCCTGACAGGCCGCCGGTTTTACCGGGCGCGCTGATGGAGGGCGGTAAAGGAGCGGTATGGCGTTTGACCCGGTCTGCGGGGATAAGCAGGCTTTTGAACAATTCTCATTCATTCATTTCAGTCAGCTTATCAATTAGCAGGCGGGCAGGATTATCCGCTGACAAACGCGCGGGGCAGGTCACATTGCGCGGCGCAACCAGTCGGCGGTCAGGACCGCGGTCCGGCTGTCACCGACCGTTTTTCCTCTACGAACCATGCCCTCCGATCCCACTGCCCGCCGCCCTTTGAAAAGCCGTAAAACGGCTTGGGCGGGGGCTCTGTCCCTGCGGCTGTTGCGTTGGAAATTCACGCCGAACGCG
Source organism: Verrucomicrobiales bacterium (assembly GCA_028293125.1). Taxonomy (GTDB): domain Bacteria; phylum Verrucomicrobiota; class Verrucomicrobiia; order Verrucomicrobiales; family V1-33; genus CAIZWU01. Next base: position 128,183 of record JAQGPJ010000103.1, on the reverse strand, counting down.
GTTTCCGTGCTGAGCGTTGTTTTCGCCGCCGCCGGCGCGGCCTGTCTGTATGCCGCGCCGCGTGAGGCGTGCACCGGCTGCCAGGCATTCTGGTGGCTGATGGCTATACTGGGGATCCAGCTGCGGCTGCTGTGCAACCTGATGGATGGGCTGCTGGCGGTGGAGGGCGGGCTGAAATCGGCGGTGGGCGATCTTTACAACGAGGTGCCGGACCGTCTGGCCGACACCCTGCTGCTGGTGGCCGCCGGCTATGGGGCCGCGCATTGGCATCCCTGGGCGGCGGATGCAGGATGGGCCGCCGCGGCAGGGGCTTTGTCCACCGCCTATGCGCGGGCTTTGGGCGCCAGCCTGACAGGAAAACAGGATTTCCGCGGCCCCTTCGCCAAGCAGCACCGCATGGCCATTCTGACCTTCGCCTGCATCGCCGGCGCGGTGGAGTATGCCGTGAACCGCAGTGGCCACCTTATGCCATGGGTGCTGGCACTGGTGGCGGCGGGCAGCGTGGCCACCGCCGCGCGCCGTCTTCTCACCACCGCCTCCATTCTCCGATCCCGCATCCCATGAGCTCCCCCGGCAACACCCCTGTGCAGTCCCTGGTGGCGGGGATCGTGAAGCTGATCACCGGCATCCGCGCCGTGTGGCATGGCTGCCCGCCGGCGGGATCCCGGCCCCGCGTGTATTTCGCCAATCATGGCAGCCATCTCGACTTCGTGGCCCTGTGGTCGGCGCTGGATGCGGCCCAGCGTCACCGCACCCGACCCGTGGCCGCCCGGGATTTCTGGGACGCCACCAGTCTCCGCCGCTGGATGGCGTGCGCGGTTTTCCGCGCCCTGCTGATCAACCGGGACAAAGCCACCCGTCAGGACAATCCCCTGCGTGGCATGGTGGAGGTGTTGGAGCAGGGGGAATCGCTCATCCTTTTCCCGGAGGGCACCCGCAGTCTGACGGGTGAGACCGGTGCCTTCAAGGCCGGCCTCTATCATCTTGCCAAGGCCGCGCCGGACATCGAGTTTGTGCCGGTTTTCCTGGAGAACCTGAACCGCATTCTGCCCAAAGGGGAGATGCTTCCCATCCCGCTCCTGACCACCGTGGTCTTCGGGGCTCCGGTCACTCTGCAGCCGCAGGAGCCGAGGGAGGCCTATCTGGAGCGGGCGCGTCATGCGGTGCTGGCGCTGCGGCAATGGAATCAGCCGGCGTGAATCTCCCCTCTCCCCATCCATGCACCTGACTCCGCAGACACAGCATCTTTTTCTGGGCATCCTGGCGGTGCTGGCCGTGGCCAGCGTCACGGGGTGGATTCTTAAACGCCGGGCCGCCGCCCGGCCCGCCATGCAGCCGGTGGTGGCGAATCTGGTGGCCCGCGTCAATGCGTGGTGGGTCATGGCGGGGGTGCTGGCGGGCACGCTGGCGTTGGGATTCCATGCCGCCGTCATCGTGTTCGGTCTCATTTCGTTTTTCGCGCTGAGGGAATTCATCACCGCCACCCCAACCACGATGGCGGATCACCGCGCCCTGTTCTGGTCTTTTTTTGTCATTTTGCCGGGACAATTTTTTCTGGTGTGGATCCAGTGGTATGGCCTCTTCGCCATCTTCATTCCCGTCTATGCCTTTGTGTTCCTGCCCATCCGGATGACCATGGCCGGTGACTGCAAAGGGTTTCTGGAGCGCACCGCCCGGCTTCAGTGGGGACTGATGGTCTGCGTGTTTTTCATCAGCCATCTGCCCATGCTGCTGACCCTGCGGATTCCCGGCTTTGAGGGCCGCAGCTCCCAACTGCTGTTGTTTCTCATCCTGGTGGTGCAGAGCAGTGATGTCCTTCAGTACATCTGGGGCAAAATGCTGGGAAGGCGGAAGGTCGCGCCGGTGCTCAGTCCGTCCAAAACCTGGGAGGGATTGGTGGGCGGCGTGCTCAGCGCCAGCCTGCTGGGACTGGCGCTCACGGGTTTCACCCCCTTCCGCTGGTGGGAGGCGTTCGGCCTGTCGCTCCTCGCCACGCTACTGGGGTTTTTCGGCGGGCTGGTCATGTCGGCCATCAAGCGCGACCGCGGCATCAAGGACTGGGGCCACATGATCCAGGGCCACGGCGGGATGATGGACCGCATCGATTCCCTCTGCTTCTCCGCCCCGCTGTTTTTCCACATCGTCCGCCACGGCTGGACGTAGCGGAGCGGAGAATCCGGATCATTTGGCCGTCGGCTCCACCCACAGAAGGATGGGCTTTTCACTGATTGGCAGGGACCATTCCCCGCCGCTGTCGGTCTTGGTGGATACGGTCACTGTCTCCGCATCGCCGGGCGTCAGCGGCATCCGTTCCGCCTTCAGCACTTTGCGGCCGTCCGCGGGCAGGGCCAGGGTCGAGTCTTTGGTGGCGTGCCAGGCGGCGATGATGACCGGATCGCCGGCCTTCTCCGGAGTGAACTCATAGGCATAACCCTCCTCCAGCGAGTTTTTCAGCGCTTTGGAGAACCGGTGGCCGCCCAGCGATTTCAGCATCCAGGCGGAGGCGTGGAAGGCGGGTTTGGGCTGGTACTTTCGCGTCAGGCCGGAGGCCCCATGCAGCTGCGGCGTGTCGTCGTCGTTGAAGAAATAGGTGAAGGCCTTGTCGATGCCCATCTCCGCGAAGAGCAGGAAGGAGCGCACAATCCAGCGCGCCTGCTCGTCATCGGTGGAGCCCACCCACTTGGCCCACTCGCCGGCGGGATCGGGCTTTTTGCTGCTGCTGTCCCAGCCGAACTCCGTCACCCATAGTTTTTTGTCAGGGGCATTTTTGTCGCGCCATTCCTTCAATTCCCGGATGCTGGAGAGGAACGGCACCTTGGGATTCTCCGGATACGACCGCCGCCACACCGGCCACTGCTCGGCGATGGCGTAACGGTGGATCTGGATCACATCGTAAAGCGCGTCCCGGTCCTTGTAGAGGTCCGCGCCCTTCCAGTAGCGGTCGCTTTTGGTGGACTCGATGTTGCAGGTCACGATTTTCAGCCTGGGGTTTGCCTCGCGGATGCCTTTGGCCATGGACTCCATCACCTTCACCCAGTCCTCATCGGTGTAGAGGCCGGGCTCGTTGCCGATCTCCACCCACTCCACATAGGGCCATTTGCCGCCGGGGCCGAAGTTTTCGGCAAAGCTTTTGCCGTAGGCGAAGGAGTCCTTCACGGGGTCCTTCCACTTTTTGTCCATGCCGTCGATCATCAGGCAGACATTGATTTTCAGCCCGGCTCTGTGCCACGAGCCATAAACCTCAGCCCACGACACCCGGTTGCGGGCCTCCGGCCATTCCGGCAGCATGGAGGTGTCGTCGGGCAGATCCCACTCCACGGGATGGTAATCGCGCACCACCCCGCAGACCGCTTTGTAAAGCTCCGGCTTGAAAGCCACGGTGTGCCCGCAGAGCCCGGTGAATTCCCGCAACAGCGGGCGCTCCTCTGCCGCCGCCTGCGTCCGCAGCGGAGCGCAGAGCAGAAGGAGGCCGGCAAAGCCGGAGGAAAGGGGAAGGGAAAGAAAAGGGGGGAACGGCTTCATGGGGGGGGTACGGGACCGGGCGAATACATTCACCAGTCCATGCGCTCTTTCAAAACCGGAGACAGGATAATGAACTCCTCCCGTGAATGCGCCGGCAGGCCGCAGAAGTGTGAAATCGAGCAGGCGCCTACCGTGCTCTCCGGAAGCCCGGCACCGCAGTTTTCACCGTCAAGCCGGCAAAGTGCCGGGTTGCCATCCCAGGCAAACACATCGTATGAGGGCGGCATGAAGCCGCTCTCCGCCGCCCTCCTGTCATCCGCCTTGGCACTTTCCACCGTTTCCGGCCTGCTGGCCGCCGACACCCTGAGGCTGGAGCCGGTGTGGGCCGCCTGCAAAACGGAGCGCCCGATCTCCTTGGTGCATAGCCCCGATGGCAGCGGACGCCAGTTCCTCGTGCAGCAGAAAGGTAAAATCCTCATTCTGCCCAAGGACCCCGCTGGCTCCGAAACGAAGACCTTCCTTGATCTCTCTGACCGCAAAATGGAGGAGAACGATTTCGAGGAGGGACTGCTGGGCCTGGCCTTCCATCCGAAATACAAGGAGAACGGCCGCGTTTTCGTCTATTACAGCCAGCAGGATCCCAAGCACAGCGTGATCAGCGAGTTCAAGGTCTCCAAGGACGATCCTGACAAACTCGACCCCTCCACCGAGCGCATTCTGCTGACGGTGCCGCAGCCTTTCTGGAATCACAACTCCGGCAACACCTTGTTTGGCCCCGATGGGTTTCTTTACATCTCCTTCGGCGACGGCGGCAAGGGCGGCGACCCGCTGCGTTTTGGGCAGAACCGATTTATGCTGCTGGGCAAAATCATCCGCATCGATGTGGATTCCCGCACGGGCTCGCGCGGCTACGGTATTCCAAAGGACAATCCTTTCCTGAACCGTGAGGCCATGCAGCCGGAAATCTATGCCTGGGGGCTGCGCAATCCCTGGGGCCTGTCCTTTGACAAGGAGACCGGCCTGTTCTGGTGCGCCGATGTCGGCCAGGATATCTGGGAGGAGATCAACATCATTGAAAAGGGCGGCAACTACGGCTGGAGTTGGCGTGAGGGCAAACACTCCTTCAACCAGCGCCAGGAGGCCCCGCCTGAGGAGGCCGAATTCATTGATCCCATCCATGAATACTCCCACGCCGACGGCATCAGCATCACCGGCGGGTTTGTATATCACGGTAAAAAGCTGCCGGCGCTGAAGGAGGCCTATATCTTCGGGGATTTCGGCAATGGCCGTATCTGGTCCCTGCGCTACGATCCCGCCACCAAAACGGTGAGTGACCACCAGCTGCTGATTGACGCCAAAATGGACGCCAAGGGCGAGGCGGCCTTCAAACCCACGGCCTTCTGCGAGGACTCCAACGGCGAGGCCATCATGCTGGACTGGCGCGGCGGGCTCTACCGCATGCTGCCGCAGCAGCCCTGACGGGCGGCGGGGCACAGGACTTCCGGGCACACGGAATGGCGTTATGCCGGCAGCGGTGTCAGAATCGGAATTCAGCCTTTTTATTTTTATATGCAAATAAACCGGTTTTTTCGGCGGATGGCGCTGCTGGTCTGCGGCGGTGTTTCCCTTACCATGATCCACGCTCCGGCGGCGGAGCGGCCGAACATCATCTTCATCATGACGGATGACCACGCGTCCCACGCGCTGTCCTGTTATGGATCGAAGGTCAACCAAACGCCGAACATGGACCGCATCGCCTCGGGCGGCGTGCGGTTCGCCAACGCCTTTGTCACCAACTCCATCTGCTCCCCCAGCCGGGCCACGCTGCTGACGGGCAAGTATTCGCACCTGAACGGCGTGCCGGTCTTCAACCGCTTCGACGGCTCGCAGCGGACGGTGGCCAAACTGCTGCAGGCCGCCGGCTACCACACCGGCATGGTGGGCAAGTGGCACCTGGGCTCGGATCCGACTGGGTTCGACCGATGGATCACCCTGCCGGGGCAGGGAGCCTATCAAAATCCTCGGTTCATCACCCCGCACGGGACCCTGAACATCGCCGGTTATGTGTCCGACGTCATCACGGATCTTGCCATCCGCCTGATTGAGACCCGTCCGGCGGACAAGCCGTTCTTTCTGATGCTGCACCACAAGGCCCCGCACCGCTCGTGGGAGCCGGATGATAAGAACCGCGCTTTGTTCCGGGACCGCGTCATTCCCGAGCCCGAAACCTTCGCCGACGACTACGCCACCCGCCCCGCCGCCCTGCCGGAAAACCGTCAGACTGTGGCCCATGATCTCACCCGGTTTGACCTCAAGCTGACACCGCCCACGGAACTGGCCACCTCACAGGAGCGTCAAGAATGGCTCAATGAGACGCCGGACCGTGTGGATCTGCTGCAGCCGGACGGGACCGTGAAAACACTCACGGGCGATGCCCTCACGCATTGGAAATACCAGCGCTACATGCAGGACTATCTGGCCTGTGTGCAGGGAGTGGATGACAACATCGGCCGTCTGCTGGACTGGCTGGATCAAACTGGACTGGCGAAAAACACCGTCATTTTCTACACCAGCGACAACGGCTTTTTCCTGGGGGATCACGGGCTTTACGACAAGCGTTTCATGTATGAGGCCAGTCTGCGTGTTCCCCTGCTGGTGCGCGCTCCGGGGCTGGCCGCCGCCGGCTCCGTCAGCAATCGTATGGTGCTGAACACGGACTTCGCGCCCACTTTCCTGGATCTCGCGGGCCTGCCGGTGCCGGCGGACATGCAGGGGCGGTCGCTGAAGCCGCTGCTGGCCGGTGCTCCTCCTGACAACTGGCGCTCCAGCTTCTACTACCGCTACTACCACGATCCGGGCGACCACAACACTCGGGCCCATCTGGGACTGCGCACGGAGACGGAAAAACTGATTCATTATTGGAAAAAGGACGCCTGGGAGTATTTTGATCTCACCACCGATCCCAACGAGCTGCGGAACCGCATTGACGATCCCGCCGCGCAGCCTCGCATCGCGGCGCTTCGGGAGCAAATCATCCGCCAGCGGAAAGAACTGCACGACGACAACCAGTTCGCGGATTCCATTCCCTCGGAAGGGGTTGGCGCGATTGCGCCCAATACCCCGGCGCTGGGCCGCAAAACAGTCGCTGAGGCCATTGGCGAGGCTGCGGTGAAATGAGCCTTGCAACATTGTCCGCAGTTTTCCACGCGGCGGAGCATTCCTCACTCCGCAGCCGGTTTTGAGGAAAGCTGCCCGGGCTTTTCCCTCGGCGTGGCCGGTTCGGGCGGAGTGCGGTGCTTGGCGATCCCGACCCGCTGGGCGCGGTAGATGCCCGCATGCCCACTGAATCCGTAGGCCATGAAGCAGGCGGTGGCGAAATACGCGGCGTAAGGCGCGCCGAACAGCTCCATGCCCATGATGGTGCAGGCCAGCGGGGTATTGGCGGCCCCGGCAAAAACAGCGATGAAACCCAGCGCGGCAAAAAGAGCCACCGGCGCCTGCAGCAGCGTCCCCAACGTGTTGCCGAGAGTGGAGCCGATGAAGAACAGGGGCGTGACCTCCCCGCCTTTGAAACCGCTGGCGATGGTCACGGAGGTGAAGACCGTTTTCCAGAGCCAACTCCAAGGATTCGCTCCACCGTCCTCAAAGGAGGACAAAATGGAAACCTGTCCCTGCGGCGGCGCATGGACGCCAAGCCCCAGAAAATCCCGCGTGTCCAGCATCAGCGTCAGAGCGATCACCAGCAGTCCTCCGGCCACGGGCCTCAGCGGCACCGCCTTCGGCACCAGTCTGGCGAAGCCGTGCTGGAGCGAGTGGGTCAGAAAGGCGAAGAGCCGGCCCGCCAACCCGAAGACCACCCCTGCCAGCGCGGCTTTGAAAAGCAGTCCAGCCTCCAGCACCGCATGCTGGCCCGCGCCCTGCGGCACGTCCAGATGGTAAATCGTGTGGTGAATCCCCCAAGCGGAGCAGACTGTGTCCCCGGCTACGCTGGCCAGGAGCACGGGAAAAAGCGCCCCGTATTCCAGCCGCCCGATCACCAGCACCTCCAAGGCGAAAACCGCTCCCGTCAGCGGGGTGCCAAAGACCGCGCCAAAGCCGGCGGCGATGCCGCACATGAGCATCAGCCTGCGGTTCTCCGTCCCCACCTTGAACCACTGTGCCAGCCCGCCCGCCACGCTGCCGCCCATCTGCACGGCGGTGCCCTCCCGGCCTGCGGAGCCGCCGAATAAATGCGTCACCAGCGTGCCCAGCAGCACCAGCGGAGCCATCCGCACCGGCACTCCGCCGCCGGGCTGGTGGATTTCCTCGATCAAGAGGTTGTTTCCCTTCTCCGATCCCCGGCCATGGCGGTGATACAGCAGCCCCACCACCGCCCCGGCCAAAGGCAGTCCCCAAAGGAGACTTGGGTGGCTCCATTGCAGTTCGATCATCCGGTCCAGCGCCCACAGGAAAAGCGCCACCACTGAGCCCGTGACTCCCGCCACCGGCAGGGCCAGCAGGATCCCGTGAAGCAGCGGGAGCAGAACCTGTGACCGGTCCCGCAGTGAAAATAACGCGCGAATCATCCCGCCTGCTGATTCCGCCCGCTCCAGCGGCTGATGCAAGGCGGGAGTCAGGTTTTTCCCGGACGAAAAGAGAGGGCGCCGACCGGATCAGGCTGATTTGTCCGAACTCTCCGCGCAGCCGCCCTCATTGACGGCAAAGGCTTCAAAACGTTTTTGGATCTCCTCGGGACTGACATCCTCGATATGGGTGGCCAGACTCCATTTGAAGCCGTAGGGATCCAGCACGCCGCCCATGCGGTCGCCCCAGAACTGGTCCGAAACCGGCATGGTGGGAGTCGCTCCGGCCTGCACCGCTTGGGCATGGGCGGCATCCACATCCGGCACATAGACAATCAGGGTGAAGGGGCAGCCTCCGATGGTTTTCGGCGACAATGCGCCCCAGTCCGGGGCTTCATCCGACAGCATGATCACCGAGTCGCCGATGGCGATTTCCGCGTGCATGATTTTGCCATCGGGACTGGCCAGCCGGTAGCGCTCCTGCGCATTGAAGGCCTTTTTGTAAAACGCCAGCGCCTCCGCCGCCCCTTTGACGGTGATGTAGGCATTCACACTGTGGTAACCGGCGGGCGGGGAACTGGTGCTCATGTTGGGAAGAGGTGGTGGCTTGGGCAATCTTGCCGTGCAATGAAACGGCAGCAAAGAGCCTGTCGATTTCAATAAAATAATGGCATATCCGTGACTGTATACTGATTATGTCTCCGGCCAGTGCCAGCCGGGGCGTGAAGCCGCAAAAAAACGCGCCCCGGTGACAGGGCGCGTTTGAAGGGAAGGAAGATGCGGGTGGCGGCTTGGCCGCACCGTCGCCGCCGGCTCAGTCCCGAGAGGACATCAGCATTTGCAGCACATACCAGAAGAGGGTCGTGATGCTGGAGAAGAGCGCCAGGGAGGCGGCCACATACTGATTGGTGTGGTAGTGGTGAATGACGTTGGAGGTCTGGTAAAGAATGACGGCCCCCACCAGGAGCAGCATGGCCCCGATGAACCAGACGCCAAAACTGAAGCCGAATACCAGACCGGCCACAATGGTCACCAATGCCACCATGCAGGCGATTTTAAGAAAACCGCCCAGGAAGGAGAAGTCCTTTTTAGAGGTGAAGGCGATCCACGTCAGGCCCACAAAAACGCCCAATGTGATGAGCCCGGCCTTGGGGATGAGCCCGGGCGACATGCTGGAGGCGATCACAAGCAGCGGGCACAGGATAAGGGCCTCCGCGACCACATACAGCGCGAGGCCGGCGTACTGGCCGTTCCGGGTTTCGGAGGATGAGGCCCATTTGCCGGCGATGTGCGTCGCGAACATGAACAGACCAAAGGCGACCAGCCAGGATATTCTGCTGCCCAGCATCAGCGCGGTCAAAGCAGAGGCCAGAGGCGAGTTCAGCAGCAGGGCCTCAAGGGCCACCAGCCCGCCCAGGGCACCGGCGACATGGATGTAGGTCTTGCGGATGAAGACGGGGCGGTCGGCCACCGCGTAGGCATCTGAATAGACAGAATATTGACTCATAAATCGTGATTTGGGATAAAATGTGAGGGCATCCTATTCACAGCGTGATGGATTGCAAATTTTCGTTCATTTTATCTATGAAAATGGTGCGCCTGAGCGGTGGAAAAAAGCGAGGACCGGATTTCAGAATCCCGCCGCCGCTCCGGACACCCGGGGATCGGCGGCACCGGAGAAGGTGCCGTCGGCGGCGCGGGCGATGGCTTGGGCAACGCCGATCATAGGCACCACGTTGAGGGTGTGGCCGCGTTTCTCCAGCTCTGTCCGGGTGTCCTCCGGCACGCTCTGTTCAATGCGCAGGGCATCCGGTCGCCACTGGTGGTGGAAGCGCGGAGCCGCCAGCGCCTGGGTCGGGGTGCGGCCAAAGTCGATCACTTGGATCACCCCCAGCAGCACTTGGTTAATAATGGTGGGACCGCCGGCGGCCCCGATGACCAGCACCGGCTGGCCATCCTGCTGCACGATGGTGGGACTCATGCTCGAAAGCGGACGCTTGCCGGGAGCCACGGCGTTGGCCTCACCGCCCAGCAGACCGAAAACATTGGGCATCCCGGGCTGCATGGAGAAGTCGTCCATCTCGTCATTCAGCAGAATGCCGGTGCCGGGAATGGTGACCAGGCTGCCCCAGGTGTAGTTGATGGTAGCCGTGCAGGCCACGCTCCAGCCATTGGAGTCTATGACGGAAAAATGGGTGGTGTGCTTCCCAAAGACATCCGTGTCGGTCGCCGGGGGCTCGCCGTGGCCGGCAACGGGGGTGGCTTTGGCGGGATCAATCCTTTTGGCCAGCGGTCTGGCGTAGGCCGGAGCAATGAGACCGCGCGGCACCTTGGTGAAATCCGGATCGCCCAGCCAGTGCGCCCGGTCGGCGAGGCGGGCTTCATGGCCTCGGTTACCGTGTGGATGAAGTCCGGCGTGCCGTTCCCCATGGCTCTCAGGTCAAAGGCTTCAAGAATGTTCAGAATTTCGGCCACATGCACGCCGCCGGAACTGGGCGGCGGAAAGCCGGCAATATCATAACCCCGGTAGGTGGAGCGCAGAGGTTCGCGGCGTTTGACCTGATAGTTTTTCAGATCCGCCCCTGTCATCAGGCCGCCGTTGGCCTTCATCCACGCTTCCGTTTTCTCCCCGAAGGCTCCGCCGTAAAACCAGCCAATGCCCTCCGCCCCGATGTGCCGGTAGGAGGCCGCCAGATCCGGGAGCTTCAGTTTCCCGTCCGTCAGGGGTGCCAGCAGGATGCGGGCGGTCTCCGGATGGCGGGAAAGAGCTTCGCTCCAGGATTTGCGGCGGTCCTCAAAACCGGGATCGGGCACAAATCCCTCCTCCGCCACCTGTGCGGCTTTTTCCAAGGGCCGGGACAGCGGCAGTTTTCCAAAATTCACCGCCGCATGGTCCAGCGCTGCCAGCCAGCCGGGAACCCCGGCGGCCAAGGGACCCTCCTGAGCCAGTTTGGGCTCCGCTTTGCCATCGCGGAGAAACATGTCGCGGGTGGCGGCGGCGGGAGCGGTTTCCCGTCCGTCAATGGCCGCGAAGGTGCCGTCCGGTGAGCGGAGCAGCATGAAGAGCCCGCCGCCAATGCCGGAGTTGTGCTGGTCCACCACCCCCAGCATCACGGCGGCGGCGATGGCTCCGTCCACGGCGTTGCCGCCCGACTGCATGGCCTCCAGAGCGGCTTGGGTGGCCAGAGGATTCACGGTGGCGGCGAAGCCATGCTCCGCCGCCGTCAGGGGCCGGGCTAACGTGATACTCAGGAAAAGAAGGACTGGCAGCAGAACAAAGGCGGGCCGGGTCATGCCCGAAAATGCCCTGTCCGCCGCCTTTAGGCCAGAAAATGTTTGGCGGGGGCTGCCGGGTTGTCCACCCGTCACCCTCCATTTTGGGCCGCATGGGGCTTCTTTCAGATCACGTCTCCGTTTGCTGTGTGCCTCCCTGAAGCAGCGCCGGAGGATACGGGGGCGTGGTGACGGGAAGCAGTGCCAGGAGATCCGGGATGCCTTTGGTGAAAACCGGCACGGTGACGATACCGTTTTTCTGGGTGTGGAGCCGGTAGGATTGGAGTAGCTGTGAATAATCGCAGCGCGTGACCGAGTTCACCGGAATCCGCCGTGAGCGCCGCCAGACAGACTTGGTGTAAAGCCAGTAACCGTCCCAGCCAATCCCGAATCCGTGCACTTCCAGCTGGAGTGGCAGCACCACGGCAGCGATGACGCAGGCCATGACGATTAGGCTGTCCATTCCCACCGCCAGTCCTCCGGCCGCCGCCAGCGCCAGCAGAATCACTACAAGGGCCCAAGCTGCACGGACCAAATATTTCATGGTTCGGGTATAGGCCACTCGGCGCCGTTCGTGGGATTTCAAGGACTCCTTCACACTTTGACGGGCAAGCCACCAGAGAAGGCAGGGGATCACGAGGATCAGAAGGACGGAAATGGTCCAATAAGGCCGCCCAGGCAGAAAAGTGGTGAGGAATTCGGAGAAAGTCACAGAGGCGGGACTGGGGAGGACAGCTGGGGAGGGGAATTTCAAACAGTCCGTTCGGGAAGGACTGGAGCCCTCCTTATTTATGGCAATCGGACAAAAGGATTGCCGTAATCAAGCCAGCCCCATGTGCAGGCTTGATCAAGGTCCTGAAGGCATTTTTAATCGGCAGGAGCCCTTTGAGACAGTTTTCATTTTCCTGTGAGCCAACGTTTCAGTGACGCGGCAGGATGCATGGAAACTCACCTTTTTAATAAAAAATTTCTGTCCGGATTTTAGGTCCCGCTTTCCAAGGATCCACGCTCTAGGAGCCAAAAAAAGCGGACCGCACCATCAGGTGCGGTCCGCAGAAAGAAGAATGCAGGTGCGCTCAGGTGTTCAAAATCAGGGAGCGACTTTGAGGACGCCGTTCATCAGACGCCAGTGGCCCGGAAAGGTGCAGAGATAGGGATAATCGCCAGGCTCGGCGGGGGCGGTGAACTGAATGAGATCGCTCTGACCGATTCCCACCAGCTTGGTGCTGTGGGCGAGGACATCCGGGCTTTCCGGGGTGTAATGCTTGGCCAGCGCCTGGGGATCGGTGAGCATCTTGTCGGCAAGGGCACCGACTGCGTTCAGCTTGCCGGGCTTCACGAGGAGGAAGTTGTGCTGCAGAGGGCATTTGGCATTCTGGAACAGCAGCATGACTTTCTGGCCGGGCTTCACTGTCAGAGTGGCCTTGTCGAATTTCATCACCGCCGGAATCACGCCCAGTTGAACTTTGGCGGTCTCGCCGGTGGCCGGCACGGGCGTGGCCGGAGCCTCTGTGGCGGCTGCGGCGGGTTCAACCGGTTTGGCGGGCTCCTGGGCGTGACTGGAAATGACAGCGGCTGACGCGAGGAGCGTGAGAACGAATGATTTCATTTTTGTATATAGGGGATTCTCCGATGTGGAAGGCGGAACTGGATTTACGCAAATCCGGGTTTCCACCTTTCAACCGTCCGGAAAGAGATCGGCCGGCTTAATGGGGAGCGGCGGCCGGGGCGGCGTTTGTTTCAGGTCCGAAGGTCGGAGGACGAAAGAACAGAGCCAGCAGGACAATGGCGGCCAAAGCCATGCCGGTGGGAATGAGGAAGAGGGTTTTGTAATCCGTGACTCCGTTCACCGTCAGCCTGTCGGCGAGGGGCAGGAAGAGCCATTTGGCGGCGAGATCACCGAGGCCGAGGATCAGGAGATTAAACCATCCCTGGGCACTGGCGCGCACATCCTTGGGAAAAACCGCGTCGATGAAGATATAAACGGTGGCGAAAAAGAAGGCGTAGCAGATGCCGTGCAGCAGCTGGACGGCGATGATCAGCTCCTTGTTCTGCGGAAAGAAGGCATAGATGCCAAACCGGAGAGCATGGCCGGCGATGCCGATCAACATGGTTTTGCGCCAGCCCAGTTTGGCCAGCACTCCGCCGAGGATCATCATGGCGGCAATTTCGGCAATCTGGCCGAGGCTCATGATGGGCATGATCCATTTGCCCTCGAAGCCGGCACTTTTTTCAAGAAATCCCGGAGTCACCAGAAAGTAGCCATTGTGGATGGTGGCGTCGATGAAGGTGGCGATGAAGAGCACCAGAATAAACGGGATGGCCAAGCGGCGGCCGGTGGCGATCCAGGCGTTCTTCTCGCTGCCGGTTTTGGGCGGCGTGTGGGGCAGCGTCAGGGAGTAGATGGCCAGCACGAGGGAGGCGATGCCGGACACGAGGAAGATGGCTTTGCGGGCTTGGATGGCGTCAAAACCTGTTCTGCCGTCGAGAATGAAATACAACGGCCAGGAGGCCAGAATCCAGCCCACGGTTCCACCCATGCGGACAATGCCGAACTCCTTGGAGGCGTCCTTGATATTGGCGAAGGCGAGGCTGTTGGCGACCGAGATGGTGGGCACGTAGAGGATCGAGTGGACCAGCATCAGCGCCAGGAAGAGTGGGAAGGAATGCGCCCAGTAAAGCCCCAGGATGGCGAGGCCGCCCACCAGATGGCTGAAGGCCATGAACTTCTCAGCGGCGAAGGTGCGGTCCGCGAACTGATTGCTGAAGAAAATCCCCAGAATGGACGCGATGGCGAACCCGCTGCCCACCCATGCGGTCTGGGTGGAGCTGAAGCCCAGACCTCCTTCCGTAATGGGGGTCCCCATGTATCCCCAGATCAGCGGCAGCCAAGCTCCCCAGATGAAAAATTCGAGGACCATCATGAGAAATAGCTTGTTGCGGATGTTCATGCGGAGCGGATGGAGTGTGGTGGTTGAAAAAGGTGCGGCGCGTGCGGCGGCAGACCGTAGGGCGTTCCGCTTATGAGGCAAGAGTGGGAAGACGACAAGTATCCATCATAAAAAACACTTCCATGCCGGGGAGAAGGGAGGTAGGATCGGCGCCCAGCCGGCCGACTGTCCGGTACCGCCATTCGGTTTTTCCTGCTGTTTTCTCTCCACCCACTTTTCCGCCCCATGAAGTTTTTTCCGATCCTTCCGGCGCTGCTGCTCCTTTCCGGCGGTGCCTCTCTCGCCCAGGAGGCCATTCAGGCCTATGGGAAAAAGTTTTTCCACCGGGACGGACAGCGCACGGAAACCCAGAAAATGGGAAATTCGCTCATTGTGAGGCAGGAGACTTACAGCAAGGACGACATCCTCACGGAGATACGGGAGTTTACGGTGGATGATCAGGGGCGTCCGCTCTCCGGCCGGCTTTTTGACGGACGCCAAAACAAGAGGGGCACCATGAGCTATCATTATGACCCCAACACCCGGCAACTGATGTGGGAGGAGCTCAAGAACCGTGACGGTAAACTGGTCCGCCGGTTGTTTTACCCTGGAGCCCTGAAGGATCCCCGGTACGCCAAGCGCATCGTGGCCTTTTCCTATGACCCTCAGAAAGGAGAAAGCGCCGAACAGCCAATGGAAATCAAAGGAACGGTGCAGCCCATCATGCCGGTAACGCAGAGCGATGGGGAGTTCCAGCCGGGGATCGCCCAGGGAACCGCCGCGCCGACTCCGCAGGAGGCCGCCGCCGCCGCCAAAGTCCGCAATATGCCGGTGACCACTCCGCAGACCGCCAAAAAGGCGTCGTGGCTGAAGCAGAGGAAATAAGGTGGAAAGGCGGCCGGCGGACGCTTCGGCTTTGGCCTGCCTGAGTTTTTCCTCCCGGCTGCAAAGCTGGATGGGCATATAGGGGCTTACAGCCTCAGGAAAATTTTCCGCTCATTCAGCCACCGGGTGAACGCCCAGCTGAGCAGAAAGCCAACGGTGGAAAGGCAGACCGCCCACCACAGAGGGGAGGTCCGGGGACCGAGATGCTCCGTGCCGTTCATGACCACCGAGTGAATGAGGTAGGCGGCGAGGGCGTTGCGGCCCAGATCGGCGAAAAGAGTGGTGGAGCGCCCCCGCAGGTCGCTCCACCAGTGGAAGAAGGCGAAAATGGCCAGGGAGAACCCGGCGGAGAAGGCGAGGTAGGACACGCTGCCCGCCTTCTGGCTCATGGTCCACATGTCGGCGGGATGCCAGGGATGGACAAACGGTGGAGCAGCCAGCGTTCCGCCCCCGGTGAAACACGCCAGGCCATACCCCATGGCCATAAGCGCCGCCGCCCCCCAAAGGATGACATTCAGCGGGGACCGTGGCTTTCCAAGGGATGCCACGGATGAATCCGCCGCGCTTTGGGGCTCCCCGTCACCGGCTGCCAGGGATGCCTGTGAAGCCTGGGGGACGGATGCATTCCCGCGCACCGCGTCCAGAGCCAGGGAGCCCGCCAGGAAGGGCAGGGCCCAAGTTAGGAACCCCAGCGGCCCGCCGTCGATGACGCCCCAGATGAACAGCGTTTTGTACCAGATGGCATAGGACAGCCCGGCGTGCAGCCCGGCGGATGCCAGCATCCACAGCAGCCGGGACCGGACCGAGCCCGCGATCACCGGCAGCACCCAGAGGGAGGTGGCGCCGATGTGGGTCAGAGCCTGAAAAGCGGAGGTCAGAAACACATTCCGGGTGATATCAAAACCGGAGGCCGTGGAGAGGCGTTCCCAAGTTTCAAAACCCCTTGGACCATACCACACAAATCCCAGCACCATCAGGGCCAGTCCCCGCCGGAGCCCCCGGTGCAGGGCCGCTGCGCGGCCGTGGTGCCTGGTCTCCCGCAGCATCACCAGCCGCAGCGCCATGCCCGCCGCGAAAAAGAACTGGGGCATGACCATGTCCGCGAAGCTGCACCAGGTGTTGTGGTGCCGCAGCAGGGCCGGCGTAGCCGCATAGCCGCCCAGAAAATTCACCGCGAACATGGCGGCCACGGTATAACCCCGGAACTGGTCCAGGGAGTTCAGCCGGGACTGCGGGGTTTCACCGACGGCCCGGGCCTTGCCGTCCGTCACGGTGAGCATGGCCAGCCTGGCCTTCACAATGCGGTCCACCCCGGACACGGTCTCCTCCCTTGGGTGAGGCGGCTTCCTTGCGAAGAGCCAGCCGGCGCCGCGGAGAAGACTGTGCGGAGGCGGGGTTTTCACCGGATTACGGATTGGGCATGGACGGCATCACAGATGAGCCGGAGCGAGGCCTCAAGATCCCCGTCCGCCGTTTTGAAAGCGTCGGCGTCGATGGTCAGCGGCGCGCCCAGCACCACCAGGGGCGCCCCGTGCCGCGGGCATTCGATGGCCTGCTCGAGACTCAATCCTCCCACCGCCTGCACCGGGATGTTGACCGCCCGCACCACCTCCCGCAGCTGGTCCATCGGACTCGGCATGCGGTGCCCGGCGGCGGCAATGCCCCGCCGCTCATCGTAGCCGATATGGTGGATGACATAGTCACAGCCCAGGCCCTCCAAAAATTTCGCGCCCTCCACCATGTCAGGACAGATCATATTATCCCCCATCACTTTGCATCCGAAATCGGCCCCCGCTTTGACCACGCACTTGATGGTCTCGGCGTGGGCCCGTGCCATGACCACCACATGGGTGGCGCCCGCTTTGGCCATCATCTCGGCCTCCAGGTAGCCGCCGTCCATGGTCTTCAGGTCCGCCACGATGGGCACGCCGGGAAAAGCCTTCCGCAGGGCCCGGACGCCGTGAAGCCCCTCCGCCAGAATCAGCGGGGTGCCCGCCTCCAGCCAGTCCACGCCCGCCCTCATGGCCAGGGCGGCGGTCTCCAGGGCTTCGTCGATGTTTGTCAGGTCGAGGGAAATTTGGACAATAGGCTTCATAAGCGTTTCGGAACAGCGCTGAACCGGGGTGTTGGCCGGTCAGTGAGGCTTCACTCTATTGATAGGCCTCTTTTATCACATCGTCCAGATTTGAAATGAAAATTTAAGTAACATTTTCCACGTTATAACGTCCATGCCGGCGCATGGCGGACGGAATGAGGGAAACCGGTGCCGCCCGGTGGAGAAAAGACGCAGGGCGATTGACACCCCGCCGGGCGGCGTCAAGGATGGCCGGCTATGCGCATACTTTCGGGACTTCAGCCTTCCGGGCGGCTTCATCTGGGGAATTACTTCGGCATGATGGAGCCGGCCCTGCGTCTGCAGCATGAGGGCGAGGCTTTTTATTTCATCGCCGACTATCACTCCCTCACCAGTATCCACGATCCGGCGGCGCTCCGGAGCCACTCACTGGATCTGGCCCTCGATTTCCTCGCCTGCGGGCTGGATCCGGTCAAAGCAGTGTTCTTCCGCCAGAGCGATGTGCCCGAGGTCTGCGAGCTGTCCTGGATTCTGAGCACCGTGACCCCCATGGGGCTGTTGGAGCGGTGTCATTCCTACAAGGACAAAACCGCGCGCGGGATGGAGGCCACGCACGGTCTGTTCGCCTATCCGGTGCTGATGGCGGCGGACATCCTGATTTATGACAGCCAGGTGGTGCCGGTGGGGAAGGACCAGAAGCAGCACGTCGAGGTCACCCGCGACATCGCCAAAACTCTCAACCATACCTACGGAGACATCCTCAAAATCCCGGAGCCCCGCATCCGCGAGGAGACGGCGGTGGTGCCCGGCACGGATGGCCAGAAGATGAGCAAGAGCTATGGCAACATTCTGGCGATTTTCGAGGAGGAGAAGGCGCTCAAAAAGAAGGTGATGAGCATCCAGACGGACTCCACCCCGGTGGAGGAGCCCAAAGATCCGGAAAACTCCCTGATCCTGACGCTTTACCGCCTGGTCGCCGACGCCGACGCCGTGGCCTTGATGGAAAACCAGTTCCGCAGCGGCGGCACCGGGTACGGCGACTTCAAAAAGCGGCTGTTCGAGGCCATCTGGACCAAATTCGAGGAGCCCCGCCGCCGCCGCGCGGAGCTGGTGGCCGATCCCGCCTATGTCCAGAAAGTCCTGCGCGACGGAGCCGAACGCGCCCGCGCCGTGGCCCGCCCGACGCTTGACCGGGTGCGGAAGGCGGTGGGCCTGGCCTGAACCGCCTGACTGGCCGCGGAGGGCTGAACAGCGCAGCCCAAGGGCTCTCCGCACCCTGGATTTCCGAAGCGGCCAGGGGGCCAAAATCCCTGACAGGGGCGCATTGCAAACGCGGGCGGGTCCGTTAAGGTTCAGGCTTCCGCTGCGCCCCTCTCCCCGCGATGCCCTCTTTTTCCGGAAACTTTTCCGCCTGCGTCCGCCGCCTTGCCGTGCTGGGCGGAGTCAGCCTGCTGCTGGGATCCTGCGACCGCCTCAGGCCTGTCCCGCCCCCACCCAAAATCCAGGCCCTGCCGGAAATTGTGGCCGAACCCGCCCAGCCCGCCGCGCCGGAGGTGGAGATCGATCCCGCCGTTCCCGAGCTGACCATCAACAAGTCCGCCCAAGTGAGCGTGCTGGGGTACCACGAGTTCGTGACCGGCAATCCCAAGCAGGATATGCAGCTCAATATCGACCGCTTCCGCGAGCAGATGCAGGCTCTGAAGGACGCGCGGCTGACCGTGATCCGCATGTCGGACTTTCTAGCCTGGCGGCGGGGGGAGAAGGACATCCCGGACCCCTCCGTGGTCATCACCATGGATGATGGCTGGAAGAGCGTTTACCAGCTGGCGCTGCCGGTGCTGAAGGAATACGGCTACCCCTTCACCATTTTCCTTTATAAAAACTACGTCAACGGGGGTGGCCGCGCTCTGACCACGCCGGAAATCCAAGAGCTCATGGCCAACGGCGCGGAGGTGGGCAGCCACAGCGTCAGCCATAAAGTGGGCCCGGCCTTGCGCCGGGAGAAAAACAAGGGGCCAGCCGGGTTTGAGGCTTTTGTGCGGACGGAAATGCAGGTTTCCAAACAGTTTCTGGAGGATTTGACCGGCACGCCGGTGCGCACCTATGCTTATCCGGGCGGGATCAATACGGAGCTGGACCGCGGCATTGGCTTGGAGGCAGGTTATGAGGCGCTCTTCACCGTCAATCCCGCCCGCGTCACATGGGACACCCCGGCCACGGCGCTGCCCCGCTACATCATTTACGGAAAGGACCCGAAGGACGCCAATTTCCGCCGCGCCATCAGCTCGCGAGGCACTTCGGAGGGGGACATTGTCAAAGCCCTGCTGGGCGGTCCCGAGGGCGAGGCCCTGGTGTCCACCACACCGAAATCCGACGCTACCGTGGCGGACCGGCTGCCACTGATCGAGGTGGACGTCTCCAAGCTCCAGAATATCGATCCCGCCTCCATTAAAATGAAGATCGCCGGCTTCGGTCCTGTGCCTGCGGAGTTCGATCCAGGCGCAGGGCGCATCCGTTACCGCCTGAAGGAGGCGCTGCGCTCCAATGACTGCCAGGTGTTTGTGATCTTCAAACGCACCACCGAGCCCAAGCCCGACGCCGTGAACTGGCGCTTCGGCGTGGATCTGGTGGCGTATTATCTGCCGGAACCACCCCCGGTGCTGGAAACCCCCAGGGCTGGGGAGCTCATGACCTCACCCGAGGACCCGGCGGCCGCCGATTCCGCCACTCCGGCCGTCCCGCCGGCGTCGGTTCCGGTGCCGCCTTCCCCCTCCTCCCCGTCTGCCGCCCAGCCACCGGCCCATGCGGCGCCTCCTGCTCCAGGGATGGAACGCCAGGTCTCCACTCCCGCCGGCAAGCCGGCCCATTCTCCCCGCTGATTTTTTCCCCTCACCGCTATGTTTGGTAATCTGACAGAAAAATTTGAAGGAGTTTTCCGCCGTCTGCGGGGACTCGGTAAAATCAGCGAAAGCAACGTCACGGACGCTCTGCGCGATGTGCGGCTGGCGCTGCTGGAGGCGGATGTGGACTTCGGGGTCACCCGTGATTTCCTGGCCGCCGTGAAGGAGAAGGCCCTCGGCCAGGAGGTGCTGAAGAGCGTGACCCCCGGCCAGCAGCTGGTGAAGATTTTCCACGACGAAATCACGGCCCTGCTGGGCGGTGAGGAGGTCCCCCTGAATCTGACCCCGCCGGCCCGCATCCTCATGGTGGGCCTGAACGGTGCCGGAAAGACCACGACGTCCGCCAAGCTGGCGCTGAAGCTGAAAAAGGAGGGGCGGAAACCCGTCGTGGTGGCCTTGGACCTTTACCGTCCCGCCGCCATCGATCAGCTGGCCACTCTGGCGGGGGAGGTCGGAGTCCCCGTCTTCAAGCCTGCCCCCGGAGAGAAAAACGTGCTCAAGGCCGCCAAGGCCGCAGTCTCGTGGCTGGAGTCGCAGGATGCCAATGTGGTGATTTTTGACACCGCCGGCCGCCAGGAGGTGGACGAGGCCCTGATCCAGGAGCTGAAGGAGGTTCGCAAATTCCTCAATCCCGGTGAAATCCTGCTGGTGGCCGACGCCGCCACCGGCCAGCAGGCTGTCAGCGTGGCCAAAACCTTTCATGAGGCGGTCGGCATCACCGGTATCGTCCTGACCCGTCTCGACGGTGATGCCCGCGGCGGCGCGGCCCTGTCCATGCGCCGGGTGACGCAGCAGCCCATCAAGTTCGCGGGGGTGGGCGAAAAAATGAACCAGCTGGATGTCTTTGTGCCGGACCGCATGGCACAGCGCATTCTGGGCATGGGCGACATCGTGGGCCTGGTGGAGCAGGCGGCGGAGGCCATCGATGAGGCCGACGCCATGAAGATGATGGAGCGCATGACCTCCTCGAGTTTCGACTTCACCGATTTCCTCGGCCAGCTCCGGATGATGAAGAAGCTGACCTCCGGCGCGGGCGGCATGATGGGCCTGCTGAGCCTGCTGCCGGGCGTGGGCAGCAAGATCAAGGAGATGAAGGGGCAGGTGGATGACAAAAAGCTGAACCACATCGAGGCTCTGATCCTGTCCATGACCCCCTTGGAGCGGAAGCGCCCGGAAATTCTCAACGCCAAACGCCGGGCACGCATCGCCGCCGGGGCGGGACGCACCGTCAACGAGTTGAACATGATGATCAGCCAGTTCAGTGACATGCGGAAGATGATGCGCAATCCCGGCAAAATGGGAGCCATGGCCAAGATGATGGGAGCCATGGGCGACGGTGGAGGAGGTGGCGGCGGCGGATTTCCGGGATTCGGCGGTCTGGGCGGCGGCGGCGGTGGAATGCCCGACTTCAGCAAGCTCGGGAACATGTCCGGCATGGGTGGAGGCAAACACAGCGGCGGTGGGGGCAGCCCTGGCAAATTCGGCAGCATGGGCCGGCCCGGCGGGGGCAAGCGGCGGAAATAATACGCCGGCCTCTTTTTGCAGAGAGGTTTCGGCCTTCCAAGCCGCCGGAATCAAATTACAAATACGACTGATTTCGATTTGCAAACAGGCCGTCATCGATTTAAGTCCCGCTCCCCGTTCCGGGAACAGCCTGCAACAACGTTCAATTTATGGGATCGCTCAAAAAGAGAAGAAAGACCAAGATCAACAAGCACAAACGGAAGAAGCGCATGCGTGCCAACCGCCACAAGAAGCGCTTGCGCTACAAGTCCTAGTCCCTGAGCCTCGGGAGCATGAAATCCCGGTCGCCTGCTGTCCCTCCGGTCTGCCGTCGCGTCCTGTTTTTCCGCTTTGTCTCCTTGGCCGGACTGGCTGGCTGTTTTATTTCAGACCTTCGGTCACAGGCCCGTGCGGATGCTTTGCAGGCACCCGTATGGGCCTCTGTCATGCCCGGAAAGGAGCCCCCGCCCGCCCAGCCGGGACCGGCTTCCGGAGCGCCGTCCGCCGAAGCCCGCGCCCGGGCGCTCAGTCTTTATTACAAGGCCCGCCGGCTGGAGCGGGAGTCCGATGACGAATCCGCGCTGGCCATTTATCTGGAGGCCTTGGCGATCAGCGGCACCGGGCCGGAGCTGAACGCCCGGCTGGTGAGGATTTACACCAGCCCGAATCGGCTGGAGGAGGCACTGGCGCTGCAGGAGAAACTGGTGGCGGATTTTCCGCAAAGCCCCGGAGCCCTCCTGACTCTGTCCCGCTTTCTGGAGGAGCATCAGAACCATGCGCCCGGCTGGAAAGCCTGCGCTGTGGAGACCGCACGGCAGGCGGTGGCCAAATTTCCGGACTCGGACACGGCGGTGCGGCATCTGGTCCGGCTTTATCTGACCGCCCAGGAGCGCGCCAAGGCGCAGGAGGTGGTGGAGCAGGCGCTGCGCTCATCCTCCAACGGACCCTCCTTCTGGCTCTCACTCTCCACCTCCGCGCGCGAAGCCTTCCCCTTGGACGATCCTGCCACGCGGGCCAGACACTTTGAGATTGTCAGCAAGACCGTGGAGCGGGCGCTGGAATTGGCAGGTGACGATCCCACCGTGCTGGCGGAGGCGGCGGACTTCTACGCCCGCGCCCGCCGCGCCGACAAGGCTCTGCCGCTCTATGAACGCACGGCGGCCCTGCGCCCCGGCGATCTGGCGGCGCGGCAAAAGCTCGGACAGTGCCTGCGCATGGCCGGCCGCGACGCTGATGCCGCCGCCGTGTTCGAGGCGCTGGTGACGGTGGATGCCGGCGATGTGGTCTCACACAAGGCGCTCATGTCGCTCTATGAAAACACGGACGCCGCCAAATCCCTGAAGCACCGCGCGGAGGTTCTGCGGCTGGAGGGCGGGGACCCCCGCGACTATGCCGCCGCCGCCACGGAGCTGATGAAGGGCAATCAGCCGGGCGAGGCCTTCACCCTGCTGAGGCGTGGTATTTTCTTCAATCCGGAGTCCGCCAACCTTCATTACCTGCTGGCGCGCACGCAGGATGCGAAGGGGGATTTTTCCTCCGCGCTCCAATCCTTGGCGGAGGCGGAGTCCATCGCCAAAACCCGAGCACCGCGCCTGCTGGACGCCGCGTTTTACTACTCGTGGGCTGGAGTGGCCCGCCGGGCGGGAAAGCTCGAGGAGGCGGAATCCCGCTACCGCCAGTCCATCGGTGGCACCCCCCGCAACAAGCCGGAGCTGGCGGCTCCGGCCTACAATGACCTCGGCTGGCTGTGGCTGACAGGAAATAAAAATCTGGATGTCGCCGGGGAGCTCCTGCGGACCGCCAATGAGCTCGTGAAGGACCATCCGCCCTACCTCGACAGCCTGGGCTGGTTTCACTTTCTGAAAAAGGACTATTCCTCGGCGCTGGCCTGCCTGCGGAAAGCTGCGGAACTTTCCCAGCCCCGGCCCGGCCCTGAACTGCTGGAGCACTTGGTCCAGGCGGAGGCCGCCGCCAAAGCCGCCGGAGTGGAGTTGCCGCCAAAGGAGAACGGCGAACGCAAAGAAGGCGCGGCGGAGGTGAAATAGCCGTTATTCAATGGCTTGGAGGGCTTTGGCTGGAACGCGGCGTCCGTTCGGACGCGGCCTTCGTTTTTTCGTTTTACCCCTCCATGCCTGAACTTGCCGAAGCCGCTTATTATGCCCGCCTGTGGCATCCGGGACTGAATCACCGTATTCTGCAGGTCCACGCCGGTTCCAGAGCGCAGTTTTTCCGCGGCATTCCGGCCCAGGCTGTCCGGCAGGCCCTGACAGACACCGTTTTCCTGAGTGCCCGGACGCATGGCAAGAACCTGCTTTTCGAATTCTCCGGAGGCCTGTGGCTGGCGGGTCATCTGGGCATGACCGGAGAGTTGCTGGCCGGGGAACCGGATCATGTTCCTGACAAGCATGAGCACCTGGTGCTTTACACGCCGGAGGCGGCGCTCGTGTTCCGCGATTCGCGTCTTTTCGGCGGGGTGAAACTGACGGAAAGTCTGGAAGGCCTCCCGCCTGAATGGCTGGCGCTGCCTCCGGAAATTCTGAGCGCCGGTTTCACGGAGCAGCGTGTCGCCGAAGCGCTGAAGCGTCACGCGCGCCAGCCGCTGAAAGCGTTTCTGCTGGATCAGACGTGGTTTCCCGGCATCGGCAACTGGATGGCGGATGAGGCGCTGTTCCAGCTGAGGCTGCCGCCCTCCACCCCCTGCGGGCAGGTGGATCCGGGGGCACTGCGGAAGGTGCTGCGCCACATCTGCCGGATTTCCCTGAAAACCGTGGGGGCCGACTGGTCCGATCTGCCAGCGGCCTGGCTCATGCGTTACCGGTGGAAAGCAGGGGGACACTGTCCCCGCTGCGGCGCGGAACTGGCACGGAAAACCCTGCGTGGCCGCACGGCATGCTGGTGCCCGGGATGCCAGCAGGGAGAGGATGCTCCGCCAGCTTCCGGAAAAGAGAGCGGGGGGCTGAAGCGGAAAAGGAAGGAGCCTGCGGTGCGCGGCCCGCGCCGCAAGGGAAGCCGTCACGCCTTGTCCTGACCGGCTCCGGCAATCTGGCGCAGCCATTCGGTCAGGTTGTAATACATGGTCACGCGCTCCACCAATCCGCCGCGCAGGGTGAAGAACGCGCCGGCGGGCAGGGTGTAGGTCTGGCCGGTGGCATCCGGCAGGCCTTCATCGGTGGAAAGATAGGTGCCGCGCACCAGAAACTCCGCCCCCGCCCGTGTGCCCGATTCGTCGGCCCAGAGGACGAGATCATCGATCCGCTCGCGGTAGCACCGGTCCATGCGGTCCAGAAAGGCGGCAAAGGTGTCCTTGCCGGTTTCCCTTCCGCCTTGGTTCACATCATGGGCGATATCATCGGTGAGCAGAGCCAGAAACGCTTCGCGGTCACCGGTATTGAAGGCTTGGTAATAACGACGCAGGGTTTCGATCGCGGAAGTCTGTGGGGTGGTGGAGCTGGACATGATTCCGGATGAAAGACGGTTTGCGCTCCCGCGCCACCGAAGGATTGCGCGTTCATCCCCGGCACCCCATGCGTTTCCTGCCGGTGGACAGACGACGGGCAGGGGAGCCGGAGCAAACCGGGTGCCACCGCCGTCACCCATGAATGCGTTTCAGGAAATCCACGCGCCGTCCGGATTCATGTTCAGAAATAACGGGGGTGGGCACCGCGTAAGCGGGGAACCGGCCTTGGCTTTCCTGGTTTTAGGGCAAGGCCGGGCACCGCCCGACGCCGCTTCCCGCATCCGCCGCTTTTCCTGGCTGCCCTGTGTTTTCCATCCGTTTTCCTTTTCCGGTTATGCTCCCTCTGTTCCGCACTCCTTCCGCACTCCTTTCCGTTTCCGTGTCCCTGCTGTGCCTGGGGCTTTACACCCAAGCGGAGGAAAAGCCGGCCCCGGCCGCCGCCACCAGTCCCGCCGCCCCGCGCCCGCCGGCAGTGCCGGATGCCCAGGGGGTGGTGCTGCTGCACTCCTCCACGGCGGAGGTGTCCGGCACCATGCTGCGGTATGAGCCTCAGCCCCATAAAAACACGCTCGGTTACTGGACCAAACCGGAGGACAAAGCCTCCTGGGAGTTCGAACTGCCGGCGGCGGGCAAATACAGGGTCACCCTCCTCCAAGGCTGCGGCAATGGCAGCGGAGGCAGTGTGGTCCATGTCCTTGCAGGCAAGGACACTCTGGCCTTCACGGTGAAGGAAACCGGCGGTTTCCAGGCATTTGTGCCCTTGGATCTCGGTCCTGTAGACCTGCCCGCCGGGCGGCAGCGCCTTGTCGTGGCTCCGCAGTCAAAGCCCGGTCCCGCCGTCATGGATCTGCGGCAGATCACCCTGACACCGGTCAAAGAGGAGTCGGCTCCGGCAGCCACACCCGCCGCCACAGGGGATGCCAAGCCTTCCGGATTCGAAAAATGGGAGGATGAAATCTCCAAAATCGAAGCCCGCCAAAAAGAGCATCCTGCCGCTCGCGGCGGCATTGTGTTCACCGGTAGCTCCAGTATCCGGCTCTGGAAACTGGACGAGGCGTTCCCCGGCCTGCCGGTGGTCAACTCCGGGTTCGGCGGCTCCGTGATCGCCGACAGCACCCATTTCGCTCCCCGGATTGTGTTTCCTTTGAAGCCGCGGCTGATCGTCTTTTACGCCGGCGACAACGACTCCTCCAACGGCCTGTCCGCCCCGCGCATCGCCAGCGATTTCACCGCCTTTGCCGAATCCGTCCACACCGCCCTGCCGGAGTGCCGGATTCTCTATATCCCCATCAAGCCCAGCATCGCGCGGGCCAAACTCTGGCCGCTCCAGTCTGAAGCCAACCGCCTCATCCGGGATTTTTGCGTCACCCGGCCCGCCACTCTGGAATACATCGATCTGGCCACCCCGCTGCTCACGCCCGACGGCAAAACCCAGCCGGAGCTTTACCAAAAGGACGGCCTGCACCTCGGCCCCGCCGGCTACGCCATCTGGAACCGGCTGCTGCGTCCCAAACTGGACGCGGCGCTTGCCGGAGGCGCGAAATAATGAGCGCGCAAGAAGCTGTCCACACCAAAATGAATTTCGAATCGCTGCGGCGGGTGTTTGCCGCTTGCCACCCGGCGGAGAGGCGCTGGCGGGAACGCGGGGGTTGAAAATGAGGATTTACCGGGTAAAACTGCCTTCGTTCCCATGAACACCATTGCTGAAATCGAAGCTGCGATTGAAAAGCTGCGCCCCGACGAGTTCGCCGAACTCGCCGCGTGGGTAACCGCCCGCCGCCGTGCCCGCAAGGTCAGGGAGAAGGACATTGGCAAGGTAATGGACAAGGTGTTTGCCCATCACGCGCCCTTGCTCAGGAAGCTTGCTCAATAAAGCACGATGCCCGGAGAACCGGTCTTCCCCGCCTTGGAGCACGTCAGAGAGATCCACGGGCGTTCCTTGGAGGAACACGGGGGAGCCGGTGGCCTTCGTGATGCGGGAGGGCCAGTATCTTGTGCCGCTCGACACTGAGCTCCCAACCTCCGATTCGTAGCGGCAGGTTCCGCACCACGCGTGGCTGGACTTGCCACTGAGGCCACCCGGCAGGGACGGGGCTTTTTGCTGGCTTGACCTGATGCGTTTCGGTGATAGATATAAGGTATCATGAAAACCGCAACGGTGGCAGACCTGAGAAACAATTTCCGCCGAATATCCTCGTGGATCGAGCACGGAGAGACCGTGCAAATTATCAAGAGAGGACGCCCCTTTGCCCAGCTCACCTCATTGGCGGAAGTGTCCACTCCCCGTTCCGCGCCGAAGCCTGACGTCATGGCACGCCTGCAGGAGGTGTGGGGTGACCGAGTGTTCTCAATGAAGGAAGTCGAGGAAATGAAAGAAGCGGAGCTGGAGGGGGAGGAGGGATGATCGCCTATCCGGACACCTCCTTCCTTTGTGCTTTTTACCGAAAGCAGGTCAATTCTCCGAGGGCTGCCGCCCATTTTGCCCAAATGCCGGAAGCCTTGCATGTGGCCTCACCGCTTTTGTTTGAGTTCAGGCAATCGGTGCGCTGGCAGGTCTTTCTCCACGCGAAGGATTCCAGCAAGGGATATGACCGCTCCACGGCGCAAGCCTCCCTTGCCAAGCTCCAAGGGGAGATTGCCATTGGGGCGGTGGTGGTCGTGCCTATTGATTGGGCCGACGTCGTCAGCATTGCGGAGCGGCTTTCGGCACAGCACACTTGGACAGAAGGTTATCGTGGATTCGATGTATTGCATGTCGCTACGGCGCTGCATCTGGGAGCGACGGAGTTTTTGACTTTTGACAGCCGGCAAAAAGTTCTGGCCAAGGCCGAAGGACTGATCGCGCCCTTATGACGGGGCGGGGTGTCAGCTTTTCGGGGCTACGATGGCTGGTGGCCGTCCTGCTGAGTTTTCTTTCGGTCACGATTGGGCCTCAAAATGCATTGGCGGAGCGTAGTGATTTTGGCCATTCCCTCCTTGCCGCAAATAGAGTAAACTTATGAAACTGATAGACCTGATCTCAATTTTTCGACGAGGCGAGGCTTTGAAGGACTTTTGTAAGGCTCAAAAGCTAAACGAGGAAGCCGAAGTCATCGAGATTTACGCTCAAGAGCCTGTGGGGTTAGGATCGGAGCTTGGCTTCTTCCCCATCGAAGAAACGGAAGGCCGGGTAGAATTCCAGTCTGAAGGTGTGAGGTATCACAACCTCTTCGACTTCCTCTACTTTTGGAGGCGATTGAAGACATCCAGGAGAGCGAAAAACCAGCTGATGCGGAGCTTGCCCAAAAGCTCTTCTCTTTTGCGGTAAAGGACGCCTGAACCGCGATTCGACGCGGCCAGTCCGACCGCGCAATTTGGAGGAGGCGCATGACCCCTAACGGAGTTAGGCGGAAATTTGTCGCAGGCATCACTCCTGGTCTGGTCTGGCCTCAAATTTTCAACCTTCCCATTCCTTGGTTGTTCCTATAACGCCGATTTTTATTTTCAATCTTGCTTCCGGCATATAATGACCTTTGTTTACTGGATGCGGTCGGGCCGCATTTACAGGTTGGGAAAGCATGGAAGCCTGTTTTTGTGCGTAGAGGCTGTCAGCCCGGATTGTCGCTGGCGGGAACTGGAAATCCGGCTTTAATCTCAAGAGCAGCATCAGCCTTGAAAACCATCCTATGAAAATGACCCGTCTCATCCCCATGCTGCCGGTGAAAAGCATGCCGGCGAGTGTGGAGTTCTATCAGAAGCTGGGATTCAGCGTGGAGAACCGACGGGATGAATGGCGCTGGGCCATGCTGCGGTTTGATGAGTGCCGACTGATGGTGGACCAGTCGATCAACCGGCATCCGCACGCTCCCCGGCAGGCGGTGCTTTATCTTTATCCGGACAATATTGAGGAGTTCCACCGCTTGGTCCGGGCCGCCGGGGTGGATGTCCCTGATCTGGATGTCACCTTTTACGGGATGACCGAATTTTCGTTTGAGGATCCCGATGGCAATCCTTGGACGGCCGGGCAGAATCTTGCGGACGAAAGACCGTAAGGAGTGCGGTTCCGGAAACTGGATCAGAAGAATTCAGGCTTTTTTGCCCTGGACTGATGGCCATCCGGAGGAAGCTTGGCAGGCGTGAATTAAAGCATGTTTCAATGTGAGGTTTTGAACAGTCCAAGGCGGGCTCCACATTCCACGTTGCGCCACTGGGGCAGCCCGTTTAGATGCCCCGCGCAGCCCTTCCCATCCGCGAACTGCCCTCATGACTCCCCGTTCCTTTCTCTGCCTTTTACTGATCTGCGCCACAGGTCCGCTGTTCACCGGCTGCTCATCACTGACCGGAGCCCTGCCGGGGGGCGGAGGCGGCCCCCACGGGGTGGCTAATATCGGGCCGGTTTACCCAGGCATCGCCTCCTATGTGGTGGCGGACGCCAATGACGGGAAAGTGATTCTCTCCTTCCAAGCGGATCAGCGGCGCTCCGTGGCCAGCCTGACCAAGATCGCCACGGTGGTGGTGGTGCTCGATTATCTGCGCAATTCCAAGGGAAACCCCGATGAAATGCTCACCGTGCCGCCCAGCGTGCTGGGATTGGGCGTTCCGAGTTCGCTGGGCCTGCAGCCCGGCGACGCCCTGAGCGTGCGGGATGCCGTGTATGCCTGCATGATGGGCTCCGACAACTGGGCTGCGGAGGCGCTGGGCACCCACTTTGGCGGGCGGCTGGCGCAGGCCGGCATGGGGGCCAACCCGCTGCAGGCGTTTGTGAACCAGATGAACGGGCTGCGCACCCGGCTGCAGCTGACCAACACCCGTTTCGCCAATCCCCACGGGCTGGATCTGCCGAACGCCTCCGGCTACTCCTGCGCCTCCGACATCGCCCGGCTGTTCTGCCACGCCATCACCATTCCAGGCTTCACCTACTACAGCTCCCAGCGTGAGCGCCGCATCAGCTACGTCCGCAACGGCGCCACGCAGTCGGCGGTCGTGCGGAACACCAACGAGATTATCGGCACCAACCGCATTGACGCCGGCAAGACCGGCACCACGAATTTGGCTGGCCCCTGCCTGGCGGTCACGGCCCCCAAGCCGGCGACGGTGATCAAGCGCCCGGACGGCAGCACACTGGTCATTCCTCACCGTCTGGTGGTGGTGACTCTGGGCGCGCAAGACCGTTTCGGGGCCACGGTGAGGCTGCTCCGCGACGGATGGACCGGTTACGATGCCTGGCGCGGCGCGGGCAGTCCGGCCCAGAACCAGTCGGAATTCCTGGGCGCGAGGCCCGGCAGCGGCGGTGCCGCTCCGGCTCCCTCCAATCCGCCGCCCCCGGTGCCAGCCGCGCCGGCTCCGCGGCCCCTGCCGCCTCCGGTCATGGATGCCGATTACATGCCGCTGCCGCCTCCGGTGTATGCGCCGGCCAGCGGCGGCTACACGCCGGTGCCGCGCTACGTGCAATAACCTTTCACGCGGTCCGCACGCTCTGGCCGGATTGCTGCTTCAAAAAACCCCCATCATTGTCCGGGCAAACTCCCACCACCCACCACCATTCAAACTTTCCAAAATCCTAACATGAGAATCGGAATCCTCAACAGCGGGGGCGACTGCCCGGGGCTCAATGCGGTCATTTACGGCGTCGTCGGTGCGGCGGCGAAACTCGGCTGGGAAGTCATCGGCTTCCGCGACGGGTTCGAGGGGTTGCTGCCCCCCGGCGATTACATCGTGCTGGAACCCGAGAAAATGGCCGGCATCCTCAAGCAGGGCGGCACCATTCTGGGCACCACCAACAAGGGGCACTTCGCCGCCAAGGTCGGCGAGGGCAACGTCGCGGAAATCCCCCAGGAGATCATCGAAAAGGCCAAGGCCACGCTGAAGCTGCTGGAGATCCGCGCCCTGATCGTGGTCGGCGGCGACGGCTCGCTGACCACCGGGATGCAGCTGATGAAAAACGGCTTGCCGGTCGTCGGCGTGCCCAAGACCATTGACAACGACCTCGCGGCCACCGCAATGACGTTCGGCTTCGACTCCGCCGTCAGCACGGTGGTGGATTCCCTGGACCGCCTGCACACCACCGCCGACAGTCACAAGCGCGTGATGGTCGTGGAGGTCATGGGCCGCAATGCCGGCTGGATCGCCCTCTGGGGCGGCATCGCCGGCGGGGCGCATGTGATTCTGATTCCCGAAATCGAGTTCAAATTCGAGAACGTGGCCAAAGCGATCCAGGAGCGCGAGGCCAAGGGTCTGCACAGTACCATGGTCGTGGTGGCGGAGGGCGCGCACCTCCCCGGCGGCGACGCGATGACCAAGGAGAAGAGCAGCATCTCCGAACACCGTCTGGGCGGCATCGGCGACTACGTGGCCACCAAGATTGCGGAAATGACCGGCAAGGAAACCCGTTCCTGCACCTTGGGCCACCTGCAGCGCGGCGGCAGCCCCACCAGTCTGGACCGTCTGCTGGGCACCCGCTTCGGTGTCAAGGCCGTCAAGCTCATCGAGGAGGGCAAATACGGCCACATGGTGAGCTATCAGGCCTACCACGTGGACTCCGTGCCTATTGAGGATGCGGTGTCCGCCTGCCGTCTGGTGGAGCCGAACGGGGAGCTGGTGCAGACCGCCCGCGCGGTTGGCATCTCCTTCGGCGACAAGTAAGGCGCCACGGTATTCGTGGTTTTGATTCCCCAGGCCGGCTCCCTCAAAGGGGCCGGCCTGTTTTATTGGGCTTTTGAGAGTTCCCGGGGGTGGACAAAGTAGACGCCGTGGACGCCGTGGACGGAGTGCGTAAGGGCGGGGGCAGGGCGGAAACGCAGTCCGGCAACGGTGGGCAGGTGGATATCTGTAAGATTGTTACGCGAATTTGGAGGTGGAATTCCCTGGACCAACAGGGGGGCGGTTTGCAAGGGTGGGACCTCCGCCGCGTATCCCAAGCCAAGCGGTTTCGCAGCCGCGCCCTGTTGCGCCCATCGTCCCACCGAGTTTTTATGAACCACCTTCTGCTATCCCTGACAGCCGTGATGCTAATGGGGCTGAACGCCTTCGCGGCGGACAGTCCACTCCGTGTCTTCATCCGCGGCGGTGAAAAGACCCATGGGCCCGGAGCCCATGACCACGCCCAATTCCTGAAGGATTGGGTGCCGCTGCTGAATGCCCGCGGCATCAAGGCCGACGGAGCCCTGACCCTGCCGACGGACGAACAGCTGGCCAACACGGACGTGCTGCTGATGTACGCCCAGGACGGCGGCACTGTGCCTCCGGAGCGTCAGGCGGCGCTGGAGACCTTTCTGAAGCGCGGCGGCGGTCTGGTGGTGATCCACACGGCGTCGGTCAGCGCTTTCCCGGACCACTGGAAAAAGACCATCGGCGGTGCCTGGCGTCCGGGGGTCACCAAATGGCGCGAGGGTCCGATGGACCTCTACTACACGGAAAACCAGGAGCTGGGCGGCGGTGACCCGATCACCCGGGGCGCCTCGAACTTCCACTTCGATGACGAGATTTATTACGACATGGACCTGTCCCCGGACATCAAGGTCCTGGCCACCAGTTACACACCCAACAGCCGCGACGGCAAGAAGCAGACCGAGGGCAACCGGGTCAATGTCTATGACATCCAGCCGCAGATGTGGACCTATGAGCGCACTGCGGAGGGTGGCACCATCCCTTACCGGGCTTTTGTCAGCATTCCGGGGCATCTTTACAAAAACTTCAGTCTGCCGCACTACCGTGCCATCCTGATGCGTGGAATCGCCTGGGCGGGCAAGCGCGGCAACCTGGACGAGTTCACCCAGCCGGAGGAGATCTCCTCCCTGACCTATCCCGATGGCGGCCCGCAGAAGCCAGAGGACACCCTGAAAAATCTGGAGATCCATCCTGATTTCACCATGACCCTGGTGGCCGCCGAGCCGCTGATCACCAAGCCGATGAACTTCGACTGGGATCCCGCCGGCCGCCTCTGGGTCGCGGAGACGCCGGAGTATCCGAATGGCCGCCGCGGCATGCGGCCCGACTACCGGGGCAAGGAATGGAAGGACCGGGGCGGGATCGATTTCGAGCCCGGCGTGCAGAACCGTCCTGGCCAGGACAAGGTCAGCATCCTTACCGACACCAACGGTGACGGCGTGATGGATAAAAAGGATATCTTCTTCCAAGGTCTGGATCTGGTCACCGGTCTGGTGTTCCACAAGGACGGCGTGATCGTCACCCAGGCTCCCGACATTCTCTGGCTGCGCGACACCGATGGCGACGGCAAAGCCGACAAGACGGAGAAGCTCTACACCAATCTGGGCACCGGCGACACCCACGCGGTGATCAACAATCCCCGCCGCGGCTGGGATGGCTGGATCTACGCCACCCATGGCTACAGCTCCTCGCCCGATGTGACCAGCGGCGACGGGAGCAAGCACTTCGGCAACATCGGCAGCGGCGTGGTGCGCTTCAAACCCGACGGCTCCGCCATCGAGCAGTACTCCTCCAAGGGCGGCAACACCTGGGGCCTCCAGATCACCGCTGACAACCGCGTGATGTGGACCCAGCCCACCAGCGGCACCATTCTGGAGCATGTGGTGATTCCCGAATACGCCCTGGCGCGCGGCAAGGTGTCCAACACCCCCAGCTTCAACGTGGTCATCGGCTCCCCGAAATCCTGGCCGGCCATGACCGCCGACCAGCTGCCCTACGTGCAGATCGACCTCGTGGGCTCCTTCACCGCCGCCGCCGGCACGGTGATCTATGACGGGGGCTCCTGGCCCGCCGAGTACAACGGCGACTACTTCACCACCGAGCCCACCATCAACATCATCCACCACGAGCGCCTGACTCCCAAAGGATCCAGCTACACCGGCCAAAAGCTGCCGGGCCGCGAGGAGACGGAGTTTGTCCGCAGCCGCGACATGTGGTGGCGTCCCATCGAGGTCCGCGTGGCCCCGGACGGCTCAATGTATGTGGGGGATTTCTACAACCAGGCTGTCATCCACAACGACACCCGCGGTCCCGACCACAACAAGGTCAATGCCGCCGTGCGCCCGGACCGCGACCACTATTTCGGCCGCATCTGGAAACTGAACCAGAAGGACGCCAGGAAGATTGAGGTGCCCGACCTGACCCGCGCGGATGTTCCCGTGCTGGCCAATGCTCTGAACCACGCCAACCGCTCCGTCCGCATGACTGCCAGCCGCCTGCTGACCGAGTCCGGCAAGGGAGCCGCCGAAGTGGAGGCCGCCCTGGCCCAAGGCAATCCCGAAACCAAAATCGCCGCCCTCTGGACCCTTCACGGACTGGGCGTGCTGAAGCCGGAGCTTCTCACGGCCTCCCTCTCGGACGCCGACGCCTCCGTCCGCCGCAATGCCGCACAGATCTCCGAGACCGCCGGCTCCTCCGCGGAACTGGAGCAGAAAACAGCCAAACTCATCAGTGATGAAAACGGTGGCGTGCGCGTCGCCGCCCTCATTGCCCTCGGTGGCAAACCGGTGTCCGATGAGACCGCAAAGCTGATTGTGGCCGCCTGGCCGAAATTCGAAGACGACTTCCAGCGCAGCGCCGCCGTGGGCGCCGCCGTACAGAATCCCGCCGCCGCCATCGCCGCCGCCCTGGACAGCGCAGATCCCGCTCCCCTGGCCCAGCTGGTCACGCAGCTGGCCGACAGCATCAGCGATAAAAACGATGCCGATGCCGCCGTACGCTTGGTGACCACTCTGGCCGGCAAAACCTCCGGTTCCGACGATCTGAAGCGCGGCGCCTTGGATGCCCTGACCAAATCCCTGAAAGCCGTCCCCGCCATGACCCCGGAGCTGAAAACCGCTCTGAGCACCCTGCTTCAGGCCGGGGCCAGCGCCAGCGCCCTGCCTCTGGCTGTCAAATGGGACGCCGGACGCGGTGAGTTCACGGAGATGGTTGCCGGTGTCACCAAACGCCTTGAAGCCGAACTGGCTGATTCCAAAGCCTCCGACTCCACCCGTCTGGCCGCCGCCCGCAGCCTGCTGGGCCTGCGTGAAACCAATCCCGGCGGTCTTACCGCTGTAATGAAGGTTCTGGGCAGCGATGCCGGCCCGGATCTGCAGCGCCAGCTGCTCGCGGTCCTGTCCAGCACCTCCGAGACCGCCGTCGGCACCGCCATCGCCGCCGCTTATCCCAAACTGCCGGAGACTGTGCAGCCCGCCGCCTTCGACGCCCTCCTGAAGCGTGCCGACTGGTCGCTGGCCCTGATCAAGGCCATGAAGGCCAAGGAGGTGGATCCCGCCGCCTTCGGTCCCGCCAATGCCTTCCGCCTGCGCAAGCATCCCAATCTGGATGTCGCCCGCCAGGCCAACGAGGTCCTGGATGAACTGAACCCCATGGCCAAGGCCAAGAACGAGATCATCGCCAAGCTGGCTCCCGAAATGGAGAAGCCAGGCAACGTGGAGACCGGCAAGCTCATCTTCAACGCCACCTGCGCCGTGTGCCACAAGTTCGGTGACACCGGCGCGGAGATCGGGCCCGCCCTCACCGGCATGGGCAGCCACGCCCCTTCAGAGCTGCTGACCGCCATCGTGGACCCGAACCGCGAGGTGGATCCGTCCTTCCTCTCTTGGAACATCGAGACCAAGGACGGCCAGTTCTATGCCGGCGTGATCGCCCGTGAGAACCCCTCCGCCATCAGCATGAAGAGCCTGGCCGGCCAGCAGGAGATTAAGACTGCGGACATCAAGAGCCGGGTGAACACCGGCCTGTCCCTCATGCCGGAGGGCTTTGACGGTCTGGGACCTGAAGTCCTGCGCGACATCATCGCCTATATGGTCTCCGTGGATGGCGGCAAATTCCGCACCTTTGACCTCGGCAAGGCCTTCACCGCCACCACCGGTCAGGGACTCTACAACAGCCCGGAGCAGACCGGAGACACGGTAATGCTCGCCAAAACCGGCACCGTGAATGTGGAGGGTATCCCCTTCAACCTGGTGAGTCCTGACCGGGCGACCGGCAATGTGATCGTGCTCAAAGGTGGTCCCCGCGGCACCTTCTCCCGCACGCTGCCTCAGAAGGTGGAGATCAAAGTCGGCGGCTTCAAAGCCAACCGTCTGCACTTCCTGGGCGGCGTGGGTGGCTGGGCGGCGCGCGGTCCGGATGACGGGGAGGTCTGCCTGAAGGCCACCGTGAACTACGCCGACGGCACCAGCGAGGAGCTGGTGATGCGTGACGGGGTGGAGATCGCGGACTACAACGGCCAATTTGATGTCCCGGGCTCCCGCGCGGAGAACCAATTGGTGAAAAACCACGCTCAGATCCGCTGGTTCACCAAGCTGCTGAAGTCCGCCAACGCCATCAACAGCGTCGTGCTGGAAAGCACCGGCAATGTGGTGGCTCCGACCACCTTCGCCATCACGGCGGAATTGGCGGATCCCAAATCCCCCGCTCCCGGCGCCCTCAGCACGCCTCCCGGCCCTAAAACGGCGCAGGCGGCTCCGGCTCCTGCCGGTCCCATGAAGTGGGAGACCGGCAAGCGCGTGCTGCTCATTGGCGGCGGGTCGTCCCACGACTTCAACAAGTTCTTCAATCTGGAGGACACCGCCATTCTGAAATCCGCCGGATTCTCCGTGAACTACACCTCCGATCCCCTCCAGGCCGCCGCCGGTCTCGGCGAGGCCGACGCGGTGGTGATCAGCACCAACCAAGCGGGCTTTGGAGCCGTGCCCTTCCGCAAGGCGCTGGGCGAATTCGCGGCGGCGGGCAAGGGCATCGTGCTGCTGCACCCCGGCATCTGGTACAACTTCAATGACTGGCCGGAGTTCAACAAGGTCTATGCCGGCGGCGGCTCCCGCGGCCACGATCCCATCGGCAAGCCCTTCGAGGTCAAAACCCTCCAGCCCGATCACCCGGTCATGAAGGGGGTGCCCGCCTCCTTCCCGATCGTGGACGAGCTTTATTACATGATCCCCGACACCGCCGGTTCGCCCATCGAGGTGCTGGCGGAAGCCACCAGTCCGCTGAACGGCAAGGTGTTCCCCAGCGTCTGGACCGTGCGTCATGAGAAGGCCCGCATCGCCTGCATCACCCTGGGTCACGATGCCCGCGCCCACGATCTGGAGGCTTTTCGTTCCCTGGTGAAAAATGCCGTGACTTGGTCGTCGGAAATGGCGAAAAGCAGGCCGTGAAGTTTCCTCCGCCAGCCGCACTGCTGTTTTACATTCTTACTTCGCTGCTTCCTCCGCTGTCCGTCCGGGCAGCGGAGGAAGTCCGTTTTCAGGCTGAGCCTCCGGCCGCCGCCGGGGATATGTGGCGCGATCCCGCCTTCGCCACGCTGCCACCCGCGGCGCGCAAAGCATGGGAGGCTTGGATTGCGCGGTCCGTGGCCCTGCGGGAAATGGATGCCAAATTCCTGGCGGCGGAACTGCGGAAAACCGGCCGGAAGGAGCTTGGGCATCCGAAAAAAAGCACCGCCTCCCTGCCGGAGGACAAACCGGAGGACTGGTATGCCGGCACCGAGGGCCGGGGAATCGCGGATTCCCTGCTGACCTGGCAGCTGCCCTCCGGCGGGTGGTGCAAGAACACCGATATGACCAGTCGCAAACGGCGGGCCGGGGAGAGCTGGGCCCCTTGGGAGGGTTGGGGGTATCTGGGCACCATCGACAACCAAGGCACCGTCAGCCAGATCAACTACCTGTCCAAAGTGATCACCGCTGTGGGGCCGGGCACCACGGACGGCATCCGCTACCACCACAGCGTGGAGCGCGGGCTGCGCTATCTGCTGGCGGCGCAGATGCCCAACGGCGGCTGGCCCCAAGTGTACCCCCTGCAGGGCAGATACCACGATTTCATCACCTTTAATGACAATGCCATGACCCAGGTTGTCACCCAGTTGCGGCAGGTGGCCTGGGGGAAGCCGCCCTATCAATTCATCGGCGGCGATCTGCGGCGGCAGGCCCGGGCCGCGGTGCACCGGGGCATTGTTTGCATTCTGAACTGCCAGATCGTGGTGAACGGCCAAAGAACCGGATGGTGTGCCCAGCACAATGCCCTGACGCTCGCCCCTGCCAGTGCGCGGGCCTACGAGCCGGCCTCCATCAGCGGCAGTGGCGAGACGGTGGGTATTCTCCGCCTCCTGATGTCCTTGGAGCATCCTTCCGACGCGGTATGCCATTCCATTGAAAGCGCTGTGGCCTGGCTGCGCCGCTCACAGCTGAAACCTGGACAGGCGGGAGTCGCGCAAAGCCGCACCAAGCCCACATGGGCCCGGTTTTATGAGATCGGCAGCAACAAGCCCTTGTTCAGCGACACGGACGGCAAAAAGCGTTACACTTTCCAGAAGGTTAAAAAGAAGCGCACCTCCTACCAGTGGTTCTCCAACAATCCCGCTAAAATTCTGGACAACGATTATCCCGAATGGCGCAGCCGCATCGCGGGGGTTCCGCCGGCAACCGGCGGATAAACGGGTGGCAGGGGACTTGGGGAGGATACGCCCCGGTCCTTGTGGATGTCTTCACTTGGTGCGCGCTTGAAAGCGCAGCCAGAGTGGCTGGCCGGCGTTCGGGGAACGCCTGAAGCGCAGGGTGTTGAACTCCAGGTTGGAGATGGAGTCCGTGGGCACATTCATCCAGTTTTGCAGATCGGCGGATTCCTGCAGGGTCAGGGCGGAGTGCGCTCCCGCAGGATCACGAGGCTGCCATATGAAGGTCAGATTTTTGTCTGCCACCACAGGCCGGGGCAGGAGTTGATTGTCGGAGCGCGCCGGATCCAGATCCAAGGTGTATTCCACGATGTTCGGGATGCCGTCCTGATCCGGGTCAGCAGTGGCTCCGCGGCTGCTGGAGGGAATACTAAAATTCTCCGCCCACTTCGACAGGGTGAAATCCGCGCTGACCTCCATCACGTCCACCAGGATTTCCCGGCTGCCAAGCCGGGGAATTTGGGGCCCGTAGCGGTCATTGAAGGCATCCACAATCCGTTGAGCGAACACTGCCTGTGCGGGCATGTTGGGGTGGAAGCCGTCGCCCAGAAACAAGGCGTTGGGGGATCCGGAGCTGCTGCTGGTTTTTTCGACCTTGTAACCGGAGATCACCCAGCGCGGGGCGGTGACCAGCCCGCGGGTCATGGAATAGATATCCGCCAGTCCCATGCCCCGCTCCTTCACCATCACGGTCAGCCGGGCATTCAGTTCATCCAGAGCGGCGGTGACACGTCCGGTTTTCACGGGGTCATAGGGGTGGTCGCCATCAATGTCCGGGGCGCCCCCCAGATGCGGCACATTCGCCAGCACCACGGGCAGGGCGGAGTTTTGGGTTTTCACAAAGTCGAGCACCTGCGCGATGTTCCCGCTGATGGTGGTGATCCACTCCGCCGCCGGCTTGCCGTCGTAGAGGTCCTGGTATTTCACCCGCACGTCATTGCCACCCAGAAAAACCACTACGCGGCTTACCTCCTTTTTCAACTGGTTGGTGAGGTCGGCCGGAGGATTTTTCAGCAGCGTGACCCAATCGGAGGTTTCGGAGCCGGGAATCGCCCAATTGTAGGCGTGTCCTACCAGACGCGAATCGCTGTAGGTGCCGGAGCTGCCGAATTCAAACCAGCTGCCGCGCCGGTTGTCCAGAATCTCGCACCAGTTCTCCACCGGGCGTGAGAAGGGATCGCCTCCAATGCCCATCCACTCGATCTCATACTCCTTTGACAGGCTGTCACCGATGATCAATACTTTTTCCGCCCCGCACACGGGACCGGAAATCATCACCGCGGCCAAAGTCAGCGCCGCCGCCGTGGCGGATTTGAGGAGGGAATAGAAGGGCATATTTCATTTTACGCCCTGCCGGTGTCCGGGGCTGCCGCCATTTGTATGCGGAAAGGACACCGGTTTCCGGGCCTTTTTCTTCAGAGCGGGGAGCTTTCTGCAGTATCACTCCGGCGACGTGAAAAGAATTCAGAAAACCTGCAGATTTTGTTTGCGCATTCCGGAATCCCGGCCACACTGTGCGCCTTGCTTCACGCGGCCATCAACGCCCGTTGGAGCGGTAGCTCAATTGGTTAGAGCGCTGCCCTGTCACGGCAGAGGTCGCGGGTTCGAGTCCCGTCCGCTCCGCCATTTTCATCAAAAAGAAAATGAGGGGAGTTCACCGGGAAACGGTGAAAAGTGAAAATGAAGAACCGAAAATCCTGAAGTTCCGTGATTAATCCTGCCCGCCGGGTCCCGTATTTTCCCCGTTCCGCAGGCTGCCTATTTCCGGCTTCCCGTTCCGCATTTCCGTCGATATTCACGGGTGCTTCATTCTGTATTCCAAACAGCATTCCTGTTTTCCCCATATGAAACTGAAACCGGCCTTACTTCCTCTCTGCGCCCTCGCCGGCGCCCTGTCCTTGGCTTTCGCCCAGCACGACGAGCCCAAGCTCGACGTCCCGGCTGACAAGATCGCCAAAATCGACGCCGCGCTGCCCGATAAAACCCCGGTGCCGGTCAAAAGCAAACATGAGGTTCTGGTCTTCACCCGCACCACCGGCTTCCGCCACGGCTCCATCCCCGTGGGAGTCGAGACCCTGAAGCGCCTGGGAAATAAAACCGGCCTTTTCCAAGTCACGCACACTGAGGATGAATCCGCGTTCGAGCCGGACAGCCTGAAGAAATACGACGCTGTGGTCATGCTGAACACCACCGGTGAGATCTTCCTCAATGCCGCCAAGGATGTGGAGCGCGAAAACCGCCTGAAGAAAAGCCTGCTCGATTTTGTCAGCGGCGGCAAGGGCCTCATCGGCATCCACTCCGCCACGGACACTTATCATGGCTGGCGCGAATACAACGACATGATGGGCGGCACCTTCGACAGCCATCCCTGGGGCTCCGGCACCACCGTGCGCATCCGCAATCTGGATGCCAGCAGCCCCATCAACGCCAGCTTCGCCGGGGATGGCATCACCCTCAAGGACGAGATCTACAAGTTCCGCAAGGACACCGCCAACCCCGCCGAGCGCCGCATGCTGCTGGCGCTGGACCCAAACGGCACGGACATGAAGCTGGACACCAAGGACCAGCGCACCCTCTATCCTGTGGCCTGGATCGACTCCTGGGGCAAAGGCCGCGTGTTCTACTGCTCCCTCGGCCACAATGACGAGATTTACATGAACCCCGTCATCGTGAAGCACTACCTGGCCGGGCTCCAGTTTGCCTTGGGTGAACTGACCGCCGATGCCACACCGCAAACCGTGCTGAACACTGCAGGCCAGCCCATCGACATCCTGCACTGAGCCGGTTGGCGGATTTCCGCAGTCCGGAAGAGGCTCCAGCTTCGGCCTCGGTTGAGATTGTCCGTTATTTTCATCCCTGACCACCTGTGCCGGCGGTCAGGGATGAAGCAGTTTTCCTCAAGCCGAATCGTGAAAACGCCTCTTTTAACCGGCGGTGAGCTTGCCCGGCCTTTCCTGCCGGCAAAGGACTTCGACCTCTCCAAGCGCTTTTACGAAGTGCTGGGGTTTGTGAAGGAGCTCGACAGCGAGGTTGCCATCTTCCGGATCGGGACGGGTGGCTTCATTCTTCAAAATTATTTTCAGAAGGATTGGGCTGAAAATTTCATGATGCAGCTCATGGTTGAGGACTTGGATGGCTGGTGGAGCCATGTGACTGCCTTGGATCTCCCCGGGCAATTTGGGGTGCCTGCACCCAAATCACCGGCGCTCCAGCCGTGGGGCCTCCGGGTCTCCTACCTTATCGATCCATCCGGAGTCCTTTGGCATATCACACAGCGGCCACCGGATGTCATCCAGGATCAGTGAGGGAAAAGTGGATTGTCAGCGGAGGTCATGGAATAGCACCCGGCCGGCAGGAGGCAACCCAGCACCAGGCTGCGTGCCTCCGCGGGCTGACTGAACAGCGCGATGGCGGCTCCCCGTCTTACTTAGGAAAGCGCAGAGAATGCTGGCGGCCCATGCCAGGAATGCTGGACAAAAGACGGCTTGGCCCGCCATTGCCCGCCCTTCAATTCCACCCGGTGGACGGTGAGCCCCTGCGGCATGAACTCCACAATCAGGGGCTTGGCGAAGGTGACAAAGGCTCCGGTGTTCACCAGCAGGCGGCCGCGGCGTCTCCAGACCCGCGGGCGGTGGGTGTGGCCAAAAATAAGGACCTCCGCCTGCGGGCGGAATTCATCCATGAAATCCGAAGCGATGCCGGGCAGGCGGGCCCACACCTTCAGCACCTCCCAAGGACGGCGCGGCGGCCAGATTTCCCGGAAAAACAGGGCGCTGCGGGCCTTCAGGGATTTTCCTTTCTGTGTGGTGGACGCGGCAGGCAGGACCTCGCGGCAGCGGCGGACAATCTCGATCCTCACCTCCAGACGCCGCCGGTCCTGCGCGCTGTACTCCGCATGGATCTTCTCCAGCGCCGGACGGAATTCGTGGACGTGGATGCTCCATGGGGAAATAAGGGGCAGCAGGATATCCCCATGGATCACTGTGGCCCGTCCGCCGGCCAGATCCACCAGGTCCGGTCCGGGGGCATGGGGATCATGATTACCTCTGAGAAACACTGTCTCCACTTTTTCCTCCGCGCAGATCCGGTGGAGATCCGCCAGCATCCGCTGCCCCTTCAGCCGGAAGGTTGTGCCTGTCTCCTGACAGGTGTCGCCGTTGAAGATCAGGGTGCCAGCCCCGGCGATCAGAGGTCTCAGGGATTCCGCGCTTTCTACAGTGGAGATATCGTGCCCCAGATGCAGGTCGCTGATCAGCCGCAGCGGTCTGTGAAAGGGATCCTCAAGGGGTAGGATATTCATGGCGACTTGGGACAGGCATTAGGGAAACAGTTCTCAGCCGCTTCCATGCGGGAGGCACCCTCAAAAACCTAAACAGGCGTCCCCGACCTCCACAACCGGCCATCGGGCCTATCCTTTATCATGAATGACGGAGGCCGGCAGCGGAACGTAACGGATAAACCGGGTGTTCCGGAGGATTTTTGCAGTTTCCTTTCTCTTGACACCCCTGCCGGATGACCTTACTTGCGGGCTCCAATTTTCGTCCCGTTCGTTTTATTTCATTCCCATTCATCCAAGATCATGGCCACGGTCCAAGTCATCCTGAAGGAAAAAATCGCCAACCTCGGCTCCGAGGCTGATATCGTGACCGTGAAGGCTGGTTACGCCCGCAATTTTCTGGTTCCCTCCGGCAAGGCCTTCGTGGCCAACGCCGGCAACCTGCGTCACCTGAACAACCTCAAGTCCCGCCGCGCCGATCGTGAGGCCGCCGAGAAGCTGGAGGCTCAGAACCTCGCTGGCAAGCTCCGCAAGTCCACCATCAAGCTCGAACTGGCCACCGGCCAGGGCGGCAAGGCCTTCGGCTCCATCACCACCATCGACCTCGCCCAGGCGATCCTCGACCAGGCCGGCGTCAAAGTGGACCGCCATGCCATCAATCTGGAGAAGCCCATCAAGACCACCGGCAAGCACGAAATCACCGTGCGCCTGCATCCCGAGGTGGACGCCCTCATCAAGATCACGGTCACCGCTCCTGTCGAGGAGGAGGACGTCGGTGAGGACGCGGGAGACAAGGAGTAATCTCCATTGCCGGTCCCTTCAGAGCCCGATTCCAAAAAACCCTTGGCGGGTCTGTCCGCCGAGGGTTTTTTGTTGGGAAGGAAACGAAGATCAGGCGTATTCAAAAATTCCAAATTGCCCATCGTTGGTAAAGGGATTCCGCATGGCCGGAATTCCTCCGGGCGTCATCCTGCCCGATACCTCTGGACTTCCTCCCGCATCGCTCGTTGGCCGCGCTTTCCCTGCCAGTCCCAGCCCGCCGGCACTGGTCCGCTCTCTTCCGGGGACCGGTGATTTTCCCTAACTTAAATCTTTTTTGATTCAGCGGCGATCACATGAATCCATGGCACTTCACACCGCGGCCTTGTCAATGATCCAATAGTCCGGCAGAATGGCGGATGTCCCGGATTTACACTGATACCTTCTTTCGGATGAGTCATGTTACCGAGCTTGGCTGCGTTCTGGTTTCACTTAGTTCGACTTTGGTAAATTAAGTCTTAACTCGTTGATTATCAACGAGTTAAGTTTTTCGGGTCAATTTTCGTAACTCGTTCATAATGAAAAGGCTATCAATTAAATTACCAAAGTAGAATTAGATTCGGGGTAACACCTTTGGAGGGGCCTTTGGTTGTAACCCGCGCAAAACGGGAAGCGCCAATTAAACCCGTGATGAATGTGGATGCCTATGTTGCCGAGGCACTCGCAGGTGTCACTGAAGCCAATGCGGGCCATGGCACTTCATTTGCTTTGGAGGAAATAGAAATTGTCCCGGATGATTTTCCAACCAAGGGGCAAGTTCGTCACTGCGCCAAGGTTCTTACTTCTTATTGGTGGGACCAAGCCCGGCAAAACGCAGCAGGCGCGCCCGCTCCGCTTTGAGGAGTCACGCCATTTTGCGCACACCTGGCTGGGCCGCAGGCTGACTCTTCCCGACGGATTGGACATGACGGCATCCTTGATGCCAGCCAGCCGCCAAGGCTGCCATCCCATTCATAATCCTCTTTCTCACCCCGCAAATTGCCTCCGCCATTCACGGGGCGGCATGTTTTTAAGGCGGAGGAACTGGCGGTTGAAGTTGGCGAGGTTGGGGAAGCCGCAGCTGAAAGCGATTTCGGTGATGGGGTAGTCGGTCTCCGCCAGCAGGCGGCAGGCGCGGCCGATGCGCAGTTCGTTGATGAATCCGGGCACAGTTTTGCCGGTGCGGGCTTTGAAGAAGCGGCTGAAGGCTCCGGGGCTCAGGTGCACCAGCTCCGCCAGATGCTCCAAGTAGATGGTCTCATCCAGATGCTTCTGAATGTACTGTGACACCTTGTTCACCCGCAGCTCGTCATGGGGATCCAGT
Organism: Verrucomicrobiales bacterium; assembly: GCA_028293125.1. Lineage (GTDB taxonomy): Bacteria > Verrucomicrobiota > Verrucomicrobiia > Verrucomicrobiales > V1-33 > CAIZWU01. Next base: position 83,358 of record JAQGPJ010000103.1, on the reverse strand, counting down.
TCCGGGGCGAAGCCGCGGCTGGCGATGGTTTCGGTCTCATTGGAGACCGAGAGCTTGTGCAGGATGTTCAGCACGGTGACGACGCGGGGCAGGCCGTGCTCCTCCGGGATGCGCAGCATCAACTCCTCCACCTCGTCGCGTGTGGTGCCGGTCACGTGGATGCCCAGGGAGGCGCGGGCAAGCAGCCGCTTAACATGCTGCATGGAGGGCAGATCCAACCAGCCTGGCCCGAGCCAGTCCTGGGCGAAATGGATGCACATGTGGTCCACCGGCTGGGCTCCGCCGGGCGCGCCGGTGTCGTTCTGCCAGTCGTGGGGGAGGTTGGAGCCCACGAGCACCACATCGCCTGATTTCAGGCTGGTGAGGTTGTCGCCGACCATGCGGTGCCCCCGTGCTTTCCGCGTGAGGGTGATTTCGTATTCAGGGTGAAAATGCCAGACACAGCCGAAGGTCTTTCCCTGCACAATATTACAGTTAATGCCATCCTCCACACTGGCGGCCAATTTCTCGTAAGCGGGTTTCATCTCGGTAAAAGTATCAGGTTCGCGTGCGGGACTGAGCACGCGAAGTGCCATGCAGCCTCATCATATGAGGAGGGAATGCAATTGGCCGCAGGATTAACCAGCACGATTCCCCCGTCCAGCGATTCCGGCACTTTCAAAGCGAAAAAATTAACCTTGGTGTATTTCCCACTTTTCCGGCGTCGGCGTGGAAACGGCGGGTGATGGCCAATTTCTCTTCCTGCTGCCATTTTCGGCATGATCCGCGCCCCATGGCAAAGGGGGGCGGCAGTGAAACCGGTATTTTTAAAACCGGGCGCATCCGGCGGAGGCCATAACCGGCGGATCATTTCCTGAAAATCAAAAATTTCCGGCAGATGAAGTTGATCAGCACATTCGGCAGAATGAAACCCGCCAGCGCTGCCCACTCCGGCCAGTGCAGAAAAAACCAGCATGGCCTGGGCCAGGGTGCCGGTCAGCGCTCCCGGCAGATTCACTGCAGTGAAGAACAGAAATTCCCGCAGCGGGGTGTGGCGTCCGGGAGTGAAGACCCACTTCATATTCAGCCAGGAGGCGAACGCATTGGAGAGCACGAACGCGATGGCGGTGGGGGGAAAACTATGGATTCGCTGTCCTGGTGATGGATGCTGTTCCAGCAAGTGGAGAATGAAAGCATGACCGGACGGCATTCCTACGCTGCCCGGTCCGGAATGCAAGCCGGCCACACCGCCGGTAAAAGCGCCGCTCCTGCCGCGTGGTCCTGAAAGCGCGGACCGCGCTTTTTCAGCCGGACCGCAAAGGTCGGGTGAGGCGCTTCCAGAAAAATTCAAGGTAAGGCGCCATGGCCGCGAAGGCATCGGAGGAGCCCACCGCCAGCGTGCCGCGCTCGGCCTCGCGCAGGACCTCATCCGTGGCGTAAAGCGTGGCCAGCTCCGCGTGGTCCAGCGTCTGGATATCCAGAAAGCGGGCACGGGCGGCGGCGGCCTCATCGGGGTGCATGAGCCACAGGGCGGGGTCCATGGGGGCCGCGGCGGAGGAGAACAGGACCAGCCGGCAGCTGACCACCTGCTCCCGCCGCTGGCGCGCCAGCTGCAGCAGGGCGGACCAGTAGGCGTGGTCGCTGTGAGGCTGGATGCCGAAAAGGATTTCCCCGTCCGGGGATTGCCAGACGGCGGCTTTCCGTCCCGGCGGACCCGGCAGGGGAGCCTCCGCATAACGCACCACGGCCAGCCGCTGCCCGGACCATTTGATGAGCCGGTGCAGGCGGTCGTGATCCAGTCCCAGCCGGGCGGCGGAGGCGAAGTGGGCTCTCAACTGCTGGAAACGCCCGGCCAGCGTGTATTCCGGCAGGGAATGGGCCAGCCACTGCTGCGCCGGTGCCGGCTCATGGGGGGCATGATAGCCAAGGGAGCCCTGTGGCATCCATGGTGGCTGTGGTTGTGGCGCTGCGCTTGAAGGCGGGGGAAAGGGCTGGGTGCCGGCCATCGGCGGGATCATCCGGGACGGTGGGCGGACAGGCTGGGACTCGCCAACGGAGCGGCCATAGGCGGAGGGTGGATAAGCGGTTGGCGCTTCCGGGGGGGGAGGGGACCAGGGCGGCCAGGCTGCCGGAGGCTGATAGGCGGGGGAGGGCTGATTGGAGGGTGCGGCGGGACCGTGCGGATCGGTGAAATTGGAGGCGGGCGGCAGCCGGTAAGCCGTGTCCTCCAGCTCCCACACGGTGTCCGGGGCAGGCAGATTCCATGAAACGGCCTCCCGCGAGGTCACCGCTGGCGGAGGTGGGGATGGCATCGGCGCGGGTGGTGCTGAATAAGGCGGGATTGCCGGGCCCGCCCCCGCCTGCCATGAGGCGCGGCGGTTGTCAAAAGCCTGGGATGCCGCCCGTGCGGGTGGAGCCGGGGCGGGGTGGGAGTAACTCAGTGCCGGCCAGGAGGGTGGGGAGGAGAATGCCGGAGGCGGAGGCGGCTGCCGGGAAGCCGGCGTGGCCGGTGGTGGGGAGTGCGCCGAAAAGGAGGGGGATGGATCCAAAGCCGGCCATGCCGTTCTGTCCCCGGCTGGTGCATCCCACGATGGGGGGGAGTCGGTAATCGTGCGCGGTGAAGAAGCCACCGGGGCGGATGGAGGCAGGGAGGAGGGTGCCACCGGCGGGGTGGACGCCGGTGCGGGGACTGAAAACGGCATGGTCCTGAAATCGGATCCGGAGAGGGAGGCCGGCTTTGGCGGCGTGGCGGGGGGGGGCGCGGATGGGAAAGCCACTGCCTGAGGGGAGGCTGGAAGAGATTCCGGAGCGGGAGCGGCCGGGGCGGGTTTCCAGTATTCCTTCCAGCGACGGGCGGCATGCCGCAGCACCACACGGGGGGAAAGTGGGCTTCCTTGAAGCGACTGCCGGGCGATCCAGCCAGCCAGATCCAGACCGGCGGTGAAGCCTTGGGCGACCGCCGGGGGAACCTGGGCCGCTGTCAGCCGTGACCGGATCAGGGAGGCCGCCTCCTCGGGGGTGATACCCCCCAGACTGACCTCCGCCCCGGTCAGCCGGTCCTCCAGGGCGCTGGGCAGGGCTTTCTGGAAAGTGCCCGTCCAAAGATCCTCGTTCACACTGAGCACCAGCACTGTGCGGCCCGACAGCCGCCGCCAGTCCGCGATCAGCCGTCCCAGCCGCAGCAGGTCATCCTGACTCTTATAAAAGCCATCAAGGTGGTCCAGCATCACCACCACCGGCCGGCAGGCCGCCGCCAGCCGGCAGAGCGCCGTGAGCATCTGGCGGTGAAATCCCTCACCTTCACTCACCGCAGTGAGCCATTGCAGCCCCCCTGTCTGGCTTGGGTTCACAGCCAGAGGCTGGCGGATGGCCCACTCCAGCGTCTCCAGCCGCCGGGGATCGCCCTGCGCCCCACCTTGGGCATAACCGCACAGCGCCCGCAGCCAAATGGTCAGAATGCCTTCCGCGAGGGCGGTCATGGCCTGCATCCGCGGCATCGCCGCCGCCATCAGGGGCTCGAAATGGTCCTGAAACCACCGCGCCACTGGCTGCCGGGGGTCGCCAAAATCAAACATCACTGCGTAGTCCCGCTCCAGCGCCGTGAGGGCCTGCTCCGGCTGGGCGCAGGGCACCCTGCCGGCGCGGATGAGGTCCGCATTCATCAGCGAGAAAACCCGCCGGGAAATGTGGTCCAGCGTGGTAATGGTCCCGCCGGCCACCGCCACATGCCAGCAGGCCAGCACCTGCTGCAGCGCCGATTTCCAGCCCACGCCCCCTTCCGGGTCAAAGCTGACAAACACCGAAAATGCGCCCTCGACAGTCCGGCCCTGAAGCCGTGCCAGCAGGTGCGATTTTCCGAACCCCGCTCTCGGTGCCCGCAGCAGCACCACCTGACCGCCTCCCCGGCCCACTGCCTCCGGAGGCTGACTGCGGGCCCACGCCAGCGATTCCTCCAAATCTTCCAGAGCCCCGGTGTGAAGCGCTGGGGATTCCCCGTCCGCCAAAGGACCCTCCGGGGCCAAGTCAGCCGCGAAGGGATTGCCGGGTTCGAACTGAAAGGATTCGGAAGCCATCGGATACGGGGCGGGGCCTCTTCAGGTGGATCATTCCCTTTTAAACCACGGCTTCAAAAAAGAAAAGGGCTGAATTACAGAAATTATGGAAATATTATTTAAAATTAGAAATCACGATTAATTAGAGGGCGAAATTCTGTGTTCGCCGAACGAGGCAGAAAAAAGCAACCCGCAAAGACGGGTGGACGGGGGAAAAAAGCCGGAAAGTTTCCCTCTGTGTGCCATTTTGCGTAGCAGGAAACCGGTGAATCCCTGCGGGGCGCGGTTAATATTCCCGTCAGCCGCGCACATTCACCGTTGCGGAGCCTCCCTGCCAATCCCCCTTACCCCATGGATAAACTCATCGACTTATTCTCCAAACCCTTCGTTTGGGGGCTTTGCCTGGGACTTTTGTTTTTTGTCCTGTCCGCCTGGTCGCACTTCAAAACCAAGCGCGAACTCCGCCGCTACCGTAAGCACCTGAGCGACAAACTGGAACTGGAGGCCCGCCAGTATGAGATCGTCCGCCGGGAGAAGGAAGCGGTGGCCAAGGAGAATGAGAACCTGCGCCTGCGCATCGGCCAGCTGAATGAGAAGCCGGAGCAGAAAATGCTGCGGGATCTGGAGGTGCTCAGCCGCGCGGAGAAGCGTATGACCCTGCAGGCGCCCGGCTTCGCCGCCGCTTGGGAGACCGCCAAGGCCGCCGCCATTGAAGAGCTGACGGTGGAGGACCAAGGCCGCAGCCTGCCCAAGCGCATTTTTACCCGCCTTTTTGGCAACAGCACCGTCACCCAGCAGGGCGACACCGCGCTTCTGACGGGCGGAGCCCAGCCTGTCATTCCCGGGGAACCCGAACCGCTGAATTCCAACACCGGGGAGAAACCCCCCATCTGACCTTGGCAGCAGGATTGCTGTCACAGGGTTCCTGCAAACGCTGGACCGTTCCCGGCCAGGAGGCCGGAGGTGTTTTTCAGTTTTCCAACCCGCCGTTCCAGCTTGGAATTCCCATTTCCAGCCCGACGTCGGCTCCCAAGTCTTTTCCATTTCACTCAAACCCCCTGAACCCTGAACATGACGCTTAACTTTCCTCCCGGAGAATTCGACGCCTATATCTTCGACTGTGACGGCACCCTGATTGACTCCATGCCGCTGCATCTTGACGCTTGGCGCGCCGCCTTGGCCAAACACGGTTTTCCCGCCGAGTCCTTCACCTACAAAATGCATCACGCCTTCGCGGGCATGCCCGGACCGGCCATCGTGCGGGCGTTGAATGAGCAGTTCGGCATGGACATGCCGCCCTTGGCCGTGGAGGCGGACAAGCTGGCGTGGTATCTGAACCACCACCACAACATCAAGGGCATCGAACCCGTGGTGGAGTTCGCCAAATCCCAAAAAAACCTCAAGCCCATGGCCGTGGCCTCCGGCAGTGACGCCGAGATCGTGAAAAGCGGTCTGGAGGCCCTGGGCATCCTGGATCTCTTTCAAACGGTGATCACTCCGGTGGATGTGCCCCATGGCAAGCCGGCTCCGGACATGTTCCTCTTGGCCGCCAGCCGGCTGGGGGTCGCCCCGGGCCGCTGCCTGGTGTTCGAGGACGGCCATCTTGGGGTCGAGGCAGCCAAGGCCGCCGGCATGCCGTGTGTGTTCATTCCCACGCTGGAGCCTGGGCTCTGAAATTTCAAATCTCAAAAGCCGCGATGCGTTTGATCCGCTCCGATGCGGGAGCCAGTTGACCCAAGGGGGCGCAGCAGTGGGCGCAGAATGGAAATCCGGTCCCGGCAGCGGAAAGCGGTGAGGGTCCGTGACGATTTTGTCATGTCCCCGAAGGACCAGCCAGTCCGGGGACTGAAGCCGCGAATTTGTTTGAAATCGGACAGGCCTCGCCTTATGCGCGCAGGCATGGAGGAAACCGAGACGCTAAACACCCAGCAGGATCTGATTGATGCCCTGCGTGCCGGTGAGAATGAGGCCGCGCGGGAAATGCTGGAGGAGCTGCATCCGGCGGACCTGGCCGCCGCCTACGAGGCCCTGCCGGCAGATCCGGCGGCGGTGCTGCTCGGTTTTTTGGAGGACGATGTGCTGGCGGCGGTGCTGACGCAGCTGCCGTTGGTGGATGCCGAGGAAATCCTGCTGGGACTGCCGGATGACCGGCTGGCGCGGGTGCTGGACGGCATCCCGGACGACATTCTGGTGGATGTGCTGCAGGAGATGCCGGGCAGTCAGCGCGGCCATGCGTTCCACCTGCTTTCTGAATCCCGCCGCCGTGCGGCGCGGGAGCTGCTGAAGTTTCCCGACGACTCCGCCGGCGGCAGGATGACCACCGCGTTCGCTTCCGTGCGGGAGGACATGTCGGTGCGGCAGGCGGTGGATTCCCTGCGCGGCATCGCGGATGAGACGGAGCTTCTGGCGCGCATCTATGTGACGAACCAGGAGGGCCTGCTGCTGGGCAAGGTGCGGCTGCGGGATCTGACCTTTTCCGACCCCTCCACCCTGATTGAGGAGCTGAACGACCGGGACACGCGGGCGGTGCTGACTTCCGCGGACCAGGAGAAGGCCGTCCGCATGATCATGAAATACGACATGCTGGCCATGCCGGTGCTCGATGAGGACGGGCGGTTGATGGGGGTCATCACCCACGACGATGCGCTGGACATCCAGCAGGAGGAAAGCACCGAGGACATGGAGCGCCAGTCGGGGATCAGCGGGGAGATCACGGACGAGACCTACCTGAACACGTCCGTGCTCCGGCAGGTCCGGCGGCGGTTCGGGTGGATTATTTCCCTGGCGTTTATGGGGCTGATTTCGGGCACGGTCATCTACAGCTATCAAAATCAGCTCAACACCATCTTCGCGCTGACGGTTTACATGCCTATGATCGTCGCTGCCGGAGGGAACACCGGCGGCCAGGCGGCGACCATGGTGGTGCGGGCCATGTCCGTGGGTGAGCTGGAGGCGGGGGCGGTGCTGCGGGTGGCATGGAAGGAACTGCGCATCGGCCTCATCGTCGGCGGGCTGGTGGCCGTGGCCATGGTGGTGCAGATCTTCCTGCTGCGCCCGGCCTTCATCACACTCAGTCCACCGGTGGTGGCGCAGTTCGCGCTGACGGTGGGCCTGGCGCTGCTGTGCCAAATCACGGCTTCCACCCTGATCGGAGCCATCCTGCCCTTGGGGGCGCGGGCGGTGCGGCTGGACCCGGCGGTGATCGCGGCCCCGGCGATCACAACTATCGTGGACGCCACCGGGCTGCTGATTTACCTGAATCTGGCGCGGGCCATTCTGCCGATCTGAACGGGGCGGCGCGCACCGGTCAGCCTCAGCCCCGGACTCTCGTTCAGGCGTCCTGGATTTCCCGGCTGCGGGGCGTCCGGTGCGGAGGCGGTGTTTCAGGAGGCAGAACTTCGGCGTCGATCTCGATAACCTCCGAGGGATTGGCGGAGGAGGCCGGGGCCCGGGGCGGCGGCTCCTCCTGCAGGCTGGCAGTGGGGAATTCCTGACCGGCAGGCATGCCGCCCATGCCGAAGGACACGGTGGTGCCCTTCAGGTTTTTGGCGATCTTCAGGCCCAGCAGCAGGAACGCCAGCGAGATGGCCGAAAAGATGATCCAGCCCACGAGCACCGCCTTCAGAAACGGAAAATGCACGCTGAAGATGGCGAACAGCGCTCCCCACAGAAAAGTGCGCTTGGTCCAGTTGGCCAGTCCCTGACGCAGTCGGGCCTGAAGCATATCGGGCAGGGAACCGGAGCCGGAATTGGAAGGAGAAGGAAGCGGCATGGGAGGTCGGCGGAATAGGAGAAAAAGAGCCGGGAAGGAAAAAAGAGGCGGCGGCGGGCTTCAGGGGCCAGGAAGGAAAATGAAAATCGGGGCTGGCTGAAAAGCGCTGCCAGAGGGCGGGCCCGTTCCGGTTTGTGAAAATTATCGGCCGACGGGCGAAAGCGGAAAACGACCGCGGCCCGGGGGGGCGGGCGCCTTACTGTGCATACGGATACGGATACGGGCGGACAGCCGGCGCTTATTTCCGCAACAGGAGCCGCCACCATTCCTCATGGCGAAGATACCAGCCGATGGTCTCCTCAATGGCTTCGTCAAATTTGCGGGCCGCCGTCCAGCCGAGTTCCGTGCGGGCTTTGGCGGAGTCGATGGCATACCGCCGGTCATGGCCGGGGCGGTCCTTTACAAAGGTGATCAGGCTTTCCGGCCTGCCAAGCAGCCGCAGGATCAGCTTCACGATGTCGATATTCCGCCACTCCGAGGAGGCCCCGAGATTGTAAACCTGTCCGCTGCGCCCTTGCACCAGCACGCTCTGGATGCCGGCGCAGTGGTCCTCCACGTGAATCCAGTCCCGCACATTCCCTCCATCACCGTAAACCGGCAGGCTCTCGCCGTGCAGCGCTCTGATGATCATCAGGGGAATCAGTTTCTCCGGATACTGGCAGGGGCCGTAGTTGTTGGAGCAGCGGGTGACGACCACATCCTGGCCGAAGGTGTGATGGTTGGCTAGAATCAGCAGGTCCGCCGCCGCCTTGCTGGCGGAGTAGGGGCTGCTGGGACAGAGCGGCGTGGTCTCTGTGAAATAGCCATCGGCGCCCAGGGATCCGTAAACTTCGTCCGTGGACACCTGAAGAAAGCGCGGCACGCCGGCGACCCGTGCCTTCTCCGCCAGCTGGTAGGCCCCGGTGACGTTGGTCCTCACAAAAATGCCGGGGCCGTCGATGCTGCGGTCCACATGGGATTCAGCGGCGAAGTTCAGCACCGCTGTGTAGCGGTCCTTGGCAAAAACTGCCTCCAGGCAGTCCTGGTCCGCGATGTCGCCCTTGATGAAGTGATAGCGCTCCGGAAAATCCCGCGCCACATCCGCCAGGCTGGCGGGATTCCCGGCATAGGTCAGGGCGTCCAGATTGGTGATGCGGAGCGCGGGATTGGCGGAGAGCTGCTGACGGATGTAATTGCTGCCGATGAAGCCGCAGCCGCCGGTGACGAGGTAATGCATGGGAAGGGATTCCGGAGGAGGCGGTCAGTGGCAAGGAAAGATTGGGAAGCGTGGTTTTTATCCGGTGCCCGGGACGGGGGGACATTGAAGGGTGCCTTGGCCACCGGCGGATGCGGCGGCCCTGCGCACCTGGCTGCTGAGAACGGTCTGGTTTTTATCGGCCAATGCCCGGCGCAAAGCGGCACGGCGGCGGTCAGTGGAGGCGCTCGCCGCGCGGGAATTCGGCGGGGAGACGGGGATGAACCCTCCTCCCTCCCCGGAGGATCTGCCGCTTGAGGAGATGGCGGCGGCTCTGGACACCCTGCCGAATTTGGAGCGGGTGATGGTGCTGGAGCATTACTTCGAAGGCCGGGAGCATGGGGAGATCGGCACCCGCCATCGCCTGTCCGGCGAGGCGGCCCGCAAACGCATCGCCCGCGCTCTGGCGCGGCTGCGCTCCCATCTGGTCCGGCGCGGGGTGGCGGCGCTGCCGTCGGTCTCCATGGCCGCGGTGCTGGGAATGGCGGAAACTTCCCGTGGAGCCCTGGTAAAAGCCGCACTGACAAAATCCCTTGCCCATTCCCCCACTAAAACCGCCGTGCTCACGGCGATGGTCTGCGGGGCGGTGGCGGTGCCCCTGGTGGTCAGCCAGCAGCGGCGGATTCAGGATTTGCAGAACCGGCAACAGCGGCAGCAGTTGGCGCCGGAGGCGGTGAGGGCGGATTTTACCGGCACCAAGTTACCGGATTCGCCGTGGATGGAGGTGGAAAGCACCGCCGGCTGGCCCCCCGGAACTTCAATACGGAGGGATTCCCCAATGTGCCTCCCATGGCCCAGTGGATTTTGGAGACCCTTCCGGTTCTGGCGGCGGCGCGGCGCGGTTCCAGAGAGCCGTTGAATCTGCACGTGAGCATCACCATGAACCAATCCGTTTCCGGATTGATGCCGCCCCGGAAAGCGGGTCTCATCGACTTGGACCGTGTCGTGCGGGAATATCAAACCTCCAGCAGAGGACAGGCGGAACTGGAGGCGGGGCGGCAGCGGAGGGACCGGGAGCTGCGTGAGCGGGAGAACCGGATGCGGAGTCTGCTCTCCCGGCTGGCGGAGGTGGAATCGGCTCTGAATGTGCCGCTGCCGGTGGCGGTGGTGACAGGGGGATTGGGTCAGGAGGCGGCAGACTGGGAAGGACTGATGAGGGAAGCGGCAACGCTGCGCGCTCAAGTCGCGGACCAGGCCCGCGGCACGGAGGTGTTCCGGCTCCGGCGCGCCGCGCAGCTGGAGGATGCGGAATCCCGTCTGCGCCGATCGCTGCGGGCGGAGGTGCTCCGGCATCTTCAGGAGAAGGCCCGGCAGGGGCAGTTCGACTTTCTGCTGGACACCATCGCTCTAATTCCTGGCACCGGATCGCTGCTCTCCTTGGACACGGAGACCGCCGACGTCGGCCCGGAGGTGCTGGAGGAGCTTAGGCAGCCGTGAATCCAGCAGGACCGGGGCGGGCAAAATCCACGGTCGGTGAAGCTCTGTCCATTTGGATGTGGTGAAGAAACATTGACGGAAAGGATGCGTTTGGGGATGAAACGCGGGTGTTTCCATTTTCCATGAACCGGATTTTCAAAATAGTGCTGTGGATGGGGGTGTCCCTTCTGGGAGTGATATCAGTGCTGGTGCCGGCGCTGCAGAAGGGGGAGCCGGTGAGCGCCCTGTGGCTGGTGGTGGCCGGGGTTTGCGCGTTCGCCGTGTCCTACCGCTTCTACAGCGCTTGGTTGATGGCGAAGGTGCTGGTGCTGGATGAGGAGCGGGCAACGCCGGCCCTCACCCGCAACGACGGCAAGGACTACGTGCCGACAAACAAGTGGGTCGTTTTCGGACATCACTTCGCAGCCATCGCCGGACCGGGACCGCTGGTGGGGCCGGTGCTGGCCGCGCAGTTCGGCTTTCTGCCGGGCACGCTGTGGATTCTGATCGGCGCGACCCTGGGCGGCGGCGTTCACGATGCCATCATTTTGTTCGGCTCCATGCGCCGGGACGGAAAATCCTTGGGACGCATGCTTCAAGAGGAGATCAATCCCTTCATCGGCTTGGTAGCCTTGGTGAGCCTGCTGCTGATCATGACCATCCTCCTGGCGGTGCTGGGGCTGGTGGTGGTGAAAGCCTTGGCGCACAGCCCGTGGGGGACCTTCACCATCGCCATGACCATTCCGTTGGCGATGGTCATGGGGCTGGCCATCCGCACGGGGAAGGTGGGGGTCGGCCTGGTGTCGGCGGTGGGGGTGATAGGCCTGCTGGCCTGCGTGGCCGGAGGGCGCATGCTGCCCCCGGAGTGGAAAGAAATGCTGACCCTGACGCCCGTGCAGCTGTGCTGGGCGCTGATGATTTACGGGCTGGCCGCCAGCGTGCTGCCGGTGTGGCTGCTGCTGGCGCCGCGGGACTACCTGAGCACCTTCATGAAGCTGGGCACGGTGGCGGTGCTGGGGCTGTTCATCGTGATGCTGAATCCGCAGCTGCACATGCCGGCGGTGACGAAGTTTGTGGACGGCAGTGGCTGGGTGGTGCCGGGACCGGTGTTCCCGTTTGTCTGCATCACCATCGCCTGCGGAGCCGTGAGCGGATTCCATTCCCTGATATCCTCCGGAACCACGCCGAAGCTGCTGAAGCGGGAAAAGGAAATCCGCATGATCGGCTATGGGGCCATGATCACGGAGATGCTGGTGGCGCTGATGGCGCTCATTGCGGCCTGCGCCTTGGAGCCGGGAACCTACCTGGCGATCAACACTCCCGCGAACGTGCTGGATCCCGTCAGTGTGACGGCGGCGGTGGCAAAAGTGAATGCGGCGGGCTTCCCGGTGACGGAGGCAGGCATGGCGGATCTGGCCCGGCAGATGGGCGAGCCCTCCCTGATCGGCAAGACCGGCGGCGCGCCCACCTTCGCGGTGGGCATGGCGGCGATGTTCGCCCGCGTGATGCCGGGCGGCGGGCTTGATCTGTGGTATCACTTTGCAATCATGTTCGAGGCCCTCTTTATCCTGACGACGCTGGATGCCGGCACGCGGGTGGGGCGCTTTATCCTGCACGATCTGCTGGGGCACATTTCCCCGAAGCTGGCTGATACCCGCTCGTGGGGGGCCAATGTGCTCAGCAGCACGCTGCTGGTGGCAGGCTGGGGGTATTTTATGTATCAGGGGGCGGTGGACGAGGGGGGCATCGCCTCCAGTCTGTGGCCGATTTTCGGCATCGCCAATCAGCTGCTGGCGGTGATCGCCTTCTGTCTGGGCACCACGCTGATCATCAAAATGGGGCGCGCCCGCTACGCCTGGACCACTCTGGGGCCGCTGGTGGTGCTGACAGTGGTCACCTTCACGGCGGGGCTGATGAAGATTTTCTCCGATTCCCCCTTGGGATTTCTCTTCCGGGCCCGTGCTGCTGAAGTGGCGGGTAAAACCCGCGAGGTGCTCAACAACCGGGTGGACGCGGTCGTGACCGGCCTGTTCCTGCTGTTTGTGACGGTGATCGTCACCGGCTGCGCCATCGAGTGGGTGAAGCTGCTGCGCGGGCGGCGGGCGGTGGAGCTGAAGGAAAGCGATTACGTATCCGTGGCACAAGTTGAGGGTGGCGTTTGAGCCGGGGATGGTTAAGGCAGGGTCGGTCGGACTAACCTTTCCTCCCTTCCTCCCCAATGATGCCATTTCCGAAACTGAATTCCCGTCCCTCTCCCTGGCTCCGGCTCCGCGGCCTTGCCGCCTGGCTGATGATTCCGGTATATTCAGGAATCATGCTGCCGGCATCCACGGCCCATGCCCAGGCGGAGGCTCAAACCGCAGGCAGTTCCGCCGCCGGTTTCCGTCCGGATAAAATCGCCGGCATCAATGCGGAGGTCACCGGAGCGGTCCAGCGCGGGGAGATCCCCGGCGGGGTGTTCTGGATGGAGCGCGGGGGCAAACATTGGGAAAACGTGTATGGCAGCCGCGCCGTGGTGCCGGTGCGGGAGACCATGACGGCGGACACCATCTTCGACGCCGCCTCCCTCACCAAGGTCATGGCCACCACGCCCTGCGTGATGCTGCTGGTGCAGGAGAAAAAGGTGAATCTGGACGCCGCGGTGTCGCGCTACATTCCGGAATTCAAAGGGCAGGGGAAGGAAAAAATAACCGTCCGCCAGCTGATGACCCATGTCTCAGGGCTGATGCCGGACATCACCACCGGCTTCAACTGGCAGGGATATGAGGAGGGCCTGCGCCGCGTCATCTCGGAGTCCATTAAACAAGCTCCGGGGAAGGGGTTCATTTACAGCGATATCAATTTCATCCTGCTGGGGGAGATCGTGCACCGCGTGTCCGGCGAGCCGCTGGACGCCTTCGCGCGGCACCGGATTTACCAGCCTTTGGGCATGGTGGATACTCAGTACCGTCCTGACCCCGCCAAACTGGCGCGTATCGCCCCCACCGAGATCATCGGCATCGCTGCGCTGCGGGGCGTGGTGCATGACCCCACCGCCCGCTGCATGGACGGCGTGGCCGGGCATGCCGGGCTTTTCACCACCTTGGTGGACACGGCGAAATACTGCCGCATGCTGCTGAACAAAGGAAAGGCCGATGACGGCACGGTCATCCTGAACCCGGAGACCGTGGCCCTGATGACGGCGGTTCACCAGTTGCCCGGCGGGGAGAAACGGACGCTGGGCTTTGACGCTGCCACGCGTTTTTCCGGCACCCGGGGCGCGCACTTCGGCCCGCTGTCCTACGGCCACACCGGCTGGACAGGCACCTGCTTCTGGATTGATCCGGAGGTGGACAGCTTCTACGTGCTGCTGACTAACCGCAACCATCCCACGGAGCAGGGCAGTGTGGGTCTGCTGCGCTATGAAACCTCCAGCCTGGCCGCCGAGGCCATGGGGTGCGTGACTCCGGTGAAGTCCGGAGCCGATGTGGTGGCGCAGCGCGGGCTGAAGGAGCTGGAGGGCCGGCGCATCGGCCTCATCACCAACCAGACCGGCCTCACTTCCGATGGGGTGCCCACGCTGAAGGCGCTGGAGAAAACGCCGGGAGCCAGGGTGACCGTGCTTTTCAGCCCCGAGCACGGCATTGCCGGCAAGCTCGACCACGAAAATATCACCGACAGCCGGGACGGGGCCACGGGCCTGCCGGTGTTCAGTCTCTACACCAAAACCCGGAAGCCCTCCCCGGAGTCGCTGAAAGGCGTGGACGTGCTGGTTTTTGATATCCAGGACGTGGGCTGCCGCTTCTACACCTACATCTCCACCATGCTGAACTGCATGGAGGCCGCCGCTGAAGCCGGCATTCCCTTCGTGGTGCTGGACCGCGTCAATCCCGTGGACGGGCTGGATGTCGAGGGGCCGCTGCCGGTGGATGTGAAAAATCCTTTTGTGGCCTGCCACTCCATTCCCGTGCGCCACGGCATGACCGTGGGTGAGCTGGCGCGCCTCTTCGCCGCCGAGCGCGTGAAAAACGTGAAGCTGACCGTGGTGCCCGTCGAGGGCTGGAAACGCCGGCTCTTCTTCAGCCAGACCCTGGCTCCGTGGGAGAATCCCTCCCCCAACATGCGCAGCCCGGAGGCCGCGCTGCTTTATCCGGGCATCGGGCTGCTGGAGTTTTGCAATCTCTCCGTGGGCCGCGGCACCGGAACGCCGTTCAGCCTGGTGGGGGCACCCTGGGTGAATGCATCCGCCCTTCTGGAGCGGCTGCGGAAAGCCAAACCCGCCGGCGTTTACATGGAGGCCGCCGACTTCACGCCCAATGCCAGCAAGTTCGCCGGCGAGCGCTGCCACGGCGTTCAGATCACCGTCGCCGACCCGCGCGCGCTGGACAGTGTCAGGCTCGGCATCGCCATCGCCCAAGCGCTTTTTGAGGAGCACGGGGAAACCTACGAGCTGGCCAAGGTGAACACCCTGCTGTTCCACCCGCCCACCCTCGACGCCATCCGCGCCCGCCTCCCGCTGGATGAGATCATCCGCTCCTGGAAGCCGGGCCTCGACGCCTTCCGCCAGCGCCGCTGGAGTGTGCTGCTTTATCCGGAGAATCCCTGATCAACTGAAAACACAATAATGTACTTTATTGGTTCAGAAATCCGCCGAATCCCAATTCTTCAAAATGATAGAAGCCATGAGGGAAAGATGGATTAGGCGCGGAGCCAAGCCTACATCACGAAGAATCCACAAACTGTCGCGCCAAGAACTTGCTGAATTATGCATCTTGAGATTGTCCCCTATGTCGGCGCCGATCCCTTCTTGTTTGGCACCACTGAATCACTTGTTAAAGGCCAATTAGGCGCTCCACAGTTCAGATCGAAGCGGCCATTCCCATCCGGAACTGTGGAACTTGAATACCCCGGAATTGCCTTAGCATTCGACGGGAGGGGCCGACTAACGCAGCTGGGCTTCGACCAACACTTCGAGGGAAGTTTGATTCTGCACGGAATTGATCTTTTCAGAGACGCCGATCCATTGGGCAAACTACTCCTGCTCGACCGTGACTCACATCTCTGGGTAGGATTTGTAATGCTTATAGGACTTGGTGTTCGTCTTGGCGGCTTTCACGAAGTCGCTGATGAAGGCCGCACTGTCTCAATTTTCCAGCGTGGACGCTACGATTCCAAGTTGCCCCGATTTGACTCATTTGTCGTCGATCCGCCGCTGTGAGCTCTGCGCTCTCGGGGCTGAGCTTGGTGTTCCTCTCAGGAGGAACACGGCGCAGCAGCCAACACGTTTCCCTTCATGCTCCTGAAGAAATCCATCAGAGCTTCCGGCGGGTGGACGCGGTGTGCCGCAGGGGACTTCCCTGCCCTGCTGAAAATCCGCCCCGGGCTACCGCCGTCAAGCAACAGGCCCGCCCATTCCGAATCAATGGACCAAGGAAAGCCCCGAAAAAATCTGGTTTTCCCGCTGGTTCGACCAACCCAATAATAAACCTTATTGTATTCCAAACCTTTCCTGCCCGGTCCGGTGGTGGATCAACTGCCCGTGTGGAATCTTCATACAGCCGGAGCCCGGAGCTTGTTTCCGGATAGAATGGCCGATTCAGACTTTTCACTCCTGAATACGCGGCGGCGGGATTTCGAAAAAAGCTCCCATGCGAATATCCCTGCCGGAAAGCGGTGTCATAGCCGCAGCCGCAACAGTATTCCGCCACCGGGAGGAAGTCGGAGTTCAGTCCGACCCGGAGTGACAGCTGTGGAGCCGGCATCGTTTGAAACCCCTGCGGGGGAAGTGACGGATGCAGGAGCCCATTGTCCGTGGGAGGCGTCGAAGACATCCAACGCGGCGGGGGCCAGCAGTGTGATCGTGTGGGCGGTTTTGTAGTCAGGGTTCACCACCATCACGTGGGAGATGGCGGGGGAGGCGGAGGCATCCTCCTTTTTGCCGGCGGCAGTGACAGTGGCGGCGGCGGGGCCGAACTGGCTGAGGATGAGGCCCTGCGCGCGGTCACCGGGTTTGAACTCCATGTCCGGCATCGGCGGGTCAAAGTGGAAGGGGCCGTCCGTGGGCAGGGGATGGGTGCCCGGCAGTTTCATGCCGGTGTGGAACACGTTCAGGGAGTGGAGCGGCCGGAGTTCTTTGGCGATTCTGACAAACTCCGGATTCAGGACTTTCAGGGCCTCGTAAAGCTCCGTCGGTGTGCCGTCGGGTTTGGTGATGCCACCCTCATGTCCGGGATAGCAGTAAACGTAATAGGAGATGCCCTGCGCCCCATAGGCCAAGGTTGTGTAAACCAGGCAGCGCATCTCATCGGGTCCGGGAACGCGGGGGCTCTGCGGCGAGGCCAGATGGGTCGGCACCCAAGTGCTGGCCTGCACGATGTTCATAAATGGCAGGCCGGATGCCAGTGCCTGGCTGCGGACAAGAGCCAGATTGAGAAAATAATCCGGGTTGTCGCCGCTGTTGGTGAACTGATAATGATCGTAGCTCAGCAGTGACGGGCGCACGGTGTCCACAAACTGCTGAAGGTGCCGGGTGTAGGCCTCCGCGGGGGGGCCGGGAACACCGAGCTGCTCGTTGCTGGCGTAGGTTGGCAGCAGATTGATATAGGCCAAGTGCTTGGGATCCCGCTCCCGCAGCCAAGCCACAAGACGTCCGAGCGCGGGGAAGGCGCTCGCTCCGGGCTCGTCCGTGAGGTGGTAGGTGTAAAAGCCGGGATGCTGTTTCACACGGCTGACCAAAGCCTCCAGCGCCTCCCTTTTCCCAAGATCCTCCAAGGAGGCGGGATTCAGCAGATTGGAGGAGAGCATACCCCGCAGGCCGTGACGTTGCACAGTATCCAGTTCGTTTTCCCGGCACCAGACCAGGTTCCAGCCCCCCGCCGCCATTTGGGCGGCGGCGGCATCCGTCACATCCCCGCCGCCGGGAAAGCCCGGCCCGGCCCAGTAGCTGACAATCGGGGCACCGATTTTCCATTCAGCGGCGGTGGCCGGGGTTTTGTCCGAAACAGGGAATTCCGCCGCCGGCGCGGCCAGGGCGGGTCGGGCGGATGCCGTCAGGAGCAGGGAAAACCCCATGGCAAGAGGGGCAAGCCATCGGCGGGGTCGTGACTGGGGCAGGAGGGGATGCAGGAACATAAAAGAAAAGAGGGTAGGTCACGCAGTTGAACCGCGACCAACCCCGCCTCTTTCAAAAATCCGCATTCCGCCTGTCAGGGGGGCGGATCCCCTGACGGTTTTTCCGGCTTTCGGCCCGCTCGTTCCGCGGCTGGGTTTGTCATGGACCACCCACGGATCCTGACCGCCCAGCGGCATGCCTGGCATCCGCTCTTTGGGCGCGCCCTTACTTTTCGGGCAACGGCGGTTCCGGCTCGGCGGGAGGCAGGACGGGAGGCGCGGGGTCCGCATTCACAGGACCAGCGGGGGAGGCGTTTTCAGCGGGGCCGTTCAGAAGCGGGTCGGACTCATTGGAAGCGGAGGACTCACCGGCGGGATCGGAATCCGCGTCCGGACCGCCCGTGGCGGGTCCCTGACTGTCCATGGGAATGCCGCTGCCATTAAAAATCGGATCGGGGGTGGCAGTGGGCAGATTGCCGGGAGCCAGCAACTGGCCTTTGGCCAGCGCCAGCCAAGCCCGGGCACGCGCAAGGCCGGCGGGCTGATCCTGCACCATCAGGGCGGCACTGCTTTCATCGGAAATGGCGCGGGCGCGGATGCGGTCCAAGGCGTCACCCCGGCTGGGGGGCTGGGTGGGATCATAGCCGATGGCCTCCTCAGCCACTGTCGTGGTCAGCTCATCCAGCAGGGCGGCCCGCTTTTCCGCGTCGGGAAGCCTGAACACGAGGCCCAGCCCGGTGCGCCAATCCCCGATGCGGATCAGAAAGCTGGCCAAGTCCCCCAGGGATTCGGGTTTGAACGCCGCGGCATTGGCTCCGGCGGTGATGAGGCCGCTGGCCTCGGTGGCAAGGTTGGCGGCCAGTGGCATCTCCCCAGCACCATAAGCTTGGCGCATGATGGTGACCAGCACGGACACGCGCTCCTCCGGAGCCTTCACGGTGCGGGCGGCTTCGGAAGCGGCGGTCAGCATTTGAGTGTTCTCCGCCAGCATCAGGGCATCCCGCAGATCATCTGTCAGCTCCGCCATTTGAGTGGCGCGCTGCACGGGATCGGTCAGCGCCTGGGCCTCCTCACAGGCCTGATGCAGAGAGGCTGCTGCCGCGTCGGCCTCCGGCCCTGGAGTCGCACGGCGCTGGGCGTCCGACAGGATGATCAGCGCCTTGATGTGGGAAATACCGGAGGGGGCGGCCTTGAGGTCGGCGTGGAGTTCCGCCAGCAGCTCCGCCTCCGGACGCAGCGGAATATTGGACAGCATGGCCTCGAGCTCCAGCCGGCGCTTCAGTGCGGGATCCGTAACCTGTGCCGCCACTTCGGCGGCTGCTTTCGGGGCTTCCTCCCCCAGCCCGAAGCAGATACGGAACAAATCCAGCCAGAGAGCATCCTGCTCCTGCAGTGGCAGGCTTTTGATCAGGGCAAACGCCTGCCGCGGGCCGTCGGACAGCGCCAGACTCACCCGTGTCCAAGCGGCCTCCGTGCGCAGGGCGGCGGCCTCCGCGGGTGGCAGATGGGGCAGGGCGGTGTCGATCTCCTGCAAAACACTCCGGGCGAAGTCCTGGCCGTCCGTCTCCGCCAAGCGGTGGGCCAGGCGGGCGCGGAAGAGCAGGGTTTTGGCCTCCGGCAGAGCCACATCGCGGAAACCCAAGGCCGCGATCTGGAGCAGCAGCTCCTCCCTCATCCGCGTGCGGGCGGCGGGATCCGCGATACGGTCGCACATGGACAACGCGTCGCCCATGCGTTTGGAGTCACTGTTGAGATGCGCTTGGGCCAGCTGCCGGACCGCGCGGGCCTGCACCGTGGGATCCGCGATGCGCACGGCGGTCTCCACCCCCTCCGGAGCCATGCCCTGACGGGCCTGCAGGAGGGAGGTCTCCATAAGGTCAAAGTCCAGCATCAGCTTTTCCGTGGGATCCGCGGCGGGCGGCTCCGCCATGGCGCGGGCCACGTACTGCGCGGTGCTCTGGGACTCCCAGGTCTTTTTCGCCAGTTTGAACCAGAACCAGAACCAGAGAAAGCCGAGGCACAGCACGCCGGTCACCACCGTGCCCAGCCAGCCCTCCTTTTTTTTCGGTTTGTGGTCAGGGTCCGCGCCCGGTGCTCCTCCGCTCTTGCTCTGTTGGTCACTCATCTCAAAAACAGCTCAGGAGCGCTCTCCACCGCGTAAATATCAACCGGGATGTGCTTGCCCTTCAGCGAATGGGTGCCCAGCGGGCGCACATGCTTCATACCCTCCTTCCAGCCTTTCATGAAGTCGGAGGTCACCAGCACATCGCTGCCCAGCTGGCGGGTCAGCGCCTGGATGCGGAAGGTGGTGTTGACGGCGTCCCCCAGCATGGTCAGGCCGCCCTGACCCAGCCGGCCCCAGGACACCTCGCCCATGTGCAGGGCCACGCCACTGGAGAAAGTAACGTCGTAGCGTTCGAAGGTCCACTTCATCTCCTCCTGGATCAGATCACAGCTGTCCCGCAGGTATTTGGCGGCGGACAGTGCCCATTGCCGCGCATTGGGGGAGACATCCGTCCAGTAGGCCAGCACGGCGTCGCCGATGAATTTGTCTATGGCCGCGCCGTGCTCCGTCAGCACCTGGTCGCAGTAGGAATACCAGGACCCGATGGCCTGGGCCAGCTCGTCCGGCGGGATGAGCTCCGACAGCCGGGTGAAGCCCTTGATGTCACTGACCAGGATAATCATGGGCACCACCTGCATGTCCTGAATGTCACTGCGGTTCGCCGCCCCGGCCTGGGGCAGCTCGAAGCGGTATTCAAAGTCGCAGATGCGGATGACATCCCCTGGCTCCAGCTGCCGGGTGGTGGTCACGCGCTCGTTGTTGACGTAGCTGCCGTTGAAGCTCCCGAGGTCGTAAAACCAGTATTCATCATCCTCTTGGCGCCGGATCATGGAGTGGCGGCGGGACACGCGGTTGTCCGGCAGCGGGATGGTGCTGTCCGACTTCCGGCCAAAAATGGCGGTCTCCGGAAGGATCACCTCGGATCCATCCGCCACATTCACCAGCCGGGCTCGTAAGTCAGTCTCAATCATGCACTTCTATGTTCCCCCCACTCCCTTTCAGGAACGGATTTTCCCTGCAATGTAAGGGGATTTCCCGCAAATGAGAAGAGCAGGTTTGCCATCCAAGGGGGAATTGTGAAAATGTTCAGTAGGAGGGGCTAATGCTTTGTAAAAAGACGTTTAAATGATGTAATTTTATCAAAAATGCCTCAACTTCAACAGATTAAAAGGGTTTTGAAAGGAGGGATTCCCCGTTGAAGCGCAGCCGGCGGGATCGGTTGTGGGGAAATTTTCCGTATCTGCGGGTTCGGCGGGCGCGGAAAGGAACTTGCCTGGGAAAGGGGGGATGGGCGACCCGTGGAGCCCCGCCGCATTCCTCCACCGCCATGAAATCCATTCTGCATCCGCTGCTCTGTCTCGCTCTTTTTTCCGTCGGCTTCGGCATTGCCCAGGAAGCCGCCCCGCCCGCCAAATCCTCCGCTCCGGCAGCGGCCCAGCCGGCACCGCCGGAGGGATCTGCGCCGCTGTTTGACGGCAAAACCCTGACCGGCTGGAAAAATCCCTACACGTGGGGAGAGGCCAAAGTGGTGGATGGCGAAATCCAGCTCACGGCGGATAAAAAGTTTTTCCTCTGCACCGAAAAATCCTACGGGGACTTTGTGTTCGAGGCCGAGGTGCTGCTGCCCGCCGGCCCGGCCAACAGTGGCTTTATGTTCCGCTCCAAGGTGGAGCCCAACAAGGTGACCGGCTATCAAGCGGAGGTGGACGGCGACCCTAAACGCGGCTGGTCCGGGGGACTCTACGACGAGGGCCTGCGCGCGTGGTTCATCAGTCCCCGGAACTTTGTCCGGAAAGACCCCACTCCGGAGCAGAAGGCGGAGGACGAGGCCGCGAATGCCGCCAGCATCGCGGAGTTCAGAAAACGGGCCGGCGACGCCTTCAAACGCAACGACTGGAACACCTACCGCATCACCTGCCAGGGCAACCGCCTGAAAATCGAGGTCAACGGCGTCACCACCACGGACGTGACCGATGACCGCGACAAGTCCGGCCCGCTGGCCATCCAGCATCACGGTGAAAAGGGGGCGACTTACCGGTTCCGGAATCTTAGGGTCAGGGAGTTATAGAGGTTAAAGGGTTCAGGATTCAGAGGCTGGGAGCAGCATCTTCCTGCGCCAATGAATCAGCCCTGCCCTGTCCACTCAGTCCATTTCGTCCACTCAGTCCACCCTGAACCCTGAACCCTGTAACCTCATTCAGGTTTCAGGTGGCTTGGAGCCTCACCTTCCGCCATTTGGTGCCGGTGAAGCCAGTGCGCCCCTGTCCGGACCGGCGGAGCCGCGGTGCGGTCCGGGGACTGGCTGGGGATCAGGCTCAGGAATGTGCGTGCGGTCCGCAGGCTGGGGAGCGGCGGGAGGCGCCAGCCGGATTTCCGGAGCCGTGGTGGCGATGGCGTCCGCAGGGGACAGGGAAGGGGATGGAGCAACCACAGGCGGCGGGGCGGGGGGCATGGAAGGTTCCTTCTGCGGAATCGCAGGCATGCCGGGGGCGGGGGCTTCCAGTTTCCGATCGGCAACAGCTGACGGGTCCAGCGCAATGGAGGGAATGCCGGCCGCCTGAGTCGGTGTGCCGCTGCCGGCTTTGGGAGCCGGAAAACCTACAGTGCCTCCCTCCCCGGTCGGCGTGCCGGGGCCGGACACGGAGAAAATCCCCACCGCGATCACAGCGGCGATCCCCGCACTGGCCAGCCAGGCCCCATATCGGGACGGAAGTGGCCGCCGCGCTGCCCGGCGGATGGCTGCCGGCCGCGGAGTGACAGGAAAAACGGGCTGGCCAGGCACTGCGGCCGCTGCCACTGCCGCTGCCACTGCGACTGCCGGCTGATGGACCGCTGTTTCGCGGATTTCAGGAAGACTGGATGCACCTGCCGAGGCTGGAACGGTCTTCGGATTCAGAACCCTCTCCCGCTGCTCCAGCGTCAGAAAGCCGCGCGCCGGCTCCTGACGGAGGGCGGCGGTCAGGCGCCCGGCGGTTTCGAGCAGGGCGTCGGATTCGGCGCGCCAGGCTTCGTTTTCCGCCACTCCGTCCGCAAAGGCGGCCAGGTCCGCAGGGGACGCCTCACCAAGGGCGGCGGCGGTGAAGTCGGGGTGATCAGGCTGGAGGGACATAGGGGAGGAGCGGGAATGGAAAATGAACAGGAAAAGGGGAAGAAAAGGGAAGGGGAGAGGAGAAGTGGGATCAGGCGCAGGCGGCGGCTTCCGGGGCGAGAAGCACCCGGAGCTTTTTCAGGCCGGTGTGGATGAGGAATCCGACATTGGTGGCGCTGAGGCCGGTGATGTCCGCGATCTCCTGATAGCTGAGGTCGTGCTGGAATTTGAGCCGCAGCACCTCCGCTTGGTTGGTGGAGAGGCGGCGCAGGAAGTTCAGCACCAGCGCGGTTTCATCCATCTCCGCTGCCCGCGCGTCCGGGGCCGGCGCGGTGTCGGGCAGGTGGTCCATGGGGGAGTCCTCCAGACTGACCAGCCGCCGGTTCCGCAGCAGCAGGTCCAGGGCGCGGTTCCGGCACACCGTGAACAGCCACGCCTTCAGCCCTGGCCCGTCCAGCCTGCAGGGGTCCTGGACATGCAGTTTAATGAAGGTGTCCTGCACCACATCGCGGGCCATTTCCAGATCGCCCGTCAGATTGGCAGCGTAGCCGATCAGCATTCCCTCGAAGTCACGCACCGCCCACCGCACCAGATCGGCGGAAGGGTTGGAGGCATCGGCTGCTGCCATGGGGGCGGACTGGGAACGCGGAAGGTAAAACAATGAAACGCCGGTCGCCGCCCCTGTCCTGGAAAAAATCCGACGGAAAACAGGGAGGGGGGGCGGGGCGGGCTTGTCGCTCTTCCGTTTAACTGGGAAACCGTGCGCGATTGCGCCATCGGAGGGGACGGCCCGCATCCCGCCGCCGCCGGGATTTGCGGCCCATGGCGGCTATGCAGGGCAATAAAATCCGGGGTCATTGTCAGTATGTGCCGTTTTTATTTGATATCTCCCGAAAAGGCGGCAGATTGTCCGCCCCCCCTCCCCGCGATGAATGGACGTCAGAAATATCCCCGCACCCCGCACCTGCCGTGGTCGCCCGGAGCCTCGGATGACGATGTGCGTCTCAGCAACTGTCCGGGATTTGAGGGCCGCCGCGTGGTGGTGACCGAAAAGATGGACGGCGAGAACACCTCGCTTTACCGCGACTGGATGCATGCCCGCTCGCTGGATTCCGCCTACCATCCTTCCCGCAGTCTGGTGAAGGCCTGGCATGCCTCCATCGCCCACGACATCCCGGAGGGGTGGCGGCTGTGCGGGGAGAATCTCTACGCCCGGCACTCCATCGCCTATGCCGATTTGCCAGGATTCTTTTTTCTGTTCTCCGTTTGGAACGCTGATAACGAATGCCTTTCCTGGCAGGAAACCGGAGAATGGGCGCGGCGGCTGGGCTGTCCGGTGCCGGCGGTGATCCATCAGGGCGTGTGGGACGCCAAGGCCGTGCGGCGGATCACCGTGGATCCCGCGGTGAGCGAGGGGTATGTGGTGCGGCTGGAGGAAGGATTCCACCACAGCCGGTTCGCCGACTCCGTGGCCAAATGGGTGCGGCCCTCGCACGTCACCACGGACCAGCACTGGATGCACGGTCCGGTCATCCCCAACCGGCTGCGCGGCGATGGATAGGCTCTGCCGGATCATGGCCGGCGGCGGCCGGCCCGCGTGGGAGGAGATGATTGCCGCCTGGGAGCGGCATTTCCCCCTGCTGGAGGAACTGGCGGTGACGGACCAGGACCCCGTCTGGCATGGGGAGGGCCATGTGGCCATCCACACCCGAATGGTGCTGGAGGAAATCCGCCGCCTGCCGCCGCGGGATTCCGGTCAGCCTCCGGAAACGGCCCTGATCCTTCAGCTGGCCGCTGTGTTCCATGACATTGGCAAGCCTCTTACCACGCGCTGGCGGGAGCCGTTGGATGGCGGGCCGGCGCGTGTGGTGTCGCCCCGCCACGCGGAGGCGGGACGCAATTACCTCTGCCTCCGCCTCGCCGCTCTGGGGCTGCCCTGGGAGGTGGAGCGGGCGGTGCTGGCGCTGACCGCCCTGCACCACCATCCCCGCCGTCTGGTGATGGATGACGCGCCGCCGGCCCTGTGGCGGCGGCTGGCCTGCCAGTGCCCGCCGCGCCTGCTTTTTGATCTGGAGACCGCCGACCTGCGGGGCGGGGTCTGCCATGACCTGGAGGGACAGTTGGAAATTCTGGATCTTTTCCGCATGCGGTGCATGGAACTGGATATCTGGGACAACCCCGATCCCTGGGGGGATTGGCGGCAGGCTATGGATGCCGCCTTCCCCGGCCGGTCTCCCGCGTTCCTCCACCATGCCTTGGCCGCGGCTATCAGTGATGCCGCCGCCGGGCTCATCCACAGTGTGGAGGAAGGGATTGCCCGCGCCTGGCAGCTGAAGAACCCCGCACCGGAATTTGTGCTGCTGTGGGGGCCGTCCGGATCAGGGAAATCGGAGTGGGTCCACCGCCACGGCGGGGAGGCTGATGTCATTTCCCTGGATGACCTGCGGGAGGAGGTGGCCGGGAAGCGGGATGACCAGTCCATGAACGGTCAGGTGTTTCAGGAGGCAAAGGAGCAGGTGAAGCGGCATCTGCGGGCCGGGGGCGGCGGGCGCGTGATATTCGATGCCACCAATCTCCGGCGGGAACTGCGCTCCTTTCTGCTGGAATTGGCCAGCGATTACGGGGCCACCACCACCATCGTGGCCATGCGCACGCCCTTGGCTGAACTGGAAAGCCGCAACCGGGGGCGGCCCCACCCCGTGCCCCGCTCCGTGCTGGCGCGCCAGTGCGAACGGCTGGAATGGCCGGAAGCCCATGAGGCGCATAAACTGATCATTGTGCGGTGACAGCGCTGTGGACGGCAAAGGCCCCGGCGGCTTCCATGCTCAAAATTTTTAAAACAAAGGTGACCGGAGTTTCATGAGACTGAATCTCAATCGCGATTGACGCCACCCGGCGCAGGGGTAGGGTGGCAGCCTTGTTTCATTCTCCGGGAGGAAAGCGGCGGTCCGGTGCCGGCATCTTTTTTCCCTTCCTGTTCTGTCCTTCCGTTATGAAGCTCCTGCTCCTCTCCCTGCTTGCCGTCCCGCTTACGCTGGCCCTGTCGCCGCTTCAGGCCGCCGCCACGCCGGAAAAGGATCTCAAAAAGCAGGTGGTCCTCAACTACGGCAATATCGTCCACGCCAACTACAGCGACTGCGTGACGGCGGCCACGGAACTGCGGGACAGCATTCAGGCATTTCTGAAAAAGCCCTCAGCGGATTCGCTGGCAGCGGCACGGAAGGTGTGGGTCAAAGCCCGCCAGCCGTATCTTCAGAGCGAGGCTTACCGCTACTACGCCGGTCCGGTCGACGACGCGGACGGTCCGGAGCCGCTGCTGAACTCCTGGCCGCTGGACGAGGTTTACATCGATGTGGCCGAGGGCGGGGACGGCGGCATCATTGGCAATGTGAAGGGGTATCCCCAAATCACGCCGGAGCTGATCGAGGAGCTGAACCTGAGAGATGGCGAGAAGAACATCTCCTGCGGCTGGCACGCCATTGAGTTTCTGCTGTGGGGCCAGGACAAAAGCGTCACCGGTCCCGGCGACCGCCCCTTCACGGACTACACCACCGCCCCCAACGCCAAACGCCGGGGAGAGTATCTCCAAGCCTGCGCGGAGCTTATGATCAAACACCTGACGGATGTGCGCGACCAGTGGGCTCCCGATCAGCTGGGCAATTACCGCAACATTTTCGAGGAGGGATATGAGAACTCCGTGGAGCGCATCCTGACGGGCATGATCTTCCTCAGCGGCAATGAACTGGCCGGCGAGCGGCTCCAAGTGGCCTGGGACACCCAGGAGCAGGAGGACGAGCATTCCTGCTTCAGCGACACCACTCATCAGGACACCATCTTCGACGCCATCGGTCTTCAGAACATCTACCGCGGCAGCTATCTGCAGCTCAATGGCCAAGCCGTCGCCGGCCCCGGCGTGCGTGATCTGGCGAAGTTGGTCAAGGCGGACCTCGTGCCCCTGCTGGACGCCAAAGTGGACGCCACCGTGGAAAATGCGAAAAAGATTCCGGTGCCGTTTGATCAGGCCATTCTCGGTCCCATCGACGGTCCGGGGCGCAAGGCCATTATGGCCACCATCGCCGCCGCCGAGGATGAGTCCGCCCTGCTGCGCCGTCTGGCCCGGGCTTTGAAAATCGATATCCCTGAGGAGGCGGCAGGGGACGTGGCGGGATGAAACCGGCCCCCTTTTTTCCTATGCTGTTGCTGGTGATGCTGGCGGCGGGGATTTCCCTCTATCCGGTCACGGCTGCGCCGGAGGCGGATCCCGCAACTCCTGCGTCCAAGGAGACTGAAGCTGTCCCGACCGCTTCGGGACTCCCTTCGGCTGAGGAATCCCCCGGATCAAAAGCTCCGCCTCCGGTTCCGACGCCTGACGCGCCTTTGCTGGAGGAGGATGCCGTGCGTCCCACCCGTCCGCCAGAGGCCAACTCCGGCGGAGCCACCACCGTGTTCAACGACGGCAAGGAGGCGTTTGCCCTGCCGCTGGCCAATATCAGCCGGGAGGCCCGGCGGGAATTCGCGACCGGCAACTCCTTCTTCAACAACAACTGGGTGATCGCCCCCGCCAGCGCCGCGGCGCGCGACGGGCTGGGTCCGTTTTTCAATTCCCGCTCCTGCTCCGCCTGCCATGTGAAGGACGGGCGCGGCCGGCCTCCGGAGGAGGGGGAGGTCATGACCGGCCTGCTGCTGCGGCTGAGCGTGCCCGGCACGGATGCCCACGGCGGACCGAAGCCCGATCCGATCTATGGCGGGCAGCTGGGCGTGCGGGTGATCGAGCATCCCGCCGGACTGAAGCCCGAGGCGGATGTGCCGGTGAAGTGGGTCGAATCCGTCCACACCTTTCCTGACGGTGAAACGACCGCCCTGCGCCGCCCGGAGTTTGGCCCCATCGTCTGGCATTATGGCGAGCCGTCGAAGGACCTCATGCTGGGGCCGAGGCTGGCCCAGCCGTCCTACGGAGGCGGTCTTCTGGAGGCGGTGCCAGAGGCGGTGATCCGCGCCCTGGCGGATCCGGACGATGCCAATCATGACGGTATTTCCGGCAGGGTGAACGAGGTTCACGACTTTGATCTGGGTCGGAAATCCCTGGGACGCTTTGGCTGGAAGGCCAACCAGCCCAGTCTGCGGCAGCAGGCCGCCGATGCCTTTTTGAATGACATCGGGCTCACCTCCGAACTGCATCCGGAGGAGGCGGTCACGCCCGCGCAGGCGACCGTTCTGGGGCCGATGCCCACTGGCAATGACCCGGACGGCGGTCCAGAGGTCAGCGGGAAAATCTTCACGCGGGTGGTGACCTATCTCCGGGCGCTGGCGGTGCCGGGGCGGCGGCAGCTGGACGATCCCGTGGTCCGGAAGGGGGAGCAGCTTTTCACGCAGGCGAACTGCACCGCCTGCCACATTCCGGAACTGAAAACCGGCGGCGACGCGGAACTGACGGAGCTGCGGAATCAGACCATCCGCCCCTACACCGACCTGCTGCTTCACGACATGGGCTCCGGACTGGCGGACGGACGGCCCGATTTTGAAGCCACCGGCAGTGAGTGGCGCACCCAGCCACTGTGGGGCATCGGCTTGAACAAGGAGGTGAACGGCAATGAGTTTTTCCTCCACGACGGGCGGGCCCGCACGCTTCAGGAGGCCATCCTCTGGCACGACGGCGAGGCCAAGGCCTCACGGACCGCGTTTGAGAACATGAGCCGGGAGGACCGCACCGCGCTGCTGCGTTTCCTGAGCAGCCTTTGACAGGGGGCAGGGCCGCCAGTGGGTTCGAAAGCGCGGAGCCGGCTTCGGGTATTGCTGCAAAGCCTTTGGCCTCCGGGAAAATGTGTCGATGGCAGCCGGAATGGTGAAATATTCCGTCACCTTCCGGACCTCTGGCGCAAAGGGAGATGGGAGCCGGAAAAGGCTCTCCGCCGCAGATGCCTTCCTCCGCCATGTCCGATCATGATGATTTCCTCCACTTCTTCCGGCAAACTGAGCCCGACCTGCGGGCCTTTATCGGGTCCGTGCTCCGCGATCCCCATGCCCGCGAGGATGTGTTTCAGGAGGTGAGCCACACCCTGTGGCGGAAGTTTGATGAGTTTGACCTCAGCCGGTCATTCGGAGCCTGGGCCCGGGGCATCGCGGGGCGGAAAATGCTGGAGGCGCGGCGCCGGAACGCGAGGTTCCCGCTGCTGTTCCCGCCGGAGACGGTGGAGGTGATTCTGGGGGCCTTCGATGAAACAGATGACTTCGCCAACACCCAGGAGTCCGCGCTGCGGCTCTGCCTGGAGTCCCTGCCCGAGCGGCCCCGGAGCATTCTGGCCTCCCGCTATGAGCGGCAGTGGCCGTGCGACCGCATCGGGCGCGAGCTCGGCCTGAATCTGAAGGCTGTGCACCAGATCCTATCCCGCCTGCGCCGTTCCCTGCGCCGCTGCATCACGGCGCGGATTGAGAACGACGATTTCAGCCCGGCCCCGCCGGTGGCGGCCTCCCCCCCCGTCACGGATGAGGACGCTCCCTCCCTCTCATTTTCTGCAAACTCCGTTTCCACCCACAGCCCGTCATGAACCCTTTTCCTGCCCAGGAGCCATCCTCCGCCCCCAGTCCCGCCGATGACCTGATTTCACGGCATTTCGATGAGCCTCTTTCACCGGAGGACCATCAGCGCCTGACAAAACTGCTGCACGACGACCCGCAGGCGGTCCATGATTTTGTGGCCACCGCCCGGCTGCACCGGGCGCTGGAGAGTCTGTCCCCCGCCCGGCCGGTCCGCGGAAAAAACAGGCCCCTGCGGTGGATCAGGATCGGGGCAGGGACGGCTGCCGCCGCGGCGGCGGTCATCGCCGGTGGCTGGGTGATCTTCCAGCGGAATGTCCCAGTGCCGCACCAGCAGGCCAGGGTGACTGTGGAGGACATCGTGCCGCCCCCCCAGGATTCCGTGAAACCGGAACCCGTGGATTTGAAAAAGCGGATCCTGAAAATCGCCGGGGCCACCGCGCTGAACCAGCCCCAGCCGGATTTGGATCAACTGCTGGACCGCTACTTTGTGAACGTGACACCGCACGGTCTCACAGTGCCCGAGGCCCTGAAGCAGCTGGAGCAGGCCATCCGGGAGGTCAATATCCTGAACCGCCCGGTGCTGAATCAGCTCAGTTTTGCCGCCGGCGTGTCCATAGAGCCGGGCGTGGAGGACCCGGTGGTCCGTACGCCGCTGACTCCGCCGCTGACGGTCAAAATCTATCTGGAGGCCTGCGGCCTTTTCCGTCAGGTGACACGGCAGCCCGGCAATGTGGTTTATGGGTTGGCACCACTCGGAAGCGGGGGCAATGTAGAGCTGATCACGAAGTCTTATAGACTCCCCCGGAATTTTCCTGCGAAACTCCCAAGGAAACCACGGCCGGCTCCAGCAGGAGCTGCGGATCCATTTGAGAAGCCAGCCACGGAGGACCCGGAACCTTCGGCATGGAGCGCTTTGAACGAATTTTTTGTCAATCCTCAGGAGAAAGGGGCATCAGCCCATTTTACGGGTCTGGAGGCGGGGGAGGCACTGGATCAATTGGAGGAGGCGGGTTCAGGTAAATTACGGGATAGCGGTGCCCGG
This sequence comes from Verrucomicrobiales bacterium, assembly GCA_028293125.1. Taxonomy (GTDB): domain Bacteria; phylum Verrucomicrobiota; class Verrucomicrobiia; order Verrucomicrobiales; family V1-33; genus CAIZWU01. The sequence goes on along the minus strand of JAQGPJ010000103.1, from coordinate 53,084 downwards.
TTGGTGGTCCAAGGTTCTTCAAATACCCTCAATCTACTGGATAATAGGCTGGAATTCTTTTGGACCCACAGACCATTCAATCCGATTTTTGTTGCCGGAATTGTTTATTCCGCGCCCAGAACGTCCCTGCCGCCGGGATTTGATGAAGGGTCCGGGGCAATTTCCACCCAAACGGAAGGCCAAGAGTATATAAAAGCGGTGGAGGCCACTGGCGCAGGGCTTTTCAGGGCACCTTCAGTCATCGTGCGGCCAGGTCAGAGGTCGAAGGTGGAGATCATCCGCGAAGTGCCTCAGCCACCATCATCGACTCAATTCAGCAATATGGGCCTGACCGTGGGCGTGGAGGCGGTTTACAGCGGTGAATGTATCAAGCTGGAAGGAACAGTTGAACTGAGCTTTTTGGGAAAGGAGGTGGTCCGGAAGTCCGATGCGGCATCCAATTCCGAAGGCACAGGGCTGGAAATGGATCTTCGGGAACCGGAGGTCTCGGACGGAAAAGTCCATTCCTTCAAGACGGAATACGAACTCTGGCTGCTGGACCAGTCCACGGGGCTGTTCACCTTGGATGTGCCACTGGCCAACGGCCAAGTGGCGGCCATCCAACTGACCGCCACCAGCATTGATCCTCAGGGGAATCCTGTGAAGGCCGAGCCGATTCCATACGGGATTCCCATCGAAGGCCGGCCCGGATTTGTGCGCAGTCCCTATAGCACTGCCGGAGAGGTGGATATCACCGGCATTCCCAGCGGCACCAAAGTCCTGTGCCCTTACACGAAAAAGACTTTTCGGGTTCCCTGAGGAGCTGTCCGCACAGGCAGTGCCTGCCGGAGGAATTTCCAGCGCATCCGCACAGTTGGGCAGTCGGTGCTGTGCCCGGCCGGTCACGACTGAAGGTAGTGCAACAGAGTTTCGAAAGGTCCTGTGACGATTTCGTCACATTTCCCTTGTTCCATGCCTGGGGTAAATGCCACACATGCTGCGGCTCCACCCACTCCTTCATGATTTCGCTCCAAAAATTCTTCGGCAAGGACGACAAGTTTTTCGCGCTCCTTGAGGCCTCCGCCGAGGAGGGCCGCCGCAGCATTCAGGCCCTCACCGATGTGCTGGCCCGTCCGGAGTCGGTGGAGAACCTGCCCGCCTTCAACCGCCGCAAGGAGGCGGACAAGCGCATCACGGAGCAGATCAACGAGGCGCTGGTGAACAGCTTTGTGACTACGCTGGAGCGCGAGGACATCGAGGTGCTGAGCGCCTTCCTTTATAAAATCCCCAAGACGGTCGAGAAGTTCGTGGAGCGGCTGTCGCTGTTTCCCGAACTGGTGAAGGGGGTCGATTTCTCCCGCCACATCGCCCTGCTGGATGCGGCGACGGACCAGGTGGTGGCCTTGGTGAAGATGCTGCGCACCCTCGGATCGGGGCTGATCGGCGAGGCCAAGAAGATCAACTCCCAGCTCCAGATCATCGAGGGCGATGCCGACAAGCTGATTCTGGAAATCCTGCGGGAGCTCTACAGCGGACGCCACGAGCCCCACCGGGTGCTGGCGCTGCGTGATCTTTATGAGCTGCTGGAGACGGTGATCGACAACTGCCGTGACGCCGGGAACGCGGTGATGCATGTGGTGCTGAAAAACTCCTGACCGCCGCCTCCGCTCCATGATCTCCATCCAACGTCTGACGGGACGGCCCAAGGAATTTTTCGGTCTGCTTGAGGAAAGCGCGCACCTCGGCGCGGAGTCGGCGCGGGCGCTGCGCCAGATGGTGAACCGCTCCGGGGACGGTCCGCCGGACCTGACCGCCATCGTCAAGGCCCGCCGGCAGGACAAGGACGTCTATCTGCGGCTGGACGCCCTGCTTTCCCGCGTGTTCGCCACGCCCATCGAACGCGAGGATCTGGCGGCCATTGGCCACCAGCTTTACCGCCTGCCGAAGACCGTCGAGAAATTCGCGGAGCGGTATGAAATCGTTCACGAAATGGTGAAGCCGGGAGAGCTGAACCTGGCGCTGGGCATGCTGGAGCGGGCGGCGGACATCGTCGTGCAGATGGTGCATAGTCTGGCCAGTTCCAAAACGCCTCTGGTCGAGATCAAGGCCATGGAGGCGCGGATCAGCCAGATCGACGCGGAGGCCGGCCATCTTTTGCTGAATGCCGAGCGCAGCCTGTATCTGGCCGGGACCCCGCCGCTGAACGCCATCGTGACCAAGGAGCTCTACGATGTGCTCGGCGAGTGTCTGGATGTGTGCGGCAATATCGGCGGCGTTCTGGCGCTGGCAGTTTTAAGAAATTCCTGATCTTTCGCATTTTACCTCCGTCCGGCCCCCCTGTGCCGGACAGTGTTCCCAGCTTGTCCACCTATGGAATTGGCCCTCGTTCTTGCTGTTATCCTCACCGCTCTTGTTTTTGAATACATCAACGGTTTTCACGACACCGCGAACTCCATCGCCACCGTCGTCGGCACCAAGGTTTTGACCCCCCGCCAGGCGATCGTGCTGGCTGCGGTCACCAACCTGTTGGGGGCCTTCACCGGTCTGGCGGTGGCCAAAACCATCTCCTCGGGGCTGGTGGAGGATTTCTACGTGACGCCCGGCGTGCTGATCTGCGCCCTGCTGGGGGCCATCGTCTGGAACCTGATCACCTGGTGGTTCGCCATGCCCTCCAGTTCCACCCACGCCCTCGTCGGCGGTCTGTGCGGAGCGGTGATGGCCTTTGCGGTGTGCAAGATGCAGGTGAACCATAACGGACCCGGTGATAAGCCCATCACCAGCATCTGGAGTGCCCTGAAGTGGGAGGAGGTGAAGGACAAGCACATCAAAAATCTGATTGAGCCCTCCCCTGCGCTGCTGGCGGCCTTGGGGAACGAGGCCAACCGCGACGGCACCCACAAGCTGATGGTGGAGGGCAGGGAGGTGACGGCGGTGTCCTTTTCCGGACGGGTCAAGGAGGTGGAGGACACCGTGGTGAAGGAGCTGGCGGGCATCAAACACAAGGTGGTCGTGCCCATGTTCACCTCCCCGGTGGTGGGGTTTGTGGGCGGCTTCATCCTGATGGCCATTCTTTACTTTGTCCTGCGCAGCTGGAGGCCCGTGGTGGTCAACAAGGTCTTTGGCAAACTGCAGCTGGTCAGCTCCGCCTACATGGGATTCAGCCACGGCATGAACGACGCCACCAAGTGCATGGGCATCATCACCCTGGCGCTGGTGGCGGCCACCAGCAAAGGGCACCTCGACGGCTCCTGGCTGCATTGGATGAGCACTCCCAAAGTGCCCGAGGCGGTGGTGGTGAACGGCATTCAGACCTGGAACGAAATCCCGATCATCTCCCGCGCCATCGGCTGGCTGCCCAACTGGCTGCAGTTCGGCTACATGCCCGGTCCCGCGGATCTGAAGAACCCGCCGGTGCCGTGGTGGGTGGTGGTCACCTGCGCCCTGACCATGGCCGCGGGCACCGCCGCCGGGGGGTGGAAGATCATCAAAACCATGGGTCACCGCATGGTCAAGCTGCAGCCCGTGCACGGCTTCGCCGCCGAGACCACCGCCGCTACCGTGCTGGCGGTGACCGGTTCCTTGGGCATGCCGGTCTCCACCACCCACGCCATCACCACCTCCATCATGGGGGTGGGCTGCGCCAAGCGCTTCAGCGCCCTGAAACTGGGCGTCGTGGAGCGCATCATCTGGGCCTGGCTGCTCACCGTGCCCTGCGCCGGCGGCGTGGCGTTTGTGCTGGTGTATCTGATCGGCAAGCTCGGCTGGCTGAGTCTGTAAAAACGAGGGGCTTTCCGGGAGGCCGCCGGCTGCCTGTCATTTCAGCTCCAGCCTCAGCTGGCGCAGCGTGATCTCCTGAAGCGCCGAGAGCCCCAGACCGAGAAGCCGCAGGGGCCGGTTCACCAGTTCATGCCGGGCCAGCAGCCAGCAGGCGAACCGGTAAATGGCGGCAGCTTCCTCCAAGGGCTCCTCCACGCTGAACTGCCGGGTGAGGGTGGTGAAGTCGCCATAGCGAACCTTGACCTGCACCGTGCCGGCGGACAGGCGGTGGCGCGCCAGCTTCTCCCCCAGTTCGGCGGCCTGCTCCCGCAGGCAGGCGCGCAGGACCGCGCGGTCGGCGGTGTCGCGGGGGAAGGTGTTCTCGGTGCTGATGCTTTTGATCTCATCCCCGGTGTCCAGCGGACGGTCGTCGTTGCCAAAGGCCATGCGCTTGAGCTCCGGACCCCAGGAGCCCACCAGCGAGCGCAGATCAGTGCCGGTGTCCTGCAGATCCGCGATGGTGTGGAATCCCGCCTGCTGCAGCGCGGCCTCCGTGACCCGGCCCACCCCGTGGATGGCCCCCACCGGCAGGGCGCGCAGGAATTCCGCCTTCCCCGTCTCCGGCACCAGGGTCAGGCCGTCGGGCTTGAACGAGGAGGAAGCGATTTTGGCCAGGAATTTGTTGGGGGCGATGCCGATGGTGGCGGTCAGTCCCCGCTCTGTCCGGATGGCGTCCTTGATCTCCCGGGCCAGCGGGCGGGCGCTTTCCAGCAGATCGTCGTGGTTTTCCATCTCCGGCAGCTGGGCGGTGACCTCCACATAGGCCTCATCGACCGACACCTGCTGCATGGGGCCGGGGGCCAGGCGCTGGACGATCCCCATGATGGCCTCGCTTTCCGTGCGGTAGGTGTCCATGCGCGGCCGGACAAAGATCCCCTTGGGGCACAGCCGCCCGGCGGTGATGCTGGGCATGGCGGAGTGCACGCCGAATTTCCGCGCCTCGTAGCTGGCGGCGCAGACCACCCCGCGCCACTCCGGCGAGCCGCCCACGATCACCGGCAGGCCGCGCCACTCCGGGTTGTCGCGCTGCTCCACGGAGGCGTAGAACGCGTCCATATCGAGGTGGAAAATCACGCGCCGGCCGGACATCGGGGGGACAGGGAAGGGCCGGCACACTCCGTGCCGGGCGGGGATGTTAAAGGCTGATCCGGCCTTCGGTCAATCCGGGTCTGAAGGCTGGAAACACCCGGCGGCGGATCGGGAAATCATGCTTTCCGCCTTTACCCGGTTGCAGCCGGTGGCGGCGTGAAGGAATTCGGCGGATGGCAGCAAGGAAAAAATCAGCACCGCCGGCGGCCGCGCCGGGATCCCCGCAGGTGGGGATCATCATGGGCAGCATCTCCGACTGGGACACCATGGAGCACGGGGCCAAAGTGTTGAAGGATTTCGGGATTCCCTATGAAACCAAAGTGGTCAGCGCGCACCGCACCCCGGACCTGCTGGTGGAGTATGCCAAAACCGCCGAGGGCCGGGGGCTGCGCGTCATCATCGCCGGTGCCGGCGGCGCGGCCCATCTGCCGGGCATGACCGCCTCCATGACCACACTGCCGGTGCTGGGCGTGCCGGTGGAGTCGAAGGCCATGAAGGGCATGGACTCCCTGCTGAGCATCGTCCAGATGCCGGGCGGCGTGCCGGTGGGCACCTTGGCCATCGGCAAGGCCGGGGCTACCAATGCGGCCCTGTTCGCCGCCTCCATCCTGGCGCTGAATGACGCCAGAGTGGCGAAAAAGCTCAAAGCCTTCCGCGCGGCCCAGACCGCCAAGGTGCTGGAATCCCAGGCCGGCCTGCCCGTATGAAACCCGGATCCATCCTTCAGCCCGGCCAGACCCTGGGCATTCTCGGCGGCGGCCAGCTGGGCCGCATGGCCGCGCGCGAGGCCAAGCGCGCCGGCTACCGCGTCGCCATCTACACCAACGAGCCGCATGGCAGCCCGGCGGGGCAACTGGCGGATCTGGAGATCAACGCCGCCTACTACGACGACGAGGCGCGGGACCACTTCCTGAAGGAGGCGGACGTGATCACCATGGAGTTCGAAAATCTGCCCGGCGACCTGCTGGCGGCGTTTGAGAAATTCCGTCCGGTGCGTCCGGGCCGCAAAGCGCTGGAGATCTGCCAGAACCGCGAGCGCGAAAAGCTTTTTCTGAAGGAGAACGGACTGCCGCACGCGGAGTTCCAAGTGGTCAAAAACGCCATCGACCTGGCCGCCGCCGTGGAGGCGCTGGGGCTGCCCTGCGTGTTGAAGACCGCCGCCTTCGGATACGATGGCAAGGGCCAGCAGAAGCTGATGGGAGGCGAGGATTGGGCGCAGGTGTGGAAAAATCTGGGCGCTCCCCGCGGCGTGGTGGAGCAGTGGGTGACTTTTGAAAAGGAGATCAGCGTGGTGGCTGCCCGCGGCGTGGACGGCAGCTTCGCCGCTTTCCCGCCCGGCGAGAACGAGCACGTGCATCACATCCTGGACCTGACCATTGCCCCGGCCCGCATTGCGCCGGAGGTGGCCGCCCAGGCGGTGGAGCTCACTGAAAAGATCGCGGCGGCGCTGGCCTACACCGGCACCTTGGCGGTGGAGTTTTTCCTGAAGGCGGACGGATCGCTGATGGTCAATGAAATTGCCCCCCGGCCCCACAATTCAGGCCACCACACTCTGGACGCCTGCCTCAACAGCCAGTTCGAGCAGCAGGTGCGGGCCGTGGCCGGCCTGCCGCTGGGGGACGCCCGCCAGCACACCCCGGCGGTGATGGGCAATCTGCTGGGCGATCTCTGGCCCGCGCCTGAGCACGCCCCGGACTGGTCGCCCATTCTGAAGCACCCCCGCGCCAAGCTGCACCTCTACGGCAAGCGCCGCGCGGTGGCGGGCCGGAAGATGGGGCACTTCACCGTGCTGGGGGACACCGTGGAGCAGGCCTTGGCCGACGCCCGCGAAATCAAGGCCGCACTGGCCGCCCAGCTCCCGGCCCGGGACCAGCCGTCGCCGGAATAGATAGCCCACGCCCGCCCGCCTTATTTTGCCGCTGTGGGTTTGGGCAGCTCTGAATTTTTCCTCACTTCCCAAACCGCCATGACCTCCCGAGTTGTCAGTCTCTGCCGCGATCTGGTCCGCATCCCCAGCGTCAATCCCGATGGCGATCCAGGCACCGCCAGCACCGGCGAGAAGGCCTGCGCGGAATATGTGGCCCATTTTCTGACCGGACTGGGCGCGGAGGTGGTTTTGGAGGAGGTGCTGCCGGGCCGCCCGAATGTGTTCGGACGCTTTCCCTCCCGGGGAGCGCGGAAGCCCCGGATCCTGCTGGCCCCGCACACGGACACCGTCAGCGTCAGCGGCATGACCATCGACCCCTTCGGCGCGGAAATCCGCGATGGCCGTCTCTATGGCCGTGGAGCCTGCGACACCAAAGGCACCATGGCGGCCATGCTGGCGGCCTTGGAGGAGCTGGGGCCGGACGGTATCGCCAATCTGGGCGCGGAAGTCCATTTTGCGGGCTTCATGGGCGAGGAGACCGGCCAGTGGGGTTCGCGGCACTTTGCGGACCGCCGTTCTGCTCCTGGCTACTATAGTCTGGCAGTGGTGGGGGAGCCCACAGAGTGCGCCGTGGTCCACACCCACAAGGGCTCCTACTGGTGCAGCATCACCACCCGCGGCTGCGCGGCCCACGGGGCGCGCCCGGAGCTGGGGGAAAACGCGGTGCTGAAAATGACCCCCATCATCGACGCCCTCTATCGCGATTTCCTGCCCCTGCTGAGCGCCCCGGAATTCCGCCACCCCGTGCTTGGGGACAGCACGATGAACCTGGGCATGATTTTCGGCGGCACCCGTACCAACATCGTGCCCGACTCCTGCACCATCCGCCTGGATATCCGCGTCACCCCCGCCGTGCACCGCCGGGGCATTGCGGAAATGCTGGGCCAATTCCTCAAGGACCACGGCCTGTCCAACACCGCCCGGCTGACCGCCGACAAGGACGCTATCTGCGCCCCGCTGGACACCCCGCCCGACCATCCCCTGGTGCAAAAGCTGGCCGCCTGCGGCAAAGGACTGGCCGGAGCCCCCTGGTTCTGCGACGCCGCCTGGCTGGCCGCCAAAGGCATCCCCTCCGTGGCCGCCGGCCCCGGCTCCATCGCCCAAGCGCACACGGCGGATGAATGGGTGTCGCTGGAGGAGTTGGAGAAGGGGGTGAGGTTTTATCGGGGCTTTCTGGAGTCGCTTTGAGGAAATCCAGCCGGCAGGAAACGGGCTCCATTCCTGTCCGCTTTTAATTTTCGAAGTTCGGTGGCTGCGCGACCGCTTGCTCTGCGATAAAGTGGAACTGTTTTGACGCCAGCAAGTACAGCATAATGTCTTGGAGCAGTTGAGGAATTTCCGTTATGGAATCGCGGAACGCGGTCCTGTGCTCAACGCCGGTGAACCGCTCAGGGATTTAGTCCGTGAGGGACTCAAATGGTGAAACCGATGGTTTTGGACAATTCCGCGCTTATCCCACTATTTCTGCCGGACGAGTCTGATAACTGCGCCATTGGTGCAGGGGCGTTTTGAGGCATCTGCCGGACCTGTCATTCAAGTGCGTCTGCCGTGCCGGAAATGCGAGTGGTGGGCAGGCCCTTGACGTGCGACCGTACGGCAAAGTTTGATAGAAGCCTGCCTGCCGTCATCGTTTGAAACCCCAAAATCATTATCCGGAACCACGGCGCCATCGCCCGCAACTTCCATGCGCGGTCAGAATACCATTAAAATCCTCAATGGAAAATGGAATAGCTTGTTGCTCAAGTCCTTCCCATGATTATCAGGCTCTCACACCCGGCCAAATTGTAAAAACATTCCCGCTATCGCCGCCCACGCCCGGCTTTCTCATGATCCATCAGGAATTTCCTCACGACCTTGATCAAAAACTTTGGAAGGCCGCCGGCCAAGTCCCGCCCAGCTTGGATGCCGCCGTCTGTCAGCCCGCCATTCCTGGTTTGGTTTTACTCAGTCGGGCGGAGCACGGCAGGCCGGCCGCAGGGCCAGCCTGCGGGGTGAAGGCGGAGGCGTTTGTCAACCACGGCGGCACCATCGGCCACCTCATGATCCGCGGGCAGGAGTGCAATCCCGCCACCCGGCGGCTGAGGTCCACCTTTCCTTCCCTCTGAATGTTCAGCCCTTCCAATCAAAATCCGGAACAGGTTGCCCGCGACCTCATCGACGCCAAACTCCGCGCCGCCGGTTGGGCCGTTCAGGATAAGAATGCTTTGAATCTCCATTCAGGCGAGGGTCAGGCCATCCGGGAATACCACACCGATACCGGACCTGCTGACTATGTTCTCTTCGTGGATGGAAAACCCGTCGGGGTCATTGAGGCGAAAAAGGAAACCCTTGGGCACAACCTGACCGCGGTGGAGGATCAGACAGCGGAGTATGGGGCTGCAAAGCTGAAGTGGATCCAGAAAACCGGGGTGCCGCTTCCCTTTCTTTACGAAGCCACCGGCATCGTCACCCGCCTCACCGATCAGCGCGATCCCAAGCCCCGTTCCCGTGAGGTGTTTTCATTTCTCCGTCCGGAAACCCTTCGCGAATTCCTCGTCTCGGGCAAATCCCTCCGCGCCCGGCTTCAGGATCTTCCGCCGCTCGATCCCACGGACCTGCGGGATTGTCAGGTCAATGCCATCACGAAGCTGGATGTTTCGCTGAAAGCCGCCCGTCCCCGCGCCCTCGTCCAGATGGCCACCGGTTCCGGCAAGACCTTCACCGCCATCACGGCCATCTACCGGCTGCTTAAGTTTTCCCGCGCCACACGCATCCTCTTCCTCGTGGATACCCGGAACCTCGGCGAGCAGGCGGAGCAGGAGTTCATGGCGTTCACGCCCTCGGACGATAACCGCAAGTTCACTGAGCTCTACTCCGTTCAGCGCCTGTCCTCGTCCCATGTGTCGAAGGACGCTCAGGTTTGCATCTCCACCATCCAGCGGATGTATTCCATCCTCCAAGGCGAGGAGCTCGACTCCTCCATTGAACAGGAAAATCCCGCCGAAGGCCGCCTGCGCCGCAAGGAGCCATTCCCCGTCGCCTACAGCGAAAAAGTCCCCATTGAGCATTTCGACTTCATCGTCATCGATGAATGCCACCGCTCCATCTACAATCTCTGGCGGCAGGTGATCGAATATTTCGACGCCTTCCTCATCGGCCTCACCGCCACCCCGGACAACCGCACTTACGCCTTCTTCAAACAGAACGTCGTTTCGGAATACACCCACGAGCAGGCTGTGGCCGATGGGGTGAACGTGGGGAACGAAGTTTTCCTCATCGAAACCGAAGTCACTCAAAACGGCGGCACGGTGCTCAAGGGGCTCGTCGAAAAACGCGAGAAACTCACCCGTGCCAAACGCTGGGAGCAGGAGGACGACGATGAAGCCTACAATGGCAGGGCGCTCGACCGCGACGTCGTTAATTCCACCCAGATCCGCACCGTTATCCGCGCCTTCCGCGATTCCCTGCCGACCATTTTCCCGGATCGCGTGGAAGTCCCGAAGACTCTCATCTTCGCCAAAACTGATTCCCACGCCGACGACATCATTCAGATCGTCCGCGAGGAGTTTGATGAGGAGAACCGCTTCTGCAAAAAGATCACCTACAAAAACGAGGAGGACCCCAAGTCCGTTCTCAGCCAGTTCCGCAATGATTTTTACCCGCGTATCGCCGTCACCGTGGACATGATCGCCACCGGCACCGATGTGAAACCGCTGGAGTGCCTGCTCTTCATGCGCGACGTGAAATCCAAAGGCTACTTCGAGCAGATGAAGGGGCGCGGGACCCGCACGCTCGATCACGATGCGCTGAAAAAAGCCAGCCCCTCCGCCAAGACCGCGAAGACCCATTACGTCATCGTCGATGCCGTGGGCGTCACCAAGTCCTGCAAGACGGCCAGTCCGACGCTCATCACCCGGCCCTCCGTGCCGTTCAAGGATCTGGCGATGGAGGTCTCCTTGGGATCCTACGATGCCGACACCGTTTCCTCGCTGGCCGGGCGTCTCGCCCGGATCGAGCGCCAGCTCAGTCCGCAGCAGAAGGAGGAAATTGCGGAAAAGGCCGGCGGGGTCCCGCTGCAGACGATCATCAAAAATCTCTTCGCCGCCATTGATGGCGACAGCATCGAGAACCGGGCGCTGGAAATCGCCGGTCAGCCCCAAGGCACCGATCCCGGCGATCACGCCCGCGACAAGGCTCAGCGGGAACTCGTCGTCGCCGCCGCCAAGCCGCTCACTGGAGCCACCGTCAATCTTATCATCGAGACCTGCACCGCCAATCTCCAGACCATCGACAACGACACGCTCGATGTCCTCCTCCGCGCCGAGTGGGATGCCGATGCCCGTGAAAACGCGGCGAAAATGGCCGCTGACTTCGCTACTTTTCTCAAGGAGCACAAGGACCAACTCACCGCGCTCACCCTTTATTACGATCAACCTCAGCGCCGCCATGAAGTCACCCTCACCCAGATCAAGGACGTGCTGACCGCCATCAAGGCCCACGCGCCGAAGCTGGCCCCGCTGCGCGTCTGGGAAGCCTATGCCAGGCTCGATTCTGTGCTGGAAAACGCCCGTCCGCTCACCGAGCTGACCGCCCTCGTCGCCCTTATCCGCCGCACCACCGGGCTGGATGAAAAACTTGCCCCCTTCGACGCCACCGTCCGCCGGAATTTCCAGACGTGGATCATGCAAAAACACGCCGGCACCCCGGATAAATTCACGGAAGCCCAGACCGCCTGGCTCCAACTCATCCGCGACCACATCAGCACCAGCTTCCGCTTTGAACGCGAAGACCTTGACTTTGCGCCCTTCGACGCCCAGGGAGGGCTGGGTAAAATGTATCAGCTTTTTGGAGACCAGATGGACAACGTGATTGAGGAACTCAATGGAGGGCTGGTGGCGTGACAACAAGTTCAATGGGATGGAAAACAGTTGAACTGAGTTCTCTATTACGGAGTCCGCTCCGCAATGGACACTCTGCAAAGACGAGCGACAATCCAAATGGCGTCCGCATTCTGACGCTAACTGCGGTAACCACCGGTGATTTTTCGGAGCGCAACACGAAACGAACGACGGCTGATCCGAACCGTGTTTCCAATCTCTGGCTCGAACCTGGCGACATCCTGATCGAGCGTTCCAACACACCAGAACTTGTTGGAACCACGCGACTCTATCTCGGTCCGAGAAACTTTGCGATCTACCCAGATCTCGTGATTCGTGCTCAGCTTGTTGATCAGATCGTGCCTCGTTTTGTCGAACTTGTCCTCCAAAGCAGAGACCTTCGGCTCTATTTCCAACGACGCGCCAAAGGAATGTCGGGCAGCATGCCAAAAATTGATCAGGAAACAATTTCCGAGGCTTTAATTCCTGTCGCGCCTCTCAACGAGCAGAAGCGAATCGTCGCAAAGATCGAGGAACTGTTCAGCGAGTTGGACGCTGGGGAGGAGAGTCTGCGCAAGGCACGGCGGCAACTCGGCGTTTATCGCCAGTCCCTCCTCAGACAAGCCTTCGAGGGCAAACTCACAGTCATTTGGCGCGAACAAAATCCCGATTTACTCCAAACTGCCAAGCAAGTGCTTACACATATCGAATCGAAACGACAGATGCGATATCAGCAGCAGTTAAATAAATGGGAATTGAATGGAAAAATCGGCACCAAGCCGTCTAAACCAAAGCCGTCTCACGAACAAAAAGAATTAGGGCCAAATTCTCGTGAAAATCTTCCTCCTATTCCAAAGGATTGGAACTGGCTACGTTTGGATCAAATTGCGGTCATCGGAACTGGGATGTCTGTCAGCAGAGAAAGACGCTATGTTGATCCAGTTGAAGTGCCTTACCTCCGAGTAGCAAACGTCCAACGGGGCCACCTCGACCTAACTCAATTGAAAAAAATGCTTGTGGAAAGCGACAGGCTTGACGACCTGCGCTTGAAAGCAGGTGATATTCTCTTCAACGAAGGGGGGGACAGAGACCAGCTTGGTCGAGGATGGGTCTGGGGAGGCGCACCCGATCCCTGCATTACTCAGAATCACGTTTTTCGTGCCACCTTATTGTCGCGCCAAATCATTCCCGAATTCGTTTCCCACTGGGGCAACGGATTTGGGCAAGAGTTTTTTCATCTTTCCGGTAAGCAGACAACGAACCTTGCCTCGATTAACAAAGCTGCACTCAGCAACTTGCCTGTTCCAGTTCCGCCATATGAGGAACAGCAAGAAATTCTTCGCCTGCTCGATGAGCAATTCACAGTGATCGAACAGAATGAGCGGGAGATCGACACCGCGCTGAAGCGCAGTGAAGCCCTCCGCCAGTCCATCCTAAAAAAGGCGTTTTCCGGCCAACTAGTCGCCCAAGACCCTGCCGACGAGCCAGCTAGCGTCCTCTTGGAGCGCATCCGCAAGGAGCGGGAGGGGACTTTGGTTTGGAGAAAGAACTCTAGCGGATCCAGCCAATCCACCGGATTGGACAAACATCCCCCCAGACCCGCACCGGAGATTATGGAGGATTTCTTCCCCGAGATCACCGCCGCCAAGCCCAGCAAGGCGAAGCCTGCCAGCACGCCCAGCAAGACGGATCTTCAAGCCGGACTCGTCGCCCTCGCCATTGTGGCGCATGAGGACGGCAGCGAGCACTTGGGTCATGTCAAAGCGGAGAAGATCGTGCATCTCTGCGATGTGATCGCCCAGCTCCAGCTCGACCGTCACCCGGTCAAGGATGCCGCCGGTCCGAACGATTTCCCACAGGCCATGAAAGTGGAGCACCGCGCGAAAATGCAGGGCTGGTTCACCGTGAGGAAAAAACCCGGAGCCAAATCCTACACCTACCAGCGCGGCCAGAATTTTGACCGCCTCCTGCACGACACCGAAGTCCGCCTCGGTTCGCAACTCCAGACTCTCCGGGACCTTATTGGGGACTTCGCCTTGATGTCTGTAAAAGAGGCCGAACTCGTTGCCACCGTGCATGCCGCTTGGAACAACCTTATCCTCGCCGGTGAAAGTCAACCGACCCAGGAGGCCATCGTGAACGAGGCACGCGAGAACTGGCACCCGGACAAACTCAAAATTCCCCGCCAGCAGTTCTTCGATGCCATCGCCTGGATTGAAGGGGCGAATGTCATCCCCACAGGAATTGGTCAGCCCGTCGATATGAAGAAGCAATCCGCAAATCCGACATGAGCACATTCGACAGCACCAAGACCGCCTTACCCGATATCATAAGAAGCATTACGGAGGGAAAGATTCAGCTCCCGGATTTCCAGCGTGGCTGGGTGTGGGACGACGAGCACGTTCGTTCCCTTCTGGTAAGCGTGGCCCGCTCCTTTCCGGTGGGCGCGGTGATGATGTTGGATACAGGAGGGGATGTCCGTTTTCAGGTGAGACCGGTGGAGAATCTCGTATTTCAAGGGAGACCCCCTGAGCCTGAGAAGCTCATTTTGGATGGTCAGCAGCGCCTTACCTCATTGACGCAAGTGTTGGCACTCAATCGACCGGTGAAGACCCGTGATCCGCGTGGAAGGGAAATTGAGCGCTATTATTACATTGATATCGAAAAAGCGCTGAACACAGAGCAAATCGATGAGGCGTTCTTCGCGGTCGAAGCGGATCGAAAGGTCAAATCCAATTTCGGCAGGCAGGTGGACCTGGATCTGTCGACAACTGACTTGGAATGCCTGCACATGATGTTTCCGTGCAATCAGATTCTGTCGCCGAACGCTTGGGCTTCCGCGCTTTTCAAAATCGACCAGACCAAGCTGGGGACTTATTTTCAATTCCAGGAGAAGATACTCAACGCTTTCAATTCCTATCATATCCCTGTAATCGCACTGGGAAAGACGACGAGCAAAGAGGCCGTCTGCCTTGTGTTTGAAAAGGTGAACACCGGCGGTGTGTCGCTGACTGTTTTTGAGTTGATCACGGCAACCTTCGCTGCCGATGGCTTCAATCTCCGGGACGATTGGTTTGGGAGCGCGGTTCGGAAAACCGAGGGCCGTTACCAGCGTCTAAAGCGGGACCTCATGATTTCCGGCGTATCCAGCACAGATTTCATCCAAGCCATCACCCTTCTGGAGACCCACAGGAAACGCCAAGCCGACATTGCAATCGGGCGAAGCGGGAAGCAGGCGAGCGCCGTCAGTGCAAAGAAGGTGTCCATGTTGTCCTTGAGGCTGGAGGACTATCAACGGTGGGCGGACGAAGTGGAGAAAGGCTTCATCCTGGTTGCGAAGTTCTTGAAGAAGGAGTGTTTTTATTCGCCGCGGGACATGCCTTACCGGACCCAAACCGTGCCTTTGGCTGCGCTCCTGACGACGCTGAAGCAGCGCTGGCTTGAGCCCAAAATCCACTCAAAGCTAAGCCAGTGGTTCTGGTGCGGCATTCTGGGCGAACTTTACGGGGGAGCTGTCGAAACCCGGATCGCGAATGATTTGGAGGAGGTCCTCGCTTGGATCGATGACGATAAAGCCATCCCCCGGACGGTTTATGACGCGAACTTCCAACCGAACCGGCTCAACACGCTGCGCAGCCGCAACAGTGCGGCCTATAAAGGCATCAATATTCTGGTGCTCCGTGAGGGTGCCTCTGATTTTTTCTGGAAAGCCGGAATTCAGGAGCTCGACGCCACGGATGTGAATCTTGATATCCATCACATTTTTCCAAAAGACTGGTGCGGCAGGCATGGGATCGAATCAAGGCGCGCTGATTGCATTATCAACAAGACGCCAATTTCATATAAAGCAAACCGCATGATTGGGGGCAAAGCTCCGTCCGATTACCTGCAGTCCATCCAAAACCACCGGCAGGTTCAAATCAGCAATGAGGATATGGACAAACTTCTGGCCAGTCATCGGATTGATCCCGCCACGATGCGAACCGACAATTTCGAGTTGTTTTTCGCCAACCGGAGATTGGCCCTATTGGAGATTGTCGGCACCGCTATGGGCAAGGTCCTCATCCAGTCACAGGAATTAGAAGCCGACGATGATTTTGAAACGGAGGAGGAAGCCGCATGACCACCGACTCTATCATCTCCAAAGTCTGGAGCTTCTGCCACACCCTGCGCGATGACGGTGTCGGCTACGGGGATTACTTGGAGCAGCTCACCTACCTCATCTTCCTGAAAATGGCGGATGAATACGGACGCGCGCCCTACCATCGGAATGTCGGGGTTCCGAAGGCCTACGCCTGGCCCGCGCTCAGGCCGCTGAAGGGCGCTGAACTGGAAGTCCACTACGTCGAAAGCCTGCGGGAGCTCGGCTCGGGTAAAGGCATGCTTGGTCAGATCTTCATCAAAGCGCAGAACAAGATCACCGATCCCGCCAAACTCGCCCGCCTCATCGAGATGGTGGATGGCGTGGATTGGGTGATGCTCGGCTCCGACACCAAGGGCGACATTTACGAAGGCATTCTGGAAAAGAATGCGGAGGACACCAAATCGGGTGCCGGCCAATACTTCACCCCCGTGCGCTCATTGCCGCGATGGTCGAATGTGTGGCTCCTGAACCGGGCAAAACCATCGCCGACCCGGCCTGCGGCACAGGAGGCTTCTTTCTCGCGGCCTATGACTACCTGACCCGGGAAGGAAACACGCTGAACAAGGATGAGCGGGCGTTTCTCAAAAAGGGAACCTTCTCCGGGAATGAAATCGTCGCCGGAACCCGGCGCCTTTGCCTGATGAACCTGTTTCTCCACAACATCGGCGAGATCGATGGGGAGTCGCTCATTTCCTCGGCGGATGCCCTGGTCGCGCAGCCTTCGATGGCGGTGGATTATGTGCTGGCGAATCCGCCCTTCGGCAAGAAGAGCAGCATGACCTTCACGAATGAGGAGGGTGAGCAGGAGCGGGACGATCTCACTTACAACCGGCAGGACTTCTGGGCGACAACCTCCAACAAGCAGCTGAACTTCCTCCAGCACATCCGCTCGCTTCTCAAGACCACAGGCCGTGCCGCCGTGGTGCTCCCCGACAACGTGCTATTCGAGGGCGGAGCCGGGGAAACGGTGCGCCGGAAGTTGATGGAAACCACGGAGCTGCACACCATTCTCCGCCTGCCGACAGGCATCTTTTACGCCCAGGGCGTGAAGGCGAACGTGCTCTTCTTCGACAACCGTCCGGCAGGCAAAAATGTGGCCACCCAGGAGGTGTGGTATTACGATTACCGGACCAACATCCACCACACCCTCAAGCGCAAGCCGCTGCGGTTGGAGGATCTGCGGGAATTCATCAACTGCTACAACCCCGCCAACCGTCACAAGCGCAAGGAAACCTGGAATGCGGAAACCAATCCGGAAGGCCGTTGGCGGAAATACACCCACGAGGAGCTCGCCGCCCGAGACAAGACCAGCCTCGATCTTTTCTGGCTGAAGGATGACAGCCTGGCGGACCTCGACAACCTGCCGGAGCCCATCGATCTGGCGGATGAAATCGTGGAGAATCTGATGGCGGGCCTCGCGAATTTCCGCACGGTTGCCGAGAATCTGCGGAGGTAGGATCCGCAGTCAAAATGCGCTTCCCTTGGTATGTCGAGATTGCCTGAAACTGCAAATTTGAACAAATTCAGGGCCCGACAGGCACCGGGAACTTGCACAGCGTTTGGGCTTGAACCTCGTGCTCCCAAATCGGGAATGCGATGAGGATTGATCAGCTTGCAGGCTTCTCCGCCAGCGCCGTGACCCATTTGCCGCGGCGGATGGGCGGCTGAAAGACCAGGCCGGCTTTGGTGCCGGCAGCGAGGCAGCCCTCCGCTTGCTCGTGGAGGATGCCGGAGACGATCACCATGCCGCCGGGTTTGGCGGCGGCGGCGATTTTTTCGAAGGACAGGGTGAGCACGTCGTAGAAGATATTGGCCAGCACGATGTCATATTGGGCCTCGGGCTGCCAGGTCAGCATATCATCTTTGGTGAAGCGGATGCCGCGCGTGCCGTTCAGGGTGGCGTTCTTTTTGCTGATGCGCACGGCGGCGGGGTCGTAGTCAAAGCCCGCGACCGGTTTGGCGCCGAGTTTGGCGGCGGCGATGGCCAGAATGCCGGTGCCGCAGCCGAGATCCAGCACGGTCCAGGGACTCGTGCGGCGGGCCGCGTCGTCCACCAGCAGGCGGAGGCAGGTGGAGGTGGTGGCGTGGTCGCCGGTGCCAAAGGCCATCTCGCCGGGGATGAGCAGCACGATGCGGTCGGGGTGGGCCTCCTGCTCCGCTTTCCACGCCTCCTCGTCGTGGGTGATGATCAGACGGCTGCGGACCCGCACGGGCTCCAGGCGGGCAGCAGCGGCGGCGGCCCAGTTCTGGGGTTTGAGCTCGCGGATCTTGCCGCCGAACTCCCGCAGGATTTTTTCGGCGTCGGCTTTCCGCTCGCAGTAAACCTCCACGCGCACCGTTTTGCCGCCGGGCAGGGAGGTGATCACCGGGCTGGCTTTGGGCATGGCGTAAAAGCGCTCCATCCAAGCGTCCTCCCAGCGGGCGGAACTGAGTTTTGACCAGACGTGCAGAACAGGAAGGGGCGTGGAGTCCATGGGGAGGGTGGAGGGGGCAAATTCGAAAGCGGACCAAACCCACGGGGCTGCCGGATGCCAGCACGAAATGCCCGGCGGGGAACCATTGAATCGGGAATTCCCCGGTGTTGCGCGTCCGGCGGAAGGCGGGCGGGCATCATCGCGTTTCGTTGCCTTGGCATGGGATCGATAAACCGTTCCGGTTTTACACCCTTTCCTTTCCGTCTGTTTCCCGCCGCCTCCTTTTCCTTTCTTTTTGTATGCTCCGCCGCCTCCGCACCCCCTCCGGTCTTCTGCCCCTGCTTTGTCTTTCCCTCGCCGCCTCCACTTTCTCATCGGCGGAGACGGTCTGGGTGGAGGCGGAGTCCGCCGTGAATCCCCGCATGGCGAAGCACCCGTGGTATGGAAACCAAGTGAAAAAGGATCGGCTGTCCGGCGGGGAATGGTTGAGCAACTTCGGTGACGAGCCGGGCTCGGCGGAGTGTGTGGCCGAGTTACCGGCGGACGGCACCTGGACGCTGTGGCTGCGGGCCAATCCCGTGGCTTCCGGCATGGAGGTCCGGGTGGACAGCGGGGAGTGGAGGGCGGTCGATTTCACCAAGGCGCGCGGGCAGCAGAACATCGCCGACGACGACAAGCCGGACCTGCGCTTCATCGCTTGGGTGGGGGCGGGCGCACATTCCCTCAAGGCCGGAAAGCACACCATCGCCTTCCGCACGGTCGGGGGGCCGTCGAACCATGGAGGGGTGGACTGTCTGGTCCTGACCAATGACGGGTTTATTCCTCAGGGGATCACTCATCCCGATGCCCGCCCGGCGGCGGGACCGGATGTCTGGTTCCCGCTGCTGGCGGGCGGGGATCCGGTGTCGCCGGATTCCGTCATCGATCTGTCGTCGCTGAATCCCGCGCCGGCGGGGCGCTTCGGAGCCGTGACCGCCTCCGGCAAAAACCTCGTGTTCGCCTCCGATTCCACCAAAAAGCCGGTCAAATTCTGGGGTGTGAACGCCAATCAGGAGCAGGGCGGCCTGACGCGGGAGGAGTCGCTGAAACGAATTGCCTGGCTGCGGGCCAACGGTGTGAACATTGTCCGGCAGCACACGGTTTTCGACGAAGTGACCACGGACGGGCGGATCGATCCCAAAAAGCTGGCGGAGTTCGACTGGTGGTTCAGCGAGCTGAAGAAGGCGGGCATTTACATGGATTGGAGCGTCTTCTATCACTTCCCGGTGCGGGAGGGGGACGGGTATCCCAAGGAGCTTTTCGCGGAGCTGGAGCCCATGGGCGGTAAAAACTCCGGGCTGCGCGACACCTACGGCATCATCACCGTCAGCCCGGAACTGCAGAACATCCGCCGCAAGGTGATGCTGGAGCTGCTGAATCACAAAAACGCTATCACCGGCCTGCGGTATGCCGAGGATCCCGCCTTGGACATGGTGGAGTTCCAGAACGAGGACAGCGTGTTCTTCTGGAATCCTCTCGGGGATCTGGTGTCGCCGCAGCCCAAACGTTGGCCGCTCCATGCGGCGCGGCTGCGCCAGCAGTGGTGCGCGTGGGCCAAAGCCAAATACAGCAGCGACGAAAAACTGAAGGCCGCGTGGGGCGGGCTGGACGGTGAATCCCTGGCCAAGGGGGAGCTGAGCCTGATGGGGCCGTACGAGCTGGACACCGGCGGCATCCGCGGAAGCCACGCCGGACGCACCGCGCGGGCGGGGGACCAACTGCGCTTTCTGGCGGAGATGCAGTCGGGGTTTTTCCGGAAATGTGAGGCGGCGGTGCGCGCCGCCGGCTTCAAGGGCCTGACCATCACCACCAACTGGCAGGGGGGCTCCAGCCTGACCGAGCAGACCAATCTCTGGACGGACAATGTGGGATCCATGATCGACCGCCACACCTACTTCGGCGGCGGCGCAGGCGGCCACGGCATCCAGGAGGGCAAAGTGAGCGCGGATTCAAACCTGTCCACGCCGGGCGACGGCCTGTTCCAGATCGCCCTGCGCCAGATGGAGAACAAGCCCTTCTCCATAACGGAGTGGACCATGAGCCCGCCGAATCAATGGAAACTGGAGGCCGCTCCCATCATAGCCTTCTACGGGCTGGGGCTTCAGGGCTGGGACGCCTCGTTCCATTTTGCGCAGAGCGGTATGGGATTCGGTGAGGGGTGGCCGCGCATGACCAGCTATGCGACAGACACGCCGCATTATCTGGGGCAGTTCCCGGCACTGGCGTTCGCGGTGCTCAAAGGGCATTTTCAGGAGGGGCCTCCCGTGGCCGCGCGGCGGGTGAAAGAGGAGCGGTTCTTCTCCGGGCAGCCCGCCTGGCTGGAAGGGAAGGACGGCGGCACTCCGTTCGAGGCCTTTGCCGCCGGCCGGGTCACGGTGGATTTCACCGGGCAGGGGAAGTCCGTGAACGAGGTGGACCGATGGCGCGACGCCGGAGCCAAAACCATCCGCTCCGCCACCGGCGAGCTCACGTGGGATTACGGCCAGGGGCGCATCCTCGTGCACAGCCCGAAAACCCAGGGAGTCATCGGACATCCGGGGCGCAAGCCGGTGAAGCTGCCCGCCGTGAAAGTGGAGTGCCTGACGGAGTTTGTCAGCCTCATCCTCACCCCGCTCGACGACCAGCCGCTGGCACAGAGCCACCGCATCCTGATCACCGCTCTCGCGCGGGACAAACAGACCGGTGCCCGTTACAGTACGGACGGCACCGTGCTGGAGGCCGCGGGCACGCCGCCGCTGCTGCTGGAGCCGGTGCAGGCCACCATCCGTCTGGCGGGCGCTCCGCCGGTCTCGGTGCGGCCTCTGGACCACCGGGGAGTTCCAAAAGCCGGCAGCGGTCTGAAGGCCGGGCCGGACGGCTCATTCCATATCGACGGCACCTCCGAGGCTTACCTCTATGAGGTGCGCCGCTGAGGCCAGTTCCTCGGCTGGCCCGTTTCAGACCGTTGAACACTGGATGTTTATATTGCTCATTTTGGTTCATAAATCGGTATTAAAACCGCTTTGATTTGTAAAGATAAATCTTTATAAAAGATTTATAATCAATTTATTAAGACGAACCACCCAAGGCTGGTCGGGTTCCGCGGAGCTGGATTGAATTGCGGAAATGATAAGTGACCGCAGGCGGGTCGTATCCCTCAGCATGACTGCATGTGACTCATTCCGCCGCCTTCAGGGGCGCAAAAAAAGGGCGGCCTTCACGCTGATCGAGATCGTGCTCGTGATCACGATTATCGCCATTCTGGGCGCGGCCGCCATCAATCTCATCAAGGGCAACGTCGATGTGGCCAAGGAGACCCGCGTGGAGTCGGATGTGAAAAATATCCTGACACAGATCAAGGTTTACGAGGCCCGCAACCTTCAGCCGCCGACCGCGGAGCAGGGGCTGAAGGCACTGGTGGAGCGCCCCACGGCTGAACCCGTGCCGGAGCGCTGGACGCAGCTGTTGGAGGAGGTGCCGAAGGACCCATGGAACAAGGAGTTCCAGTATGTCTGCCCGGCCAAGCGCAGCAAGGCTCCCTACGACGTCTATTCCCTCGGCAAGGACGGTGTGGAGAGCGACGACGACATTGGCAACTGGAAGCTGGCCAAAGCGAACCCATAAACGTCCCCGGACATGATCAGGCGCAGTCAGGGCGGCCCCCGCAGCGGGGACCGCAGAGGGGGCTTCACGCTCATCGAGATCATCATCGCCATGACCATCATCGCCGTCATCGCCGCCGTGGCCGTGCCCACCCTTCAAGGTCTCAACGACGGGGAGAAGGCCCGTGCGCCCCTGACCGCCTTGGCGGATATGGTGCAGGAGGTCCGCGGGCGGGCCATGCGGGAGCACCGCCAGTATGAGATCATCTTCGAGCGCGGCGGGATTCACGCCGTGCCGGGCAACCGGGACTTCCTGAAGCGTGACGAGTTCCTGAAATGGCTCGAAGAACTGCGCACGCCGCCGGCCATCACCGAATACGAACGGCAGGAGCCGGAGCCGGGCCCGGCGGTGGAGCGTGTGGAGGCGGCCCAGCCGCAGGGGGTCAGACCACTGACCAGCAAGGCCGGACCGGCGGACAATGATAAGGACAAACCGGCGGACAACGATAAGAATAAGGACAAACCGCGTGCGCCCGAAATGCCTTGGAACCTGACCATCGCCATGGAGAACGGCACCAAGCCTGGCGTGCTTTTCTGGGGCGATGGGGAGTGGGACGATCTGCAGGACGGACGCGTGCGGCGCTGGGTGTTCCAGCCCAATGGCATGGCCAGCCCGGTGCAGGTGCGGTTCACCACCGGCGGCACGGAGCTGGAGGGTGCTTTTGATCTTCTGACCGGGGAGTTGGTGCGGGAGCGCAGCGGTCCGGCCAAGGCGTTTTCATCCTGACAAAAGCTTTTATTTCCGGATCACCATGGGCACTTCACACGGCATCCCCGGCCTCCAAGGTCTCCTCCCCGGACGGAGAACCTGCGGGCATGACCGGGGCCGTGCCGATGGCAACGCCAATAATGGCTACGTGTTGCTGGAGATCATCATCGCCCTGACCATTTTCGCCATCACGGTCACCGGACTGGCCACCCTGCTGCACTCCACCCTGGATTCCGCCAATCTCCTGCGCCGCCAGGCCGCGGTCCGCAGAGGACTGGAATCGACGCTGAACGAGGCCAATGCGAAACCGAAGCGTGAGGAGATGACGCTGAGCTGGCGGGATGAGGGACTGGGCATCGAATTCACCTCCGCGCTGGAGGAGGTGAAATGGATCAACCGCACCGGCCAGCCGGTGAAGGGGCTTTACCTTCTGACGGCGGAGGCCAGGGACATGAAGGCCGGGAATGAACCCCGCGACAAAGCGGAACTGTATGTTTACCGCCCCTGATTCCACAGCCGTGGCCGGGAGGGTCCCCCGTTTCCGCGCAGCCAGCGGCATGACCCTGCTGGAGGTGGTGGTGGGGCTGGCGATTCTCGCCCTCATGGCCGGGGCCATCCACGCCATTGTCAGCGGCACCGTGGAGGCCACCGGCACTTTGGCCGCCAGCAGCACCGAGGACCGCCGGATGGAGGCTTTTCTGAACCGCACCCGCCTGGCCTTGGGGCATTTGCCGGAACAGGCCACAATCGAACTGAAAGTTTTGGAAAACAGTCCGCTGCGGCAGGAGTTCATCCTCCGGGGAGTGCCTGACGCCTGGATCTGGGGGCCGAATCCGCGCTGGGATAAGCCGGTGGTGACCCTCTGCGCCAACCCGTGGAGCGATGAGCGCCGGCTTGCGGCCAAGGGCCGGGAATTTGCTACCTCCACCTCCACCTCCACCTCCACCTCCACTGCCACCGGTGCCGTGTCCATCCTGCCGCCGGAGCGTTATTCCTTGGCCATGAGCGTGCCGGACTTTTTCCGCGTGACGGATGAGGGCGAGCCAGTGCCGGAAAGCCCCATGCAGTCCCGGCAGGGAAACCAGTTTGTGAAATCTGACCTGCAGGGCCGGTTCTGGGTGGATCTGCTGCCGGAGGTCAGCCGTGTGGAGTGGCGGTTCTATGATCCGGCGAAAAAAATCTGGCTGGAGCAGAGCCCTCCCGCGCGGCCTCCGCTGATTGAGCTGAAGTTGTTTCTGCCGGGCCGCACCACGCCGGAGCGCACCGTGCTCACCATTGCCTGACTGACCTGCCGTCATGCACTCCCTTCCGATCCAATCTCTTTTTTCAGGCCCGCACCACCGCCGGCGGGGAAGGGCGTGCCGCGGCTCCTCCCTGCTGCTGGTGCTGTGGGCGATCATGTTCATGTCCTTCGCGGTGATCGGGCTGGTGAAGCACCTTCAGCAGGGACTGGACGAATCCATTGAGGCTGAAAAGGAATTCCGGGCCCGCCTGCTGCTGCAGTCCGCCCGCACCATTGCAGCCCATCCCGCCATCACCCGCGGCGATCCGCTGCTGCGCCAGTGGATGACCTCCACCACCTCCTATGAGATCAGCCTGAGCACCGAGGGCTCCCGCGTGGCCATCAACCAGCTGGGCTCCAACGAGCGCCTGCGCCGCATGACGGGCCGCCTGTTTGAGAAATGGGGACTGGACAGCCGTGATGCCGCCGCCCTCGTGGAATCCATCTCCGACTGGATCGACGCTGACGATAATCCGCACCCCAACGGCGCGGAGCGCAGCCTCTATCTTTCGCAGGACCATCCGGACTGGCCGTACAACAAACCCTTCGGAACCTTGGACGATGTCCTGATGGTGCGGGGCGCGGATGTGATGGACCGCAAAAATCCCGGCTGGCGCGGCAGCTTCACGCTGTATGGCGATGGCACCCTGGATGTCCACACAGCACCATCCCAGATCCTGGAGGCGCTTTTCGATGTCACCTCCACGGAGGTCAGCCGGCTCATCCGGACCCGCAACGGCCCCGACGGTCTGCCGGACACGGAAGATGATTACACCTTCAAAAGCCTGCCGGAGGTGCGCAGCGTGCTGGACGTGCCGGAGCGCAACTACCGCCGCGCTTCCTCTCTGCTCACCCTGGCGCACCCTGTCCGCCGCACGGAGTGCCTGGCGCGGGCGGGGAATCTGGAGCGGCGTCTGACCGTTCTCAACGGTCCGGGACTGCTGCTCATCAAAGAGGAATAATAAGGAAATTTTCTGTGCCCACGATCCACCGCATGTTTCAACGATTTACTGTCCTGCTGCCCGATGCCGCGCCCCGCTGGGAGCGCTGGTGGTGTCCGTCCAAAACCACCTCCACCCTGGCTGGCACCACGGAGGGACAGGCCCTGCCGGAGAAATCCGCAGGCCGTCTGATTCTGGGGCTGCCCTCCCGCGCCTGCCGGACTTTCGCGGTGCGCATTCCCTCCCAAGATGCCAAAACAGCGCGCCGGCTGGCGGTGATGCAGCTGGAGAAGCGCGGCCTCGCAGCGGCGGCGGATCCGGATCAGACCCCTTTTGAATGCCATCTCACTCCCCTGGCCTCCGGCGGGGCGGTGCTCAGCGTGGACACGGTGTCCGCAGCCTCCATGGCGGAGTTTCTGTCCCTGAAGCCTGCGGCGCTCATTCCGGCGGCGCGGTGCTTTCCGCTTCCGGAGCACTCCCTGGTGCTGACTTGGGAGCAGGAGCGCGCAGTGCTGCTGGCCGGAAACAGGGGCATGCTGGTTCACGCCCAGCTGTTGTCCGCTTCCCCGGGCCGGCCGGATCAGATGGCGGCGGAAATCCGCATCACGGCCCTGACGCTTTTCCAGCAGGGCCTGGTGCCGGAGATCACCGGTCTCGAAATCCGCGGCTCCTTTTCGGAAAGTGATGCCGCGGCGCTCGGCGCGTCCACCGGTCTGGCGGTCAGCATCCGCCCGCGCCCGGCTCCTGATCCGGAGCTAATGGCGCGGTTCAGCAGCGCGCGCCTGCTGCCGGCACAGGGCAGGGCGGCTTCACGCGGGCAGCGTCTCCGGCTGCTGAAAATGGC
Source organism: Verrucomicrobiales bacterium (assembly GCA_028293125.1). Lineage (GTDB taxonomy): Bacteria > Verrucomicrobiota > Verrucomicrobiia > Verrucomicrobiales > V1-33 > CAIZWU01. Next base: position 27,403 of record JAQGPJ010000103.1, on the reverse strand, counting down.
CGCCGCCGTGGCGGTGGCGGGAGCCGTCCTGCTGTGGTGGACAGGCGAAAGACGGTCGCTTTCAGCACTGGAAAAACAGGCGGCGGAACTGGAGGAGAATGTCAGCTCGTCCGCCACCTCGCACAGCGGGGAGAAGGCCCTCGGCGAACGGGTCCGCGGCACCCAGGAGCGCTGGCAGGGGCTGCGCATGGCGCTGGACCCCAAACGTTATCCCATGCTGCACCTCAACAGCATCACGCGCTGCCTGGGGGAGAGCGGCGTGGTCCTGACACGGTTTGAGTCCAAGGGGCCGGACCTCGGTGTCACCGGCACCGCGGGATCGGCGGCGGAGGCCTACACTTTTTACACCACGGTGAACACTGACCCGGAGCTGCGCGTTTATGACTGGAGCATGGTCGAGCCCGTCATTGCCGCCAACGGGATGGCGTCATTCAATCTGAAAGGGAAAATGCGATGAGGCGGTCACTCACATCATCCGAAAAACTCCTGCTGGGCGTCTGCGGCGGACTGCTGGTGGCGGTGGGGCTCTTCTTCTCCGTGCGTGATCAGAGCGCCCGCCGAAAAGTGGCGGAGGAGAAAATCGCGGAACTGGAGCCCCGGCTGATGGCCGTGGAGGCCGCAGCGGCGGATGCCCCCTTCTGGGAGGCGCGGCTGGCCTGGCTGGACACCGTCATGCCGGCGGTGAAGGATCCCGGACAGGAGCACAGCCGGTTTCTGGAGGAGCTGGAAAGCTCTGCCCGCAGCCGGGGGCTGTCCTTCGGCATTCCGGTGCTGCAGAAGCCGGAGAAGGGCAAATACGCCCAGGATTTCTCTGTGACCGTGCAGATCAGCGGTCCTGACAACGCGGTCTTCCGCTGGCTCGCCGAACTGCAGTCGCCTGAGAAGCTGCGGATCATCAAATACATGCTGCTGCTGCCGCAGTCCGCGTCCCCGCCCCGGCTGGGCGGCACGGTCACCATTGCCCAGCTTTTCAAACCATGAAGCCGGCCTTTTCTCCTCTATTCACCCTGACTCCGGTTCTGGCCATGGCCTTCCTGGGCTCCGCGGCCGCGGCGGACGAGGCGGTGCCCGCCCCGGTGACCGCCGCGCGGTATGCGGCCCTGCTGGAGCGCCAGCCTTTCCGGCGGTCCATGGGACTGCCGGATTCCCTGGTGCTGTCCGGCGTGGCCTCCATGCGGGGGGGCAGTGTGGTCACGGTCTGGAACCGGGCGACCCGGGAATCCTTTCTCGTCTCCTCCACGCCCAATACCCAGGGCTGGCGGCTCATTGCCGTCACCGGCGGAGGCGGTCTGAAAAACACGGAGGCAGTCATTGCCTCCGGCAGCCAGTCCATCACCGTGCGGTTCGATCCGGAGCGGCTGACCCCGCCCAAACTGGACAACATGTCACGTCCCGCCGGACGCTCCGAAAGTCAGGTGGTGGTGGAGGCTCTGCTGCGCGGACTGGATCCGCTCTCCGCCAAAAAGTTCGAAGAACTGCCAGCGGAGGATCAGGAGAAATTCCGTAAATCCTTCGCCGGGTTTTTGGACACCTATCCCACGGCCCCGGACAGCGACCGCATTGAATTTGTCAGGCGAACTTTGGTGGAGACAGCCCCGCCGCCCGCCCCTGCCTCCGCCGCGCCGCCGGCACAGACACCGGTGCCGGCTCCAGCTCCGGGTCCAGCCCCCCTACCGCCTCCGATGGATCCCGCCTCCGCACCGGATGCCACTCCTTCCGCTTCAATTGCCAATCCCCCCCTTCAGCCCTCCGCCGGTCAATAATGCTATGAAACGTTTCCTCCCTTCCTCCAAGTCCCTGGCACCCAGCTGCCGGCTGTTGGCGCTGGCTTTTCTGGCATCAGGCCCGCTCCGTGCCCAGGAGGAGGATCCTCCGCTTCCGGATGCCGCGGCCGGAGTCCCTGCGCCGCCCCCGGCAACGGTGCCCGGAACCGCCAGTGATCCGGACGCCTCCATCCAGCTCCAGTTTCCCAACAACGGCGTGGGTGACATCCTTGGACTGTATGAGCTGCTGACCGGCAAAACCGTGGTGCGGGATTCGGGCATCTACGAGGGCAAGCCCCTCAGTCTGATGACCGCCAAACCGGTCACCAAAGCCGAGGCCGTGGAGCTGATCGAATCCACCCTGCAGCTGAATGGCTACGTGCTGGCGGACTCGCCGGACGGACGCAGCGTGAAGGCCGTCCTGGCCACGGCGACGCAGGCCGATCTGACGCGCGGCCTGACCGTGCACGAGCAGCCCGACACCCTGCCGACGGGCCATGTGATGGCGTCCTATTTCCTGAAGCTGGAGCACCTTGATCCCTCCGAAGCCGCCACCACGCTCTGGAGTCATGTGGGGCTGAACACCTTTGGCCGCCTGACTCCGGTGAGCAGTCCGCCCGGCATCCTGATCACCGAGAATGCGGACAACATCCGGCAGATTCTCCGGGTGGTCAAAGTGCTGGACGCTCCGGAAGGGGGGGCGCGGCTGCGCACGGAGTTCTACACGCTGAAATACGCCGATGCCGTCATCATCGGCCAGATGCTCAGCACCACCTTCACCACCCGGCAGATCATCCCCCCCGTCACCACGGACACCGTGGGCGACCGTGAAACGAGGGTCCCGGTGCGCGCCATGACCAACATCCCGGCGCGGGTGGTGGCGGATGACCGCCTGAACCGCATCATGCTGGTGGCCATGGAGGCCGACCATCTCTACGCCAAAAAGCTGATCCGGGAATTCGATCAGCCCATTCCCTCGCCCACGCCTCTGGAGCGGCGGATGAAGTATGTGTTTGTGGACCAGATCCTGCCCGTGCTGGTGGATGTGCTGCAGGATACCGGCACCGGCAGCTCCACCATGGCGGGCGGGGAGGTGGTGCGCACCCGCCGCCCCCCGCAGGCCAGCGGCGATCCGGCCACGCTGGCCGGGCGTCCGCGGCGCGCCCAGAGCACGCGGGACACCGCGGGCACCGCGCCGGTCGGCTACGAGGACCAGCTGGCCACGCCGGAGGACAACTCCGCGCCGCTGTCCGTGCTGGTGGGCAAAAGCCGGCTGGTGGCGGATGTGCAGTCCAACAAGCTGATCGCCTACGGCCCCGCCGAGGACATCGCCAAGATCACCAGCCTGCTGGACAGCCTAGACCACAAACCGCCGCAGGTTTATCTCTCCACTATCATCGGCCAGCTTTCCCTGGGCGACGGTCGGGAGGTGGGCGTGGACTACCTGCGCCAGTTCAATGCCGGCGGGGAGGGGAACTACGCCGCGGGCCTGATCACCAGCAATTCCGTGCTGAAATCCGTCACCGATGTCCGCAACTCCCTGCCGGCCTCCGCCGTGGGGCCGCTGGCGGGCCTGAATGTCTATGGGCAGATCGCCGACGGCGTGGACGCCTATATCCACGCGCTGGAGACCAGCCAGCGCTTCAAGGTGCTGAGCCGTCCCGCCATCTACGCCGCCAACAACAAGAAGGCGGTCATCACCTCCGGCAGCCGCATTCCCGTGCCCACCAGCAGCATCACCTCCCTGACCAACACCGACAGTGTGCGGACCAACATTGCGTTTCAGGATGTGGTGCTGAAGCTGGAAGTGATCCCGCTGATCAACAGCAACAAGGAGGTCAGCCTGACCATCGCCCAAGTAAACGACACCGTGATCGGCCAGCAGCAGGTGGCGGAGAACACGGTGCCCATCATCGGCACCGAGCGGCTGGTGACCAATGTCACCGTGGCCAACCGCTCCACGATCGTATTGGGGGGCCTGATCACCGAGAACGAGGAAAAGTCCACCACCGGCATTCCGGTGCTGAGCCGCATCCCGGTGCTGGGCCACGCCTTCAAATCCACCAAAACCACCAAGGCCCGCAAGGAACTGGTCATCTTCATCCAGCCCGTGGTGGTGGAGGACACGGCGGAGGTGGACATTGCCAGCCGCAACGAGGATCTGCGCACCCAGGTGGGCGCGGATGCGGCGGCCAGTTTTCCGGAGGTGCCGCTGCCTTCCTATGAACGCTCCCTGCCGTCAGCGTCCCGGGAGGCACAACCCCGCAACTCCGGTAAATAACATGAACGCCACCGCCCCCTCCCCGTCTCCGGCGTCCAGCCGCGCCGTTAAGCCTTCCGCGTCCAGCGCCCCGCCAGTGCCCTCCCCGCCCAGAGCAACGTCGGCCGTCGGACCGGTTGAAAAGCTGCTGCTGGCTGCCGCCACCGACAGCGGCTGCGAAGTGCCGGGCGATCTGTCCGATGCTTTGACGGCTGCCGGCGTCTCCGGCGGACGCTGGGTGGATGCGGTGATGGACGCTGGCGTCATTCCGGATGAGACCCGCTTTTTCAAAGCCCTGGCCTCCCGCCTGGGCATGGACTTTACAGAGATCCCTGTACCCGCCGGCGGTTCCGGACAGCCGCTCCATCAGTGTCTGCCGGCCCGGTTGGCGCTGCGTCACCGGCTGCTGCCAGGCCGGGATGAAAGCACAGCACTGGAGCTTTACACCTATGATCCCTTTGATCTTGAAGCCCGTCACATGGCCGGGCAAACCCTGAACCGGGGCATTGTCTGGACCCTGTCTCCGCGCACCCAAGTGATCGAGGCCCTGCGTCAGGGATACGGAGTGGGGGCGGAGCGGTTCGAGGAAATGCTGGACGGCCGGCTGGCCACCATGGAGAACGATGCCCTGAAGCAGGAGGTCACGGTGCTGGAGGACAATGAGGAGGCCACAGTGATGAGCTTCGTGAACCAGATCTTCAGCGAGGCCATCCGCGAGCGGGCCACAGACATCCACATCGAGCCGCTGGAGAGTGATGTGCGCATCCGCTACCGCGTGGACGGGGCGCTCAACGAGGTGGCGGTGCCTCCCAACGTGCGGCTGCTGCAGAATTCGCTGGTCTCACGGCTGAAGATCATGGCCCATCTGGACATCGCCGAGCGCCGCCTGCCGCAGGATGGGCGCATCAACCTGGAGCTGGGCGGCAGCCGCTATGACGTGCGCGTGGCCACCATCCCGTCGGTGAACGGGGAAAGCGTCAGCCTGCGCCTGCTGGGGAGGGAGCGCATGGATCTGGGGGCGCTGGGACTCAGCACCCATCTGGAGGCGCAGATCCGGGGCCTGCTGGCCATGCCCAATGGCATCATCTTGGTGACCGGTCCCACGGGGTCCGGAAAGTCGAGCACGCTTTACACCTTCCTGCGGGAGCTGAACACGAAGGACCGGCGCATTGTGACTATTGAGGACCCGGTGGAGAACAAACTCGACGGCGTGGTGCAGATCGCCGTGAAGCCGGAGATCAACCTGACCTTTTCCGCCGGCCTGCGCAGCATCCTGCGCGGCGATCCCAATGTGATCATGGTGGGGGAGATGCGCGATCTGGAGACCACGGAGATCGCCATCCGCGGTGCCCTGACCGGCCACTTGGTGTTCAGCACCCTGCACACCAATGACGCCGTGGGCGGCATCTCGCGCCTGGTGGACATGGGCATCGAGCCCTTCCTCATCGCCTCGTCGGTGCGCGCCTTTCTGGCCCAGCGGCTGGTGCGCCGGCTGTGCCCCCACTGCCGGCGTCCGGCGGAGGAGCATCAGCACCACGATAACTATCTGAACTCCATCGGCTTTCCGCTGGATCAAAAACACCTGATTTTCAGTGCCGGCGGCTGCCGTGAATGCCGGGGCACCGGCTACCGCGGGCGGATGGCGATTGTGGAAATCTGCACCATCAACAGCGCCATGCAGGAGCTGATCGCCGACCGCGCGCCGGTCTCCGCCCTGCGGGCCAAAGCCCGGGCGGAGGGCATGATCCCCATGCGGGATTATGGCTGGCTGAAGGTCATCTCCGGCGAGACCACCATTGAGGAGGTCATCGCGGTCACCGCCGCCGACCACGGGCACTGATCCACTTTACTCCACCATGCTGCCGAATTTGTTGTTATGCCTAAATTTTCCTATCAGGCGCTGGGTGTCGGCGGGGACCGGATCACCGGCGTCCTGGACGCCCCCACCCGTGGCGAGGCCTGCCGTCAGCTGGAGTCCCGACAGCTGGCTCCCCTGGATTTGAAGGAGGAGGCGGGCACCGCCGCCGGGAATGCCGCCGGTGCCGGAGGCTCCCTGCCAAAGCTGAACCGCACCCGCCTGATCTTCTTCACAGGGGAGCTGGCTGACCTGCTGGAGGCCGGTCTGCCCGCGCAGCAGGCCCTGACCGTCATGGCGGAAAAGCAGCAGGATCCGCAGATCCGCCGCGCCAGCGCGCTGGCGCGCATGCATCTGCGCGAGGGCAGCACCCTGTCGTCGTCATTCCGTCAAACCTCCCCGGCCTTCGATGATTTCTACACCTCGCTGGTGGCGGCCGGCGAGGCCTCGGGCACCCTCCCCGGGGTGCTGATCCGCATGACCCAAAGCATGACCCAGCTGCAGGATCTCCAAAAGAGGTTCACCGCCGCCATGGTGTATCCCGCCTTCATGGCCGGAGCCTGCGCGCTGCTGATGGCGGTGTTCACCCTGGTCCTGGTGCCGCAGTTGACCAGCCTGCTGTCCAAAACCGGCCAGCAGCTGCCGGCGATCACCAGGATGCTCCTCGACTTCAGCGGCTTCTGCACGGCCTACGCCTGGCATATGATCATCGGCGCGGCGGTGGCGGCGGTGGCGTTCCGGGCGGCCATTGCCGGCAAAACCGGGCGCGGATGGTGGGACCGGGCGAAGCTGCGCATTCCGCTTTTTGGCCCCATCATGGAAAGCCGCTTCTACGCCGGCTTCACCCAGGCGCTGGGCAATCTTCTCACCAATGGTGTGCCCCTGCTGGGCGCACTGAAGCTGCTGGTCACCGGCACGCCGAACCGCCATTTCCGGCACCGCCTGGAGCAGGTTATCGAAGCCGTCTCCTCCGGTGATCCCCTGTCGTCCTCGCTGCGCGGAGCCGGCGGCTTCCAGCCCCTGATATCGGACATCATCGCCGTGGGCGAGCAGACCGGCAATCTGTCCAGGTCCTTGGAAAAGGCGGCCATCCGTTATGACAAGGAGCTGGACTCCCGCATCAAAAAGCTTACCGCCCTGATCTCCCCCGCCATCATCATCTTCCTGGCCGGAGTGGTTACCGTCATCGCCTACTGCATCGTCTCCTCTATCTTTTCAGCGGTGTCCGGGATCCGGTCAAGGACCGGTTAGACCGTCAGGGTTTGTTTGCCCGACGAGCGGGGAAAATAATCTGCTGTGCTGTTCCCGGGAGCGTTTGCAGCTGCTGTCAATCCTTGCCGTATGGTCACGCGCCGAAGGCTTACGTGCAGAGCTCCGCTGCCCCGCTCAGTGCGCGTCCGTCAGCGGACGCAGGCTGGCGCGCACGAGGGGAATAGGCAGGTCGATACGCTGGCGGTTCAGGAAATGGGACACTTCCGTGTAACCGGCCTCCTCCAGGGAATCCAAGGCGTCGTTGAAGTCCGAGCCCACGCGGCGGGGGGTGTGGCTGTCACTGCCCAGCACCACCGGGATGCCGCGCTCGCGCATCATGCCCAGCATTTCGGGACCGGGGTTGAACTGGCCGGATGACTTGAGGCGGCCGGAGGTGTTCAGCTCCATGGCGGTGCCAGCGACGGCCACCCGGTCCAGACAGGCACCCACGTGCTCCCGCAGGTCCTCGAACTCATAAAGGTCCGGGTCCAGGTTCTTCACCAGATCCGGGTGCGCCAGAGTGTCGAACAGACCGGTTTCCGCGCTTTCCGCCAAGTGGGTGAAATACTGCTGGAAGAAAGGCGCGGTGTCCCCCTTCCAGTATTTTTTGCGGTATTCCGGGGAGAAGTAATGCACCGATCCCAGCACGTGGTGGAAGTCGCACCGGTCGATCAGCTTCCGCACCCAGTCCTCCATGCCGGGAAAAAAATCCATCTCCATGCCCACCCGGACGTCCAGCCGGCCGGCCAAGGCCTTGGTGGCGCGGGCCACCAGCGCCAGGTATTCATCCAGCTGGGCGTGATCCATGCGCACCGCCGGCCACCAGCCGGTGGGCATAGGGCTGTGGCAGGTGATGATGATACCCTTCAGCCCGCGCGCCAGGGCGGTCTCCGCATATTCCTCCGGCTCCCCTGCGGCATGCTTGCAGAGGGGAGTGTGCATGTGGTTGTCGTAATAGACAGGCTGCGGATCGGAACTCATGAAAGGCGGGGCAGGGCGGAACGGACTGAGCGCACGGCGGGCCGGAGCGTCATCAAAACAGACCCGGTCCGGAGGAACAGGTATTCCTTCCCTGGATGCGGGGCGGCGTCCACCCCAAAAAGGGACGGACCGCCGGGATTTCAGGCGAAGACGACCGTCTTGTTGTTGTAGGCCAGCACCTTGCGCTGGAGGTGCCAGCGGACGGCGCGGGAGAGGACGATCTTCTCCAAGTCCCGGCCCTGCCGTACAAGGTCCTGCACGGTGTGCTTGTGGGTCACGCGGATCACGTCCTGCTCGATGATCGGCCCCTCATCCAGTTCGGCGGTGACGTAGTGGCTGGTGGCGCCGATGATTTTCACGCCGCGGTGGTGGGCGCTGTGATAGGGTTTGGCGCCGGGAAAGGCGGGCAGGAAGCTATGGTGGATGTTGATCACCCGGTTGGGCCAGGCGGCGCAGATACCGTCGGACAGGATCTGCATGTAGCGCGCCAGTACCACGGTCTCCACCCCGTGCTCCTCCAGCAGGGCCAGCTGCCTGGCCTCGGCGGCGGCTTTGGTGTCTGCGGTGACGGGAATGAGATGGAAGGGAATGCCAAAGCGCTCCGCCGCCGGGCGCAGGGTGTCGTGATTGGCGATGATAAGTGGGATGTCCGCATCCAGCTCGCCGGCCTCGTGGCGGCTGAGCAGATCGTAGAGGCAGTGGGCGTCCTTGCTGACAAAAAGCGCCAGACGGTGCCGCTCGTCGGAGAAATGCAGGCTCCACTTCATGCGGCGGGGCTCCGCCAGCGCGCGGATGAAGACCGGCAGATCGCCGCGCGCGATGACGAAGTTGGCCAGGTCCCACTCCGCCCGCATGAAAAAGACACCCTCCTGGCTGTCCACATGCTGGTCGAAGTGAACCATGTTCCCGCCATTTTCAGCCACGAAGGAGGCCACCGCCCGGACGAGACCGGGCTGATCGGGACAATGTACGAGAAGAATTGCGGTGGCCATGACGGAGGGAGGGTTCAAACGGGAATGCCGGATTCAGAAGCGGTGGCTTGGAATTTCTGAGAGGACTGAAACGGAGGAAAGCGGGAAGGGGGAAGGAGGAAGGAGAGTTGCCGGGCCATACGAAAAGGCAAAGCCGGCTGCGGCAGCGGCAGGCCGGAGGCATGTCGATTGTTTCTGAATTTCACTGCTTCCACACGTCTCCCGCTGCTTTTCATGGTCATTTCTTTTTCTGCGCCTGGCTGAACCAGTCGCCGCCAAAAGGATTGCCCAGACCACTCCCGACACCCGCTTGGGAGGGACGTCCGCCGCCACCGCTGTTTCCGCCTCTGCCGCCTTGGGGACCGGAGGCACCCGGCCCGCGCTGCTGGCCGCCTCCGTCTCCCGCTCCGGGACCGCCCGGACCGCCGGGTTTGCCTCCGGCTTTTTTCTCAAAGTCCGGTTTGGATTTCAGGCTCAGCGAGATACGGTTCCGGGGCAGGTCCACATCCAGCACTGTGGCCTGCACGCGCTGCCCGACTTTCACAGCCTCGCTGGCGTCCTTGATGAAATGATCCGCCAGTTGGCTGACATGCGCGAGTCCGTCCTGATGCACCCCGATGTCGATAAAAGCTCCGAAGGCGGCGACGTTGGTGACGATGCCGGGCAGCTTCATGCCCACCTGAAGATCGGTCGGTTTTTCCACCCCGTCCGCAAAGGCGAAGGTCTCGAACTTCTGGCGCGGGTCACGGCCTGGTTTGGCGAGTTCCGCCAGGATGTCCTGCAGGGTCGGCAGGCCCACTTCCGGGCTGACATACTTCTGGAGCTGAATGGTTTCGCGTTTTTTAGCGTCCTTCATCAGATCCGCCACCGTGCAGCCGGCATCGGCGGCCATTTTCTCCACGAGCGCATAACGCTCGGGATGGACCGCTGAGGAGTCGAGCGGATGTTTGGCCCCGTGGATGCGCAGAAAGCCGGCGGCCTGCTCAAAGGCCTTGTCCCCCAGGCGGGGCACCTTTTTCAGTTCCGCACGGGTCTGAAAAGGCCCGTTGGCGTGGCGGAAGCTGACAATATTCTCCGCGATGCCGCTGTTGAGGCCGGAGACATAGGACAGCAACTGCTTGGAGGCGGTGTTCAGCTCAACGCCCACCCCGTTCACACAGCTCTGCACACAGTCGTCGAGGGTGTTTTTCAGAAGGTGCTGATCCACATCATGCTGGTACTGACCGACCCCGATGGACTTGGGATCGATTTTCACCAGTTCCGCCAAGGGGTCCATCAGGCGGCGGCCAATGGACACCGCCCCGCGCACGGTGAGGTCCTGATCCGGGAATTCCTCCCGCGCGGCATCACTGGCAGAGTAGATGGAGGCACCGCTCTCATTCACCATGACCACGGAGATGGCTGGCGGCAGCTTGAGCTTGCGCACAAAGGCCTCCGTCTCCCGGCTGGCGGTGCCGTTACCGATGGCGATGGCCTCGATTTTGAATTTCTCGATCAGCGTGAGCACCGTGCGCGCCGCCTCCACCAGCTGGCTCTGACTGCCGGCGGTGGGGTAAATCACGTCGTTGTGCAGCAGCTTGCCCTGGGCGTCGAGGACCACGGTTTTGCAGCCGGTGCGGAATCCGGGATCAATCGCCAGCATGCGCTTCTCGCCCAGTGGCGCGGCGAGGAGAAGCTCGCGCAGGTTTTCCGCAAAGACGCGGGAGGATTCCAGATCGGCCTTTTTTTTGGAGGAGAGGCGGAGCTCGGTCTCCATACCGGGGAATAACAGACGCCGGCAGCCGTCGCTGACCGCTTGGGATATCTGCTCCGCAGCGGGACCGTGGCCGGAGACGAACAGCCGCTTGGCGGCGTCGATGCCTTTGTCCTCGGGAATGGTGACCCGCAGCATCAGAAAACCCTCCTTCTCCCCCCGGCGCATCGCCAGCAGCCGGTGGCTGGGCACGGTTTTGAGGGATTCCGACCAGTCGAAATAATCGCGGTATTTGGCGGCGGCCTCGTCGGTTTCCTTGCCCAGCAGCACCTTGCTGCCCAGAGCGGAATCCTCCTCATAAATCTTCCGCACGGATGAGCGGACAGCGGCGTCATCGCTCATGCGCTCCGACAGGATATCGCGCGCACCGGCCAGAGCCTCCTCCAGGGTTTTGACCTGCAGCTCCGCGTCCACACCCTCGGTTTTGATGAATTTTTTGGCTTCGGCGGCGGGATTGACACCGGGATCAGCCTGGGCGGCGATCAGCCATTCGGCCAAGGGCTCCAGTCCTTTCTCCTTGGCGATGGTGGCGCGGGTCCGACGCTTCGGGCGGTAGGGAGCGAAGATATCCTCCAGCCGCGCCATGGTGTCGGCCTTGGCGAGGGCGGTTTTGAGGGCGTCGGTGAGCAGCTTGCGCTCCTCCAGACTTTTCAGAATCGCGCTGCGGCGGGAATCCAGCTCCGCCAGCTGGATCAGGCGGTCGCGGATGCCGGTGATGGCCACCTCATCGAGTTCCCCCGTGGCCTCCTTGCGGTAGCGGGCGATAAACGGAACGGTTCCGCCCTCTGACAGCAGTTCGGCGGTGGCGGCCACTTGGGCAGGCCGGATTTTCAGTTCAGCGGCGACGCGGGCGAAGTATTCGGGATTCATCATGGGAAAAGGGAGGGGAATCAAAGACCGCTCCGGCGGGAAGCAAAGCGTGTGATTCAGCTTTTCAACCGCTGGATTGATTCCGCCAAAGGGAAAAGCCGGACATGGCGGCACAATCACCAAGCCGCCGCCGATGAAAGGGCAGGAAATGACATGGGCAGCGGGCTGCCCGTGATCCGTTCCTGTCTGTCAGCCTGAAACCGGGGGCATGGCCCGATTCACGGTCCCGATAGGCTCGGCAGAGGATTGCGGCCGGAGGAAGGTGCTGAGGCGGCCGGGGAGGCGGGGGACGAGGAGTCGTCCAGCAGGGAAGCACCTTCCGGCCCGTCATTCATCAGGGAGGCAGAGGGGGCGATCTCCGCAGGCACCGCCGGTGGAGATAGAGAGGCGACAGGCACCGGAGAATTGCCGTCCGTGGAGGCCGTGGGGGTGGTTGACGGGGCAGAGGAGGAAGAGGGAGAGGGAGCATCCTTTCCAAGAACCCACCCTTTGTCCACCACCTCCACGATCTCGACCTGATTGGCGGTGGTGCTTTTTTCCGGATAGGCCACGCGGACAATGGCGTTCATCTCCCGGGCGTTGATCATCAGTTCCTGCATCCGCTTTTCGGTGTTGCTGGCGCGCTTCACATAACCATAAATCACGTTTTCCCGGTGCTCGTCACGGAGTTGGAAGCAGCGGTGGGTGTCCTCGGAGGGGAAATCATTGTTGAAATATCCCACTGGACGCAGAATGACCCGCATCAGAGTGGGGGTGCGCGGCCGTTTCTCGCGGAGTTCCTTCCAAGAAAGCTCGCTGTAGGCCACAAAGCTTTCCCAGTCCACTTTGTACCCCTGCGGTGTCTTCTGCACGGCCATGGATCGGGACTGGAAATCCGGCAGGGGAAGATCGAAGGCAACCCAGTTTTTGTCCGTGCTGAACTTCGAGGGATCAATGGGGTCCCCCACAGGAATGGGCAGCCAGGTCTGGCCCCCGCTGCCATAGTACTCACGGATCAGGGGCGCGACCCGTTCCGGATCGCGGATTATGGTGCGGAGATCCCGGGGATTCTCCGTGCGGCAGAACTGGGTGACCACTTTCCAAACCGCGTCGCGGTAGTCGGAGGCGGGGCGCAGTTCCAGCAGGGCATCCGGGGAGGCGGCTCCGGCTCGGGGACCGGCAGTGGCGGTGCTGGGCAATGGCGCGGGCGGAGCCAGGGAGCCTTTTCCAGAAACCAGAATGCCGGCCAGCGCCGCGACCAGCAGGCAGGTGACAATGCTCAGCACGATCACCAGCCGTTTCTGCTGCTTTCTGGAATCGTGGGAGCCTGAGCGGGAGGAGGACCGGCCGGTGTTTTCCCAATTGGTCAGGGCGGCGCCGTGCTTGGCCTTGCGGTTGTCCCGGCGTTTCATGACCGGATTGTCGGGATCCACTTTGTATTGGTCGTCGGACAGGCTGCGCAGCCGGCTTTTGAACTGCTCGGTCTCCTCGGAGGTGGTGGACGGATTCACACCCAGATTGAGGCGGGAATCCACAATCATGGGAGTGGCAAAGAGACCGGAAAGCTGGACTTTGACCGGGGCGTGGCAGGTGGGACAGCCCACGGAGGTGCCAACGGCCGAACGGGGGGCGCGCAGCCTGCCCCCGCAGGCGGTGCAATCGAGAGCAATCCAAGCTTGTTGATCCATAAAGAATTGGCCTCGAAGTTTGCGGAGGCGGCCCCTGAAAAGCAATTGTTTTAGATGGAAATCCGGGAAGACAGGCGATTTTTCTTAAAAATGCCTGAATTTTGGGTTTTCAGGGCTGATCCTGACTGGAAAGTCTGCCCTCTTTCCAATACAAAACAGGCAACACAATCAGCGCTGATTTCGCCATTTTATGAGGCGTTGACCAGGATTTTCAGTGATAAACTTGATTTCCGGGCCGTAATTTCGGCACCGGAAACACGCCGGGGAGGAGACTTGCATGGTGGGCCGCGACATGCTGAAGTGCGCGGATGTCCGAACCGGCTGCCCCATCCCGAGTGCTTTACTGCCGCTGCGCTTACGCCCAAGTGGTGCCGCAGGAGGTGAAGGATGGCGTGCTGCGGCATCTGTGCGCCTCCGGCGGGGCTTTTGAAAGCGTGGCCGACCTCTGTGAAATGTCCGCCCGCCGCGATCCCCGCATGCGGGAAATCGCCTCGGGCACCGGCCCGCTCAAAATCGTGGCCTGCCATCCGCGGGCCGTGCGCTGGCTTTTCCATGCCGCGGGGGCTCCCTTGCCATCCGGGGATGGCAATGGCTCCGCCGAAGCCGCTTTCGTCAACATGCGCACCCTGTCCACGGAGGAGGCCTGCGCAGCGGTGAAGCCGGAAACACTGGCGGGCTGAGGCCGGAAATCCTGGACGACCTGCAAATCCGGGGCAAAATGCTGAAGTTTAAATTTCCCCGAACAATTTCCGGAGGAATGGCAGTTTAAATTCTGAAATCCGGTTCACAAAGCAGCGCCTGCCTGTATCCGGATCCTCAGTCCCCCGGCTCATCCGATTTCCTCCTTCCATCTCTTCTGTTATGCCGCTGGCTCCCGATTTCCACATTCTGATTTACGAAGGCACCGGCAGCCGGCCTCTGGAGGCCGGGCGGAGGTTTGAGATCTGCGCGGGACTGCTGGATCTGGGCTACAGTGTCAGTCGGTCCGGCGCGGGGGCGCGCCCTGGAGCCGGGCAGGAGAAGCTGGTGGTCCTGGCCGAATTCGCCAATGGCACCGCTCCCGAACTGGAGGATGCGGCGGGGAAAGTTTCGCTGACCGCCCTGGATATCGCCGGGCTGGACGGCGCGGCGGTGACAGCTCTGGTGGAGCGCTCCCGTGCGGGAAAGCCCATGAACCAGCCGGGCCTGTGGAAGCCGTGGTTCCCTGTCATCGACTACAGTCGCTGCACAAACTGCATGCAGTGCCTCAGCTTTTGCCTCTTCGATGTCTACGGCGTCAGTAAGGAGGGCAAGCTGCAGGTGCAGAACAACGACAATTGCAAGACCAACTGCCCCGCCTGCTCCCGTGTCTGCCCGGAGGTGGCGATCATGTTCCCCAAGTACAGCAGCGGCCCGATCAACGGCGAGCCCGTGAGCGACAGCGATGTGAAGCGGGAGAAAATGAAGGTGGATATCTCCGCGCTGCTGGGTGGCGACCTTTACGCCCGCCTGCGCGAGCGCAGCGACGCCGCGAAAAGCCGTTTCTCCAAGGAGCGCGACGCCAGCAAGGCCTTGGCGGAGCGCAAGAAGTGCCTGACCAAGCTCATGGACGACGGCATGATCCCCGCCGACGTGCTGGCCAGCCTGCCCAGCCCGGACGAAATCCAGCGGCGGGCGGCGGCGGCGGCGGAAAAAGCCGGAGCGGCTCTGGCCGCCGCGGCGGCGGGAGCCAACTGAAACGGAAGCACCCGCCCGGGCCAGCGGCGGCTCAGGCACCGGAAAGCGTGGGTCGGTTCAAATTCGGATCCGGGAACAGCGTTCAGCGCGGTTTCAGCACCAGCAGGCGGATGGCGTCCATGCGCAGACGGGCCTGACTGATGGCTTCCTTCAATTCGGCTTGGTGTGCCCGGAGTTCCGCTATTTCCATACCCTCCTCCGGGGGAAGGCTGCGGCGCTGCCGCAGAACAGCCAGACGAGTCAGGTCCGCCTCCAGAACGCGGTTCATTTTTTTCAGTGCGCCGGCGATGGCGGTGTCCCGGCGCGGAGCCGCCAGGACGGCGGCTTTCTCCGGCAGGGCATACTGCCTCACCGCGCTCAGAAGCGTGCTAAGGATGGATGGGGCGGCATCGGTGGTCTGAAGCCTGAGCAGGCTCTGGTCCGCTGATAAATCCGCACCCTTTTCATCCACCACCACCCGCAAGGGCAGGCTCGGGAGAAACCGCGCCGCATGAAGCGCCGGGCGGGCCACGCATTCCAGCACATAACAGACCTCCAGCAGCAGGCGGGGACGGTCCTGTCCTCCTGATGCTGGCACTGCGGTGGCGCAGGCCGCTGTGCCCCGTTCGCTGCCCAGCAGCAAATCGATGGCTCCGCGCGGCAGAGGGTGATCCGGGGTCATGAACACCGCATCCTCCCGCACCAGGGCACCGGCGCGGTCGAAGACGGCGCTGATTCCCTCGACAGGCATTTCCGGTAGGGATTCACTCTCCGCACTGCCTGCCTCCAGCCTCCAGTGCCGGGGCCGCAGCTCCTCGACCTGCGTGCCCAGTGACTCCAGCAGCCGGATGCACCACTTCTCCCAGGCCGGGATACTGTCCGCCTCCTTCAGCTGGGCGGCCAGCGCCTGGCCCTTGCCGGTGTCCGCCTGCCATTGCAGCAGCCGGTCGCCGCCGGCGGCCAGTTCGCGGCTGATGCGGTCCTTCACCTCCCGTGTGGCCAGGATCAGATGCCTCAGGCGGTCCGGATCAAACACCGGGCTTTCCAGAACCCCACGGCGCAGGGCGGCGGTCTCCTCCGCCATACGCTGAGCTCCGGACACAGGCGCATGCAGCAGGCCCAGCCCTTCAGTCAGCCAGCGCAGGACAGCGTCCTCCGCCGTGCCCGTGGCGAACGGGACGTGAATGTGAATGGTGCCCCGGCGGCCGATCCGGTCCAGCCTTCCCACCCGCTGCTCCAAGACGTCCGGGTCCTCGGGCAAATCCCACAGCACCAGATGCCGGGCAAATTGGAAATTCCGTCCCTCTCCGCCGATCTCCGAACACAGCAAAATATCCGCGCCGTCCTCCTCGGCGAACCAAGCCGCCTGGCGGTCGCGCTGAAGCAGGGTCAGTTCCTCGTGGAACACCCCGGCCTTCACTTGGATTTCCCGCAGCAGGGCTTCGCGCAGGCGTTCGGCAACCATGCTGCTGCGGCAAATGAGAAGGACCTTGTCCCCGGCATCGCGCCTGCGCAGCCAGTCCGCCAGCCACCGCACGCGGGTTTCCTCCGTAGCGTCCGGCAGGGGAACAGGGTGGACCGCCCGCTCCGGAAAGCCGCCCAGCGCCGACCGCACATGCCGGAACATTACCCCGCCGATGCCGCAGCGGTCCAGCAGGGCGGCCCGCAGGGCCGGGACCGCCCCGTCCTCCCCGGCCAGGGCGGCTTGGGTTTCCGGCCAGCTCCGCACCTCCGGCGGCAGGGATGCGGCGTCCACCATGCCGGCGGCATCCATACGTTCAATCACGCCGGCAATGGCGCTGTATTGCCCGGTTTCCGCCAGAAAAGCCTCCGCCGTGGGATACCTTTCCGGGTCCAGCAGGTGCAGGAGGGCGTAGTGTCCCTGCCAGCCCGCCTGTTGCGGAGTTCCGCTGAGCAGCAGCACCGCCGGCACCGTTTCCGCCAGGCGGCGGACGGCCTCCATGGGGGTGATCCCCGCAGGCTCCTCCTGCCCTTGGTTGCCCAGGCTTTCTTTTTCCCGGCTGCCAGTGCCGGTGCCGGATTCCGTGCCGCCAAGGCCGGAAACGCGGCCGGAAGCGGGAGCCGTCAGCCGGTGCGCCTCATCCACGATGAGCAAATCCCAGCCCGCGCTCACCGCCTGATCGGTCCGCCCTGCGCTGCCAGTCAGCAAATCCAGCCCGCACAGGACCAGCTGGCTGTCGGTGAAGGGATTGGTGTTGGAGTTTTCCGGGCCGTCCTCGATAGCTCCGCAACGCTCCTCGTCAAAAATGCTGAACCGCAGATTGAACCGGCGCAGCAGCTCCACAAACCATTGATGAACCAGCGGCTCCGGCACCGCGATCAGCACCCGGTCCGCCCGTCCCGTGAGGTGCAGCCGGTGCAGGATCAGGCAGGCCTCAATGGTTTTGCCCAGTCCCACCTCGTCCGCCAGCAGCACGCGGGGCCGCAGCCGTTCGGCGGCCTCCGACGCGATCCCCAGCTGGTGCGGGATCAGGTCCATGCGCGCACCCTCGAAGCCCCGCAGCGGCGATTTCTGCCAGTGGGCGCGGCGGAACAGGGCCTCGCGCCGCAGTTCAAAATCCTCATTGGCATCCGGCTGCCCCAGTTCCAGCCGCTCCAGCGGCCCGCGCCGCATCAGCAGGCCGGACAGAGCCGATTCCGGAATTCCCCGCCCCGCCACCTGATAAATCAAACGTCCGTTTTCCTCCCGGATCCCCTCCACCCGGCCCTCGCCGCTGACCCCTTCACTTCCACCGCCCCCGCCTTGGCCTTGGGCTTCCCGCCAGCCCAGCCACTCCAGTTGGTCCCCCACCGCAAACCGCACCCGCACCAGCGGCGCTCCCGGCGAGGCATACACCCGCTTTTCCCCCGAGGCGGGAAATTTCAACCGCACCCGCCCGCCGTCCGACCCCGTCACCAAGCCCAGACCCAGTTCCGGCTCCGATCGGCTGGCCCACCGCTGTCCTGGCAGAATTTCCATCGATCCAAGGGAATGAACGGCCATTATGGAGTGAAGGCACCGGTTCCGGTGGTTTTCGGGGGCGCTCCGGACTCCATTTCTTCCATGGCCCACAGCCGCCGCTCCATGTCGGCGGCCTGCTCCGGCGTGTCCACGCCCGGGCTGTCGTGATGCGTGACCACACAGTGAATGCGCGCGCCGTTCTCCAGCGCGCGCAGCTGCTCCAGCCCCTCTGTGAGTTCCAGCGCCGAGGGCGGCCAGGCCACAAAGGTTTGCAGAAACTCCCGCGAATACCCGTAGAGCCCCATGTGCCGCCATACAGGAAAGCCCGGCTGCGGATTCCGAGGGTAGGGCAGGGGGCTGCGGCTGAAATAAAGCGCCCGCTTCTCGGTGTCGAGCACCGCCTTCACCACATTGGGATCGTGCAGCAGGGCGGGATCGTGCAGCGGATGCACGGCGGTGATCATGCCGATGGACGGATCCGCCGCCAGCCGGGCCGCCAGCTCATCGATCAGCGCCGGCGAGAGAATGGGCTCATCCCCCTGCACATTGATGATGTGCGTGGCCTCCGGATCCCGCTCCGCCGCCTCCGCGATGCGGTCCGTCCCGCTCGGATGATCCGGCGAGGTCAGGCAGGCCTCCGCGCCAAACCCCTCCGCCGCCCGCAGGATGCGCTCATCATCCGTCGCGATCAGCACCCGCGCCAGTCCGCTGCACGCCATGCAGCGCTCCCAAACCCGCTGAATCAGCGGCTTCCCCGCCAGCGGATGCAGCGGTTTCCCCGGAAACCGGGTGGACCCGTAACGGGCGGGGATGATGGCGATGATACGGGGGGAGGGCATGGGAGGAAGAAGCGGCTAAGGCCAGTTGCTGGGAGAATCAGCCAAAGTCTGGCACATGGCCATTGCAAGCAAAGCATTGTGGGGCGGATGGCAGGCTTGGCTGAAAACAAATCACTCGTGCCAGAGGATTGCTTCCGTTGAAATTCGTTTAGATTCCATAAGGCCAAATTTCAGCCTTAAAATTGAAAATTGCTGATCCGATTCAAACCTCCACCCGCTACCGCAGCCACATTCCATTTTGGGCCTGATTTCTATTTAAACCCAAACTTTCCAGAGGATGATAGATTTTTGCAAGGTGTTCATTATCAGAAAATTGATTGCTTAAACGCAAATCCTTTCCTGTTGGGTCGGAGTGTTATAGAGGAGATACCATCAGCAGGAGTGAAGAAGCGGCGGGAGGAGCCGGCAAGGAGGCTCAGACAAAAATCCCGAAGTGGTCGATATCCGCAAGAAGGAGAGGCCTTGTGTGGTCCCCGTGCTGCTAGCCCTTCAGCATCACCACAAAAATCAACCGCCCCCCGCGCCATTTCGGGCCGCCGAGGAAGATGGGCTGGCCGGGGCGGATGACGGAGTCGGATTTGACGAGGACTTTGGTGTCCTGCCAGAGCTGGAGGTGGACATTGACGCCGCCGCCTTCAGCAGGGCCGCGGGAGTCGATCTTGAGGCAGAGGTCCTTGGAGGGGACCACCCAGGATTCGTACTCCTTGAAGACCTTTTGGGTGTGCTTGCCGATGAGATGGAAATTGGAGAAGGGGAAAACCTTTTTCAGCCGCCCGTCCAGCGGGGTGAGCATGGCGGCGTCCACGGTGACCTTTTCCTCCTGGGCGGGGGCGTTGGGGTCGTTGGAGGCAAAAAACAGAAGTCCCTGCACCTGGGCGTCGGAGGCGGCGTTGGCGGTGGGTTCCGGAGAACGCTTATCCGAGGCTTTTTCATGGGCCGGAGCCTGGGTCTGAACCGGATCCGCTGACTTCACGGCAGGTGCTGCCGGTGCCGGCGCCGATCCCGGTGCCTTCACCTGATCCTGATCCCGAGCCAAGGCGGGGCCGGAGGTTTTGGCCGCTGGAGCCTGCGCCGTCTGCTGCTGCGCGTGGGTAAAGACGGGCGGGATGATCACAGCCAGAGACGCCGTCAGGGCCAGCGGAAGCGGGGAAAGGAAAAGGCGTTTCATGAAGGGGAAAGCGTCATCAGGACCGGGCCGGCGGTGGTTGAATTGGATGATGGGCCGGAGCAGATAAGATTCACCCAGATCAGGGGCGGGTGGCGTGCCGGTTTGGGAAAGGGACCGCTGTGGCCACGCCGCCTATTCAGTCCTGCCGGAATTTGAGTCCGTGCCGAACCCAAAGCTGAAGCCGGCAGGCGGCTGTCTCATTCCGGTTCAGTGCAGATCCTTCAGCCGGGGAGCCGCGCCGCCACTGCCGCCGGTGGCCACGGTGAGCACCGGTTTGGCTCGGTCGGGGCCGGAGGCGGAGTAAAACACCTGCGGCTGGCCCGGGGCGGGAGGTTCGGCACTGGCAAGGTCGAAGGCGCGGATTTCGCGGTCGTCCGGCACCGGCTGCAACCCTTCGAGGTCGATGACCGTGGCGTCGGCGGAATTGGAGAAATACGCCTTGGCGACAACATTCGGGTCCGGCGCGTAGATGCGGGAGGCATCGGCCACCGGAGTGCCGCCGCCGGCATCGGGACGCCGGCTGTCCACCGCCAGGAACACCACTGCCACGGCGGCGGCGGAGATCAGGGGCGCGAGCCAGGGTCGCCGCAGCCATGTCCAGAAGGACGGCGCAGAGGAGGCAGCTTTCGCTTTTATATTCTTCGCCACCGGCGTGGAGGGTGCTGACCGGATTTCATCCATGATCCGGCTGGTGAAGAAATCGGGCGAGGGCGGCTCCAAGGCGGCGGGCAGATGGGAGCGGAGCAGGCCGCCCAGCTGCAGGGCGGACTGCTTCTCCAGGTTCAGCGAGGGCTCGACGGCGAGCAGGCGGTCCATGGATGCCTGCTCCTCAGGGCTCAGCTGGCCGTCGATCCAGCGCGTCATCAGCTCCTCATTCATTTCGTGGGGCGCGTTCGCGTTCATGGCGGTGTGGGGACAGGGGAAAAGAGGGGGAAAAAGAAAGGAATGGCCAAAGGGAAAAGGATCGGAAAAAAGGCAAAATCAAATTTGGGTTTCATATACGTCGCGCAGGAGGGTTTGCAGTCGTTTCCGCGCATAAAAAAGCCGGCTCATCACGGTGCCGAGGGTGCAGCCCACGGTTTCCGCTATTTCCTGATACGAAAGCCCCTCCACCTCCTTCAGCAGCATCACCGAGCGGTGCTCCGGCGACAGCTCCTTCAGGGCCTCGGCGATGCGGCTGCCGACCTCCTTGTTGCGCAGCCGGGTGTCCGGCTCCGGCTCATGGCGGGGCACGGTCACGGCCCCGGCGGCGGGCGTCTGGCCCTGGGCGTCGTCAAACTCCGTGCCGTTGCCGATTTTGCGCTTCCGGAGCCAGTCGTAGGTGACGTTGTGGGTGATGCGGTAGAGCCAAGTGAAAAACTGGGAGCGGGCCTCGAACTTCGGCAGCGCCTTCCAAGCTTTGAGAAACACGTCCTGCGAAAGATCCCAAGCGTCGGCGTCATTGCCGGTCATGTTCACGATCATGGCATACACCCGGGAGCGGTAGCGGACCACCAGAGCCTCGAAAGCCTGCGTCTGGCCCGCCTGGCAGCGGGAGACCAGCTCCGCGTCCTCAGGCGACCCATCCTCACGGGCTTCCCCGGCGGTCACCGGGGAGGTGGCCGCCGTGGGCAGGAACATCGGGGAGGTCAAGACAGCGTCCATCGGATCCTCTGACGGCGGTTGCGGGGAATTATTCACAAAACGACGCGGTTTTAACGGACGTGGGGCCGTCCATTTGAAAGGGTATTCTGCTCCTTCCCTGACGAAGCGCAATTGCATTCCCGATGGCCGCCTTTACGCTTTTATCCGTGAAACTGCCGCTTCCTGTTCCCTGCTTCCTGCTCCTCCTGTCCCTCGGTGCTCCGGAACTGCCCGCCCAGGAGAAACAACTGACGGCACCACCCGCGGCGCCGGCCCCGGCATCCCCGGCCAAACCCGCCCCCCCGGCAGGGAGCATACCCACCCCCGCCTCTGAGCCGGATCCGGCTAGGGCCATCAAAAAACTGGACGGCAACCGCTATGAGCTGAACGGCATCCTGTTCGACAAAAAGACCCGCGCCATCGTCATTCCCGCCAAAGTAAATATGAACGAGGGGCTGCTGGAGTACGCGTTGGTGCACGAGGCGGGGAAGGTGCACGAATCCCTGCTCAGCACCGCTGTCTCACCCTTCGACCTCAATGTGGTGCTCCTGCTGCTGAACTACCAGGAGTGCGCCGGATTTTTCGACCAGTCCAACAAGCAGGCCGGGGCCATGCCAGTGAAAAATCCGAAGATTGATCCCACTGCCCAACTGATGGCCACGGTGGAGTGGAAAGCGCCCGACAACTCCGCCAAGTCCGCGCGCCTGGAGTCCCTGCTGCTGAATATTGATAAGAAAAGCACGGTCACCGAGGGACCCTTTACCTACACCGGCTCGCTGCTGATGCAGGACGGCACCTTCCTGGCGAAGGACACGGGCTCCATTTTGGCGCTTTACGCGGATGTCGCCGCCGTCATCAACAATCCCCGCGGGGGCAATGAGAACGACGACATCTGGGTGCCCGACAAAACCAAAGTGCCCGACCGGGACACCCCGGTCACGGTCATCCTCCAGCCCTATGCCGCCGCCAAGCCGGCACCCAAACCCCAAGCCGCTCCGAAGAGTCCCGTGAAAAAGTAGCCATGCCCTCTTTTTATTTCCGCCAGGCTGGCTACCCCGTTAAACGTTCCAGCCTCAGCCTCCGCCGGTGTCTCCGCTGGCGGCTCCGCTTCCCGTTTTCAAACATCGCACTCCCATGATGACCCGCCGCCAGTTCACCGCCACCGCCATTGCCGCCTGCAGCTTGACTCCCAACCTGCGGGCGCAGGGGGATGTGTCCCTGAAAAACGAGGTTCAGGCCGCCATCGACAAGGGATTGAAATATCTCAAGTCCCGCCAGGACGCCGCCACCGGATCCATCGGCGACTCCGCCTACCCGGCCATGACCGCCCTGGCCGCCATGGCCATCATGGGCAATCCCGGCACGGACGCCGACAAGGCCCCGGCCGAGGCCGTGAAGGCCTATGACTTCCTGCTCTCCCAGCAGAAGCCGGACGGCGCTATCTACGCCACCGCGCTGCCCAATTACAACACGGCGCTCTGCCTGAGCGCCCTGACCATGATCAATGGGGAGCGCTACCGCGAGGCCGGCATCAGGGCCCGCCGCCCGCTGATCTCCTTCCAGTCCCCGGAGAGCGGGGACGCCACCCTGGAGGGCGGCATCGGCTACGGCAACAAGCCGTCCGCCGACCTTTCCAACACCCACTTTGCCCTGGAGGCGCTGCACCTTTCCAAAAAGCTGCTGGCCGACGATCCGGACCGCGCCAAAAAGGAGCCGCAGCTGAACTACGCCGCCGCCATCAAGTTTGTCAGCCGCTGCCAGAACCTGGCCGCCACCAACGACCAGTCCTGGGTCAGCGAGGACCCGAAGAACAAGGGCGGCTTTGTTTACAAGCCCGGCGACAGCAAGGCCGGCACCGATGACTTGGCGGACGGCAAAAAGGCGGTGCGCTCCTACGGCAGCATGGGCTACGCCGGCCTGCTGGCCTTCATTTACAGCGAGGTGAAGGCCGGCGACCAGCGCGTCACCGCCGTCCGCGAGTGGCTCTCCAAAAACTACACCGTTACCGAAAACCCCGGCATCGGCCAGGAGGGCCTGTTCTACTACTACCACACCATGGCCAAAGCTCTGGGCCTTTCCCGCACCGAGCGCGTGGAGCTGGCCGACGGCAAGCAGGCCAACTGGCGGCTCGACCTCGCCCGCCAGCTCTTCAACTTCCAAGGTCAGGACGGTTCCTTCACCAACCCCAACGGACGCTGGATGGAGAAGAACCCCGACCTCACCACCTCCTATGCCACGCTGGCGCTGGAGCATATCATCCGCGGACTCTGAGTGCGGCACCGGCATCTGTTTGATGCCGGATTTTTCATTCAACTGTTTGCCAAAGGCCGGCCGGGTATCCATCCGGTCGGTCTTTGCATTTCCGGGGAGGATCCGCTTTCCGTGCCAAATCGCAGTTGCCCCAGCTCCCGCGCCGCGCTACGCCCGGTTTATGTTCTCCCTTTCAAGCTTGAGAATTCTCAGCGGCACCACGCATCCCGCGCTCGCTGACCGCATCTGCACTTATCTGGATATCCGTCGCACGGACACCACTGTCACGTCGTTTCCGGATGGAGAGACCTTTGTGCAGATCAACGAGAACATCCGCGGCGGCGACGTGTTCATCGTCCA
Source organism: Verrucomicrobiales bacterium (assembly GCA_028293125.1). Lineage (GTDB taxonomy): Bacteria > Verrucomicrobiota > Verrucomicrobiia > Verrucomicrobiales > V1-33 > CAIZWU01. The sequence goes on along the minus strand of JAQGPJ010000103.1, from coordinate 3,135 downwards.
GCCGACCTGTCCTCCCACGAACCACAGTATCATGGAGCTGCTGATCATGGTGGATGCCGTGAAGCGCGCCAGTGCCGGGCGCATCACCGCCGTCATGCCCTTCTTCGGCTACGCCCGCCAGGACCGCAAGGACCAGCCCCGCGTGCCCATCACCGCCAAGCTGATCGCCAACCTTCTCACGGCGGCCGGCGTGCACCGCGTGCTCACCCTTGATCTCCACGCCGGGCAGATTCAGGGGTTTTTCGACATCCCCGTCGATCATCTCTACGCCGCCCCCGTGCTGATCCGCCACATGCGGGAAAAAGGGCTGGGCAATGACAATGTGGTGGTCGTCTCCCCCGATGTCGGCGGCATCAAAATGACGCACGCCTTCTCCAAAGCGCTGGGTTCCGACTTCGCCATCGTCGCCAAGCACCGCACCAGCGCGACCGAGGTGGAGGCGCTCAATGTCATTGGCAATGTTGAAAACCGCGATGTCCTGCTGGTGGACGACATGACCGAAACCGCCGGCACCCTCACCGCCGCCGCCCGCCTGCTGAAGGAGCGCGGAGCCCGCCGCATCTTCGCCGCCGTCTCTCACGCTCTGCTCAACGAGAAGGCCCTCACCCGTCTGGCCGGCAGCCCTATCGAGGAGCTGATCTGCACCGACTCCGTCCCCATGGCCAAAGGCGAGGGCGTCACCACCCTCGGCATCGCCGATCTGCTCGGAGAGGCCATCCGCCGCATCCATGGCGGAGAAAGCGTCACCTCCCTCTTCAAGGTTTCCTGAAAGCCGCATTTTCCGCTGCCTCAGCAGCCAGGGGGGAAGGGTGACTCGGGATTCGCCGAAAATTTTCGCCAAAATCTCCAAACAATCGTTGACATTCCCCTAGGCTGTTTTACTATCCCGTCCGCTTCGGCGGCACGCGCTCGTAGCTCAATGGATTAGAGCATCTGACTACGGATCAGAAGGTTTCAGGTTCGAGTCCTGACGGGCGCACTTCTTCAAAATGAAGGAGTTGCGCTCACCAAAAGCTGGAAGAAAAAAGCAGCTTGGACACTTTTCAGGTCAAGGACAGCAGAAGTCAAAACCTGCTCTGATGGAGTGGTTTAAGAAAAACCGATCGGTTACCAGCTGGGCGATGTCCAATGACCTGAAGGTTTGAACTTGAAAGCGTCCGGATCTGAGCACTCAGGCTGCCGTCATGGCCAAAGCCTGCGCCGCCGCACTGTGCCGTCCGTCCTGTTCCACCTTGACGCGTGCGGCCAGAAAAGTCGGCAGTATGAGGAGCGGAAGGCCCCCGCCGCCCGGCTGAAGTCAGGGACCGCATCCCGTCCGAGGCGCAAATCCGGATCATCTTCCGGCCAGCCCTTGGCGCTGTCCAAGCTTGCCCACTCTTGCGGCTGGCTGTAATGGCGGGCGGCCACCAGCGGGCGAATTATCGGGGCAGCAAAAGCATTGATCGCTTTCCGCCATTTTTTGGATATCGGGTTTCATGAATTTTGGCTGCTTCCTCATCCCCCTTACCGGTTGAGAAACAGGTAAAAGCTCCGTTTTTGTTCAATCCTTCATGAAAAGCAATCCTATTCAAATGCTCTTGACCGTGGCTGTCTCCATGGCGGGACTGGACCAAGCGGCTCAAGCCCAGTTCAACACTCTCGAAAAATGGGGGAACGCCGGGGGCACCGCGCCTCCCGCCTCCTTCAGCCAGAACGCCGGCACTATTGCCATCACGGCGGGCGGGGAGGACTTTTATGGAACCTCGGACAACGGGGTCTTCCTCTGGAGCAACACCGGGACCATGACCACCAAGGGGGATTTCACTGCCTCGGTGCGCCACGTGGGCACCACCACCCCCGCTCCCGAATGGGGACGCGATGGCATCATGGTGCGCGCCACCCAGGCGGCGGGCACCCTGTCCGCCAATGACGCCTACTGGATAGCCACCCGGAAATCCAATGGCGGGCTGATCATCAACCGCCGGCCCGCTCCCGGAGCGCAGACTTGGCGCGCCACCGATATCGGCAACGCCGCCGTGAATTTTGACAGCAACGACAACGATCAGGCGCTGGCCACCGGGGATGTGCGCACCAACCCCGTCTTTCTAGCCGCCGGCCGCTCCGGCAACCGGCTTTACAGCGGCTTCGCCCTGGATCTGGGCGGGGAAGTGACCGGGCGCTGGGTTGAAAAGTGGTCCACGGACGCGCAGGCCGCCGTCTCCGCGCTTCAGGGCAATGCCGAGGTGGTGGTGGGGCTGGCGCACCAGTCGCACCCGCAGACCATTCTGCCCGACGAAAACGACATCAACACAGCCACTTTCGACAACTGGTCGTATTCCGGTGCTTTCAATGCGCAGCGCTTCGGCGTGGCCGCCGGCGGCTCCACCTGGCAGCTTGGAGGCGCCGTGCAGGGGGATCCGGCCACCGGGCAGGTGCTGGGCTCCGCCTATGTGAGCGCGAACGGCGCGGCCACGGGCGAGCCCGTGAAATGGACGGTGTCGGTGTATCCACGCTCATCCTTCGTGCCGAAATTCGGCATTTCCGGCACCCGCAAGGACCCCGCCGCCATGCCCCCCCGGCTGCTGGTCCCCGCCGCCAATTTCCGTCAGGGGGGCCCCGGCTCCGCCGCCGGTCTGACGGCGGACATCTATCTCCACCCGGTTGACCGCGCGAAGGGATCCAACACCAACAACCTGGCCACGAATCTGGCCCTGATGGCCGCTCCCGGCATCACCAAAACCTCCGTGGTGATACCCCGGGTTTTCTGGAACGCCGGTGCCTATCCGCAGGATGACCAGGGCAAAAATATTTTCGCCACGGCCTTCAACGGTTCCGGCCTCTTCACCGGCAACGAGGACAACTACGGGGTGGAGATGAGGGGCCAGATCCTCATTCCGGGCGATGCCGGCCGCGCCCAGCCAGATCTGCCCGGGGAATTCATTCTCTTCAAGGACGGGGTCGGTGACTTCGCCTATCTGGAGATCGACGGAAAGCAGCTGATCAACGACAACAACTGGACGGGGGTCACCTCCAAGGACAACGGCGGCGGCAATCTGGCGGTGTTTGATGTCAGCAATCCCAAATATGACGACGGCGAGTGGGTTCCCTTCCGCATGATCATGTGGGAGGCGCAGGGCGGCGATTCCGCCGCTCTTT
>JAQGPJ010000087.1 GCA_028293125.1 Verrucomicrobiales bacterium | reverse complement strand
AGCGCCTTGCTGATTCCCTGAAGCTCGTTCATGATTTCCACCCATCGCGCCTCCGGCCCGGCTGGAAACCGAAAACTGAATTCAAACCCCGAAACCGGCCCCCTCTCCTGCGGCCTTCTCTCCGCCCATCATGCTCACCCGCCGCATTATTCCCTGTCTGGATGTTGATCAGGGCCGTGTCGTCAAAGGCACCAAATTCCTTGAACTCCGCGATGCCGGCGATCCTGTGGAGAGCGCGGTGGCCTACAACAATCAGGGCGCGGACGAGCTGGTTTTTCTGGACATCACCGCTTCCTCCGACGGGCGCGGCACCATCATCGATGTGGTGGAGCGCACGGCGGCGCGGTGCTTCATGCCCCTGACCGTGGGCGGCGGCATCCGCACCGTGGCCGACATGCGCGCCATGCTGCTGGCGGGCGCGGACAAGGTGAGCCTGAACACGGCCGCGATCCAGAATCCCCAGGTGGTCAATGACGGTGCGGCGGCGTTCGGCAATCAGGCCATCGTGGTGGCCATCGATGCCCGCTCCAACGGCGACGGCACTTGGCAGGTCTACACCCACGGCGGACGCCACCGCACGGAGCTGGACGCCGTGGCCTGGGCGGCGGAGGTGTGCCGCCGCGGAGCCGGTGAGATTCTGCTGACCAGCATGGATGCCGACGGCACCAAGGCCGGTTACGATGTTGCCCTGACCCGCGCGGTCAGTGAGGCGGTCACCATCCCCGTCATCGCCAGCGGCGGCGCGGGAAATCTGGACCACATGGTCACGGTGCTGACAGAGGGCAAGGCTGACGCCGTGCTGGCCGCCAGCATTTTCCACTTCGGCGAGCATACCGTCGGCGGCGTGAAAGAATACCTCGCCTCCCGCGGCCTGCCCATGCGGGTGTGAGGCGCATTTTTTCCAAACCCGCCGGGGAATCCTTATCCCCCCCGGATGGCGAGGGCCTTCAGATATTCGCCCTCCCGGAAGGAGATGGGATGGTCCGCCGCATGGCCGGCGGTCCACAGCTCCTCCCATGACTGGCCAAACACGGAGGTGGCGGCCCGCCGCACCGCCTGCTGGAAGTCGCGGGCGGAGACATGGGCCGAGCAGGAGGCGGACACCACCGTGCCCCCAGGCTCCAGCAGCTTAAAGGCGGAGACTGCCAGACGCTCATAGGCGAGGGTGGCGCCCTCGCGCTCGGTCTCCCGTTTGGCAAGGGATGGCGGGTCCGTGACGATCAGCCCGAAGCGCGGGCCGCTCCTTCCGCTCTGGACCGCCTCCGCCATCCAGTCAAAGGCGTCAGCCTGGATGCTTTCGTGCTCCACAGCGGCCACGCGGGGATCGCCGGCATTAAGCTGAAAATTCTCCTGCGCGCTGGCCAGCGCATGGGCGCTGATATCCACATCCGTCACCCGGCGCGCGCCCCCGCGGGCGGCATACAGGCTGAATCCTCCGCTGAAGCTGAAGGCATTCAGCACCGTGCAGCCGGCGGACAGATGCTCCACCCGCTCGCGGTTCTCCCGCTGATCCAGAAAAAATCCGGTCTTCTGACCGAAGCGGACCTCGGAGGTGAAATACAGGCCGTTCTCCTGGAAGACCACCACATCGTCGCCCGGCTCACCCAGAAAATCCTCCTCCACCCCATAATCACGGGACGCCAGGCTGATCAGATTCCGGCTCAGGCGCAGCACGATGGTGCGGGGAGCCAGCACGGTGCGGAGAAGCGATTCGATATCCGCCAGATGGGGCAGCCAAAGCGCGGCGTAAATTTTCAACACCAGGGTGTCGGCGTAGCGGTCCAGAATCAGCGCCGGCCAGCCATCGTTCTCCCCATTGATCAGCCGGTAGCCGGTGGTGTCCGGGCTGAAAATTCCGTCCCTTTTGGCCACCGTTTCCTCCAGCTTCTGCCGCCACCACGCCGCATCCACTTTCACCGGGCGGCCCACGTGCAGCATCCGCAAACGGATGGCGGATTCCTTGTCGTAAAGGCCCAGCCCCAGAAAACGGTCCTGCCGGTCGTAAATCACTGTTATTTCCCCGGTTTCGCCCCGGCGGTTCTGCTGCCGCACCTTGTCCCCGTAAATCCACGGATGCCCATGCCGGACGGCAAGCTCCGCCGCCGGTGTCACCCGCATCCTCAACCGTGTCCCGGCATCTTCATTCACCAACATGCCCGCAACCTACGGGTGTCCCGCCGGATACGCAAACTTTCATCCTGGTGGAAAGGGAGCCGCTCTCCGGCATTCGTGGAGCTTTCCCTGGCCGGCCCGGGGGATGGCAGGCAGAGGCAAAGCCGTGGCTGCCCGCCTGCAGGCCGGTGCGGCTATGAATATCGGGGAAAACAGGTGGAATGCGCGGATTCCGCTTAAAAAGTGGCCTGGCAATGATCTATGCTCACGCTAATGGATTTCTCTATAAGTCAGGAGCCGCACTCCCATCACGACAGTTGGGCTCCTCCCGCCGTTCACGAACTGGACGGAGAGTTTCCCGCTTTGGAAATCCGCAGCCTGCTGGCGAGAGGGGGCATGAGCGCGGTTTATCTGGCGCAGCAGAAATCCCTGGAGCGCGGGGTGGTGCTGAAGATTCTGGCTCCAGAGACCGGAAACACCGAGGGCGCGGCGGAGCGGTTCCAGCGCGAGGCCCGGATTCTGGCCAGGCTGAGAGATCCTGGGATTGTGGAGATCTATGATTCCGGTGTCAGCCTGTCCGGATATCTGTATCTGATATTGGAATACGTGGCGGGCGGTGATCTGCGTCAGTGGGCCCGGCGCGGAAGCGTGTCCCTGGATGATGTGCTGGGGATCGGGGAATCAGTGGCCGCCGCCCTTTCCACGGCCCACAGTGCGGGAGTGGTGCACGGGGACATCAAGCCCGACAATGTTTTTATCGATTTGAACGGCCGTCTGAAAGTGGGGGATTTCGGCCTCGCGGATTTCGCGGAGACGGTGCAGTCCACCCATTACACCCCGGGCTACACCGCGCCGGAGATTCTGAATGATACCGGGCGGGTCACTCCCCTGTCGGACGTTTACGCGGTGGCGGTCATGATGGTTGAACTGCTGTTTCCCGGCCTTGGCATTGAGGACACAGCCGAACGGGATGCCCATGTGGCCACCCTGCCGGACACGGCGCGGTGGGCCCTGCAGCGGGCGCTGGAGGCCGATCCGCGCAACCGCCCCGCCACCGCCGCGGGATTCCGTAAGGAATTGTCGCAGGCCCGAAGAGCTGCCATTACGCCGACCGCTTCCCAAGGAGCCGTGCAGCCCCCTGTGTCCGGGCGCCGCGGCATGCCCGGTAGCCGGAAGGAGGCTGAAATCAGACAGGGGAAACGGACGCCGATGGCGGTGCTGGCCGCCGTTGCCGCCGCAGGTGTGGGATTGCTGCTCTGGAAACCATGGGCGGTGTCTCCTCCAACGCCGAGGCGGGCGCAGGATCATCAGGCCTCGGCCGCATCAGTGGCTCCGGCTCCGGCTCCTGAAGTCAAGGCGGGGAAGGAGACCTCCCCCGCCAATGTTCCCGCCACTCCGCCGCCGGACTTTCCTGTTCCGCCACAGGACGCATCGACGGTGTCAGCAGCTCCCGCCGCCCCATCCGGGTCTGACGCGGACAGTGGGGATGCCGCCAGCGATTTCGATAACTGGCTGGCCGCCCAAAGCACCCAGGCGGATGCCGCCGCCTCCAGAATCCTGGCTGGCGCGCGGGCGGATGAAGAATCCATCCGCGCATGGAATGCCGAATGGGAGGTGGATGCCCCGATGGGGAAGGAAAGCAACCCCGCGCGGTTTGACCATCCGGAGAATGGCCGTCAGGTTTTAGTGCTGTCCCCCTACTCCACGACCAAGCCCTCCGCCTTCACCCGCCGCCTCAGGCTCCCGGCGGACCAGCCGATGCAGCTAAGCGCCCGGGTCGGTGCCTACTGGGGGCCGCGGGCGGACTGGGAACTGCGGGCTTTTGCCGACAGCCAGCCGCTGGGCGCTCCGTGGACCATCTCCACCGCCATGCCCCAGGGCCGGTTCCGCGACGTGGTGTGGGATCTGAGCCAGTGGCGCGGGAAAAGCGTGGAGCTGAGGGTGGAGGGGGCCAGTGGGGGAAATGAAATCTGGTATTATGAGTTTTCCTACTGGGCGGGGCTGAAGGTGGAGCCCCTGAGCCGGCGGCCGGCTGCGGAAACCCCCATGGATCCCGCACAGGCGGCCACCGGCGCGCCGGAGCCCGGCTTTGTGAATCT
>JAQGPJ010000069.1 GCA_028293125.1 Verrucomicrobiales bacterium | reverse complement strand
CTTCGGCGCGCTTCGGATCGGGTTGAGTTCCCGCCGCGCGATGGCGGCTGGCTGCGTTGCGTTTGCAGTTTCCGTCACGCTTCTGGTTGCGCTCTTTCATCCCGCCTGGCTTTTCGACTGGGGTGGCACTGCGACCGGTTCCTCCACTTCAGCGGTCGCTTTCCTTTTTGTTCCGCTTTGGGTGGTTCTTTTTGCCGGCATCATCGGATTGATGGCGTGGGGCATCGGTAAAGTTATTTGAAGAGACAATATGATTCAACGGCCCAACCATGCGATGCAGCGAACCCGGTCCCTGCATCACGATTGAAACCGACCGGGGTGGAATGAATTTCCGGCACAATAATACCCCATTATTGAATTTTGCACTTCTCCTGATGAGCCAGACTTTCAAGGAGCTTCAATCCATGCAGCCGCCCTCGGAGCGGCAAACGTTTCAGACGGGGATCACGACCGGAAACGGTCCAACGCCGGCCTCACCCCGCCCTATGTGCACCATGAAAGCGAAAAACATCATTTGCCTGTGGTTCAACAAGGACGCCGAGGAGGCGGCGCGTTTTTATGCGGCCACCTTTCCTGACAGCAGGGTCACCGCTGTCCATCCGGCGCCCGCCGACTATCCCTCGGGCAAAGCCGGGGATGTCCTCACGGTGGAGTTCACAGTGATGGGCGTGCCATGCGTGGGGCTCAATGGCGGCCCTGAATTCCGGCACAGCGAGGCCTTCTCCTTTCAGGTGGCGACGGACACGCAGGAGGAGACCGACCACTACTGGAACGCCATCGTCGGCAACGGCGGCGGGGAGAGCGTCTGCGGGTGGTGCCGGGACCGCTGGGGCATCTCCTGGCAGATCACTCCGCGGGCGCTGACCGATGCCATGGATGCGGGCGGGGAGGAGGCCGGGCGCGCTTTTGCGGCGATGATGGGGATGGGCAAAATCGACATCGCCAAAATCGAGGCCGCCCGCCGCGGGTGACCTTTGCATGGATAGGGTGGCGACCGTCACCTTGTTGGCGCTCCGGGGGGGAGCAGCAAATGCGACAATGGGACAGGCGCTGCCTTGCAGCTGCGCTCCCTGCTGCCGCAGCGCCTTGAGGACCCGGTTTTCCGACCGGGAGGGCATCAGCCGGCCAATGCGTCCCCGTGGACGCGCAGCAGCTCCCGCGGAACCATCCTGGCCCGCGCCTCCCGCCGCAGCGCGTCGGACAGCGCCTGAAGGTAAATCCCGTGCAGGCTGGCCATCTCACGGGGCTTAAGCCTCGGGGACGGATCACCGCCCGCCTCCCCAGCTTGCGCGATGACCCGGCTGAAGGTGTCCCGCCGAGGATCAATCCCGCCGCACTGGAGGATGAAAAGCTCTTTGAGGGTGGTGAAGTTCAAGGACTGACAGAAATGGAATTGAACAGAGTATCCGACGGGGAACCGGATGCGGATGTGAAGGGGAGGCATTTCACACGGTCACTCCCGCCTCCCCCCCGGCTGTCTCCCTCCCGATCAGCACAATTCCCCGCTCCCGGTCCTGTCCGAGAATGAGCATTCTTCTGCGCTCCAGATCACGGAGAAAGAAATAGGCCTCGCCTGGGGAGGTGAATCCGAATTTTCCCCACACCTCATGCCACACCGGAGGCTGTCCGTTGCGGGCCGTGAGCCCGCGCACAAAGTCAAGCACCGCATGCTCCCGCACGGTGAGGGACAAAATGGAATTGCTCATATGAACACGGTAAAAGTGAGTAGGCGGTCACTCTGCATCAAGCACGCCGGCGCGCAAGCTGTCCTGACGGAAAAGTGCTGAAAGGATCTTTGGGACCCTCCCCCGCCACCGCGTGGAAGGTGGCGCGCGGAGTTCCCCGCCTGATTCCGGGAGCTTGGGAACTGAAGGAAAAGCGCCGGCATCACGTCCAGCCTCAAGGAAAGGGATCATAGAGGCATCCACCGGCAATGAACACCGGCGGCAAGCCGCCCTCAGGCGCTCCGGAGCGGAGCAGCGCCGCCTTTCGGCAACTTTCCCTCCACGGGCCCCGCGCGCCAGCTTTGAAACCTCAGCACCTCCCTTTCCCCGCTCCAGTGCGCCAGAATGGTGTCAAGCCGTTGGTCCCTCGGGAGCGGCAGGGGACGGGGCTGGTTCCCGCGGAGGATGCGCAGGGGCGCGCTGTGCAGGCCCGTGGGCTCAAGAGTGACCGGGCTCGGATAACCGGCGTCCGCCAGCGCGTCGCGCAGTCTGAGGCGCCGCCTCTCATTGGTCCGGTGGGCGTCCGCGGCGCGCCGCAGAAGCGTGACCGAGGCCTCCGGCACGGCGGTCCCCTCCGGCAGGGCGGCGGAGACGATGGCGCGCGATTCCGGGGGAAGACTCTGAAAGGGCAGGATCACGATCCATCCGGAAACCAGGTTGAGGCTCCAGCAGGGCGCGGGATTTCCCGTCGTGGCGGGGTCGACCCGGATGCGGAGCTGGCCTCTTTTGAATTCGCAGCGCTCCGAGCAGTCGCCGTCGTCGCACGGCTGCCAGCCGGTGTCCAAGGCCGCCGCCTCGCAGACCGCAAAGCCCATGTCGGTCAGCACCGCCGCGCAGCCCCCGCCGGCGGGCAGGATGCTGAAAGCCGGTGTGCCAATGATGGAGTGAAGGTAATGCATTATCAGGTTTATTTGAACAATATGCGTAACGGTGCGCCATGGGGCGCATGACGCAGAAAAAGCCGGCATCGGCGCTTTTTCCGTGACGGGGAAGGGCCACTGATCCATCGTTCATCCGCGTTGGGCAGGGCTTGGGAGCAGCTTCATGAGGGGCACCGCACCAAAAAAATGCCGGAAACCGCCTGCCTGCGACTGCACGGCCGGGATGAGGAGTTCCACCTCAAGGGCAAAACCGTGGCCGAGCGGTTCAACTATCTGTATTCGGAGCCGGAGCTGCGGGGGATCGCCGAGCGTGTGAGGGGGCTGGAGGCAAGGGCCGGGGAGGTCCGCGTGGCCTTCAATAACAACCACTCCGACTATGCTCTGAAGGCGGCTCCGAGGCTGCGGGAAATCCTGCAGGCCTGAAGCCTCCGCCGAAGGTTGTTCCGGACCGGTGCGGGCTGCCGCGGACGGAATCACGGCGGCCATTTGACATGGAAAAAGGAGACGGTTTATTGGCCGGCCGTCGGAGATTTCCGACGGTCACAGGTGGATCGGGCTCCGGAGGATGCATGGCCGCATCCTCCGGAGCCTTTTCCTTGAGGGATGGGGCGGGCGTGGCGGCCCGGTCATCTCCGGCCAGGAATTTTATTCCTCCTCCTGCGCCGCCGCCTCCAGGTTGATCACGGTCATGGCCAGATCGGTGAGCTTCCCGTCGGTGGCGCGCTCCTCCTCCAGAGTGGTGGAAAGAATCTCCACCGCCTCATCCTCCCCGAGAAGTTCGGCAAAGGCCCGGACGCTGCCGTATCCGGCAATCTCATAGTGCTCCACCTTCTGGGCGGCGACGATCACACCGGCGTCCAGAATCTCGGGGTCCGCCTCCTCCTCCATAAGGGAACGGCCCTCCTTCAGGAGCCCCTCCATGCCTCTGCATTTCTCCCCTCCGGTGTCGGCCTCCACCAGACTGAGCACCTCCTCAAGGCGGGAGACATGGATTTCAGTTTCGGCGAGGTGGGTTTCAAAGGCGGCTTTCAGGTCGGCATTGCTGGCGGCTTCGGCCATGAGGGGCAGGGCTTCGAGCAGCTGGGTCTCCGCGCTGTGAAGGTCCTGCAGCTCGTGGATGTAAAGTTCGGTCAAAGTGGTGAGTTCCATAAAGGGAGTGGCTGGGGTGTGCGGCCTGCGCCGCAGGAAGCCAGCCGGCGGTCCAACAGGGGGCGGCCGGCGGCGGGGAGGACATTTTGCCGTATCAGGCATGCCCGTTATGGTGATCCGCAATGAGGGCGCTGAATGTCAGGCCCGCGTCCGATGCGGGCGGACAGCCTGGGGGTTCCGGACGTTACAGGGCGGAAGCCATACAGCATGAAGCCATGAGCAAACAGTTTGAGCAGATCAGGCGGACGCACCTGATGGAATGGCCGGACCCCGGCCGCCGGCGCGGCATCATGCTGAACGCGGGACATGCGCTGATCTCCCCGACCCTTTGGAGCAGGGCTGGAGTTCAGCGCTCTCACCTGAGGGGCGGGCGCTGCCGGGCCGGACGCCAGAGTTCTATCCGCCTCCGCAGGGTCCTGAGAACAGCGCCGCCCATCAGGCGGCGCGCAGGGGTCCTATGGAGCTGGAGAGCCTGCGCTGCGGGCCGGCTTGGACGCCTCCCAGGCACCGGTTTCAGGATTTGCGTCTCAGGGTCCACACCGCCGCCCCATGACGTCTGGAAGGACGGGCACCAAGGGCGCGCAGCAGGCGCACCGTCCTCCGCCTATCCGTGCCGGAGGCCAGCATCAGGCTTTCAAGCCTCCGATGGGAAACCGGGGTTCCGTCGGTGCGCTGCTGGCTGAGTTCGGAAAGCAGCACTCTTTGCGCCTTTTCGGTCCTGGCCCTGTTCTCCAGGCTTTCCGGTCTGAGCAGATGGAGAAATTTTTTCAGAAGAAGGGGCATGGCGGCTGCGGATGGTGCCGCGAGCCTGAAAGCCGCCTCGGGCCCTGTAAAGTTTTTTCAGGTTTCAGGTGCGAAAATTCATTAAACCGATCCCTGCTCCGGATTTCAAACATTCCGGTCAGCCGGAAATGGCCCGGTTCCGGGCGCGTGTCCGGGCGGGAAAGCTGATGGATCACATCAGGGCGGGTCACTGGCCGCCGGTTGTGGCCGTGCCCGCGCCCGCCCCGCCCATGGTGCTGGAACCGCTGGCTCCGCCGGGGGCGCTGGAATTGCCCGTTCCGGCACCGGTGGTGGTGGTGGCTGGTATTCCGGGCCCGTTCTCCGCGCCGGTTCCGCCCGCGCCGCCGGTGTCCGCCGTCGGATTGTCACGGTTGCAGGCGGTCAGGGCCGCCGCCGCCACAAGGCCGGTTATCATTGTCAGGGTTTTCATGGTTTTACGGGGTCTGATTTTTCGCGGGATGGTTGCTGGTCCCGCCGCGCAGACCGCGCAGGTTCCGTGCCCGTCAAAAGCCATCCGGGAGGCCCGTGGGTTCCGGATCCAAAGGGACCGCAGTGCCGCAGTTTGCTGTCCGGCGCGCGGTGCAGCAGGCTTTGATTGAGGCACAACGCCAGCGGGCCTCCGCAATGCGGCCGGTCATCACGGAGGCTCGGTGCGGGTTTTCAAGGGCTGACGTTTCGGCTTTGGCATTCGCCGCCGGCAATGCGAAGGGAGGATGGGAGCGGCTGGTTCTGCCGGGCTGGTTCTTGTGCGGATTGGAGGACTGCGGCGCGGGGCCCCCTCCGGGTGTGCGGTGTGGTTCAAAATCGGCGCGCCCCTCCCGGAAGGGAGGTGAGGCTGGCAGAGGAAAAGAGTGTGGCCGGGTGTCCGGAGGCGGCTGAAGGGTTCTCCGGCGCGTTCGTCCGCTTCCGGAGCGGGCGGCTCCCATGCGGCAAGGCGGCCTGCGCTGGCTGAGGCCGGGCAAACCTGTCCGGGCTTCCCACCTTGGAGGCCGGTTTCCGGCGGAAGACAGGAACCGCCCGCCGGAAGTGACAGCTTTGCCCGGCTTGTGGAAGACAGGAGGGTCATGGGGAGGAGGGACAAAGCCTGAGGGGACAGGGAGACAGAAGACAGAGACAGGTATTCTGAATGGCGTGTGGGGAGACAGGCTGCGCTCGGGAACCCGCAGGAAAATTCCTTTTTAAAAGATTCCTTACCGGGGGCTGCCTGATCCCCGCCGGTTTGGCCTGAGGGATTTGGGAAATGCCTGAAAGTTCGCGGACCCCGCGGCGGGGGCGGCCTCCCCGGAAAGGTCCCCGTTTATGGGGAGAATCAAGCGGGAACCGGTTTGGACGCGCTTACTTTTGAGCCGGCCGTCCAATCCGCCCCCCGCCGGCCCGGAACGCCGCGGGGGAGAAGGGCGGAGCCGTCGCCGCGTATGCCCGCCCAGCACCCGCCGCACGGCCAGCCGCCGGAGCCTGCTCAGTGGCACGCCCGGTCCGGCCGGGAGGCCGGCTCCTCCGCCCTCATGCGCGGACCAGTCGTGGCCGTCGGGCATCGGGGCGGGGCGTTTACGGGTTTGGTGGTTACGGAGATCGGGCGGCGGTTTGGCTCCCGGTGCGGCATGCCCCGGTGCCGGCCGGTCAGACGGAGACTGCGGTAAAAGGCTGGAGGCTGGTTAAAACGGGCTGAAATGAGTGGACGGCAGGGAAGCGGGCGGGCAGGTCCGAAAAGCCGTGCAGTCATCCCCTGAGGCCCTTGGGAAACCATTGGCGCGGGGCCTTGACGGAGGCCGCCTCCGTCCGCGCGGGCGGAATCCTCTCCACCCCCCTTTTCCGGGGCTTTTTCGGGCTTCTCCCAACTTTTTCCAACTTTTTTCGGGCTTTGGATATGGTTCGCGCCCGATGCCCGAAAAAACACCGGAAATAGACCGGATGCCTAGGTGCCGGACAGGGCCAGTTTTCGGGCTTTTTTCGGGGTCCATCAACCCAGGGGTTCACCCTTAGGGACATGTGTGATTGGATTTTTCGGGCTTCCGGCGGAACGGGCCGGAAAAAGGCTTTTAAGGCGTTAGGAAACGGCAGGCTTCAGGAGGGGCGGAAATCCGGTTTGTCCGGACACGGAATTGGTGCCGGTTTTCCGCCGGAGGGCGGTGCCCGTGCTCCGGCGGGGC
>JAQGPJ010000120.1 GCA_028293125.1 Verrucomicrobiales bacterium | reverse complement strand
ACAGATACTCGTCAGGTTCCAACGAGCAGTTTTAGGGGTGGCTTCTCTTCGGCCATCTAGACAGCTTAGGAGACGGACGGCGGGAGAGCTTTGCGAACTGAGGACCGCAGGTCGAACGGGGACCGGTGGTAGTCAAAAACGACCGTTTCTGACCAGTCGGCGGCTAGCCTCCAAAAATGTCAGTTTCAGAAGTCGTCTGCACTGGATTCCGCGGAACTACGGGGCTTGTGCAGACGACTCCTGACATGGAAGCGTTCGAAGTCGTCTGCACCACCCGTCGTTTTGTCTGAAGTCGCGTGCACCAACTGTCACTCTGTCTGAACTCGCCTGCACGAACCGCCACGGAGCTTCTCGACTTTTAGGCGTTCTGCTGGCTCTCGGCGGTCAGCGTCTCGGGTGGACGGGGCGGCAGGTAACGGTAGAGGCTTGAACGGGTGATACCCGTGGCTTCGACAATCTCGGAGATGGACTGATTTTCCTGGTCGCGAAGGTGGACGGCATAGGCAAGCTTCCCTGGATCGATCACGCTGGGCCGGCCGATCCTTTTGCCTTTAGCCGCAGCAACGGCACGGGCGTGAGCTGCGCGTTCGATCGCGTAGGTTCGTTCCATTTGGCCGAAGAGCGCGAGCATCACGACTGCCAGCTGCGACATGGGATCGTCCGGATTGGCTGAATCAACCCGGATCGGGTCGGCCAGGTTCCGGACCCCGACACCGCGGCCTGCCAGGTCGTGGATGAGGTTCAGGGTGTCCCGGACGGTACGGCCCAACCGGTCCAGGGTGTGCACCACGATAACGTCTCCATCGCGGGCCTGGTCGAGGGCTTCATGCAGTCCGGGCCGGTTTGTCGTGGATCCGGATTTCTTGTCCACATAAATATGCTTGGCCGCGATCCCCTCGCCGCGCAGTGCGTCGATCTGCCGGTCGAGGTCCTGTTTCGCGGTCGAGACGCGGGCGTATCCAATATCCATTGAACCAATGTACCGATACTTATCCTGCACGCACGGAATGGGACGGCTTAAAGAAGATAGTTGTGGAACGAATTTCGGTGGCGTGGCGCCTTTTTTCGAAGGGCAGGCCCTGGGCGTTCCACTTCCTAGGAAGTGGAACAGTGAGAATTACGCGAGGAGGGCTGACGTGACACGTTCGGCAACTGCTCCACCAGAGCGGACGTCGGCGAGAATGGAACGGCTCGGGGGACGGGCATTTAGCAATGGAGGATATCGTGGCAGTTCTGCAAGAAGATCTTGATGCCTATGGTCTTTGGACCCTCTGCCATGATGTGCAAGGCTTGATCGAAAAGGCCTTAGAGAACGTCGATCGAGCTGAGTTCCATGCGCTCCACCGTCTTTCGGAAGCTGTGGCCGCCGTGGCAGACCTCCGCAATGTCCCCGCCTGGCGCTTTCCAGATTCATCTTCTGCACAAGGTCTAGACACACAGCTGCAATCAGTTAAGACCCCACTTCAAGCTCTCATTGAGAATCCCGAAGCCTCCATCAAGGATGAGATCGAAGCGCACTTGGTGCAGATTTCGATTCACCTCCTGAATTGCCCCGCGCCGGCTGTGTCGCGTCAGTACGCAGCGGAGTTGTCTGAGCTGACGGAGAAGTACAAAGAGGGCGTTGGCAATGCCATTGATCGTGCTCGGCAGGCGTCGACCGACGCTGAGGATGAGCTACAAAAAGTGGTAGAGGCGAAGAACAAAGCCATTGCCACTCTGACAGATCAGCTCGACGACCTCAAAGCCTCTATTGCTAGCGAGAAAGCGGACGTTTCCGCGCAAGCCGCACGTTTGGATACGGCACTGACTACGAACAACACAGCTTTCACCACGAAGATGACGGACTGGCAAAACACTTGGGACGAAGGGCTAAAGGATGCGAAGAAGCTCGTAGATCAGCAACTTCTTGAAAGTGCTGGCAGGGCAGAGGCACACGTTGATCGACTCAAGGATCTTGAGAAGCAGTCACGCAAGCTGCTAGAAGCGACAGCCCGAAACAGCATCTCGACTGAATACGGAACACACGCGCAACAACAAAATCGGGCAGCGACGATCTGGAGTGTTTGCGCAGTTGTCTTGGCGGTGACAGGACTTGCAGCCCTCTTTGTCATGGTCAACGGCATCTCAGAGCTGACCGCGCCGGAAGCAATCTGGAAGTCTAGTGTCTCGGCACTGACGCTTGCTATCGCCACCTATATGGGACGGGAAGCGTCTGGGCACCGTAAGGACGCCAGAGATGCTAAACGGACACAGCTGGACCTGAATGCGTTGGAGCCGTTTCTGGCAAACATGGACGAGGACACTGCTCACGATCTGAGGGAGCAGTTTGCGAAGCAAATATTTAGTCGCCCGCTGGCCAACTCTAAAGACCACGGCGGATTCGCATGGCTTCCGGGCAAGGAGTCGACAGTCTCCGGTGATAAGAGCAAGGAGCCAGTGTAATTCTGCAGTAGGGTCCCACATGTCTTAGTTCCTGCCGGCCTTCGACCCACTAAACGGGTCGTCTGATTCCTTATCTTCGGTCGGGCCTACGACGCGGTTTCGGTCCCGCGGCACCTTGTAAGTG
>JAQGPJ010000107.1 GCA_028293125.1 Verrucomicrobiales bacterium | reverse complement strand
TTCTCACGGACCAGTCTACCCTCCAATTACCGACGTGTCCTCCCCGCGTTGACTCATAGAAAGCCTCCGCGTCGCCGGATACGTTGCCTCATTTGAAGACCTCCGCACGGACGGCGTGGCTGCCGGGTGCGGGCGTTGGGGCCGGTCATGCCCGTTTCTATGGAGCTGACGATGGCCCAGGCAAACTATAACGAATGCGTAGCGAGCGAGCTGATTCGAGTGATCCCGTTGGGGTGGTGATTCTGCGCCCATGTACAGAGTTCGCTTCTGAACTCCGCCGTTCGCCCGGTTGGTGGATGAATGGGATGTCACCGACGCCGAGCAGGTCACGGACGTTTTGAACTTGTACGTGACAGCCCGCAGTGCCCGGTATGCGATCGAGGATCTCCGCTCGTGGCCGCACCGCCCTCGCCACCAAAATTTGATTCAGGCTAGACCTTGAACTTGACGTCCTTCGATTGGTCTTCGCGCGCCACCAAGAAACAGCCTTCCGCAGTCCGTTCAGATCTGGCGTCGGCCGGACGGATGTGTTGAAGGACGAAGTGCGCCTAGTCGCTCACGTCCTCCTGGGTGATTTTGCCGTCCAGTACTTCTTGGACTTCCTTCTCGAGACCTGGGTTGCCATTCTCCCCCAGCTTGTTCATGAACAGCACAGCATCCTGCTTGAGCTGTTCATCGCCAGAGCCGATTGCTCTAGCGATGACGAACGGCACTGCATTCTGGCTGAGATCCCAGAGTGACATGCCCTCTTGCGCGCGATTCGTGAGGAGCGCTCGGGCCACCTCAAATGCACCGCGTGGGTCAGCATCTGCGCAGCTTGCGATTTGCTTAGTGATCATAGAGCGCTGGCTTGCGAGTTCCGGATCAAGCTCAACCGCTTCTTTCAATCGAGGAAGCCACCACGAGGCATCAAACTTGCCACTCCGGACAAACCAGTAGAACTCGTTCAGCTCTAGTTTGTCCTCAGGATGTGAGCGGACGTGCTTCACTCGCGCATCCCAGAGATCTGCAAACCGATCACGAATCGCCTCTTCAACGGATTCGGCATGTATGAATGACCAGGCGATGCGACCGATAGCTGCCCCACGAACTTTAGGTTCTGCCGTGGCAAAGAATGCTTCAGCGACGGGATCTTCAAACGTCTTGTGGCCGCGGACGATTGCATTGACGACCCACTCCCCAATGCGCTGTAGCGGATCAGACTGGCCCTGCCAGCCTGCAACGAGAGGCTCGCTTGACCGGATGGCTGCGATCATGGATGGGGTTAGAAGGTCGTAGATTGCCACGTGATAACGATGAACTGCCATGGCGGTCGTCAATGCGATTTGCTGGGAGCGTGACAACCCGTCGGCTGACCCAAATAGTTCCTCCATCCTCGGCGTGAGCCAGTCGGGGTCGACGGTCACCAATCGGCCGAGCGCCTGACCTATAACCGCTCGCGAGGCACCACGCCTATCGAGTCGCTCGATGTCACGCTCTAGAGCTGAGCGCGCCGCCTCATACCAGGGGGTGGTCTTGCCGTGCGAAATTAGATTGAGCAGACCGCGTACCCGAGTCGGCCATTGCCAGTTGAGCGAGAGAGTAAGGGGGTCCATACCACTCTCGGACTCGTCCGAGTCGTAAGCCTTCCAGGCGGATTCGCTGTCGGCCTCCCCGATCAATAGGTCAGCAAAGACTTTCTCCGACTCAGCCGGGATTGCTGGAGTCTCTCGCTGTTGGGCGAGTTCCTCGAGCAGGTTCACGGCAGCTTTCTTTGTCCCGCGGAAGTCAGCGTCGTCATCGAAGTCGCGGCCTTCTTGAGGGAAGAGGGATGTGTCACCGTGGACGAGTATTTTCTGAGTCATGTCCGCTACATAACGCCACTCGAGTTCAATGCCCGCCTTTACGGCCGCTTCCCATCCCTGCAGAACCGCGCGCAGGTAAGTAGGTCGTAACCTATCGGCTAGGCCTTCAATGCCATCGAGTGCCCTCGGGTTCGTGGTGATGAGCGACGATAGCTCCCGTCCTTGGCCTTCGTGCGATGGCCCGGGCCCCCAGCCATTGCCGGTGTCGTGCCAACTTTCAAGATGTGCCACGAGCTCCGTAGAACTCATGACGGACATCTCATCTTGGGAGATTGGGCTATTTGGCCCGCTCCAGCTTGTCACTTTGTTGAGAGCTGCAAGCGGTGATTCGATTAGACCCCGCCCTGCGTCGAGTTCCTCAAGTACTCTCTTGAGAGCGGACGGTAACGCCTCACTGCCAACAGCGGAAAGCCACCTATGCCTCCAAGTATCAACTACCGCCTGGACTCGTTCATCGACATTTTCAGGGGTGTCATCCTCATCCGTGCGTAGACGGTCCCTCAACTGCTCTCTGTCTAGTTGAGGTCCCGCGGTGATGAAATCAGTAAGCGGTTCTAGTGCGGACGGGGAGTGCCTCGCCACTTCACGGGCAAGCTCGCCAAACTCGATCCGACAGGAGTCATCGTAAAACTCCTCGCCCGCCACAAGCCGCGCCGCGACAGCCAGCAGATGCTCGGCCTCGGCGGGCGGCCGAGCACTGCTGCTTCGGAGCGCCTCTGTGACCGCATAGAGCGTAATTTTTCGCGCCAGATTCATAGGACTCTTAGCCATAAATGCGGCTGCGGCTTTAGGATCACGTGCCATCGCGGAGGCCAGGTCCCGGGACTGCTGAAGGTTTGATTGACACTTTGCCTGTGAGGATTTGATCCTTGCGGGTGGAAGGATGTTCATCATGCCCAAAGCCTTTCCCGAAGAGTTCCGCCGCGATGTCGTCGCGGTCGCCCGCAA
>JAQGPJ010000100.1 GCA_028293125.1 Verrucomicrobiales bacterium | reverse complement strand
GGAGGTGCTGGCGCTGGTCGCTCCCGAAGCCGGCGCGGCGGTGGCGGAGGAGGCGGCCCGGCAGCTGCATGAGGCCGTCAAAGCCCGCGACACCGCCGGCGCGGAGCGGATGCTGGCGGCCATGGTCTCCAAGGATCCAGCCGCCGCCTTCAATGCCCTGCTGGAGGTGGTGCAGGACGACACCGAGGTGCATCGCACGGTGCTGCCCTACCGCGCCTGGGACTTATTGGATGTGGTCGGGCAGACCCATGCCTCCACCCTGCTCCGCCAGTCCCTGCGCTACTGTCTCAATGCTGAAAAATACCGCCGCGCCGATTGGGAGGAGCACGGCAAGGTCCTGACCGGCCTGCTGGATGAGCACCACCTGCTGGGGCGCGGACCCGGCCAGCGCACGGCGGAGGACGGGTATGTGGAGAACCTGAGCCGCACCATTTTCAACGGATCCCCCACTGAGGCCGCGGGCGCGGTGGCCGCCGCACTGGCCGAGGGTTTTGATCCCGCCGCCATCGGAGAGAGCCTGGCCCTGGCGGCCAACCAGATCGTCCTCCGCGATCCCGGCCGCCCCGCCTCCTGGGAATCACCGGGCAAGCCCGCCGGCAGCGTGCATGGGGATTCCATCGGCGTCCACGCCAGCGACTCTGTCAATGCCTGGCGCAATCTGTCCCGCGTCAGCCAAGGACGGAATGTTCATGCCTGCTTGATTTTGGGAGCCTGGCAGGTGGCCCGCGACCGGGCCGGACGGCCCGAACTGGTGAGTGCCTCCCCGCTGCCCACGGAGTACCACGTGCGGGAATATGCCGGAGTTTCCGACTCCGCCCAGCTTGTGGACAAACTCCACGAGGCCATTCGCGGCAACCTTCAAGGCCATGCCTCGGCGGTCATCCAGCGCATCGCGGATCTGAAGCTGCCGGAGGAACCGGTCTTCCAATGCCTGCTGAAATACGCGTGCAGCGAGGACGGCTCCCTGCACGCCGAAAAGTATTTTTCCACCGCGCGTGATGACTTCCGCACCACGCGCGCCGCCTTCCGCTGGCGTCACCTGAGCGGTCTGGCCCGTGTCACCGCCAGCGAATATGGCCGCCCCGCCGCCGGCCAGGCGGAGGCCCGCATGCTTCTTGGATGAAACCGGAATAACAAACGGGGATTCGGGATCGCCGGATGAAAGCCAGGTTCCTGTAGGGTAGGAAGGGGTATGGCAGCGAACTTCAAGGATCACTTCTCGCACGGCTCAGCAAATTATGCCGCCCACCGCCCCACCTATCCCATGGCCTTGGTGGATTTTCTTGCCGGCCTCTGCCCGGCGCGGGGCCATGCGCTGGACTGCGGCTGTGGCACCGGGCAATTGTCGGTGCTGCTGGCGGAGCGTTTTGACCAAGTGACCGCCACCGATGCCAGCGTCTCCCAGATCCGTCAGGCACAGGCACGCGAAGGCGTGACCTACCGCACCGCCGAAGCCGGGGACAGCGGGCTGCCCGATGGCTGCGTGGATTTGGTGACTGTCGCCCAGGCGGCCCACTGGCTGGATCTGGATGTCTTTTACAAAGAGGTGCGGCGTGTGGCCAAGCCGGATGCCGTGATCGCGCTGATCACCTATGGGGTAATGCATATTGACGACCGGAGGCCGACCAAATCATCCAGCACTTTTACGACAACGTTATCGGGCCCTGGTGGCCGCCGGAGCGCCGCCTTGTTGAGGCAGGTTACCGCAGCCTCCCTTTCCCTTTCCGCGGGGTGCCGGCACCCGCTCTGGCCATCGAAGTTCAATGGAATCTTACTGACGTGCTTGGCTACGTGGAGACTTGGTCGGCGGTGGGGGTGGCGCGGAACGCTTCAGCCGGCGCAGACATCGCGGAGTTTCAGACTGACCTTGCCGAGGCGTGGGGCGATCCGGAAACCCGCCGGCGGGTGAGCTGGCCGCTTTCTTTGCGCATCGGCAGAGTCTGAACTCCGTGGATCAGGCATGCCGCCCATCTGCCGGAGGGGGCGATAGGTAGGATGGCCAATGTCGGGAAAGCGGCACGAAACTGACAGCTCAGCAATAGGCAATCACTGTGGAGCCGGATCCTCACTGCGGGGATAATCAGTCTTCCCGAAAGATTCGCGGTTCATCACGTCACTCGGCAACCGCTGCAAGATCCGCTAAATTCTTGGGAAGGTCCTCATATTCCGAGATCGGAATAACGAAAGCGATTTTTTGTCCTTCCTTATCCGTCAAATTGAGTCCTCATGGTTGAAATCAATCCAGAAATTTAGGAAATCTTGAATTTTCCTACATACAAAGAAAGCGCCTTAGTTTTTCATCATACCTTATAATAAACCAAGAAGTGACTGGCACGTTTCACGGGCCGTTCACCAAATATGGAAACTGGCCGGCGGAGTACCGGTAAAACACTTCATTCCAGCCAGTCAACCGCAGTGAAGGGAAATCCTTCGGAGCAGGGCACCAACCAGCAGGGGCTTCCGTCGGCATAGTGGAGCATGGCTTCAGGATAAATGATTCCGTTCGTGATTAAACCGGAAAGCGATTTCGACGCTGCGCATTACGGTGAAAGCTTCGGACTCCCTTATATTGCCGAACTGAAGCACATGGGTGGCCGCACCCATGCAGTGGCGTAGGGATGCCAGGCGGAGGGACTAGGAGACATGGCCGGAGGGCACCGATTCCACAAGCGGCCCGCCGGAGGGCCGGGTAAGGAAAACCGCAGGCTCAATGCCGGTATGTTTTTGATAAGCCACGGACAGCCGGTCACTGATCTCCCCCACCGCCTCCGTGGCCACCAGGCCCACCACACAGCCGCCGAAACCGCCCCCGGTCATGCGGCAGCCATAAACGCCCTCCAAGACGGCAGCGGTGTCCGCGGCAAAATCCAATTCCGGGCAGCTGACCTCAAAATCGTCCCGGAGCGACCGGTGGCTGGCGCGCATCAAGTCCCCGGCAGCGGCCCAGGCTCCGGATTTCAACGCCGCCGCGGCGTCCGCCGTGCGGGCGATCTCGGTAATCACATGGCGGGCGCGGCGGTGGGTTTCCTCATCCAGGTTCGCCGCCTCCAGCTGTTCCAAGGTGGCTTCGCGAAGGGTTTCCACCCCCAGAGCGGCAGCTGCGGCCTCGCAGGATGCCCGCCGCCGGGCGTAGGCGCTGCCGGCCAGCCGGTGCTTGACTTTGGTGTCGAAAATCACAAGCGACACTGCGGGATCGGACATCGGGATGTGCTCAAAGGTCTGGTCCCGGCAGTCCAGCAGCAGCGCATGGCCCTCCCGCCCATGCACGGAGGCGAATTGATCCATGATGCCGCAGGGCACGCCCGCGAACTCATGCTCCGCCCGCTGGCACAACAAGGCCTTCTCCGTGGGATCCAGCCGGCAGCCAGTCACTTCCTCCAGCAGGGTGGCCACGGCCACCTCCAGCGCGGCGCTGCTGCTCAGCCCGGCCCCGGCGGGGACTGTGGAGTCGATCTCCACATCCAGCCCCGGCACCGTGATGCCGAGCCTCTGAAAGCCGGCGGCCACTCCTTTGATATAGTTGGCCCAGGATGGTTCACCCTTCTGCAGTGGCTGCAGGAGATCAATCTCCACTTCCCTCTCCGCATGCCGGCTGCGCAGCCGCAGCCGCCCCCTCCCCAGAGGCCAGGCGGTCAGCACCACGCGCCGGTCGATGGCCGCAGGCAGGACCAGACCGCCATTGTAGTCCACATGCTCCCCTATCAGATTAACCCGCCCGGGAGCCGAAACCACCCACGCGTCAGCTTGGGAACGACCATTTCCGGTAGGGGCAATTAAAGAATTCAGGCGAGCCATAATCCTTAATTTGATCATGGATCACCGGGCATTGCAATAAGAGCAAAGCCGATTTTTTAAGTTTTAAGGTCTAAATAAATTAATAAATCAGGTTTTCCAAACTGATTGCAGGCCGAAAAGTTTAAGAATTTTTTCATTTTTACTACAAATATTGAAACCCAAATCTGAATACATGACGTTATACCAGATGGAAAACCTCCGCCCCCTATTTTCATCCATCCCCCCCCAACTCAGCACTGCTTATGGAAAGCTTCATCACTTCCGCCCGTGACAAATCTGAAGACATTAGATCATTCCAGGTGAAAGCCCCCGCCTCTTCTATTTCCACCCGCCCCCAAGCCTCCCTGCGGATAGAAAGCTCCTCCGCTTCCGGCCGTGACAAATCTCCACACATTACGTCATCCCGTGTGAAAACCACCGCCCCTTCTATTTCCAGCCGCCCCCAAGTCGCGCTGCTGATAGAAACCTCCCTGGCCTCGGGCCGCGACATCCTGAGCGGCGTGGCCCGGCATATCCGGGAAAACCACCAGTGGTCTGTTTTCCATCAGCCCCGCTGCCTCCAGGAGGGATTTCCCTCCGGTTTGCGCGGGTGGCGGGGTGACGGCATCATCGCCCGGATTCAGGATCCGTCCATGCTGCAGGCCATTAAGGATTTGAATGTGCCCGTGGTGGATGTTCTCGGTCTGTTTCCGGAACCGGGAATCACCTGTGTGCGGGTGGACGATGAGGCCATTGCACGCATGGCGGCGCAGCACCTCAGCGAGCGCGGTTTCCGCAACTTCGCCTTTGTCGGGATCTCCGGCGAGAACTGGTCGGAGCGGCGGCGGGAGGCCCTGCGGGCCTGGACGGCGGAGCGCCAGCTGGGTCTGATGGTGCATGAGGCCCCGCGCGGCGCGGGGTGGATGGAGCAGGTGGAGGTGCTGGCCCAATGGATCGCAGGTCTGCCCCGGCCCTGCGGCATCATGGTCTGCAGCGACCAGCGCGGTCCCGAGGTGCTGGAGGCCTGCAGCCGGGCAGGAGTGAGTATTCCGGACGAAATCGCGGTGGTCGGCGTGGACAATGATGTGCCTATTTGCGAGGTGAGCTGGCCGGCGCTGAGCAGCGTGGATCCGGCCCATGACCAAGTGGGTTATGAGGCGGCCCGCCTGCTGGCCGGACTGATGACCGGCGGAGACGTTCGCACCGCCGAACTCGTGCTGCCGCCCCGCGGTGTGGCCGCCCGCTGCTCCAGTGAGATCCTGGCCATCAGTGACCGCGTGGTCGGCAAGGCCTTGCGCCTGATCCGGGAGCGGGCCTGTGACGGCATCGGCGTGGAGGATGTGGTGGATGCGGTGCCAGTTTCCCGCAGCGTGCTCCAGCGGCGGTTCCGCAGCGCCTTGGGCACCTCCGTGCACGACGAGATCCTCGCCGCCCGCCTGAAGCGTGCCAAGCAGCTTCTTGTGGAGA
Source organism: Verrucomicrobiales bacterium (assembly GCA_028293125.1). Taxonomy (GTDB): domain Bacteria; phylum Verrucomicrobiota; class Verrucomicrobiia; order Verrucomicrobiales; family V1-33; genus CAIZWU01. The sequence goes on along the minus strand of JAQGPJ010000100.1, from coordinate 8,086 downwards.
CGGAGCTCAGCTATACGGAGATCGCGGAGCGCGCCGGATTCCGGCATCAGGAATATCTGGGAGCCGTCTTCAAGATCCACACCGGCAAAACTCCCGGACGCTACCGTGCGGAGCTTCGGAGGTGAGCGCCGGAGGGAGAGGATGCGCGCTTCCGGCCCCGCTGCCTGCTTGCCTTTCCGGGCAACAGGCCTGCGGTCAGGCCGGACAGTGCGGTTTTTCAATCATAAAACCCGAAATACTTCCTGGCGTTTCCATAACAGACACGCTCCACGAGCGCGGAAAGAAGCTCAAAATCATCCGGAACCTCTCCGGCGGCAGCGTCGCGGGCAAGGAGATTGCAAAAGACCCGGCGGAAATATTCGTGCCGGGGGAAGGACATAAAGGAGCGGCTGTCAGTCAGCATGCCAACCCAGTGGCTGAGCAGTCCAAGGTTGGACAGGGCATTGATCTGCCACTCCATACCCTCCTTCTGATCAAGGAACCACCAGCCGGATCCGAACTGGATTTTGCCGGCGGTGCTGCCGTCCATGAAGTTCCCGCACATGGTGCCAATCACGTAGTTGTCCGCGGGATTGATGTTGTAGAGAACCGTTTTCGGCAGGCAGCCATCCGTGTCCAAGTGGTCGAGAAAGCGGGACAAAGCCCGGGCTTGGGGGAAGTCCCCGATGGAGTCGAATCCGGTGTCCGGCCCCAGAGCGTGGAGCTGCCGGGTGCTGTTGCCGCGCAGCGGTCCCAAGTGGAGCTGCATGGTCCAGCCCTTCCGGGCGTCCAGACGCCCGGTGTGGACCATGATGAAGGTGGCGAACTGGCGCTCCTCGTCCGGCGTGACCGGCAGGCTCCGCCGGGCCTTGTCATAAATGGCGGCGGCCTCCGCCATGGTGCAGAAACAGTCCGTGGCCTGAGTGAGGCCATGGTCGCTGAGCCGGCTCCCGGCGGCGTGGAAGTCATCGTGCCGCTTCTCCAAAGCCCTCAGCAGTCCCCGGAAAGTGGTGGCGTCGGTGCCGGAGGCCCGCTCCAGCTTTTCGATCCAGGAATTGAAAAAGGCGGGCTGCCTGATTTTCAGCACATTGTCAGGCCGGAAGGTGGGCAGGATGCGGGTGGCGCAGTTGGAGGCGGCGATGGCCTCATGGTGCGTCAGGGGATCAGCCGGGTCGTCCGTGGTGCCGACCACTTCGACTTTGAAATCCGACAGAATTCCCCGCGCCGTGCGGTCAGGCCCGGTAAGGCGCGCATTGGCCTGTTCCCAAATGCGCGGCGCTGACTCCGGGGTCAGCAGCTCATCGATTTCAAAATAGCGCTTCAACTCCAGATGGCACCAGTGGTAGAGCGGGTTCCGCAGGCAGTGCGGGATGGTGCGGGCCAGCGCCAGGAATTTGCCGTACGGCGCGGCATCGCCCGTGCAGAAAGCCTCAGGCTCGCCATTGGCGCGCATAGCCCTCCATTTGTAGTGGTCGCCGGCCAGCCAGATTTCAAAAAGATTGGCGAACCGCCGGTCCTCCGCCACATCCTGCGGGGGCAGATGGGAGTGGAAATCGATGATCGGCTGCCGCACTGCGGCCTCATGGTAAAGCCGCCGTGCGAGGGGCGTGGCCAGCAGGAAATCGTCGTGGATGAAGGGCATGAAATCCCTCAAACGCAGGCCGCCGGCAGGGTCAAGAACTGACTGAACCGGAAGAGCGGGCCACTTCATGCCGCCTTTACTTGGCGTGGCAAAGACTCCCACCGGCAGCGGCAGCCGGCTAAAACCCGGATCAGGTGGAGGAAATCACCTTCGTCATCAGCAGCGCGGTGACCACAATGGCCAGACCGATGCGGTAATAACCAAAAATGGTGATCCCCCGCCGCTGCAGCCAGCTGACCATCCATTTCACCGACAGCACGGCGGCCAGCCACGCGGCGAAAATGCCTGCGAACATGGTGAGGATGGAGTAGTCCTGCAGCAGCTCCGGGTGGGAGACAAACTTCAAGGACTTGACGCCGGCTGCGGCGGTCAGCGTGACCATGCCCAGCAGGAAGCTGAACTCCACGGCGGCGACCATGTTCAGGCCGAAAAGCAGACCGCCCACGATGACCATGAGGCTGCGGCTGGTGCCCGGCCACATGGCCACGCACTGCATGAGTCCGATGATGAGGGCCATGCGCGGGGTGATGTCGTCCATGGTCAGGCCGGTGTCGCGTCCGCGGGGCGTGGCGTTGCGTTTGAACCAGGCCACCGCCAGGATGGCCACCCCGCCGATGAACCAGGCGGCCGTGACCGGCCAAAGGCCAAAAAGCTGTTGTTCGATTTTTTTATCAAAGAGCGATCCGATCACTGCCGCCGGCAAAAAGGCCACCAACACATTGCGAAGCAGGTGCAGCCCCTGCGGATTTTTCCCCATGATGCCCTCCAGCATGCTGGTGCTTCGTTTGAAGTAGAGCCCCAGCACCGCCAGGATGGCTCCCGCCTGGACGACCACCGCAAAGGCTTTGCTGGCCTCGGTGCCGGGAATGCCCAGCAGGCGCTGGGTGAGCAGGATGTGTCCGGTGGAGCTGACGGGAAGGTATTCCGTAAGTCCTTCCACGATACCGATAAGAATGGATTGCCACCAGGTCATAGGGAGAAAAAGACCGCAGTAATCCCGGCAATCCCGGGCCTGGCAAGGGGAAGCGGCGGCGGAAAGGCATTCCCAGACGGCAAGGGCGGCGGAAGGGTCAAGGTGACCTGTTTTTCATGCCGGCGATGCATCCCTTCCGCTTTCGTGCTTGGATCCACTGTGAATACTTCGGGCAAAAGGTGAAGAGCCAGTCGGGCTCAGATGATGGCATTGGAATCCTCTCCATGCGCGTCAGGGAATGAAATCAGAGGTGATCTGTGGAAACGAACCATTCGGCACATCCTGTGCTAAAGTGTCCGGCTTGCCGCCACATGCCAACCGACTCCCCCCTTTCCCTGCCCTGTCTTTCCTCACAGGAACGGATTGACCTCGCCTTGGAGCATGCCGCCTCCCGGATCATCGCCTTCCGCCGTCATCTGCACCAGCATCCGGAACTGAGTCTGAAAGAGTTCGCCACCTCGGCTTGGATTGCGCAAATCCTTGAGGCGGAAGGCATTGGCCTCCGCCTTGGATCCGGGGACCGCGGCGTGATTGTGGATGTGGGCACACTGCCGGCATCAGGCGGAATTGCCCTGAGGGCAGATTGCGACGCCCTGCCGATTTTGGAGGAAAATACATTTCCCCATGCCTCCGGGCACCCCGGGGTGATGCACGCCTGCGGGCACGATGCCCACACCGCCATGTTGCTGGGTGCGGTGATCGCCTTGCATCATGCGGGTGCGCCTGTGGCTGCCCGTGGCATTTTCCAGCCTGCGGAGGAGGCGGGGGATGGAGCGCTGGGAATGATCAGTGATGGAGCCCTGAACGGTGTTTCCGCCATCATCGCTCTCCATGTGGATCCCAACCTGCCCACGGGCCGGGCGGCCGCGGTGGCAGGGCCGCAGACGGCCAGCTGCCAGGATTTCAGTGTGACCATCCATGGCCGGGGAGGCCATGCAGCCCGGCCCCATCTCACCATTGATCCTGTGGCCATCGCCGCCAGCCTGATTACTCAGATTTATCAGGCGGTTCCCCGCCATCTGGATTCACGCCAGGCAGTGGTCGTGAGCATCTGCCAGATCCATGCCGGTCATGCCTCCAACGTGATCCCGGACACTGCACGGCTGGATGGGACCATCCGTTCGCTCGACAACGGATCCGCCATCGCCGCCCGGGAAAAGCTGGAGCGCCTCTGCAGGGGCGTGGCTGTGGGTTCCGGCGCGGAGATTGTGCCGGTGTTTGAGCGCAGGATTCCGGGCACGGTCAATGACCCGGCGGTCACCGGCGTCTGTGCGGAGGCGGCATTTGAACTTTTCGGTCCGGATGCCGTGCTCACCACAGGTCCCGCCAGTCTCGGTGCGGAGGATTTCGCCGACTACCTCCAGCTGGTGCCGGGCTGCATGATGCGCTTGGGCGTGAAATACCCGGACCGACCGGTCACCCCTCTGCACACCCCCACATTTGATCTCGATGAAACGGCCCTGATCCACGGATCCCGGCTGCTGCTCCATTCACTCCTGAAACTTGCCCAACCCCCATGCTGATCCAAATTGGTTACGATATTGCCCTCCGGGTCCCCTCCTCCACCGCCATCCTTTACGCCCTGCGGGTGCATCCCTCGCGGGAAAGAGATCTGGTGGCTCCCGAGGACTGCCGTGTTGAACCCGACATGCCGGTGAAGTGGTACCGCGATGTTTTTGGAAATCTGTGCGGCCGGATCGCCGTTGAGCCCGGCTTGGTCCGTTTTACCAACCGGGCTGTCATCCGTGACAGCGGTGAGCTGAATGAGATCAATCCCGATGCCCCGTATGTGGACGTGCGGGATCTGCCTCTGAACACCCTGCCTTTTATTCAGCCCAGCCGCTACTGTGATGCCGACACGGAGCTGCTGAGTCTGGCGTGGAATCAGTTTGGCGGCGTTCAAGGCGGATGGAACCGGGTTCAGGCCATCTGCAACTTTGTTTACGGCCATCTCCAGTTTGATTATCTGCGGGCCCGTGCCAACCGCACGGCGCTGGAGAGTTTCCGCGAGGGCACAGGGGTTTGCCGCGATTTCACCCACCTCGCGATCACCCTTTGCCGGGCCATGAACATCCCCGCCCGCTATGTCACCGGGTATCTCGGGGATATCGGAGTTCCTCAGGACCCGGCACCCATGGATTTCAGCGCGTGGTTTGAAGCGTGGGTGGGGGACCGCTGGTACACGTTCGATCCCCGCCACAACACCCGGCGAATCGGCATGATTCCCATGGCCAAGGGCAAGGACGCCGGCGACTGCGCACTGACGACGGTTTTCAGCCTGCACTCGCTGGAGAATTTTCAGGTGATCACGCATGAGGTGGGCGGAACCTGAAGAACGGAGGACGGCCAAAAGCCGGACCTGAAATTCGATATCCGCATTCCAGGCAGCCCGTGGACTTTCCGCTCCCTGCGATGCGGTCTTTCAAACAGCCGGAGCACGTGGAGAAACAGGCCCCCTGTTTTACGCTCACCCGCCCGCCAACCGGGAATGAAACAGTGTCCAGGACGAGTCCCGCTTCAATTGAAGTGTGTGCAGGCTTTCTGCCAACGCTGCAGAGCGTCCTCCAGATCCGTGGCTCTGAGAGGTTTGGTGAGGTAATCATCCATGCCGGCGGCAAGACAACGCTCACGGTCGCCAACCATTGCGCTGGCGGTGAGCGCGATGATATAAAGACCTGAATCCGGATACCTTTGCCGCAGGCGCTGCGAGGCCCCGTAGCCATCCAGTTCGGGCATTTGACAATCCATCAGGATGACATCAAGGGATCTGCTCCACAGCCGCAAGCACCTCCACGCCATTGGCCACCGCATCCGCCGCATATCCCAGTTTCCGAAGCTGAAGGAGCGCCACTTTCTGATTGACGGGATTGTCCTCGGCAAGCAGCAGCTTTGGCCGCTGGACAGGGTTTTCAGGCAAAACGTTCTCCCGCCTGCTCTTCCGGGACAGTGACGGGGATATTTGAAAATTCCTTTCCCCGCTCTCGGAAGGGGGTGGTCCCCTGAGAGCGATAGACCCGGAGCCCGGGTCCGCCTCCGCTTCCGGTCTGTATCCAAAACCGGCGGTGAAATGGGAGACCGAGCCTTTGCCAGGCTCACTTTCAACGCCGATCTCCCCGCCCATCATCTCCACCAGTCTCCGGGAGATGGCCAGCCCCAGTCCGGTGCCGCCATACTTCCGGGTGGTTGAGGAGTCAGCCTGGATGAAAGGCTCAAAAAGCCGTTCCTGGGTTTCAGCGTCGATTCCAATACCGGTGTCCTCAATCTCAAAGAGAAGAAACATCCTGTCCTCCGCCTTTTCCCGGGGATGGACCCTGATGCGCACGCTGCCGCCCGGCTCTGTGAAGCGGATGGCGTTGCCCAGCAGATTGGTGATCACCTGCTGAAGGCGCCCCGCATCTCCCACCAGACAATGCGGAACCGCCGCGTGAACCTCCACTGACAAATCAACCCCGCCCTGAGGAACGGCTCCGGCTGAGAGTTCGAGGCAGCTTTGGAGAGTGCCGCGCAGGTCAAAATCCGAATTCTCAAAAGCCAGTTTTCCCGCCTCCACTTTGGAAAAGTCCAGAATTTCATTGATGATGGTCAGCAGCAGCTCCCCGCTTCTGCGGATGGTTGCCACAAAATCCTGCTGCTCCGGATTCAAATCCGTACCCCCACCAGCTCCCGTTGCGCCCGTAAAAATACTGTTCGCGATCTCAAAAACTTTTGAAAAATCCCTGAAAACAGGCGCTGCGTGACATATTTCAAAGGATGGGGAGCAATCTTGAATCCCGCTGTGGATTAACCAAACAGCCTCTCAGACGCACATGTCTCCCGGTTTGGGACCGTTCAAGTTATTCACCACATACCACCGGCTTATTCACCCCCTCCGACGGCAACCCGCAGTTTTGCTGGTTGCTATGGCACCGGGGAGAAGCTTCAAATTCAAGGTCCGTCTGACTGCACCCGGAGACAGCCCGACAGGAAACAGGATTTTCACATGCGGCACTGTCAGGCCGTCGGCACCGGTCAGAGCCCGCCCGCCCAAGGCTGCCGGCATTGGTCCGGAAATGGTGCTGGTTTCGTTCAGGCCAGCGAGGGATTGAGGGGGGTCCGGTCCAGGCTTCCAAGCTTGGCAGAGGCATCGGATAGCCCTCCCCCACGGCCCGCTGGGCATACTTTGGCCACACCGCGGAGTGATCCCATCATTTTTACAGTTTAAACTTGGTCAATCCAAGAGGACTGGAATTTTAATGTTGTTAAAAACTTGCCGCAAACCACAGCGCTTCCAAACTGATCCGATCACGTGATGATTGAAAGGCGGAGCCGGCCGGCACCGGGCAGGAAATCTTTAGGAGAGGCCAAATGACTCCGGCAGCTTCCCGCTGTCCGGCCAAACCCCGGTCAGCTGCAGCCTGGCTCCCCACTCGTTCAGGAATGGGTGGAGGAGGTGCTGGAGTCCGGCAGGAAAACCAGAGTCAAAATGCCGGACAAGCTGCGCGCCCTGGAACTGCATGCGAAGCTCTCCGGCGCGCTCCCGGACAAGCCGGTGCCCGCTGCGGAGGTGCATGTCCGTGTGACCATCGGCGGCTAGGCGTGATGTCCTGAACCGGCATCATTCATCCAGCTTTTTGACACTTGGGAGGATGTCCCGGCTCCGGGCGAGATCGGTGCTGACCACTGCCCAAAGCCGGCCTGATGGTGCCCGTGCCGGCTGATGACGGAATCCAGGCAGGGTATTGGCTGCCGCACCCTCCACGCGCCGGCGTGCCTCCGCTGCACCCATTCTTTGCCTATAACAGCCAAGAGAACCTGGAGGGGACGGTGAAGGGCTGGAAAACAGAAGGTCCGGGGCAGGGGCAGTCTGGTGTCTGATTGCCAGGTGAGCCTTGCCGGCTGCGGGGTTTCCATCCTTCTCCCGCTATTGGCCGAAGTATTGGCATCCGCTGAGAAGCCGGCACTGGCTGCGGTGGTGGCCACGGTCTGAAGCCGGCACCGCTCAGGCCTGAATCATCCCCGGCATGCTTTCCAAGGGTTCCAGCGTCTCCGGGCTCAGACCGCCGACCACCTGCATGGCCTTCAGTATCTGCTCCATGGCCTCCTTCCGCTCCAGCATGGCCGGCCGGCGCTCATCCATGCGGGTCTGCCTGGCCCGCTCCATGGTCCCCCGCATCCGCACGTGGCCCTCCTGATTCCCCGTCGCCACGTTCCACTGAATGAAGAGGGAGTCCGTCCAAGTCTCCAGACGGGACAGCTTCATCGCCGCAGCCCAGCGCGCTGTCGGCACCATCCCGGTGGGTTTGTCGGGTCCAGGATGGTGCGGGTGCCCTGATCATCCAGCTGGAAGGCCTCCAGCTGGGGCCAGTCAGTCAGATTTTCCGAAAACTCCACACTGAGGGGCTCAATGGAGAATTGCCCTGGCCTACAGTTTGCTGCTTTGCTGCAAAACAATCATGAGGCAAACCGGACCCGGAGAAATGGTCAGAGCGGATCTGGGCCAGACGGAAATAACG
>JAQGPJ010000082.1 GCA_028293125.1 Verrucomicrobiales bacterium | reverse complement strand
CCCTCCTTGAAAGGCGGCTTTGAATCTGTAAAAAGCGGAAATGGCAATCGCCGGGGCAGTGGCACCGGGCAGGATGCCCGGCGGGACAGCCGGGACGGCTGTTCTACCCGGGCCGCTGAAATCCGTGCGGGGAACTCACCTGCTAATTAACAGAAATATCTTTGGAAATGGTATAATCGGCGTAACCCGCACTCAGCCATCCACTCCAGCCAAGCCAAGCCCAAAACCTGGCTGGAGCCGGGCATCCATCCGCAAGCCGGCCTCTGATCAGAGGCCGGCTTTTTTATTTAGAGCATTGTACAAAAACGTCAGAGCCCGGCCCGCATTTTTTCCTTTTTACTCCGGGCCATTCTGTTAAGATTTGAATGATCCGGATCGCTGAATTTTTCGCCGGGACCGGAATCCCAACCGCCTTCAGGAACCACCCCCCTTCATGACACGCCCCCAATGGGCCCGCCGAAAGCCAAAAGTGTCCCGTTTGCCGGCAACAGCGGTCGGGATCCTGTTTGCGGTTTTGCTCCTGCCGGTGAAAGCCCAGGATTCCTGGCCGCAGGTGCTGGCGACTCTCGGCAACCTGACGACCGTGGCCGGAAGCACTTTCGAAGCGGCCAACAACGGCAATGAATGGCTGCCCGCCTATGAGGGGCTCCGGGCTTTCGATCCCTCCCAGCAGGACAGCCCGCCGCATCTTTCCGAACCCCACATGGCGATGGATGATGCCTACGGGAATATTTACATCGCCGATAAAAACGGCCATGGAATCCGGCGGATTTCCCCGCAGGGCGTGCTGACCACCGTGGCGGGCCGGCCTGTTTCCGGGACCTTGGCCTCCGACGGCGACGGCCCGGCCACGGAGCGTGTCGTGGCCTATCCAAACGGGCTTTATGTATTGCCCGACGGAACCTTGTATATTCTGGAACAGGGAATCACCGGTCTGCAGCCCCGCATCCGCCGTGTGGGCCGGGACGGCCAAATGACCACGCTCATCACGCCCTCCGGCGGCGGAAGCGTCATCTTCAACCGCGGGCTGTGGGTGGCCCGGGACCAGTCGCTGCTTTATTTCTGCTCCATCGAGGATGGCCAGGGCATCGTCCGGAAATGGACACCCGCCGGCGGCTCCGTCATTCTCGCCACCATGCCCGCCGGCAGTGAGCCGGGAAATCTGGATGTGGACGCGCAGGGATTTGTTTTCCAGGCGGATCGCGGCCTGCACATTGTCTTCCGCATCGATCCCGCGACCGGTGAATACACGGTGGCCGCGGGCAACGGCGCCACCACCGGCGGCGGCGATGGCCAGCCAGCCACCGCCACCGGTCTGGAGGAGGTCCGGGGCATCGCCTTCCATCCCCTGGGGGGATATTTCGTCTGCACGCATCGGGGCAGCGCTCTATGGTATGTGGGCACCGACGGCATCATTCACAAAGTGCTCTCCGGCGTCCGTAACAGCACGGTGCGGGATGGCGACGGGCAGCCCGTGACCGCAAATCCCGCCGCTCTCAAAATCTCCGAGCCGCGCAGCATCCGCGTCGGATACAACGGCGACCTGATTCTAACCACCAATGACTGCGGATGGATCCGGGTCGTCCGCAGCGTGTCCCCGCCGCCCGCCGCCGCATTGTCCCCGCAGGGAAATCATTCCTACACCTACAACCCGGACGGGGGAATGGACACATGGATCGAGCGCACGTCCAGTTTTCAGCCTTATTCATGGCGGACCCTCGCGGCTTTTCCCTTTGGCACCCCGGGCAGCGGGGTTTTCACCGATCCCGTTCCGCCCCCCGGAGCCGCCTTCTACCGTCTCGTGCGGACAAGGCACTGGCCTTAGGAAAGATTTTCGTATTACCGTCGAGGTCTCTCTTTACCTGTGACTTCGAACATGCGTCCCTTCATGCTGCATGGATTTTCAGATCTGGATAAATCAATCGAGGGAGCTTTCTGAGCGGCTGGAGGCGGCTGTGCCACCCGGTGCTGTGGCTTTGGCGGCTTTGGACTTGGCTCGCCACCGGAATGTTCTGGCTGCCGTGGACTGGTGCGGACAGGTGCTCAATGGTCCGGTGGAGAATCTTCTGACGCTGACGGAGGAACTGCCGCCACGGATCCAGCTTCCCATCCGGGTCATTGCGGCAGCGGCATGGCTTCAAGGGGGGAGAACCGGGGACAGCCGCAGGGTGGTGGATTCAATGATGGGATTTGAGGTGTGGCCTATGCCCGGTGTCATACCGCTTTTCCTGCCTTGGGCGGTGCTTTTGGCGGACCAGCCCGGACTTCTGCCCCTTTGGCAGGTGCGTGCCCGCCACCATGGAGATGAAGTGGTGGAGCTTTTAGCCGCCCATGCGCCGGATGAGGCATTGCGGGGGCTTCTGGAGACGGGGCAAGCCACGCAGGATTATGCTTTCATGGATGAGCTGATCGGCAGCATGAAGAATCGCAGACGACTCAAGGCGCTGCAGGAATTCAGTTGTGTCCTCATTCTGGACCACGAGGAGGAAATTCCGTCTGGATGCCTCTCCGGCGCATGGATCCGGCAGCACATTCAGCAAGCGGTGGGGGAGCTTCTTGTCGTCCGCGCCACCGAGACCCGCAGGCGGGAGGAAATGCCCCCCTTCCTGATTCCGTCCTCCGCTGAAAGCCAGGAAAGTGAGGCGATGATTTATTATCAGGAGCATTTTCCCGTCTGGCGGGAAAGTCTTTGCCACAGCGCGGGCATGGCCAAAAACATCGCCCTTCTCCAGTTGGTCCTGCAAACCCCGCCCGATGAATCCTGCTCCATTGATTACTGGTGGCACGCGGCATCAGCACTCACGGAGGAGACCCGCCTGGAGAAGGTCTGGCCTTTCATTTGCGGTGCGGATGACCGGATTTGGAGGGAGATCTCCATCCATGCCGAGAATATAGTCGAGCGTGCGGTCCAGACCGGCGAGCTGGAACTGGCTGCGGAGTTGGTGAACCGGATACCGTCCCGGGAAGCCCATTCCCTTCGGGTCCGGCTGGAGCGCGCCACCGCCAAAGCCGGCACGGCTTTGGAAGGGGATCCCGCCGCCGTATTTCTGGAGGCAGGCATTCAGGCAGTCAGAGAAGCCCGACTGGAGGAGGCGGCCAGTTATGCCCGTTCCGGAATCGCCGCAGCCAAGGGAATTCGGAATATCCATGCCCGCAGAGAGACACTTTTCCGCCTCGCTGCCTGCCTGATTTGCACACCTGCCGCCAAGGAGGCCTTCAAAATCGTGCTGCAGTATACCAAAAACGCCGTGGATTCAGACGACGCCGTGAAGCGTTATTTCGAATTTATTGAATGCTGTGAGGGCTTGGACGCTTTGGAACTCCTGGTGAGGAGCTGCGCCGCGGCCGGGGAACGCTGGTATGAGCTCTATTCCCCTAATTCATTGATGAATCTGGCGGTGGCCCGGATCTTTTATAAGCAGGGTTTTCAGCCTGCGGTGGATCTTTGCCGGAATTTGCCAGAAGCGGCGGCCGACGAGGGGCTGGACATGATCCACCAATGCGAAGGCTGGGACAACGAGGTGGCCGACGTCGTGCAGCTGATGCGGGAATGGGGAAATGGAAAAATCGCGCCGCATCATTGCATGAATCAGGTGCGGAGAGTGGAACAGAAGGGAAACTGGGAGAAAGCGGCGGAACTGGCGCGTTTGCTGATTATGGAGATGGATGCTCAGGAGGGAGAAAAGGCTGCCGCCGCAGCGGATTTGCTGAAAGACTTCCTTGATGCCGCACCGGCCGGTGGAACGTCAGGGTCGTGGCCCTCCGTCCGCTCCGGAGTAAAGGAAATCACAAGGATTTTTCCGATGCCGCCATGGCGGGAAATCAGAGGGGATGAATTCATGGAGCTGACAGAGGGGCTCAGCAGAAACCGAAGCGCATTCGATCAGTTCTAGGTATTCAACTGGAAACGCATGTCCATGCCGCACGTCATGGATACGATTCTGGAGAACCGGGCTTTGCACATCGCCTGGATGACGGTATCTCCGAAAGAGGCAAAGACTGCCAGGAATCAATGGCCAGCCCCTCCCACGCCGGTCGTTTATTTCAAGGTGAATGATCCCAAATATGACAATGATTTGATCTCCGCGGTGAAGGCCGCCTGGGCGGGTGGAGGGTTGCCTGCAGCCCAGCCCTGGGTGGAGAGCATTCTGCGGATTGCCGAAGCCTCCCTTGTTAGCCAGCCCTCTCTCTCCGCAGGTCCCCGCGCCGCGCTTGCCCTCCTTGATAAGCTGGCCTGCTTTCAGTTTGCCGCAGGCCCTCTGCCAGGCTTTGCCGCATCGGCGGAAAAGGTCCTGAGCCGCCACACACCCTCCTATGATGAATCCCTACGCTCCAGTTGCGCCAGAATCCGTGCAGCGATGGGGGATTGGGAGAGCCTTGCGGATCTCATGTTGCCAAATGCCGGCAACGAAGATTTTCCTGAGGATCTTCTGCATCAAATCGGGTTTCTGCTGCCGGACGCGTTTCTGCTGGCCCATCGTCAGGAATTCGCCCGAAACACCGGGATGGCGCATATCATGTTGGGAATCCTTGCCGCGCGGGGAACTGTCTGCGGAGGACAGTCCCTCAGGGAGGCAGCCCTCGCCCGAAACTGAATATCCGTCCGGATCCAAAGCTCTCCCTCCCTCGGGGATCCTCTCATTGCGACTGTCATTACTGGTGGAAGCCGCCGGCCCGCTTACTGCCTGCCTTGAAGGAGATTTTCACCTATCAGAGTTTCATCTATGGAGGTCCGGTCTTTTGTCCCCCGGACCAGCTTGCCAGCCTTCAGGAGTCCCGGCTGGCCTGGGCTGAGATGTTTGACGGCGATGACGCCGAATCCCGCAGGGAGCGCCGGCTTTGGACTCAGTCCACTCCTTTCGCCAGCATTGGCAATGGGGATTTGCTGGCGCTCGGCAAGGCGGCTCCGGACAGGGAGCCGCCCGTGGTTTACCTGTGCCACGACGGAGGAAGCAAAATGATTTCGCGATCGTTCACCGGATTTCTCCGGCACTGGGAGATCATGTCCTATATCGGTCCTGAGGGCTGGCTGTTGGGTTACTGGGAAAATGATAAATCCGGCTGCATTGATTCAGCCCATCCAAAGAGCCAAATGCTGCGGGACCTGTTGGCCACAGCCTGAGGATGGGAAAGGATGATTTTCCAGCCGGGAGTCAGTTTATTCTTATTGCCCTATACTGACAACCCGGTAATAACGGCTGCCGGTCACGCCCTGGGCGGGAGTGAGGACGGCACTCGTGGTGGCGGATCTGCTGGCGGGTGCGATGGCGGAGGCGGCGCCAACGTCGGTCCAGCTTTTGAGATCGGTGGATTCCTGGACATTGAAAAGCACGGAGGCTGCCGGGTCTGAATATTAGGTCAGGCTGATCTCACCGGTTTCCAGCAGTCCGAAACTGCTGACCGCGAAGGTGGCGGGACTGACCGTGAAAGCCACCGGACCGAAGCTCATGGTGTAGCCGTCATTGAGGAGGAAGGCGGCGAAATAGTCACCCGGGGGCAGATCCGGCGGGAAGCTCACGGAGCCGGAAACCAAGGCCTCCCCTGCGGTGCGGGTGCCGTTGGTGTACCACCAGCGCGTCGAGGGCACCGGGCCGGGTATATCGCCTATGCGGTAGATTCCAATCCAGTCCGTGGGGTTCCCTGGCCCGCCGCTCCAAATGACGGTGAGCGGTGTGTCCGCTGTGAGGGTGGTCTGGCTGAGGGTGAATGCCGGGCTGTTGCCGCCGAGAACATTGACGGTGACGGTTCTGGGCGTGGCTCCGGCGACTGTCAGGGTATAAGTGGTGGTGACGGAGGGAGTGACTTCCAAAGTATCGATATTGGTGACATCCACCGGTTCCGGCCCGCCTGTGAGCGTGGCGGTGGGAGCGGGCTGCCCGTTGGGATCAATGGCCCAGCTCAAAGTTGCCGTGCCACCCGCGCTGATGACGGCGGCGTCTGCCGTAAAGCTGCTGAGGATGACGCCTTCGACTGTGAAGGGAACAGGATCGGTGATGGCGTCATAGCCGTCGCTGGCCAGAAAATGCGCCACCCAGGGGCCGGGAGTGAGCGTGATGTCCGAAAAAGTCACCGAACCATCCGTCAGGCCTTCCGTGGCGGCCCGGGCACCGTTCACATACCACCAGATGGTGGAAAACACCCCGCTGGAACCGGGTGTCTCGCCCTCCTTGTAAATCCCGACCCAGTCCGTGCTGTTGCCTGGACCCGCCGTCCAGGTGGCGGTGATGGATTCTCCGGCTTTGTAGGAGGGTTTGTCCAGCTTGAAGGTTTGGGCTCCGGCGCTGGCCGCCGCGGCCAGCCAGAGAACGGCCTGAAGAATCGGGAGGGAGATTTTCATGGGTGGAGTGGAGTGGAGTGGAAGGGAAGGGCCGGGGCGGGCCCGTTCAGGGCCGCATGAGGCGGAAAAACACGCGGGGTTCGGCGGTGGCGTCCACGGTCAGGATTTCCTCGTGGAAGGTGTCGGCGGGCATGACGGTGCGGACGTCGAGCCACTCCGCGGCGAGCCCGTTGTTTTTCTGAATAACGTAGGTGCGGCCGGGCGTGCTCCTCCACCGCAGGCGCAGTTCCCTGCCATTCACCGCGGCATCCGACACCTTCAGAGGCTCATCGCCGGTCAGGGTGAAGGCGGCACGCGGCGAGACCTCGGTGTAGGAGTCGTTGATGAAGAGCGTCACGAAATATTCCCCTGGAGGCAGATCCGGCAGGTCAAAGGTCACGCTGCCCTGGGTGCGGCCGCCCACATAAAGATAGGCGGTCAGGACGTCCACGCCGGGAGTCTGCCCGGCTTTGAAAAGCCCCACCCAATCCTTGGGCGTTCCGCGGCCTTCCGAGAACTGCACGCTGAAGGGCTTGCCCTGGGGCAGAGTGGCGGCCGGCAGGCTCAGCGTGGAAATGAGAGTGCCCACCGAAAAGGGCAGGCGCGCGCTGATTTCAAGGCTGCCACCGCCCGCAAGGTAGGCGGCGTAATAATAACCTTTCGGGATGCCGCTGAAATCAAGGGTGCCGGACGCTCCGGAAACCGCCGCCCGCCACACTCCGGGACTGTCCGGTCCGGGGGTGCTCCCGTTTTTTGAAAATACCAATGACATCCCCGCCGCCGCCGGGCGCGGAGGAATAATGGACCGGGATGGTGACTCCCTGGGCAAAATTCGCGGCCTTTCCCTGACCACCATCAAAGCCCGTTTCGCGAAATTCATCGGGCGCGGTCCCAAACAGAAGTTCCACCGTGTGCGCCTCCTGCACCTTCGGCGGAACACGGGGGAGCCTCTGGGCGAGATCGCTCGCCCGATGAAATTCGGCTCCGCCCACGAGCTCAGCCGCTTCTTCCTCACCGAAACCGGCCAGCGCCCCGGCGAATTCCGGACTGCCGGCTCCGTTTCCACAGGGACACTCACCGACACATTGCCCAACGGAACACTGTAATTGATATTATATAATCCGGCTTGGCAGTTCTGTCCGGGGGACCATTTCAGCATTCGTGGCTTGGAAATCCACCCAACTCACGATACAGCACCTCAATCTCTTATTGCATGTTCAGTCCAACGGCAAATACTCGACAGCCGCACCGTCAGAGTGACCTTGTCTGACGGACGGACCGCCGCTCAGCGTGGCGGACGTGCTGCGGCTTTGGAGGACCGATGAGGCGTTCCGCGGCTTCTTTTCCAAGTGTGTCATCGAATCGGGTTTCGACGCTTTTTTCTGGGAGACACCCCTGTGACTCTTGCGTCGCTTGGACTGCCGTTTGAGTTCGTGGTTGTCGAGGGTGGCAGTCTGGACAGGCTCAGGCCAGATCCGAAGCCGTTTTCGGAGCATTTTCCGACCGGCGCCGGCCCGGGTGTTCTGAGTTTTCCAAACCTCCGGGGGGACGCTACGCTCATTGTTCCAACGCCAGTTGCCTCCGACCATTCCTGTTACACGCATCTCGGCAGATTTCTCCGGACAGCTCCGCCGCCGCAGGTGGATTTGTTCTGGCGGACCGTGGCCGCGGCCACGCAGGAACGGATATCGGACTCGCCGGTTTGGCTGAGCACCGCCGGCATGGGGGTGTCATGGCTTCATCTCCGTCTTGATTCCCATCCGAAGTATTACCGTTATGGCCCCTACACAAGGACCATCCGGCAATAACCCGGTGCCGGCAGGCCACTGACAGCCGCTTTTTTTCAGGGATTCCAATGGTCGGCGGTTTCAAGTTCCAAGCCGAACGGGGATGACATGAGAGTGTCCGCAGGCGAAGGGAGTGGTGACCAAACCTATCCCCCCTTTGAAAACCTACGGACACCTCACAAGCGAAGAGAGAGCACAG
>JAQGPJ010000042.1 GCA_028293125.1 Verrucomicrobiales bacterium | reverse complement strand
GCTGATTTCAAATTCGCGCACCAATGCCGCGCGCCGTTCCCGTGCTTTTGATTGCGTCATGCCCCACCGTGCCACACCGCCGCCGCCCCGCCCGTCTTACCGGACGGTCATCCGTCAAAGGCTTACTTTGGAAGGATGAGTCGTGCCATTTGAATTCCGACACGATGGCGGCCGTAGGGAGAACGGGGGATATTAGTCAGCCCCGCCCTCAAATCCACGGCGACAGCTCCTCCAGCAGTCTGTCAGAGGCGTCGATCCGGAAGCGGGGGCCGGCGGTGAGCTCCACGCGGGAGCCGTCGCCGGCGGTGCAGCAGAGGATGACGGGGGTGCTGCCGGGGTTTTGGAGGATGAGGGTCTGGATGTGCTGCAGATCGCCCACGGTGTCCTTGGTGCTGTTCAGCCGCAGCATCAGGGGACGCAGGCCGGGGGTGGAGGAGGGGGCTCCCGCTTGGCTGGCATAGCCGCTGTTTCCATGGCTGTGGCCATTGCCGCTGCCGTTTCCATTCCCATTCCCATTCCAGTTATGCGAGTAAAGGCCGTGCCCATTTCCATGGTCGTTCCCGGCTCCATTGGCCGGGGAGTCCTCCATTTTCCATGACTGGGGAGCGGAGGCCGTCGGTGCTTTTTCAGGCCGGCTGCCGGTGCCGCCGGCGGGGAGGGGCAGGGTTTTGATGCCCTGCGCGGTCAGCTTCAGGGAGTCGTTCATGTTGTCCTTCTCCACCTTGGCGATGACCTCCACCACGCTGCCCTTCTCGATGCCGCGGCCAAACTTCTCATACTCCTCATTCCACAGCGTCAGGTCGCTGGCGCCGGTGAAGTCCTCCAGCCGCATGATCACGAACTGCTTGCCGCTTTTGGTGTATTTCAGCTGCACGGAGGAGACAAAGCCCGCGAACTTCAACTTGGATTTCCGTTCCCGCTCCGGGATTTCGTCAATGAATCCGAGCTTCCGGTAGGTGGGGCCCTCCACCGTGGCGCGCCACGGGTCCAGCGGGTGGCCGGACACGTAGAAACCCAGCAGTTCCTTTTCATCGGCCAGCATTTGGTCCGCGCCCCAAGGCTCGACCTTGGCCTGATTTGCGGATGGTGCCGGAGCCGGGGCAGCGTCCAGCTCATCGCCGAAAAGCGAGAACTGTCCGGCGGCGCGGTCGCGCTGGGAGGAGGCACCGGCGGCGATGGCGTTGTCGATGCGGGTGAACAGAAGTGCGCGCTCTTCGCCGGTCCAGTCAAAGGCCCCGGACTTGATCAGGCCTTCCAGAATGCGGCGGTTGACGGCCTTGGAATCCACGCGGCGGGCGAAATCCTCCAAGCTTTTGAAGGGGCCCGCGGCCTCCCGCTCTGTCAGGATCAGGCCGCAGGCGGCTTCGCCGACGCCCTTGATGGCCGCCAGTCCGTAGCGCACCCCTTTTTTGCCGCCGTCCATGGCCTCGGGCAGGAAATGCACGCCGCTGCGGTTCGCATCGGGTGGCAGGATGGGGATGCCCATGGCTTGGCACTCGCCGACAAACACCGCGATCTTGTCGGTGTTGCTGATTTCATTGCTCAGCACCCCGCACATGAACTCCACCGGGTAGTTGGCCTTCAGCCACGCGGTCTGATAGGTCACCAGACCGTAGGCCGCGGAGTGGGATTTGTTGAAGCCGTAGCCCGCGAACTTTTCGAGCAGGTCGAAGATTTCGTTGGCGCGCTTTTCCGGAATTTTATTGGTGTCGGCGCAGCCCTTGACGAAGACCTTGCGCTGCTGGGCCATTTTCTCCGGGTCCTTTTTACCCATCGCCCGGCGCAGCAGGTCCGCCGCGCCCAAGCTGTAGCCGGCCAGCAGGTTGGCCGCTTTCTGCACCTGCTCCTGATAGATCAGAATGCCGTAGGTCTCGCGGCTGACATCCTCCAACAGGGGGTGCAGGTATTCGACCTTCTGGGATCCCTTTTTACGGGCGATGAAGTCCGGGATCAGGTCCATGGGGCCCGGACGGTAAAGGGCGATGAGCGCGATGATGTGGTCGATGCTCTCCACCCCGAAGTTCCGGCACAGGTTGGCCATGCCGCCGGATTCAAGCTGGAACACGGCGATGGTCGCGCCCCGGCTCAGTAGTTCAAAACTCGGCTTGTCGTCCAGCGGCAGGTCCGCGACGCGGAAGTCCGGCGTGTGCCGGTGGATCAGCTTCACGGCGTCGTCGATCACCGTCAGCGTTTTAAGGCCCAGGAAGTCCATCTTCAGCATCCCCAGCTCTGTCAGCGGGCTCATGGCCAGCTGGGTGACCACTTCATCAGCGTTGCCGCGTGTGAGCGGCAGGAAGTCCGAGAGGTCCTGGGATCCGATCACGATCCCGGCGGCGTGAATGCCCACGCCGCGCGTCAGACCCTCCAGCTTCTCGGCGGTTTCATAAAGGGCGGCCACGGCCTTGTCGCTCTCGATGGCGGCCTTCAGGTCCGGGTTTTTCCTCTTCGCGCTGGCGAGGTCGATGTTCAGTTCCGTGGGGATCATCTTGGCCACGCGGTCGGTGTCGCCATAGCTCATGCCCAGCACCCGGCCACAGTCGCGGATCACGGATTTGGCTCCCAGGGTGCCGAAGGTGATGATGTGGCTTACGCAGCGCTCGCCGTACTTCCGGCGCACATACTCAATGACCTCCGGCCGGCGCGTCTGGCAGAAGTCCACATCGATATCCGGCGGGCTGATACGCTCCGGGTTCAGGAAGCGCTCGAAAATCAGGCTGAAGCGCAGGGGATCGCAGTCCGTGATCCCGAGAGCGTAGGCCACCAGTGATCCTGCCGCCGAGCCGCGGCCCGGACCCACGGGAATGCCGTTGTCCTTGGCCCATTTGATAAAATCCCAGACGATGAGGAAGTAGCTGAGAAAGCCCATCTTCTCCATGATGCCCATCTCATACTCCAGCCGCTCCTGAAGCTCGGGCTCCTTGGCCTTTTCCCCGAACCGGACCTCCAGGCCGGCATGACACTGGCGGCGGAAATATTCCGCGCGCGGGCTGCCGTCGGGGGCTTCAAACTGGGGGTATTTCTCCGAAGAGGTGGAGTCCAGCTTGATCTGAATATCCACCTTGTCCGCAATCTCCAGCGTGCTCCACAGCGCTTGCGGCACGTGGCGGAAAATCTTGTGCATCTCCTTTGGCGTCTTGAAATACACCTCCTCGGAGTACTTCATGCGGTTCTCGTCAAAGACCATCTTGCCGGTGCCGATGCAGATCATGACATCGTGGGCGGCGTGGTCCGAGCGGTCCAGGAAATGGACATCATTGGCGGCCACGGGCTTGATGTTGTATTCCTTCGCCCACTCCAGCAGCTGAACGGAGCATTTCCGCTGGGCCTCGGCCACATCGCCGTTCAGGTGATCGTGCAGTTCCAGGTAAAAATCGTCCTCCCAGCGCTCCTTGAACCACTCCAGGGTGCTGCGCGCGTGATTGATCTGGCCGCCGCGGATGGATTCGTTGATCTCGCTGTTCAGGCAGCCGGAGAGCACGATCAGCCCCTCGCGGTAATCCTCCAAATCCTTTCGATCGGTGCGGGGTTTGTAATACTGGCCATCCAGATGGGCGCGGGAGACAATTTTGGACAGATTTTTGAAGCCTGTCTCATTCTTCGCCAGCACCGTCAGGTGGTAGTTGTTCTTGAATCCCGGCACCTCCTTGCGCAGCTCCTTCTCCCTGGGGGCCACGTAGAGTTCGCAGCCGATGATGGGCTTGATGCCGGCCTTCTTCGCCGCTTGGTAGAAATCGATGCAGCCGTAGAGGTTGCCGTGGTCCGTCATGGCCACCGCCGGCATTTTCAGCTTCACCGCCTTGGCGATGAGCTCACTGATCCGCACCGCCCCATCGAGCAGCGAATACTCGGTGTGGACGTGCAGATGGACAAAGGATTCGGGCAGAGCGGGAGCGGCCATGGTTAGCCTCCCCGTTAAGCCGGCCCGGGCCCCAGGGCAAGCGCGGGTGGGGGAGTGCCATCGCCCCCATGAAAAGCCGCAAACCCCACAAACAGGCGTTTAAAACGCCCATCAGGCTGCCGGCGCGGGAAAACCGGCTTGTTCGGGAGGCGGATCCATTTCATGCTGGCTCATCAATTGGAAAGCCAGAAAGCCATGACCCGCTGTGGATTCTCTCTGGCGGGTGCAGCCACCGTCGTCCCATCGCGGAAAGCCTCTTATGACAAAAAGGAACCGGCAGTTTATCCAGACTTTGATTTATCCGTTCCTTGGCTTGCTGCCCGGCCTTTTCGCCGGCTTGTGGCCGGGATTTATCGTGGTTTGCCTGTTGTTGATGATCGGTATATTTATTTACTTTCTGGATGAGGTGAGATCTCTTGCGGCCTGTCCGGAGTGCGGCCATCCCCTGAATGTTTTTCCCGGTGGCTGGCACATGCCGTATCTGGCCGGAAACTGCCGGAAATGCGGCTGGGTGGATGAAAGCTGAAAAAGCTTGACAGATAACTCGCTGGGGCTGCGCCTTCATCGGCATTTCATGGAGCGTTGCCCCAAGCTGTGCCAAGACGGTCCGTGAGGCTTAAAAACAGCGAAAAATTCTTAATGAAATTATGAAATTGGGTAACTTCCTTAATGAGGACCAAGGATACGTGGCACTGATATGCACTGCGGTATATTCAATTTATGCCGCCGCCATTAATGCATCTCTACGGCACAACGCCCCAGCCCGCCCCGGAAATAGTGAAATTGCACATTCGGGTGGTCCGCCAGCAGGGACATGGGCACCGCGGCGTCGGTGATGCCCTTGGAGATCATCAGCGCGGTCAGGCGCTGGCCCAGAGGGTTGTCGTGGGTCCCGGCGTGCCAGATGGACACCTTCTCCGCCAGCCACGTCTCCACGGGGCCCACGGTGATGGCCTTGGTGGGCACCATGGTCACATTGCCGCCGCCGGAGGTGCGGGCATTCTGCATCAGAGTCACGGGATGCAGCTCCACCACGCGGGTGGCCAGCGTGCGGTACTCCTGCGGAGTCGGCGGACGGTCGCGCCAGATGCCATCCCGGCGCACCGGGTCATTGAAGGCCCAGTGCTTGGTGTCCCCTTGGCCGCCCTGCATCACCGCGCAGCGGATGCCGCTGCCCCAGGTGGCGCGGTAGGCGGCGGTGTCGGCTTTGGGGAAATGCAGGTTGCTCTCCGGTATGGCCAGTTCCGGGCGGATGCGGTCAAAGCACATTTCCCGATCCGCTTTTTCAAACGACAGGGGATGCGTGACCGGGACCGCCCTGCCGGTGCGTTCATCATACCATTCATCCATGCCCCAGAAGTGAGCGTTTTTCAGGGAAATCCCCAGTTCGTTCACCAGCCGGGCCACCAGAGGCAGCTGCTCCGTGGGGCCGATGGGGCCGCAGATGCCCACCGGATTGTCCGGGGTCGCCTGCCGCCAGGCGGTGATGTACTCCAGCGCCTCCGCGAGATAAAAATCCTCCAGAGTGTCGTGAAAGACCACCTCGAAACCGGGCCGGGAAAGCTGCCCCACATCCTCCGCTGTCAAAGCGGCGGCATCCTGGATGAGGGAGTCGTCCAAGGTGGTGTAGTCCCACCAATCGGGGGCGATGGAGCTGAGCTTGCGGGTGGGGACGGTCATGGCGGTGTCTGGGAAAGAGAGAGAGAAGCGAATGGATTTCCGGCAGGGCGGGCTTGGTCAGGCGGTGATGGGGAAACGTCAGGAAAAGTCCGGGCTTTCAGACCGCAGGCTGGTCGGCAGCCAGCAGTTCGCGCAGGGGATCGACCGCGGTCAGGGAGAAGCCATAATGCAGATGCCGCCGCCATCCCTCCGCATATTGGAACCGCCCGCTGCGGCGGCCATTCTCCGCGGAGCTGTCGATCATGGCTTGGAGATAACTGTTCATGCCCTGCGATGCCGCCAGCCAGTTCTGCTGGGACTGATGGGCCTTCAGCGCCTCCAGCTTGCGGTCGATCACCGCTGTGGTCTCCACGTAGAAGTCAGGCGTGACGGGCTCGTGCAGCGGGCCGCAGAGCCCGTGGGGCATGGCGTGATAAACGGTCACATCCCCCTCCGCGCGGGGCAGGCGGGGATCACTGATGAAATTCGGCACGTGCTTGCAAAAGGAGGCCGTCACCGCCAGGCGGCAGGTCTCCGTATGGTCCTCCATATAATCCTGCGGGGAATGGGTCAGGACGATGGAGGGGTTCACCTCCCTCACCAGCGCCGCCACCTTCCGCAGCAGGGGCACGGAGTAGATGACCTCCATATCATCGGCGATGGGCGGATGGAACACCGCGCCCAGCCGGCGCGCGGCCTCGCGGGCCTCCTCCAGCCGCACACGGGAGGTGGTGGGGCCGTCCATCTCCAGGCTGCCGCCGCTGCCCGTGGCCAGATTGCAGTAATGAGTCTCCCAGCCCAGATCCGCCAGGCGCAGGAGCGCGCCCGCCATGACATACTCGATATCGTCAGGATGGGCAGCGATGGCCAGGACACGTGGAGGCATATGATGGCGATGATGCGCGTGCGCGTGTGCGCCGCAAATGCTTTCCCGCCGTGTTTTCACAAAACCGGCGGCACTTTGACAAAAAGACTGCGCTTACAAATACGAAGCCCGCCGCAGCCTCTCCATGATGGCCATGCCCACGTCGCGCAGCGGCACCGGTTCGGCAATGATTTCATCCACGCCCAGCTCATCCAGCGCCCGCAGGCAGTGGAAAAGGCGCAGCCCGGCCTCCGGCAGCTTGCCACTGCCGGGGCTCAGCACCAGCACCTGCTCCCAGTCCGTCAGGCCGGTGTAGCCGTCCTCGGCATCGCCCCGATAGCTGAGCAGGGCATAGCGCCTGCCGGGCTCAGGCTGAAAACTTTCCGGATTCTCCAGCAGCCGCAGCGGCGTGCCCGGAGCGTAGTGGCTGGGCAGCTGGCCCGGCACCTCCGGGGCGGCCACGCGCCCTTTTTTATCCGGCTGGCCATTGGCCCACTCCACCTTGCCATAAGGCTGGAGATCGTCCTTGGTGATCGGACCTGCCCGCAGGATGCGCAGGATGGGCTTGCGGTCTCCGGGGAGGATTTTGACAATGGTGGACTCGAGCCCCTCCGGACAGGCGCCGCCGTCCAGGATCAGCGGGATGCGCCCGCCCAGTTCCTTCATCACTGCGCCGGCGGAGGTGGGGGAGAGGCGGCCGAAGCGGTTGGCGCTGGGCGCGGCCAGCGGCCCGCCGAAGCTGGTCACCACCCGCTGGAACACGGGATGCGAGCTCATGCGCACCGCCACGGTCTCCA
>JAQGPJ010000039.1 GCA_028293125.1 Verrucomicrobiales bacterium | reverse complement strand
GCGGTCCCGGCCAGAATTTCTCCGTCAGCACCGCCACCGCCTCCGCGATCTCCGGCGGGATGGCGGCCACCTCCTCCAGACGTTTGCGGTGGGGCAGGTGAAGGATCAGGGGATCGAAGGAGGGCCGTCCCTTGGCTTCAAAAATCCGCGCCACCCCTGCCGGATTCATGGCGTCCGCCGCCAGTCCGTAAACGGTTTCCGCCGGCAGGGCCACGACCTCCCCCTGCCTCAGCAGTTCCACCGCCTCCATCACAGCGGTCTTCAGTTTGTCTCCACTGTCGGTGGGTGTAATAAAAGTGTCCATACCAGGCAATTCAGGGCAATCAGGGGTGCAAAACCTCTCCATCCCCCACCCGCCCCGGTCTTCAACCGCGATGTGCCGGGCCGGGCGTGCGGATCCACCAACTGGACGGAACGTTTGAGGAGGAGAAAACCTGCCCGCGCGGCGCCGATCCGAAAAAATCGCCGGGCTGACCGTTCCTCGGGAAGCCCATGGTCCGCCTGGATGGTGTCATGCCATTTCCGGCGGGTATTTGGAGAATTTTTTGGATCACAGCCATTCCATTCCGCGGCGCATTGACAGGGAGGCCCCGGCGGGGCCGGAGGTCCATCCAGTGATGGACAATGTTATAAGCCGGTTGGTATTTCATTGACCGTGTAGTAGGCTTTTTTATGGACGAGAGGCTCTCCCTCCAGGGAAGTCATCCCCGCGAGATCGAAGTCGTGGATGTGGTCCTCCGTGATCTTATCCAAGTGAATCATCACGGACCGGCCATCGGCGGAGGGGACGGCGTCCATCACCTTCGGCACCGTCTGATCGACCTCCGGGCTCCCATATGCGCCGTGGTAGATGTGGGTATAAGTGATAATGTTATAGGTGTCGGTCCGCGCCGCGGTCCGCGGATCGACGGGCTTGGTGAAGGTGATCAGGAAGCCGTTCCTTCTGATGCTGATCTCCCTGATTTCAAAAGGAACGATGCCGTTCCAATCCAATCGCTGGATGGCAAAGGGCTCCGTGCCGCGGACAGGCCACTGGCTGTTGGTGGTGAAGCCCCCGGCGATGAGCTGGCCCTTGGGTGAGAATTCCACATTCATGACGCCGGTCGCGAGGCCTTCACGGAATGGATAACACGCGCCCTGCCAGACCCCGTTCACCTGCTCGGTGGTCGCGCGCATGATGATGCTGAGTGTATAGTCGCCGAGGAATAGCTGATTGTCGAACGGACCGAATTTTCCGCCGGTCCGGTTGAGCCGGAAGCCGGAGACCGAGCGGCCCATTTTGATATAGGGAAAGCGCACGGCGGGCGGGACAAGCTCCTTCACCCGCTTCTTTTCCACCGCCATCCTTGAGCCGCTGTCCGGCGTGACCGCGGGTGCCCGGGTGTCGGGCGCGAAGGGATACCAGTTATAGCTTGCGGGGTGCCCCAGAAAGGCGCCGGGCTTAAGGTGCTTCAGCGAGCAGCAGCCATTCCACGGGCCCTGGCTCTCGGTGACGAACATCGCCCCCTCGGCGTTCGCGCCCACGCCGCCGGGGCTGCGCAGGCCGCTGCATACGGGGATCATTTTTCCGTCCGGCATGACTTTCACCGCCCAGCCCCGGAAGAGATTGTGGGACTCGTAGGAGCCACTGAGCCCCAGCGCCACCCAGATGCCGCCTTCCGGATCGGGCTTGGAGGCAAAGGCAAATTCGTGCCCCTCGGCATAGCCCCAGTTGTTGGTCAGGGTGTCGTAGTTGTCGGCCGCTCCATCACCGTCGGTATCGGTGATCCGGGTGGTTTCGCCGAAGCTCGTGGCCGTCATCGCGCCGTCGCGCCACGACAGCGAGAAAATTTCATCCTGCCCGCTGGCGAAGAGCTGATACTCGGGCGCGGGAGGGGAATCAAAAGCGCCTTTGATGAGATAAATGTCGCCGCGCCGGGTGCCCACCGCGAGCCGTCCGTCGGGCAGGATTTCAAAGCCGCCCGGATGCATCGGCACCCCGGGCGGAATGGGAATGCTCACGATAGGATAGTATTTCGCCTCCTCCTCCGCAGTGCCCCACATCGCGCCGAGCTCCTCCGCGGCGAGCTTCGGCGCGGTGGCGAAGGCCAGGATGGACATGATGACGCGGGCGCTTACCATTGGTATTCGAGAGTGAGGGTGGAGCGGCCTTCCGGAAGGGTCAGGGGAATCAAAACCTCGCCCGGATCGCCTTCGCGAACGATGCCCATATGCCCGCTGGTGATGCGCAACCGCAGCGAGTCTGCGGTGAACGCCCGATCGGATTGCGAGCTGATTTTTTTCCCGGAGGCGGCGCGGAAATAGAACCGTGGCTGCGCGGAGGGCGTGTCGAATCGGAACGCCCGCTTAAAATACGCCTGAACGTCCCCGCCGCGCGCATCCTCGAAAAAATCCTCCACCGCGATGTCGCCGTACCGGTACAGAAAAGTCGGCCTCCTCCGCGCGTCCAGATGATAGCCGCGGAACTGGTATCCATGGTCCTGCGGGAAGGCGTGATTGGTCCTTCCTTTGTAGGGCCAGTTGTCCTCCATGGATTTCAGCCGGTGAAAAGGAATGCCGGGCGGAAAGGAAATCCGGTCCGTGCCGCGGGCATGAAAAGAGCCCGGTTCAGCATCCGCGAACTCGCCTTTCCACAGCCCACGCAGTGTCATCTCCTCCGAATCGAACGCGAGGCTGATGCGCTCCGGATAGCCGACGCCGATTCCGCGATAGCCTGCCGTGCCGCGTCCACGGCAAATCTCCGCGACATCGCCCACGCGCAGTTCGGTCGACTGTCGCGACAATCCCACCGGTTTTTTCGCGCGGACACCGTCCTCAAGGTAACTCCACAGCGCCTCGATCTGCTGCGCGGCATCGCCGCCGAGAATGGTGGGGCGGATGGACTGCCCCCCCGGCCAGTAGTTCGGCATGATGACCGTCGGGTGGAAGCGCGAAGGCTGCCGCATGAAGAGATGGAACCAGTTTTTCCGGATGCGCTCCGTCACGTTCACGATGTCGAGCGCACCCGCCCCGACGGATTTCTGTCCGTTGAAATCATGGCACGCGATGCAGCTGAATCCGTCCGTGCCGATCATCTCATAACCCGCGTTTTTGGATTCCTGAATATTCGCGATCCTTGGAAACGTCACCTCCTCCAGCGAATCCACTCTGCCAAACAAGTCCACAAGATGCCCCACGTTCGCCCCGCCGAACTGCGGCATGGCCGCGTCCAGATAATCGCGCTGCCGCTTTCCCCGCAGCAGCACTTCCTCAATCCATTCAGGCCTCAGCTTGGCGCCGACGTGCGACAGTGGCGGCGGCAGGCGGCCCTGATCACCGAGTGACCCATGGGTGCCTGTGAAATAGGCATTGCGCCCGGGTGCGATGCCGCCGAGTCCGTCGCGCTCGTGGCAGGCCATGCAATTGAAAGTGACCAGTGATTTGTTGAGCCGCTGCCTGTCGTCGAGCGGCTGCTCCGTCTGCGGCAGCGCCTTCGCCATCAGGTCACGCTGCCCGCCATTCAAATCGAAGCGCGGCCAACCCCCGACGGCCTCGCTCAGGCAGCCGCGGCCGGCATCAAGCTTTGCCAGAGGAGTGGCGGATTTCGCGGCGATGCCGAGATCATCGTGGCAATTCGCGCAGCCGAGCGCGCCGAACATCTCCCGCCCGCGGACCGCGAGTCCGGGATCCACGCTGAGAGGTTCAAACGCGGGAATCGGTTCGCTCGAAACCGACAGCATCGCCGGGGGAATGGGCTGACGCGCGAACTGCGGTCCCTCCATGGTGAAGGAGAACCTCGGCTCCTCCCCCGTATGAAAATAAATCAGCTCAATCCGGCGCCATCCCGCCGCCAGCTCCGATGAGCCCTCCAGATTCCTCACCCCCCGCCGGTCGCTGGGATCCTGTGCGACGACCTCCCTGCCATCCACCCGCAGCGAACCGCCGTTCATTTCCAGGAAAAAGGTGTAGCGGCCCGAATGCGGCACATTCAGCCAACCCTCGAACTTCAGCGCGGTATGGTGCTGAAGTTTTCCCAGACTCTCCGCCGCGAAATCCTCCACATATCCGCCGCGCTCCGCCTCCACCCCGTCGCTCTCCAACCCCTCCCATACTGTCCCGCGCCACATCGTGTAGGCGAGATGGCCAGGCACCCGTGTTTCCCGCAGCAGATAATGCGCGATGCGCTCCAAATCCCGGCCCGCCAGACGCATGTCCGGCATCCGCCCCGAAGGCCGGCTCACGTGCGGCTCCCGCAGAAAATCAATGAGACTCCTCACGCTGTATTTCCTCTCCAGCGCACCGAGCGGCGCGGAGGTTTCCGGCAGCAGTTCCGCCCCCGCCTCATCACGCGGCGAATGACACGCGGCACATCCGCGCGAATGAAACAGCCGTTCGCCAAGCTTCGCCGCCACCGCATCCGGCGGCTCCGGCGAAAAGTCATTCCTCTTCAGCGACAGTAAAAAATGGGTGAGCGAAAGGGCCGCCCTCCCACGCTCCTCATCGCCCATGCGGGTCAGCAGATCCGGCATCGTCGTCCCCGGTTTGGCCGCGTGAGGATCGCGGATGAATGACTCCAGATACTTCGGGTTCACCCTCGACCCGACCTCCGCCAGCCTCGGTGCCTTCTTCGACCGCTCCGCCAAAGCCGCATCGCCCGCGTGACACGCCGCGCAATTCAATTCCTCGATCAGCACCGCCCCTTTCAGCTCCGGCTCCAATTCACCCGCGATCAATCCGGGAATAACCACCCCCGCAAAAGCGGACGTCAGCAAGCCGGACAGCAGCGTGGGGACCGCGAGAATCACGAGCCCGTGTGTGAGAATGTTCCGTTTGGTGATCATTTGATTTCCAGGATACCGGCCAGTTCCGGTGACCTGGTCGCCGAATTGATTCCGTTCGGCGACCAGGTGGCACGGCTACCCGATAAAGCACTTCCGTTTCAGGCCTGAAGGGCCGTCCATGGCAGCCTGGGGCACCCGCCTCAGGAAAACATCGAAGCCACGGATTTGAGTGCTGAAAGCCTAGCCTATCATCGCCCGAGCATGCGGAGCCACCCCGCTCCCGGTCGATATGGCTCCGTCCCGCCGCTGTTGGGCACTATTTCGCCCGGAGGCGGTAAAAGCGGTGGGGATTCGCGGGATCATACACGAAGGGCCCGCCGGGCGCTCCGTCGAAACCGCTCGTCGTCCCTGAGGCGACCACCGTGCTGATCTCAACCCAGGTGATCAGATCCGTGGAGGACTCCAGCGCGTAAGTGGCTCCCGCGACGGACGCGAAGGTCAGGCTGAGTGTGTTGTTGGCGTTGACCGTCAGTCCGCCTCCGAGAATCACCGGGACCGGAGGCGTGGCGGTCGTGCCCGGGACCAGCGCCAGCCCCGGACTGTCCGCAGGCTGGGCTAGGGCTTTGAACGTGGAAACGCCGTCATCCGGAGCGGCGAAGATTTCGAAGTAGGAACCGCCGGCGTCCTCCCAGAAGGTGGCGCTGATGGGATAATCCCCGGTGTTCAGAAAGATCCGGCCCACCGTGCTGCTGTCTCCGGTGGCGACATCGGTGGTCATGGTTCCCAGATTGATTCGGGGCGCAGCGGTTTCGCCGAGACGCCAGTAGCCCGTCGGATTGCTGGCCTGAATGAGTGCGCTGTAGGCGGTGCTGCGGGCGGAGTTGATCCCATTCGCGTAGTGGGACGCGATCACCGCCGGTGTCAGGGCTCCATTGTAAATGGCCGCCTCATCCAGCCCGCCCTTCAGCAGCCAGCCTCCGAATCCCCGGTCCCCGAGGATGACTGGCGCCGCATAGTTGGCCCTGACCGGGCCACTGACCAGACTTACGGTCTGACTGGCCACTTCGGCGCCGTTGACGTAGATGTAGGATTTCGTGCCGTCAAACACCCCTGCGACGTGCTGCCACTGCCCGTCCTTCACGGTGCCGGGCGCGTCCAGAATGTCATAGAAGTTGGTCACATCGCCGCCGGGGCCGTCCTTGCCGAGGTAGAACTGCCAGGAGTCGTTGTTCATCCGCAGCACATAACCGCTCCGGTCGTTGGCGCTGACCGGATTCTGCTGGTTGCCGGCGATCATGCTGTTGATGACCGACTGCGCTCCGCCTCCGAGACTGTCCGGTTTCACCCAAGCCTCGACACTGAAGGGTGCCGTGTCCCCTGTGGGTGTTTTCGGATTGAAGGCGGCGTTGAAGGGAATGGTGACCGTGCTGACCACGGCGCCGAGGCTGACCGATTTGTCCGGATCCCCGTCGATGGCGCCCGCCTGCTGCAGGGTCACGGCTGTGTCCGGGGTGGAGTTCCCGGACGCGCCCACGCTGCCGCTGTTGACCATGACCGTGTTGCCGTTGCCGATCACGGCGGCGCCGGTGGCGTTCTCCGTGAGCTCCGTGAAGCCGGCGTTCACTCCGCCCACGGTGAGCCGGCCTCCGTCATCCCCTTGGAAACCGATCAAATAGGAACCCGCCTCGGCGATGTGGAGGGTGCCGGTCATGCGCATGGCGTAGCGGTCGTCATCCGCGGCCGTGTTCCGCGGCCAGGCCACGTCGCCCAGGATGCGGCCATTGGCTCCGCTCTGCGGGTCAACGAAATTGATTTGCGCCCATTGGGACGTCGCGCTGGCGGCGTCCGCAGCCAC
Organism: Verrucomicrobiales bacterium; assembly: GCA_028293125.1. Taxonomy (GTDB): domain Bacteria; phylum Verrucomicrobiota; class Verrucomicrobiia; order Verrucomicrobiales; family V1-33; genus CAIZWU01. The sequence continues at coordinate 3,071 of JAQGPJ010000039.1, read as the reverse complement.
GGCGGCGTCCACGGCGGCATTGGCCCCCGCCATATTCACCCGAGTGAGGCCGGTGGCCGGTGACGAAAGCACCGTCCAATCCCCGGCCATCGAGATAGCGGGCGGTGGAGGCGTGGTATAGCCGATAGTGCGCCACGCGGTGGTGTCGGTGTGGTTGAGGAACGCGCCCTTGGCGGCGGCCACCTGATAGAAGAATCCTCCTTCGCCCTCCCAAGTGGCGTATTCCAGCCGGTAAACCCCAGGCGTCAGATGGATGACGCCGCGAGTGTTCGCGTCTCCGGTTCCGTTCGGATGAAAGAGGACATTCCTCTGGATCGGGTCGATGATCCCGTCTCCGCCCACCGTGATGAATCCGGGCGTGACCCCGCTGGCCGCGGTGATGCGGAAAAAGAACCCGTCATCGCCGCGCAGGCTGAATGTATAGTCGCTTTCCTCCGTGATGCGGATGGCTCCATGCGCTGAGGAGATGACACGATTATCGTCCACCGGTGTGTCTCCGGGGAATGTGCGCAGCGCGCCATGCGGCCCCTCCACCGCCGTGTTGCTTTCAGGATCCCGGAAACTCAGGTCGGTCTCTTGGTTGTCAAACACGGAATCCGGTGTGAGAACAGGTGTCCGGTCGGCCGCATTCGCAAGAAAGGCCATCATTCCCGTGATGCTGTCCGTGGTGTCGAGCCCCTCATTCAGATAGGTCCGCAGCCCCCAGGTGCCCGTGGAGCCCACGGGCCCGGGAAGGCTGGCTGGCCACTCCCGGCCGGCCGAAAGTCTCTGGCCGGGCACGGTGAAGGAGAAGGTGAAGCTCTGATCCTTCCCCGCTTCATCCTTCCCGGACAGGACAAAGGAGAAATTCCCTCTCTGGACCCAGTCCGCGGTGAAGGTGAAGGTCGTAACCGCGCCTGTTTTCACCGCCGCCAGCGCCCCGATCGCGGCGGGCTCGTTGGACGAGAAGGTGGTGAACCCGCCGTCCCCGGAGGCGAAATTCTCGTCGATCATCACGGCCCCTCCCGCTGTGAGTTTCACGCCGGCGATTTCCCAGTCAATCCCGTCCGGCGTGTATCCGTCATCCCATGCGCCCATGAACCGCACCCGGATTTTGTCGCCGGCGGCGGCTCCGGGAATGGTGGCCACACTGGTGATCATCGTCCCCGCCTCGAATCCCTCCGACGGTCCGCCCCATGCCCGCTGGCCGTGCGTGTAGGCATTGCCGATGAGCAGGCCCTCCCCGTATCCGTTCTGAGTGAAGCTGGCGGCCGGAAGGACTTTGAAGGGAGCGCCATTGATGCTTACCTCCACGATCCCGCCGTCGTAGAGATCGCCCTCGAAATTGTAACGATGGATCAGAGTGAGCTCCACCGGTCCGGCTCCGGGAACTGTCTTTTCCGGAGTGGTGATTCCGCCGAAAACGTTGCCCTCCCCTCCCAGCACGTTCCAGACATTCCGGGCTCCGGTGACGAATTGCCATTTCACCGGTCCGGGGCCGCTGCGGACTGTGAAGGTGGAGGGTGACAGGATGCTGGCCGGAGCGCTGACACGGTCGCTCACCTTGATTTCGAACGTGGACGGGGAAATCAGAGTGGAGCTGACCGGATACGGACCGGGCACGAAGGTCTCTCCCGGCCGGAAGGTGGGGAGCTCCGCGGCATAGGCATCCTGAATCTGATCCATGCCGAGCACCGTGTCATGCACCCGCACCCGGGCGATCGTGAGTCCGGTATTGAAAACCTGAGGGAGTCCATTGGCGTCATTCTGCCCGCCGATGATGAAAGGCAGGGGTGGGCCATAGGTGTTCAGCCCGCCTTGGAACTCGGAATTTTTGAGAAACCCGTCGGCGTAGACCCGGCACGTTCCCGCCCCTGCGGTGCCGCCTCCATCATAAGTATAGACCAGATGGTGCCAGACACCCGCTGCGGGGGCTCCGTTCCAGCCGATATCCGGGACCCCCCACTGCCCCGCCGCGCCATAACTGGCATTATTGGCGTAATTGAATGAAAAATTGGTCCCATCCCCACCGCCGCGCCGTCCCCAGGCGACCATAGTCTCCTCGTCGGTGAGCTCGGCATTGTAGGCCCATACCTCGACCGACCGGTTGGGGTTCACTCCGGCCACTGAGGCTGGCGCCGCAGGCCCGACGAAGTAGTCCCCCACCAGATTGACCGCCTTCACCCCGTTGGTCACGGCCACTTCAGGACTGCTTTCGCTGACAAAACTTCCGCCCACGCTGCCAGTGTTTGTCCAGCTGGTCAAAGGCCCGGAGGGAAGGGCGGTGGCGTCCAGATTCACCAGCACGCCGGCGTGCAGAGTGGCGGCCAGTGAAGGCAGCGCGAGCAGGAGCGCCATACGGGCTGGTTGCGGAAAGGAAGATGGAATCCGGGGTTTCATAGATGGCATGTGCGGTTGGGGATGAGATCAGGTGGTGGCAGGTGGTGTAGTTTTACGGGAAAATCCGTGTGCCTCTCATGAGGATTTCATGAAAATAATGACAATCTAGGCTCAGCACAGCAAAATACCTACCTTTTGTAAAAGATTTTGTAATTATTCAGGTCAAGCTGAAGGCTGACAGGAGTGCCGGTGAAAGCGGCTTTGAGCCACCGCATCAGGTTAAGCCCTCGTTTGCGCACGGTGGAGATGCGGCTGCTGATGACGCGGAACCGCCGAGCTCCTTCCGCGCAGCGGAAGCCGCCCGGGACTTTCCGCCGGACTTTGATCCTGCGCGGGTCCACCGGGTTTTGCCCCTGCGGCGCACGCCGGTCTCACCGGCATGCGGCACGGGGGTTTGGAGCGGACCGCTGCGGATCTTCTCCACGATGGGCGTCAGGAGGCCGGCCCAGCGGGCCACCGCCCGAACGACGACGCCCGCTGAGGGCCGGTGCCTGGGGCGGTCCAAGCGGATTTCCACCGCGCGCAGGGGATGAGCGGGATGCGCCCGCCCAGTTCCTTCATCACCGCGCCGGCGGAGGTGGGGGAGAGGCGGCCGAAGCGGTTGGCGCTGGGCGCGGCCAGCGGCCCGCCGAAGCTGGTCACCACCCGCTGGAACACGGGATGCGAGCTCATGCGCACCGCCACGGTCTCCA
>JAQGPJ010000077.1 GCA_028293125.1 Verrucomicrobiales bacterium | reverse complement strand
TGATTTCAAATTCGCGCACCAATGCCGCGCGCCGTTCCCGTGCTTTTGATTGCGTCATGCCCCACCGTGCCACACCGCCGCCGCCCCGCCCGTCTTACCGGACGGTCATCCGTCAAAGGCTTACGTTATTTCTGGGTCACCCGCAGACGCAGGAACTGGCGTCCCGGCGGCGTGCTGGTGGGAGCCGGTAGACGGACAGTGGCCGTTTCCGTGGTGCCATCAGGATTCGCCACCGGGGTTCCGACCTCCACCAAGGCAGGCGTGAAGGTGGAGTTCCAGGTATTCAGATCCGTGGAGCCCTCAACCGCATAGGTATAGACGCTGGTCGAGTAGCTGGAAGTGGAGGCACTGGTGCCGCCCTTGATGCGGCGGTAAGTGAAGGCGGAGTAGGACTGGCCACCCACGGAGACAACGGACATGAATGGCAGCGGACTGGACACCGCCGCATTATTGGGATCCAGACCAGTGGCCAGCTCAATGATCGTCGGCACCCCGTCACCGTCGGTATCGGGATTGGTGACTGGATTGCGCGGCAGGTTGGGAAGACCCGGTGTCACGGCCCCCGTGAACCACGTGGCGGGCGGTCCGGGGGTGAGCTGCGGCCGCGGGGCGTGAGTGACATCCTGCTCAGCGGTCACATAGGTCAGGGACGACCCGGAGTTGCCGGAAGTGCCGCCTGTCAGGTCCCCGCCATACCAGGCGGCGGCGCTGTTGGGTGTTTTGTTCTCCAGAAAGCGGGCGGCCGATTCCGGATGATAGAAGTTGGTGCCAGGATTCGGGAACCACAGGGAACTGATATCCGCCGTGCCCGTGTAGGGCCATCCATCCCACGGCCAAGTGCGGGGGAGCGGGGAAGGCGGAGTGCCGCCTTCGGCCGGCAGATAGCTGCGGAGCAGGAAGCTGTCGTGGATACCCGCGGCGCCACCGGCCCAGGGATACACCTCGATGACGCCGTCCCCGCCACTTGTGGTGCTCCCGCCCGTGAATTCATCAATATCGAAATCAATGTAGCGGTTAAACTCACGGACCAGCAGCAGCATGATATTATGATTGTCCGTCTCGCGGCCCAGCACCCCCTCCCCAAAGCCGGAATCCAGAGATGACCGTCCGGCGGGAGTGCCCACCCGGGTGGCGGAACTCATGACAGCCGTCCAAGGATTGGTGACGGGGCTGGAGGCGGGATTGGTGTAGCCGCTTCCCAGAAGCAGCAAGCCATTGGTGCCGGTGCTCATCCCGTCCAAGCTCCAGGAATGGCGGATCTGGCCGGTGTTGTCCTCCACGTTGTCCACCGCCAGCAGGTAATAACCATTGAGGCTGCGGGAGGCTCCGGCGGCATCAGCAATTTCGACAAACTCAAAATTGCCATCGTTGCCCGCCGGATTGAGGTTCACCTCGTTGATCACCACCGCGCCCACGGCGTTGGAGCCGCTGGAGGCGCTGGGATTCTGGCGTCCGGGTGAGGCGAAGCCCTTGAAGGTGCCGGACCACTTGTCGGTGAATTCAGTGGCCGGAATGGCGGAACCCGGCTGGCTCACCTGGCCGTAAAACCAGGCTCCCGCCGAGTTGGCGGTGATGTTGCCGGAATAGCGGGACACATTGTGGGGCAGGAACCCGCCATCCCCCGTGCTGGGAATCCAGCCGTAGGCGGCACCGGGGTTGTTGGCTGTGGAGCAGATGCTGTCCACCAGTTCGTCCGTGTACTCGGTGGGAGCCAGCAGTGTGCCGGAATTGGTTGGATCAAGGTCCCCGGTGGGTTTGCCGGCGGCATTCACGGTGATCACGGGGGATTTGATATTCCGCACCAGCAGAATGGCGAAGCCGGTGTTGGGGAAGTCGTTGCCGCCAATGGAGACCGCCGGGTCGATGGCCCCCACGGTGGGAGGCAGAAAGCCTTGGACGCCGGAATAGGGATAGTTGCCGAGGGTGTCGTAGTTGTCCCCGATAATGGCCACCCCGTCGAGACCGGTGCTGTAGCCATCCAGAGGGAACCCGTCCTGAATGTTCCCAATGTTGTTGGTCATGTCCAGGATGAGCACCCACAGTCCATCCAGATAGGCAATGGAGTTGCTGGAGCTCACCAGCTCCATATACTCGTTGTTGCTGTCCCCGCCAGTGGTGATGTCCGTGGGATCGACCATCACCTCATTGATACGGATGCTGGCGGCGACGGGCGGGGAGGCGGGATTGATGGCGGCATTCAGATTCGGCAGACCGGGAGTGCCGGCTCCACGGAATCCGCCAAACCATGTGGGACCGAAGGTTCCGCCGGGAGTGGACACTGCGGTGGGTTCAAATCCGGGATTCATGGCGCTGGAGCCGGAGGTGAAACTTCCGCCATACCAGGCATTGGCGGACACGGTGGTGTCGCCTTTCCTGCGGGAAAGGTCATCCGGAATGGCGTCCGAAGCCATTACCGTGCGCAGATCCACGGTGGCATAGGTTTTGCCGGCGGCGGTTTTGGCCACCTGGCTGAAGCCCACGCTGTCCACGGCGGCGGCCCACGGCACAGTGGCATTGATCACCCCGTCATCATTGGAGTCTATATCCAGTGTGGCGGGAGGAGCATATCCCTTCACCAGCAGGAGGGTGAAACCATCCTTGAATTTCAGGTCGTTGGAACCCCAGGCAGTGGACCGGGTAGGGCTGGTGGCGGAGAAAGGCTCCGCGACCGCCGTGTTGGGATCCACCAGATCCTGGAAGGGCGTCCAGTTGGTGCTGAATTTGTCACCCAGCAGCAGCAGGCCATTGGTGCCGGTGGCGAAAGTGGAAAGATTCCACTCCTCCAAAATGGCACCGACGCCGGGGGAGGAGTCATTGGCCCCTTCGGCGCTGCCGTCGTAGCTGTCCACCAGGATCAGATAATAGCCGTTCAGACTGCGCGCCTGACCGGCGGTGTTGATAATTTCGATGCACTGGAAGCGGTCCGCATCTTCCGCATTGGTGGACGGATTGAGAAAAACTTCGTTAATCCGAAACTCAGCGGCTCCCAGGGACTGGGCAAGATTGGCGCGGCCCGGAGTAACCTCACCGAGCATCTGAGCAGCGGGGGGACTGCCCCATGGAGGACCGAAACTTCGGGTGGAGTCGTAAGTGATGATGCTTGGGATATCGATATTCGGATTCGGCTCCACCAGCTTGCCGCCATACCAGGAACGGGCATCATTGCGGGTGTTGCTGTTCAGCTGCCGCGCCATGGTGGCGGGGTCGCGCTGTCCCAGATAGCTGTTGCCCGACCATTGGGCATAAATGTTGGCCGCGGGGGCGACATAGGGATCAAGGTTGTTGTCGCGATCCCGCACGCCGATGCTGTCGCGCAGGTCTGTCCACAGGGCGGGCGCGCCAGCCAGGGGAGGAGTCTGCTGCCAGTCGATTTGGCCGTTGTTGTCCTTGTCAACGTCCAGCCCTTTTTGACCGGTGGGGAAGCCTTTGACCAGAAGTAGCGTGAATCCGTCGTTGGGCTTGATGTCCGAGGTGCCCAGCCCTGCGGGATCCCCTACCGCCGTGGCGGGATCCATGGCTCCGGCCCAAGGACCGCCCAAGGGAGCTTTCGCATAGTCGTCGCCCAGCAGCAGCAGGCCGTTGGCGCCGGTCGAAAGCTCGCTCAGGTCCAGAGCTTCCAGGATTTCACCAGGATTGAGTGGCAGCTTGGTGTCCTTGTCGATCACATCATTGCCGATAATGAGCAGGGTCAGACCAGCGCAGGACTCCACCGCGTTGGTGGTGCTTTTCAGCTCAATGAACTCGTAGTTGCCATCACTCCCGCCCACATTGTAGTGGACCTCGTTCAGAATGATGTTGTCCTGCGCAAATAAAGACAGGGGAGCCGCCAGGGAAAGGGCGGCCAGAGGGAACAGAAGTTTGTTCATGGATTTGGGGGAGGCAGGGGCACCAGGCAGCGGCAGAATAAGGGAGGGATCGTGAGAAAAATGTTAATTGGCGGAGTGTTCCTGTTTATAGTGTTCCTTCAGCAGGTCCATGCCGAAGTCACCCTTGAAGTCCCGCCACACCGCATGGGGGTGTTTGGCGTTGTTCTGGGTGTTGTCATACTCAATAAGAAATTGAGGCGATTGGATGCGGTAATAATGCCCCTCCCCCTCCCCAAGTCCGCCGCACCAAGCGAAAGTGAGCTGTCCGCCGTCGCCGTCCGCCTTCAGGGATTTCCGGATGGCCCCGGTCAGATCCGGGCGGAAGCGGTCCACATATTCCCCGATCAGATTCCAGAGAATCTCCCGCTGTTGAGCTGTCAGGGCCGTGGAGGGAATGCCGGCAGGCTGCAGCGGATCCACTTTGCGCTGCTGTCCTGTGATGATGTCCGCAGGCACCGTCCCCGGCAGCACCGCCGTCTGCCGCTGCTCCGGAGTGAGGCTGGCGGCCAGCGCACGGCCCAAATCCTCCTCCTGCGCCAAGGCCCGCAGGCCGGCGCGTGCGCCGGCCTTCACTTCGCCGGGATTGGCCCCCAGCATGGTGGGCGTCAGCCGGCAGGTGGAGTCTGCGCCGATGGTGAAGTTGAAGGCCAGATGATGCCCTTCGAACCTCCACCCCCACGCCTGGCCGGTTTTGGGCTCGCCGAAAACACTCACGAAATACTTTTCCGGATTCCGCCCGGGATTGCCGTTCTCCAAGTCGTGCAGGATCTGCTCAAAGCTCATGATGGTCGCCGCTTTGCGCAGTCCCTTGGAGCTCAGGGCGGTGCTGAGCAGGCCGTAAACGAGATGATCCTGACCGGGCCGCAGATCGGCAAAGGGCAGACCCTTGCGGTCAAAGGGGACGAAATGCCAGTTCAGACGCTCATCATCCGTGAGTTTGAAGCAGGCTTTGGCCCGCTGCGAATCATCCAAGGCACCCAGGAAGTCCTTCACCGCTGCCGTCATCTCCGCCACTGCGGCGGCCGCCGTGATGGTTTCCGTCCCCGCCGGAGCCGGAACGATAGCCGGTGCCGGCGTTTCCGCCCCGCTGGGGAGGGCGGCCAGACACAATCCCAAAATCAGCGGACGGATAAAAAAGGAACGGGCAGGCATAAGGGTCGGGAGTGTGACGGGATCGCCACACCCGCGCAAGATTTTTCCTCGACGGCCCCGGGTATTGAGCGGCCTCCGGATCCCCGCGCAATCCGCCGCCCGCCCGTTGCGGCTCTCTTCCTTTCCCCGTTTTCTGAAAACAGCGCAGCCGGCGGACGGTAAACCTGATCGTTCCATTATCCATTGCCATCCATCCGGTTGACGCGGATGGCTGGAGCCGCGCCTTTCATCACCCATGAGCACCGCCATCATTCCTATTGAGCACACGGAAGAAACCAACGCCCGCATCCTCGCGGTGTCGGAGGACCTCATCTCCGGCTTTGTGCGAAAACCGTTCCACCTCATTGCGGAAAAATCCGGCGTGTCCCTGCAGACCGTGCTGGAGCGCATCCGCGCCATGCTGGAGGCCGGCATTATCCGCCGCGTGCGTCAGACCCTGCTGGCCACCAAGCTGGCCCACGGCGCGCTCGTGGCTTGGAAGGTGGACAATGACAAGCTGGACGCCACCTTCGATTTCATGTTCCGCGAGGATCCCTTCAGCGGCCACGTCGTCACCCGCAGCACGGACCGGGAGGTTTCCGGGTCCGACTACCGGCTGTGGACCACTCTGAAGGTCCCCCAAGGTCAGTCCTTGGAGGAGCATGCGGAGGTGCTGAAGCGGCTGACCGGCGCGCACGAATACCTGCTCATGCCCGCCAACGGCATTTTTGCCCTCGGCGTGGGCCATGTGCGCCGCAGAACCCTGGAGCCCGGCGACCGGGCTCCGGAGGCTGCGGAGATGATGACCACCGCCACCGTGGAACTCACCCCGGAGGAGTGGGATGTGCTGCTGGCCTTGAAGGAGGAACTGACCCCGGAGGAGGTTCAGGAGAATCCATGGGCGGGCCGCGCAGCCATAGCCGGAGTCAGCGAGGAGCGTTTTTACGAGGTGGCTGAGGAATTGAATACCAAAAAGGTGATCGGTCGTTTCTCCACTTTTTTGGAGCACGTCAAGCCCTCCTCCACCGGCGAGCGGGTCACACGCTTCAACGGGCTGTTCCACTGGGCGGTGCCCAAAGGCATGGAGGAGAAAGCCGGCGCGGAAGCCGGACGCCACTACTGCCTCACCCACTGCTATTGGCGCGAAGGTGGACCCCGGTTCGGAAACGTGAATATCATGGCTGTTATCCACGGCACTGAGAAAACCCGTGTTCTGGCCCACAAAGCCGCCATCGACGCCCATCTGGAGGAGTCCGGCATTCCGGTGACCTACACCAACGTCTTCTGGGGCGGCCGCAGCGAGATCAAACCCAGCGAGATCTCCCCCCGTGTGTACGCCGATTTTCATGCCAAATGGAAGGACAAGGGCCGGCAGCTCTGATTTGATTTGATTTGAACCGGTTTTTCCGCGCTGTTCAAACGCGGTGAATTTCCTCCCCCCACCCGGAATTGCGTGCTATCCGTGGCGGGTGGACTCCCCCGTGTTTGCTTTCCTGTCCCGGCGGGCGGCTTCCGCTGTCCTGCCTGGTTTTCAGCGCCGGGCGGCGGCCATTCTGCTGGCGGGGGCCGGACCGCTGGTCTGTGCACCCCGCGCACAGGCGGCGGATCCCTCCGCTGAGGTCAAGCCCAGGGAGGAACCCGTATCCCGGTCCGGGGCTGGAGCGGTTTCCAAAAGAGAGGCCGGCACCGGCGCTCCGGCAGTCCCAACCGCCGCCGGAGTCCAGCCAACCGTTATCCCCTGGGCGTCAGATCAGCTCTGCGGGCAGGTGCTGGCATTGTCGGTGAACGATAGCGGACGGGTCTTCGCCGCGGTGACCGCCCGGAGCTTTGGACGGGGCACTGTGTGGCTGGGGGACGATGCCGCCCTGCGGGAGGAGGATCGGAATCTGTGGACGGTGGGGGACCGGGTGAAGGCGGCGCAGGCCTGGCTGGCGGCGGGACAGCTGAATCCCCGCATTGCCGACCGTCAGCTTTTTTTCAAAGAGCCGGAGGGCGGGGCGGAAAATTTCCTGACCCGGTTTTCGGAGTCCGTGCGCCGGCTGGACGATACCCGGAACGCGGGCGCGGCAGACCGCGCGGTGACAGTGGCCGAGGGATTCCGCGATCCAGCGGACGGAGCCGGGGGTGCGCTGCTGGCCTTGGGCGACGGGACTCTGCTTTACGGGTGCCCGCCGCGTCTGTGGCGGCTGGCTGTCAAGGGCGGCCAAGCTGATCTTCAGGACGGACGGACAGTCGTTGCGGAGGGTTTCGGCCTGCGGAACGGGGAGTGGGAAGCCGGTCTGCACGCCCTGCTGGAAGCTCCGGACGGCTGGATTTATTTCGGCATGGGGGACCGGGGCTACCGGATCCATACGGCGGACGGCGGGAAGGTCCGGGGATTGGGCGGCGGAGCCATTTTCCGCTGCCGCCCTGACGGATCCGGGCTGGAGGTTTTCGCCACCGGCCTGCACAATCCCACCGGTCTGGCGATGGATGCGGAGGGACGGTTGTTCGCCATGGATCAGGCGGTGCCCGGAGGGCGGACGCGGCTGCTGCTGGTGATTCCGGGCGCGGATTTCGGTTGGCAGGCGGAATCCGTGACGGAGCCAGGCAAAGGATGGTGGTTTGAGGAGAACATGGAGACGCTGACCTCCTCCGGGGCCACAGGGGATCAGCCGCTGTGGTGTCTGCCGCCGGTGGCCCGGTTGAAGAATCTGGAGGCTTCAACTTTGGAATTCGCCGCTCAAACCCAAGCCGGGGCCGGACGTCCACTGCTGCTGGCGGCGGACTGTCAGGGCGGCGGCAAAGGCGGTCTGGTCACCCTGCATCTGGAACCTGCGGGCTCCTCCTTCCAACTGGTGAAAACGGTGGATGTCTGGCGCGGCGGAGCGGTGCCGGCCACGGCGCTGGCTCCGGACGGATCGCTGTTTTTCGCCGACTGGGGAACCTCGCCGGACGTTTTCAGCCACTGCCAAATCCGGAAGCTGGAATGGCCGGCGGGGCCCGGCCCCGTCAGCGGCAAGCCCACCGGCCAGATTCAGTTCCTGACCGGACTTCCGGTGAGGCAGTTGCTGGACCTGCTGGAAAGCCCGCTGCCCCGCGTGCGGCTGCGCGCCGGCCGTCAACTGGCTACCCTGCCCTTTCAGGAATCCTTGGAGCCCCTGCTGCGGCTGGCGCGAAAGCCCGGGAATCTCCCGGCCCGCCTCCAGGCGGTATGGGCCGCCGGCGCGGTCACTGGCGGGGATGCCGTGCTGCTCAGTGAGGTTGCCCGGCTGGTTAGGGATCCTGAGCCCGTGGTGCGCGCCACCACGGTCACCGTGCTGGGCGGGGGCAGGTTCCGGGAGACGCCCTCTGCCCTGCGCGCGGCCCTCACCGATGCCTCGCCGACCGTGCGCATGGCCGCAGCGGCGGCTCTTGGCCGGCTGAAAACACCCGGAGCCGCCACCGATCTGATAACCGCCGCGGCGCACAATGATTCCGGCGATCCCTTTGTGCGCTCCAGCCTCGCAGCCGCCCTGGCCCTCGCAGTGCCGGCTTGGGAACTGGCCACGGAGGCTCAGGCCAGTGAATCACAGGAGGCAAGGCTGACAGCGGTCCATGCCCTGCGGCGGCTGGCGGCTCCGGAGCTGGCGGTTTTTCTCTGCGATCCGGATCCGCGGGTGAGACCCGAGGCGGTGCGGGCCGTTTATGATCTTCCCGTTTTCCCCGCCCTTCCGGCTTTGGCAGAGCAATTGAACAACACGGCGGCGCGGCAGCTTCCGGAATCCTGCATGCGCCGCGTTCTGGCCGCCGCCCTCCGGGGCGGAATCCCAAGCTACACCGTGCCCATTGCTGACCTCGCGCTGGCTTTGGAGACGCCTGTGTCCCTGAAGTTGGCGGCGCTGGAAACCTTGGCCGCATGGGATCAACCTCCCGTATGGGATCCAGTCCGGCCACGCCGTTTCCTTCCCCTGCCACGCCTGCCCGGACTGGCCCGCGAAGCGCTGCACCGTGCGGCCTCCGGTCTGAAGGCTCATTCCGATTCCACCCTTTCCGCCCGCGCCAAAGCGCTGCTGAGATCGCCGGCGGGGGCTGAGCCTCCCTCATCCGCCGGCCTGCTGACTCTGACACAAAATAGCGGAGCGCCGGAGGACACCCGGCTGGCCGCGGTGCGCACTCTGATTGTCCGCAATGCCCTGCCTCCGGATACGGCGCTTGCCCTGTGCGCCGCGGACTCCCCAGCTCCCCCCGCAGTCCGGGCGGAGGCTCGCTCCCTGTTGATGCGGCGCGATCCCAAAACTGCCGCCACTCTGGCCGGCAATGTCCTGCTGAATGGCTCCTCTTTGGAGAAGCAGGCAGCCATCCGGACCCTCAACCACCTCCCCGGGCGGTCCACTGACCATGAGGGCCTGCTTCTCAGCCTGGCGCGCAGCCTGGCGCAGGGAAGCCTTGAGCCGGCCATTCAGGTTGAGGTGCTGGAGGCTCTCCAGCAGCGCGACGTTGAAAGCCGATCCCCTTGGAGGAAGGCCACGGAGGCCTGGCTGGCATCCATGAGGCTGGATATTGATCCCTTGGCCTACTGGCGCATGGCCACCGCCGGGGGCGATCCCGCAGCGGGTCAGCTTATTTTCGAAACGCAGCCGGACGCCCACTGCACCGCTTGCCACTCCATCCAGGGCCAGGGCGGCATCACCGGTCCCGCCCTTGATGGGGTGGCCGACCGCCTGATCGCCGGTGGTCTGCTTGAAGCCGTCGTCCATCCGGGGGCGCGCGCCGCGCCGGGTGCGGAGTCCGGTCCCGGGGATTCCGCCAAGCCTGACAGTTCCATGCCTCCCATGGGTCCGTTGCTGACAGCGCGGGAGCTCCGGGATCTCATCGCCTGGCTGGGCACTCTGAAGACAAAGTGATCCTCACCCGGCGCGGGTGACGCGGAGACGGTAAAAGCGGCGGGAGGAACCGGCCTGAGTGTCCAGCATCCGGAGTTCAGTGGCGCTTTCGGATTCAACAGCCAGGCCTCCGGTATTCCAGGCAGTAGGGGTGGCACCGGGATCGGTGCTGGCCTCCACCTGAAGGACAGCGTCGGTGGCGGCGGGATTTTTGGGCAGAATGATCCGGATCCGCAGTTTGCCATCCGGGCCTTCAAACGGGGACTGAATGATCAGTGGGCTGCCGCTGCCGGTGTTGGGATCGCTGCCCAGGGCGTATTCGCAGAGATTCACCAGTCCATCGTGATCCGGATCCGCCAGCGCCGCAGTGTCCCCGGTGCCTCCGGCACCGGGGAAGTTCGCCTCCTGCCAGGTTTCAAACGCCGTGGCCGCGCCCGCCACTGTTACCGCGACCTGACCGAAACTGGCCGCCAGACCATCGTCCGCCCATAGCCGCAGGCGGTAAGTGCCGGGGGCGGCCATTTGAACCGTGGTCTCCAAAGCAGCGGGGTCCGCAAAGACCGCCGTTCCCGGCAGGGACGTCCATTGAGTGGTCACAGGCAAGGGCTGACCATCATCCTGAACACGGCCTTTCAGCGTCACCATCACCGGCGGAGTATCTCCGGAGGGAACTCCGCTGACGTCCACAACAGGAACGCGGTTGAGCGGCACCACGGAGAGCTTTGTGAATCTGGCGGTGTTGAAGCCCACCCCGTCACCATTGCAGACCGCCAGGCCCGCAAGAACGGAAGGTCCCATAAACACCGGACGCGTCTGCCCCAGCTGCATCCATCCCCCCGGGGATCCGCCATCGTCCGGCGCATGCAGGGCGGTGATTTGGTTGCCCCGCCGGATGAGCCGCAACCAGCGGGTTTTCTGCGATATCCCATTCACACCGCCGGTGACGCCTTTGGGATTGGTGCGCCACACAAAGGAGGAATAAGCGCTGAAGGGATTCCGTCCCGCGAAGGCCATCGGGCCGTCGTCCACGGTGTCGCGGATCATCAGACCTGAATAAGCATTGGCGGCACCGGAGCTGGCGTCCAACTGCAGCACCGTGATCATGAAGTCGCCCGTGTATCGCTGACTGCGGAACATGCTTTTGCTTTCCAGCCCGCCCGCCTGGCCCTCCATCACATGCAGATCATCCGCGGACGTGTAACGGTAAGTGCCGGTCTGCGGGCCAACGCCAAAATCCTCACTGACCATTGCGGAGCCGGCGGCATCCGGAGTCAGGGACACGTTGTCAAAGATCCCTTCGGCCAGCACGCTGTCACTGCCGCTGTCCGTGGTCAAACCGTAGTCCGCCCCGGCATCCATGGCGATGACCGCGGAGGCCCCCACCGGTGTCCACGTCCCCGGCTGGCCGTTGTTGTCCGGTGCCTGAAAGGCAGTGATGGTGTTTCTGCCCCTGTCACGCGCCAGTTTCAGCCACAGCGGCAGGTTGAGACCGCCCACACTGACGAAGGTGTCCGTAGTGCCGGCGACCGGTCTTGCGCGGAATTTCAGGATGCGCCCGGCGGGAGTCCAAGCCAGCAGTGCCCGGCGGGCGGACCGCTGCCAGGAATCGCGGATAAACAGGCCCGCCTCCGCATTGGAGGACCCATAGGCGTTGTTCACCTCCGCCAAGCGGGCGGTGATGGCTCCATCGCCATCAATGGTCCGGCCCGTCGCATGGGCCTGGTCGGCGTTGGATTCATAGCCGGTGCCCGCACCGTTCAGACGCCGTACATTTCCCAGCATGCCGGAGAATCCACGCGCACCCGGCACCCCGATATCAGTGCTGATCCAGCCGGCAGGCAGGGCGGAGGCGGAATCCGTGACCGTGATGGCGGTCTGATCACTGCCGGAGAACAGACCATCGCTGGCGGTGATTCTCACCAGGTAAGTGCCGGGATCGGAGAACATAGCCCCCGTCTCCGCGCCGGAGCCATTCAGCGGATCAAACACCACCGCTCCCGGCCCTGCAACCACGCTCCAAACGGCAGTCACCGGGCGGGGCTGCCCATCGTCATTCACCACCGCCCGCAGCCGCAGCCCGTTGCCTGGAGCCACCACCACGCCCTGGGCCCCCGGCGACTGGATGTAAACGGTGGGCGGAGTGTCATTATCCACCAAAGTCAGGCTGGCGTAGCCATCGCCGGCCGTATCGTAGGATCCGGCTGTCAGCTGCGCGAGGATCACCTCGCTGCCCTCGATCAGGCTGTCGTCCACCGGCGTGACGGTGACCGTGAGCACGGCTTGTCCCGCCTCAAAAACCAGAGCGGCGGGGTTTGAGGGCACGGCGGTGAAGTCCGCGCCGGCAGTGGCTGTACCCGCCAGCGTCAGGCCCACAGTCAGTCCGGCGGACATGTCGCCGCTGCGGGTGACGGTGAAAACCCCTGCGCCGCCGCCCTCGGTGATGGTGGGCGTGGTGGTGATGGTCACAGTGTTCCGGTCATCATCGGCGATTGCCAAGGTCACGGAGCCGGCCGGAGCCAAAGTGTAGCCGGAGCCTTCGGCAAGGGACAGCACCACGGTTTCCGAGCCTTCGGGAAGAGCGTCCTGCACCGGACTCAGGCCGGTATCCTGACTGGCAGCCCCGGCGGGAATGACCACGCTGCCGCCCAGTCCGGTGTAGTCCGCGCCGCTGACCGCGGTTCCGGAAAGGGAATAATTCACCGCCAGCGCCTCCGTCAGCGGGCCCGTGCGGGTGAAGGTCACCGTGGCCGGATCACCGGCTTCGGAGGCTGACGGATCCGTGGAGTTCAAAGTGACCACCGCCCTGTCGTCATCGGCAATGGTCAGTGTGTGGACCGCCAGCATGCCCGGCACTGCGCCGGTGCTGCCGGAAAGGGTGATGGAGATTGTTTTATCCGACTCGCCGATGGCATCGTCCAGCAGAGTGACCGGCACTTCGGCCACCGTCTGCCCCGGCGCGAACTGCAGCTGGCCCGTGACCGGCGTAAAATCCGTTCCCGCCACCGCCGTGCCAGCCTCCACCGTATAACCAACCGTCACCGCCTGTGCGGGCACCGCACTCAGTGCCACCGGAATCCGCACCGTGCCCACTCCCTCAGCCGCCCTGCCGGAGGGGGCGCAGAAGCCCACCGACCGCTGCGGCTGCAGTCCGTCATCATCCCCAACCACCAGCGCGAACTGATAACCGCTCCCGATGCGCGCGCCCCGCGCGTTCCGTAGCACGATGATGATGGATTCGTCACGCTCGGGCAGAATGTCATTCCGCACCTGCACCGGGATGGAGGCCGAGGTGGTGCCCGGCGGGAAAGTCAGGATGCCCGGCGGAAGGGTATAGTCCACACCGGTCCCCAGCGCGGTGTTGGTGCTGGTCAGCCGGCGGATGAACTGCGGCGTGCCGCCCGCGGCCGCGCCGATGAAGGCCATGCGTGAGCGCCGGTCATCCGCCTGCCGCAGCATGAGACCCGCCAGCGCGGTGCCGGGCCCGCGCGTCTCCAGGACCCGCGCTGTCAGCGTGAAATCCCCCATCATCGGTCGGCTCACATAAAATCCGCTGTCCTCTGTGCCCTCGAATCCATCACCGGAGGCGGTGACCCTGCATACCCCGTCAGCCGTGCCGGAGGTTCCCTGCACGCCGCTGAATCCGATGGTCCGGCCCTCCCAGCCTTTCGTTCCCTCAAGGCCTTCACTGCCGAAAGCCACGCTGACTTGGTCAAAGGAGGCGGCGGCCGTCTCCCCATCCACAAACGAGGACAGCGCCAGACCCATCATGGCCGCCTGCCCCATCGGTAGCGAAACGGTGCTGCCCACCGGCACCCACGCTACACCGTCGCCGGACTGGAAGGCGCTGATCAGGTCGCCGCCCCGTTCCAGCCGCAGCCAAAAAGGACTGCCGGGCGCGCTGAATTTGCTGTCCACAAGGCCGGTGGCGGCCCGCACGTGAAATTCCACCCCCGCCCCCGCCGTGACCGAGGTGAACCCCCGCGCGGCGTTGTTGGCTCCCGACTCGCGGATCATCACCGCGGCGGAGGCCTGGGTTTTTGTGTTCGCCAGGGAGACCACCCGCGCCGTGATGGTGCAGTCCCCACTGCCGCTGACCGGCCAGGAGACGAAGTAGCCCTGATCCGTCATTCCATCCAGATTGTCCCCGCCGCCGCTGACGGTGAACACGCCGCCTGAAACCGAGTGGCTGCCCGCCAGAGCTGTATTCCCTAGCCTCCCACCTGAAAAATCACCGCCCACCACCGCTCCCGGCCCCGCCTCCACGGTTACATTGTGAAACCGGACTGTGCTGGCTATGGAGGGGTTCCAGGAGCAGACCGCCAGGCCGGCCAGGCTGCCCGGCGTGGCGAAACTGATAGTCTGCGAACTGACCTCCGTCCAGTTCTGGCCGTCCTTTGAGCTCAGGCCTGTGATTGTGCTGCCGGTTTTGCGGCAGCGGATCCAGTAAGGCAGGCCAGGACTGCCTCCGGTGGACGCGCCGGCAGTGCTCATCGTGTCATGGCTGCCACGGTCCACCAGATACTCCACAGTCACCGGAGCGCCGGAAGGCGCGCTCAGCGCCACCGGCACCTCCACTGTCCCGGCGTTCTCCAAGACCGCCATGCCCGAAGCCGGAAAGCCGGCAGCAACCTCCGGGGTTTCGTTGTCCGCGAGGTAAAAAACCGCCGGGGTCGGAGAGCGGCTGTAAGCTCCGGCGGCCAGGGTCAGCTCCACGGTCTCCGTGCCTTCGGCCACAGTGTCGTTGATGGGCCGGATGGTCACCGGAACCCCTTGGGCTCCAGCGGGAATCAGGGCGCTGCCGCTCATGGCGGTGTAGTCCTCCCCGGCGGTGGCGCTGCCGGCGAGGGTGTAATTCACTATCAGCGCCTCCCCGGTGGCGCCGGTGCGGGACAGATAAAAGGCCGCGCCATTGCTGTCCTCGGAAAAGGACGGCGGATAGCCGCTGGCGCCGGCGTCCACAAAAACCGTGGGCTGTCCGGCATCGCGGACTTGAATCATGGCCGACCCGGTGGGCGCGAAGATTCCATAAGCGGAATCAGGAGTCAGGGTGACAGTGATACTTTCCAAGTCCTCGCGAATGCCGTCATTGAGGGGAGTCACCGGCACATCCACCGCGTTCATCCCATCCCCGGGAATGGTCACGGTGCCGCTCAGGGGGGTGAAGTCCACGCCGCTCACAGCGGTGCCGCCGACCGTGTATTTCACCTCCACAGGTCCGGCTGCCGAACCTTTAAGTGAGAAGCGGAAAAGCCCGGCAACAACCGGCTGTCCCTCCCCGGCGTTGTCCATTCCTGTCACTTCGAGGCACGGCGGATCTCCAGCATCCATGATGACGGCAGCGGCGGTATTGTCAGGCCCCAACTGATAGCCGGCCTGCCCCGCGCCCAGCTGAACCGTCACGCTCTCCGGTCCCTCGCCGATACTGTCCCGGCAGGGCACAATGGTCACGGCTCCGCTGCTTTGTCCCGCCGGAAGGGTCAGCACCCCCGGCAGGGCCCCGTAGTCCACCCCGTGAAGCGCCGTGGCCATGCCGCCGGATGACGCTCCGGCCATGGCGTAATAAACTGTCAGCGGCAGTTCAGTGCCGCCGGTGCGGGTGATCAGAAAGGTGGCGGTGTCCGGGACGGTGCCGGGAATGGAGAGATCCCTCTCGGTGGCGATGGCATCGCCCGCGGTCACGTTCACCATCTGAAGGTCGTCATCCACAATGGAGACGGCGGCCGTGGCCGTCGTGGAGTCGTGGATGGAGGCCGCCTGGAGTTTCAGCTTCAGCACCACCGTCCGGACACCCCTGGGGATTGCATCATCCAGGGATTCCACAGAAATGAGAGCACCGGAGGCTCCGGCGGGGATTTCCACCATGCCGGGCAGGGCGCGGAAGTCGCGGCCGCTCTCCGCAGTGCCTGAAACCTCGTAGGCCACCGTCAGCGGAGCCGCGGGGTCCCCCGTCCGGCTGACCCGCACTGTGGCGGGGACCGCCGAACCCTCCACTGTTGACGCTGCCATCACCGCCAGTCTGACACGGGGGAGTGCGGTGTCGTTGTCCTGAATCCCTATCGACGCCGACCCCAGGCCGGCGGTCAGATAGCCGTTCCCCGCCGCCATCTGCAGGGTGAGGATCTCCGTCCCCTCCGCCGCCGCGTCATCCACCGCAGTGACCGTCAGCTCCATCTGGTTCGATCCCGCCGGAACAGTCAGGCTGAACAGCGACTGCGATGCCGGGACCAGTGCCGGGGACACGGTATAATCCCCTGCGCCGGCGGTGCCGCTGAAGCCGGTGAAATTCACAGTCAGATCCTGCGAAAGGTCACCGGTGCGGGTCAGCAGGAATTTGCCGGGTTCCGCATTTCCCTCCCCTGCCGGCACCGGCGCGGTCAGAGTGACCTGCGGAATGGCCACCGCCTCGAAGTCCGCCCTTTCCGCTCCGGGCGGGGTGCGGACGCTGTTGCCGAAAAGAGGGTTGAAGGTCCAGCCATGCCGCAGCGGCGTCAGGACCCAGGTGGTGGCCTCCGGCAGGTTGGGGATGGTGTAATAACCATCGCTGTCCGTGATCACCCCGTTGGCCGAATTCGCATTCACGGTCACGCCGGCCAGTCCGGCCCCATCCTGCGTGACCCGGCCAGTGATGACGGAACGCCCGCCCCCGTCACCCACGGTCACCAACTGGCTGCGGATAGCGGTGCCGCCTTTCATGTCCGACACCGTGCAGGCCACCACATAAGTCCCCGCCGCCGCGAAGGGCCGCGTGATGACGGGGACATTGGGCGAAACCTCCCGGTGGTCCGGATCCCCGAAGTGCCGCCAGGAGAAGGCCAGGGCATCCCCATCCTGATCGGAGGCGGTGGCCGTGAAGGTCACGGGTACCCCTATCGGCACCACCGACGCCGAAACCGCCAGGGAGAGGCGCGGCGGGATGTTGTCCGGGAAACTGCCGAAATTCACCTGCACATCCACGCTTTTGGGCTCGGAGGCGGTGGCCGGATTCACGGCCAGGGTGGTGATATGGATGCCGGCCTCCGTGTCTGAAAAGGTACGGCCCAGGCTGATGGGCGCATCCGGCTTGCCGAAGGCCGAGCCCGGCGTGGTGTCGATCAGCTGGATGTTATTGCCGCCGGCTCCTGGATACTTCCAGCCCAGGATCAGCCCTTGGTCCGCCCAAGGTTCGGTGGGACTGCCGGTGTAAAGCCCGCGCAGCTCCCCCCAGTAGGTGCGCAGGTTGTCCTTCCGGATGCGCAGCGCATAGCGTTTGCCCGGATCCAGCATGGCCTGATCCTGGGCGTGGATACGGTAAAGGCCGCCGGAGGTCACCCAGGGCACAAAGCTGTCCGGCAGCCAGAGGATCTGGTTTTTGGCCTGTACGTTGTAATGCCCGTCCGGCAGGCCGAAGCCGCCCATGACATCGTAGTGACCGCCATACTCGGCATTGGTCCCCGGGCCGATGGCGCTGGTGCCGGCGGTGTCCCAAAAATTGGCATGCGCCAGTCCGAACACGTGTCCCACTTCGTGCGCGGTCACATCCGGCCCGTCGCCGTAGATCCACACACTGCGTCCACCGCCCCAGCCGCCCGCCGGGCGGGCTCCGCCCTTCAGCCGCACAACCACGCAGTCATAGTCATCGTCGTCAAATCCCAGCTTCCGCGCCTCTGCCCGTGCATGGGAGTGCTCCAGGCCCAGGCCGTCGATGGTCCCGCCGTTGGAGGTGTCCTGCTGCACATACCAAGCCTCGTTGTGGGGCAGCGTCACCGGCGGTGCGACGGTGGAGAGCAGCGTCAGCTTGCCGTAGGAGGCCTTGGCGTAATGGCTGCCCACGCTGCGCATCAGGTTGTAAAGGGTGGTCTCCGTGGCCGGGGTGCTGTTCTGGTCCGCGAAAGTCATAGGAATGACCAGCACCTTCACGGTGCCAATCGACGGCGTGGGCGCGGCGGGCAGCAGGCCGGTGAAGGTCTGGGGACCGCCGCTGGCTCCCTCCGCCTGAATCAGGGTCTGCCGGAAAACCGTGGTGTGGCTGCCGTCGCACAGATACACAACCTCTCCGTAGGCCTCCACCGCAGGCGTCTCCTCCGTGATAGGCTCCCCCTTGTCCTCCTCCTTCAGCGAGGTTTCCCCCGACACCGGACAAACCTCCACGGCTGTCTTTCCAGGATCAGGCCGCTCCCCGGTTTCCAAGGGGCGGAACGGCTCTTCGTTGACCGCCAGATCGCGGTCCACCGCCACGCCGTTCACGGACGCGTCGGCCACCCACTGCACGGACTCCGCCCGCCGGCCATAAACATACGCCTGATAGGTGGACCCGTTGGCCAGCTCCGCCACGCGGTGTGTGGGCACCGGTGTCAGATTGTCCGGCCCCACTCCCTGGTAAACCCGCAGCGCCCCGCGGGAATTCACGCGGGCCTCCAGCCGGGCGGTCACCTCCTTCGGCAAATCCTGATGTTCCACCATCGGCACTGCCGCCCGCAGCGCCGCCTGGGGGTTGTCCCGGATCAGTGCCTGAAACACCGGTCTCCGCGCCTCCGCCAACGCCACGCCTTCCGCCACCAAAGCTGCTCTCTCGTCGACCGGTGTTTTCAGGTAAAGCCGGGTCCACTCTGTGAAAGCCTGCATGGGCTCCCGGCCCTCCGCAGCGCCTGACACCGCCTTCCCGGCCCCGGCATTATGGGAAACCTGAGCCTCTGCCGGTGACCTGGTCTTTTTTCCCTGATCCGTCCTCGCTCCTTTCATTTGCTCCCCGGCTCCGGAACCCGCTCCGCTCATGGAGACAGGCTGTGAGCCTCCTAGCTCTTTACTTTCCCTTGGCGGTATGAAAAACCACCCGCCGGCGGACACCAGCAGCAACGAAAGCAGAACAGGACTTCGGAACTTCATTTGGGCGACAGGGGGCAGGGCATTGGCAGCGGGAGTCCGGCGCTGACTCCCGAAATCCGCTTTGGCTGGTCAACCGGCGGACCACCCCCCAGCGTGTCCCCGGTCAATCCGTCGAATACGGGCCTTATGCCCAGGCTTATACCTCAAAACCTCAGGACTGCGCGGTGAAAAATGCCCGCGGAGGCGTAAATTTGCATGTGCTCTTCTTTCATGAAAAACCACAGGTTGTGGTGTGATTGAGCTTTTGGGTCAGCACTCCACAATGTTCACCGCCAAACCGCCGCGGGAAGTCTCCTTGTATTTGGCGCTCATGTCGCGGCCGGTGTCCCGCATGGTGCGGATGACTTTGTCCAGGGAAACGTGGTGGGTGCCGTTCCCGCGCAGAGCCATGCGGGCGGCATTGATGGCTTTGACGGAACCCATGGCGTTACGCTCGATGCAGGGGATCTGGACCAGCCCGCCAATGGGGTCGCAGGTGAGGCCGAGGTTGTGCTCCATGCCGATCTCGGCGGCGTTCTCCACCTGTGCGGGAGTGCCGCCCAGGTATTCGCACAGCGCGCCGGCGGCCATGGAGCAGGCGACGCCGACCTCCCCCTGGCAGCCGACATCGGCCCCGGAGATGGAGGCGTTCCTCTTGTAGAGAAATCCGATGGCGGCGGCGGTGAGCAGGGCGCAGTGGATTCCGCCGGGCTGGGCGGGCGGCGGGCAGAACCGGTCGGCATAATGCAGCACGGCGGGCAGAATGCCGGCGGCGCCGTTGGTGGGGGCCGTCACCACCCGGCCGCCGGCGGCGTTCTCCTCATTCACCGCCATGGCGTAGAGATTCACCCAGTCGAGGGCGCTCAGGGGATCGCGCAGGGCGGCCTCCGGCCGCTCCACAAGCTGGTGGTGGAACCCGGCGGCGCGGCGCTCAACCTTCAGCCCGCCGGGCAGCATGCCCTCCGTGGCGCAGCCCCGGCTGACACAGGCCTGCATGGCCTCCCAGATGCGCTGGAGACCGGCGGATATCTCCTCCGCGCTCCGCCAGGTGAGCTCATTTTTCCACATGACACCGCTGATGCTGCACTGCTGGCTGGCGCAGTGGGCCAGCAGTTCCGCCCCGGAGGTGATGGGAAACGGCGCAGGCGGACGGCTGGCGGGCGGTGACTCGGTCTCCTCCCCCCGGACGATGAATCCACCGCCGGTGGAGTAATAAATGGCCTCCCGGATCAGGGCACCCCCAGCATCGGAGGCCGCCAGCCGCATGCCGTTGGGATGCCACGGAAGGGAGCGGCGGCGCTCGAAAATCAAATGCTCGCGCTCGGTGAAGGGAATGGGGTGTTTGTCCAGCAGGGTCAGGGAGCAGGTGGTGCGGATGTTCTCCAGCAGGGCCGGAATGCGGTCCACATCCACCCCCTCCGGAGTGGCTCCTGTCAGCCCCAGCAGCACCGCGCCGCCGGTGCCGTGCCCCTTGCCGGTGGCTCCCAGCGAACCGTAAAGCTGCACAAGAACAGAGGCCGTGCGGGCCAGTTCACCGGCCTCCTCCAGCCGCAGCGCAAAATCACGCGCCGCCCGCATGGGGCCCACGGTGTGGCTGCTGGAGGGGCCTATACCTATGGTGAAGAGATCAAAAACACTAAGATTCATAAAAGTCGGACAGGGGTGATCCGGGTGAAAATAGCAAAACCGCCGCACAGACTGAGCCGCACAGCGGGGGACGCGGGAAGGGAAGTCCATACTTTGTCCGCAGGAACTACGCCTGCTGGAGCCCGGTTTGCCTGGGAATCCCTGAACCGGATCGATGGCCGCCACCGGCGGGGACTCCACGGCTCTGAACGGCAATTTACCTCTCTGTTCAGATTTGCCCTGACAAAGGATCACGGCGAGAATCCCACCATGAAAGCGCTTCGCCTGATCCTGTCCTGTGCCGTTCTTTCCGCGCTGTCAGCCGCCGCTCCGGCGCAGACGCCGGTCCCGGTCACGCCTACCACGCCGCAGAGCTTCAAATTCAAGCCCACTGGCCAGACCTCCACCGCCGGGGCCACCATCGCCCCCGCCCCCGTGCCCGCAGTGAAACAGACGACCTACCTGACCCTGGGCCGGATGCGGCAGTGGACAAATGCCCAAGGCAATCCCCGGATCGGCCAGCTCATCGCTTGGGAGCAGACCGTGGTCACCGTCCCCATAACTTCCCCCGACGCCAAAAAAACCAGCGCCGACGCCACCCCGCCCTCCGTATCCGGCAAGCCCACCATCGTCCGCGACGGCAAAATCCGCCTCCTCATTGAACGCAAGCCCTATGAGGTGCCGCTGGACCGCTTGGCCTCCGAGGATCAGGATTACATCAAACAGTTCGAGGCCTCCCTGGCCAAAAAGCCTTGAAGGGGGGAGGAAGGTAAAAGGGTTTAGGTTTCAGGGTTCAGAAGTCCGGACTTGAAACTCTCCCCTCCAGGCAACGGATCAGCTCCCGCTCAGTCCATCCAGCAGCCTTTTCCCTGAAACCTGAAACCTGAAACCTGAACTCTTTTACCTCTTCAAAGCTTGGGCGGATTCCGCCCAATAAACGGATGCTGCTCCAGATCGATGACCGATCCGGACACCGGGCCAAATTCATCGGACAAAAAGTGCAGCACCGTGGCCGCGATCTCCTGCGGAGTGAAAAGACGCCCGGCGGGGGCGAACATTTTGGGGAGATGGGCCGGCCAGTCGGCGGGCATGCCCTCGGCATGCTTACGGTGCTGTTCGGCCTCCGTGAGCACCCAGCCGGGGTTGATCTGGTTCACCCGCACGCCGTGCTGCCGGTGCAGAGTGTCGCCCAGATTCCGCGTCAGGGTCAGCAACGCGCCCTTCGATATACTGTAGGGCAGCAGATTCTCCTCCCCGCAGTAGGCGTTGACGGAGCCGATGTTCACCACACAGCCGCGCGAGGCGCTGAGATGCGGCAACGCCGCCTGGATCAGCAGCAGCGGGGCGCGGACATTGACCGCCATGCAGCGGTCGAAGAATTCCGGGGTCACATCCCCGATGCGGCCCCGCACCACCCACGCGGCGTTGTTCACCAAGGCATCAATCCGGCCAAAGGCCCGGACGGCGGCGTCCACCAGTCTCGGGGCGGCGGCGGGATCAGCAAGGTCATCCCCATGGAACACCGCCTGGGGGCCGAGAGAATCGGCTACCCGCTGCCCCTCCTCCTGCTCCAGCCCGTGCACCAGCACCCGCGCCCCGGCCTGCACCGCGCCGCGGGCGATGGACTCACCGATGCCCATGGTGCTGCCGGTGACGATGATCACTTTGTCCTGAAGGGTGTGCATGCGGAATTGGAATGAAATGGGCTGGGATAAAATGCAATGGAATCGCGACAGCGATGACGGCGGAAAAATGGCGGCAACGGAGGGCGGCGGCGCGCGCCCGGCTTTCAGAGCCTGAAAGGCGGTGCCCTTAGGACGTGGGAAGGTGTGGAATTTTTTCCGCGCGGACGGAAGGAATTTCTGATTTGGCTTTTCGGATTTTCCGCGCTCTGCTTGGGTCGCTGACTGATATGCCACTGGACGACCTGAGAAAGAAAATCGATGCCCTTGACCTTGAGCTCCTGCGCCTGCTGAACGAGCGGGCGGAGGTGGTGCATGGCATCGGCGAGCGCAAAAAGGAAAAAGGTCTGATGATTTACGCGCCGGAGCGCGAGGAATCTGTCCTCAAGGCGCTGGTGAGCAAAAACGGGGCCCTGCAGGGCCGGTTGCCGGAGAAGTCTGTTCGCGCCATTTACCGGGAGATCATGTCCGCAGCCCTGGCACTGGAGGACGATCTGAAAATCGCCTACCTCGGTCCCGAAGGCACATGGACGCATCAGGCGGCGCTGAACAAATTCGGCCGCAGTGTGGAGTATGTTCCCAAGCCCAGTTTTGAGGATGTTTTTGACGAGGTGACCCGCCGCAAGGCCCATTACGGAGTCGTGCCCATTGAAAACAGCACCGAGGGCGCGGTCAGCCACACGCTGGATCTTTTCGCGGACAGCCCTCTCCAGATCTGCGCCCAGATCCTGCTGCGGATCGAGAACTGCCTTATGTCCGCCATTCCCCGCGAGGAAATCAAGGTGCTCTACAGCCATCCCCAAGTGTTTGGCCAATGCCGCAACTGGCT
The DNA here is from genome assembly GCA_028293125.1 of Verrucomicrobiales bacterium. Classification (GTDB taxonomy): domain Bacteria; phylum Verrucomicrobiota; class Verrucomicrobiia; order Verrucomicrobiales; family V1-33; genus CAIZWU01. The sequence goes on along the minus strand of JAQGPJ010000077.1, from coordinate 154,096 downwards.
GCACCAGAACCTGCCGCACGCTGACCGCATCGAGGTTTCCAGCACCACCAAAGCCGCCGAAATCGCCGCCCGCACCCCCCATTCCGCCGCCCTCGGCGGAGCGCTCGGAGCCCAGCTCCACGGCCTGACCGTGCTCGACCGGTCCATCCAGGACAGCGCCACCAACACCACGCGGTTCCTCGTGCTCAGCGAGAAAACCTGTCCCCCGACCGGCCACGACCGCACCTCCCTGATGTTCAGTCTCCGCAACGAGCCCGGTGCCCTCTACAAGGCCCTGACCCCGTTCAACGAGTTCCATATCAACATGTCCAAGATCGAAAGCCGTCCCTCCAAACGCCGGGACTGGGAGTATTTCTTTTTCGTGGACCTCCTCGGCCACTGCGAGGACCCCGCCCTGATTCGCGCCTTGGACGAGCTGGAGCACCAATGCAGCTTTGTCAAAGTCCTCGGCAGCTACCCGAACACTGGGGAGTCCATCAACGCCTGACATATGGGAATGGTTTGGAAAGGCGGAGTGCCGGCCACCAGTTCGGACGGAGCAACCGACAGCCGTTCTTCACCGGAATCAGTTCAAAACCTTAGTCAGATGGGGGACAGGCTGAAGGTAGAGCCATCCGGATGGATTCCCTTTTCCTCCCCTCCCCGCGGGCGCAAATGTTCCAGCGGCCTCCGGACAGGGATTCCAACGGCGGAGGCATGGGGAAAACCGGCGGCTCCCTCGGACGGATTCCCGTTTTATCAGGCGGGTCATCCCGGTTGGAGCATCCTGCAGACGCTTGACCGGTTCAGTTCCGCCGCTGCCGGGCGGAAGGGCGGCACCGGCACCGCTCTTCGGGCCATTCCGCATGGAAAGCAGCGGCCGTCCGACCGGATCCGGTCCGGTTATTTGATCAGACGGAAATTGACAGGATAACGGAGCAGTTGGCCGCTCCGTGCTTGGATCATGCCATAAATCACAAGGGCCAGAACCCCAAAGCTGACCACGGCGAGGCCCAGGCTGATGATGACGGTGATGATGGAGGGCAGGAATCCCGCAATCAGACTGACCGGCCAGATGCAGATCATGGCTGTGATGCCGAAGTTCAGCGCCTCCTTGCCATGGGCGTCCACAGCCGGACTTTCCCTGCGCTTCCAGAACCAGATGATCAGCGGAAAAAGGTGGGCCAGCATGACAAAAGCGCGCTCCTGATCGGCAGGCATGGTTCCGGAGCCAAAGGCGGGGGCGGATTCGAGTTTCAGGCAAAGGCGGCAAACGGCGGATTCAACGGTGTTGGAGTTCATGGGGACGCGGATGATTGATTGGATGAAGCGTTCAAAGCGCCGGGCGGGCACTGCCGCGGGATGGCCGCTTTGAATCACATCCCTTCCTTACATGATGATTTCAAAATAGGAAATACGCCTATGGTCGGCATGATGGAGGATAATTAAGGATTATGGCAGGGGGATTATACGACTTTGGTCCATAGGATCCGCCCCCAAGGGAATCCCGTGCGGGCATCCATTGAGGGATGGGGTCCAAAGTCGCATATTGCTTTCTGCGGAATGCCTGTAATCTGGCTTGGATGAAAGGTTCTCCAATCCAAATCAAAATCCCCGGCACCGCCGTGCCGCCCTCTCTGCCCTGCCCCGCACTCAGCATTTCACAGAGAGCTCTGCTGTGGAAGCATTTCACCCTGGTCAACAAGCACCCGGAAATCACGGCACTGATGTTTTACCGGAATCTGTTCACACTCGATCCCGCACTGCAGGCTCTTTTTCACACCGGCATGGAGCTGCAGGCTTGGAAGCTGATGGAGGCTTTGGAGTTTGCCATCGCCACTTTGCCGAATCCGGCGGAGCTGGTTCCCGTGCTGGAGACTTTGGGCCGGCGGCACGTGATCTGCGGCGCAAGCGCTGCACATTACACCATTCTGATGACTGCCATCATGCAGACCCTGCGCGGTATGCTGGGGGCGGAATTCACGCCGGAGGCGGAAAACTCATGGCGGGCGGTGCTGGGCTTCATCCATGACGCCATGCTGCAGGGGGTGCGTAGAATGCGGCAGCTGCTCAATAATTAGCGCGCAACTGGGAAACCAGCGCTTTTCAGCGCTTCAGGAGTGGCCCCCGCTGAGTTTTTCCAAGGCCAGCAGCGAGGCGGCGCTGCGGTTCTCCACGCCCAGCTTGTCAAAGATGCTGCCGAGGTGCTTTTTGACGGTCTTCTCAGCCATTCCGAGCACCTGCCCCACATCGCTGTTGGCTTTCCCCTGGGCGACCCAGAGCAGAACCTCAGCCTCGCGCGCGGTCAGACCCAGGGAGAGCAGGGGGGCGGGGGAGCTGAAGTCGGGGAGGAATCCCCCGCCGGCTTGGACGGCTTCGATTTCGGACTGATGCGCCAGCCGCCGGGCCAGCCGAGTGGTTACCGCGGCCAGCAGATCCGCACGGCTCACCGGTTTGGTGAGGTAGTCGTCGGCACCAAGATTCATGCCCTGACGGATATCGCTCTGATCCCCGTTTGCCGTTAGAAAAATAAAAGGCAGCGTCGCGGTTCCGGGTTCCCCGCGCAGCGCCTGCAGCACGCCGCGCCCGTCCAGTTCAGGCATCATCACATCGCAGATCACCAGATCCGGAAGACGGATGCGGATCCGCTCCAAACCCGCGCGTCCGTTTTCCGCACGGATGACCTCGTATCCCTCCATCTCCAGAATCAGCGCAATGTTCTTCAGCATCCGGGGCTGATCCTCAATCACAAGAATTCTTTTCATGGTTTTTACGCCCTGCCGTGTGCTCCGGTCGGAATGAGGCCTCCGCGGAGGACGGACTGGAACAGCTCCAGACGGATCACAAAATGAGTGCCCTCACCGGGCCTGCTCTCAAAATGGATGGTGCCACCGTGCAGATCGACACAGCGTTTCACAATCACCAGTCCCAGGCCGGTGCCTGGAAACTCTCCCACGTTCCGACCCCTGTGGAAGGCGGTGAACAGATTTTCGTGATCCGCGGGATCGATGCCGATGCCTTGGTCCCGCACGGTGAACTCCGCACAGGCTGCATCCTGGCGGACCTCCAGCCGGATCCCGCCGCCGCCGGGGGAATACTTGATGGCGTTGGACACGAGATTACCGAGGATATGCCGCAGCAGTCCCTCATCCCCACAGGCCTGCGCGGCGGTGCCGATACCAGTGAAGTCAAGTGCCACGGATCCCGGGCAATGCGACGCTGACTCCTGCTCATCCACGATGCGGCGGCACAGGTCAGCCAGATCAAAGGATTCTTGGCGGCAGCTCATATTGCCGGACTCCACTTTGCCCAGCAGCAGCACCTCCTCCATGAGCTTCGACATCTGTCCGGCAGCGTAACGGATATCCTGCAGATGGTCGGTGCGCTGGGCTGGCTGCAGGCGGTCAAAATAATTCTCCAGAATGTCCGCCGCCGAGTAAATGATGCCCAAGGGGGTGCGGAACTCGTGGGAGACCAGATTCACAAAATTGATCTTCAGCCGCACCAGTTCCTTTTCACGCTCCAAGGCCTGACGCAGCTCCTCCTCCATCCGCTGCCGCTCCCCGCTCTCCACGGCCAGAGCCACCAGATGCCCGAGACTGCGGGCCATCTCCATCTCATCATCCGTCCACCGGCGTGGCGGCCCCACATGCTCCATGCAGATCACACCGAAAAGTTTTCCGCCGCGGTGCACCGGCGCGTCCAGCATGGAGGTGATGCCGAGAGGCCTGAAATAGCTCTCCTGAAATTCGGTCAGCCTGGTGTCGGTCCGCACCTCATGGGAAACGATCAGACTGTCAGGCTCCCGCAAAGCCGCGAAATACCCCGGAAAGTCCTTCTCGCGAAGCACTGTCCCGCCCCGCCGGCACTGGCCCATGGATTGCAGATACTGCAGGTCCTGCCGAAGAACGCGGCCCTTGTCCATCAGCCTGAAATAACTCACCCGCTCCACTTCCATCAAATCCGCGGTCTCGCTGAGCAGGGTATCCAGCATCCGGTCCAGCGGCAGCACACCGATTCGGCTCACAGCGCGGTTGAACAAGGCTTTGGCCCGACGCGGAAACATGATTTTTCAATAATGGCTGAGCAGCGCAGGAAGTGAGGCTTGTTCAAGCGCGGGATACCGGGAAAAGCGGCTGCCTCCTGAAATGCCTCTTTTCATTCGGCTTTTACGCATGCAGGGCTCTCCGATTTCCTTATTTGCATCATGCCGTCCCGCCCAAGAGACTTTTGAGGAATAAATTCACTTCATATTCCCACCGCGCGGAGGCAATCAGATGCCGGGAGCGGTCACCGGCGGAAATCCCTGCCACTGTTTCAAACCCCGCCATCCAGAAGTCATGCCACCGTCTGCAGCGGCCTGTCCATGCCTGATTCCACCGCCCGGCGCTCATTCCCGCGGTGCCAGATGAAAAACCGGACCTAAAGAGTCTCCTTAAAACAACCTGCTCAACTTTGCGGCGGATTTCCCCGATAAACCGACTGGAAATCGGGCAGTTTGTGGCGCGGAGATTACTAAATGCCGGACTCCATTTTTACGGCCAGTTGTTTCTCCATGGCCTTCAGGCGGCGCAAAGCATCAGGCAGCTGACCCATGGCAATCCACTGGCGCTTGGCCTGTTTGTCGGGCGCGGCTGGGTAGCCCAGCACCCTTTCGCCGGCGGGAATATCCCTCATGACGCCCGACTTGGCCCCAATCACCGCCTGGGCACCAAGCTTCAGATGGCCCGCGATTCCTGACTGGGAGGCGATAACCACGTAGTCCCCAAGATGGGTACCGCCGGCAAAGCCGACCTGCCCCATAATCAAGCAATGCCGTCCCATGACCACATTGTGGGCCACGTGCACAAGGTTGTCGATCTTGGTGCCCTGGCCAATCACGGTGGGGCCGAGCGCGCCGCGGTCGATGCTGGCATTGGATCCGATCTCCACATCATCATGGATGATCACATTTCCGACCTGCGGCATTTTAAGGTGCCGGCCCTGGTCGAAGACATAACCATAACCATCCGCACCGATGGTGGTTCCGGAGTGGATGCTGACACGGTCTCCGATTTGGGTGCCTGAATAAATGACGGCATTGGGGTGCAGGCGCACATCATTGCCCAGCCGGGTGCCGCGTCCGATATGGTTTCCACCCATGAGGACGCTGCACTCCCCGATCATGACATCCGCTCCCACCACGCAGTGGGGGCCGATGTGAGCCGTTGGGTGCACGGCGGCGGAAGGGTCGATCACCGCGCTGGAATGGACGCCCGCCGGGTAAGTCTCCTCCGGGAAAAAAAGCGGAAGAATCTTTGCCATGGCGATCCGCGGATCCTTGACACGGATCAGGGTTTTGGAGGCGGATTCGAATCCGGGCGGCACCAGAATGGCACTGGCCAGGCTTTTTTCGGCCACCTCCAGATAGCTGGTTTTTTCCGCGAAGGTCAGATCACCCGCTTGGGCATGATCCGCCGGTGCCACACCTGTAATCGCTCTGGAGCCATCGCCAAGGACCTCGCCTCCAAGCCGTTGCGCCAGAATGGAGACAGTGTGCATCATGATGAGTGGAGTGAGGAACCGGCTTTCCAGAAAATCAAAACTCCTCAATCCAGACCGACCATCCGCTGCTTCTCAACGTCCCAGACCTTGAGCCGCAGACATCGGATGATATCCAGCGGATTGAGGGAAGTGGTTTTAGGGTTCTGCAGCTCCGGCAGAGCGCGGCTGACTTCCGGCAAACGGTAAAACGGGATGCGGGAGTTCAGGTGATGGATGTGGTGGAAGCCAATATTCGCCGTGAACCATGCCATGATTTTACTGGTTTTCAGGTGGCTGGAGGACTCAAGGGCAGCCCGTTCATAGGTCCAGCCCGCCTTGTCATAAAAGGAGACTCCCGGGAAGTTGTGCTGGGCGTAGAACAGATAGGATCCCAGTCCGAAGGTGATGAGATGCGGCAGTGTCTGCGAGAGCAGCAGCCCGGTCCATCCCGCGTAATAGACCAGAGCCACGGAAATTGAGAAATGGACAATGAGCGCCACGAGGCAGTCAAAATGCTGTTTGGGTTTCCGGAGGAAGGGGAGCAGACACATCCCCTGAAGAAAGACAAAAACGTAGCCGAGAAAAATCGTTCCTGGATGGCGCGTGAAAAGATATAGAAAGCGGTCGGACTTTGTGGATTTCAGGTAATGATCCCGGGTCATGATCGGGAAGGAACCGATGTGGGAGCCCTTGATCTTCGAATTGTGATTGTGGTGATGGTTATGGGAGCTGCGCCACACGCTGCTGGGGCTCAGCGCATAAATTCCAAAACCGCGCATCAGCCACTCCGCCATTTTGGACCGCGGCAGGATGGCGTGGTGCTGCTGATCGTGGTAAATGACGAAGAGACGCAGCGTCAAAAGACCGGCCAGCAGACTGCACAACACACGGCCGAGCAGATGAAAATTCCAAATCGTGCCCGCCAGGGCCGCCATGAGCAGAGCAGACGTCGATAAAAAATACCACCAGCTTTTGGCCGTGTTGTCCACGGTGAAAGGTTTTGTTGCCAGAATGAGTTCGGGGCCCGTTCTGGCAGGCTTGCTGGCGGAGTGGGGTTTGGCAGTGTCTGAAACACCATCCAAGGGGCCGCGTCCGGGACTTGCATTCAGCTCGGCAGCTGTTCGGGAAGACATGTGATTGAGGGGGGTTTTTAAGGGGTGTAAAAACGGTCACGCAGCCATTCCGAGGCGGCGTGGGGAGCAAAAGGAGGATCCTGTCCCGCAATTAGCCGGAAATTCAACAGACCACAGGCTGAAAACACCCGCAGGATGCCGGAAAATGGCGGGATGAATGGCCCAATCTGCCATCCCATGAAGGATAAGTCCATTCTTATTCCATACCGCCAATGGCTGCGGGATTCAGAACAACGCTTCAGAAAGTCAGGATGGAGGCCACAGGGATGTTCTCCGGCAGGCGGCGGCTGCCGCGGAGAAATTCCAGCTCCATGAGGAATGTCATGCCCGCCAGTTCACCGCCTAGGCGCTTGACCAGTTCCGCGGCGGCGGCGGCAGTGCCTCCGGTGGCGAGGACGTCATCCACGAGCCAGACGCGCTCACCGGGGATCACGGCGTCGGCGTGGATTTCGACACAGTTGGAGCCGTATTCGAGATCGTATTCCGTGCTCTCCGTGCGCCATGGGAGCTTGCCCTTTTTACGCACGGGCACAAAGCCGAGGCCCAGGCGGTCTGCCGCCGCTGCCGCGAAGATAAAGCCGCGGGCGTCAATGCCGATAATCTTGGTGACGCCCTGCCCCTCGATGGTCTCCGTCACGGCGTCCACGGTCAGTCGGAAGAGAGCGGCGTCCGACAGCAGAGGCGTGATGTCCTTGAAGACGATGCCCATGGACGGGAAATCCGTAACATCACGGACAGCGGAGCGGAGAAGGGCAATGTCGGAGGACTTCATAAGGAGGGACTTGGAGGGATGGACAGAGGTTGACGGGCAGGCCGGGCAGGGGCGGCGGGCGGATGGCAAATCGGCGGGTAAAAGGAAAAGAAGAGGGCGCCATGGCCACGCGTGATCCGATTCCGGCCCTCCTCCACCGCCAGCCGGCGCTCAGCCGCGGATTTCCGCCGCGCCAAAGTAGGCTTGGAGAGCCGCCGGCAAGGCGATGCTGCCATCCTCCCGCTGACAGGTTTCCAGCAGGGCCACATACAGCCGGGCCAGGGCGGTGCCGGAGCCGTTGAGCGTGTGGGCGAAAACGTTCTTTTTGGTCTCCGGATCCTTGTAGCGCAACTTCATGCGGCGCGCCTGGTAGTCGCCGAAGTTCGAGCAGCTGGAAACCTCCAAATAGGTCCCCTGCCCCGGAGCCCAGACCTCAATGTCATAGGTTTTGGCGGAGCCGAAGCCGATGTCGCCTGTGCAGAGCTCAATAACCCGGTAGTGCAGACCCAGCAGCTGCAGCACCTTCTCGGCGTCCGCTGTCAGCTTTTCCAGTTCCTCCATGCTCTGATCCGGCAGGGTGATCTTCACCAGCTCCACCTTGTCGAATTGGTGCATGCGGATCAGCCCGCGGGTGCCCACGCCGGCGGCCCCGGCCTCACGGCGGAAGCAGGGGGTGTAGGCGGTGTATTTGATGGGCAGGGACGCCGTGTCCACGATCTCGTCGCGGTGCAGATTCGTGACGGGCACCTCCGCGGTGGGGGCCAGATAAAGGCCGTCTTCCGGACAGTGGTAAAGCTGGTCCGAGAACTTCGGCAGCTGCGTGGTGCCGGTGAGGGACGCGGCATTGACCAGAAAGGGCGGCAGGATCTCCGTGTAGCCGTGCTCACGGGTGTGCAGGTCCAGCAGGAAATTGATCAGCGCCCGCTCCAGGCGTGCGCCCTGACCGCGGTAAACGACAAAGGCGCTGCCCGTGATCTTCACGGCGGACTCGAAGTCGAACAGTCCCAGGCTTTTGCCGAGGGTGACGTGGTCCTTCGGCTCGAATTTAAAATCAGGTTTGGCTCCCCAGACGCGCACCTCTGGATTGTCCTCGGCACTTTGCCCCTCGGGGCAGGCCTCGTGGGGCAGATTGGGAATGCCCAGCAGCAGCGCCTCCTGGCGGGCGTCCAGTTCACCTGCCTCCCGGTCCAGCTGCGTGATGCGGTCGCCGATGGCGCGCATCCGCGCCTCCACCCCCGCCGTGTCGCCGCCCTGCTTTTTGGCAATGCCGATGTCCCTGCTCACGCGGTTGCGCTCGCTTTGCAGGGACTGCTTTTCGGTTTCGGCCTTCCGGCGGGACTCATCCAGGGAGAGGACCTCGTCAATGGACTGCCACCCATCGCCGCCGCGCAGCCTCAGTCGCGCCTTCACCCTGTCCGTCTGCTCCCGAATGATTCTGATATCCAGCATAAGGCCGCGAAACTGCCGTGCGCGGGGCTCCCCGGCAAGGCGGTTTTTCCCGTGGCAGGCCGGAGCCAGCGGAAAACTCACCGGCTTGTTCCTCCGGCCCCAGGATCATGGAAAGCCTGTAATCCGGCATCGCGCCGAAGACCCGGCGGAAATTTTTCCGAAAAAACGCCGAATCCTGTCCTGGGGAAAAACCGCCGTTCGTCGTGATTCTGAAGATGCTGCTCCGCGGGATCTTCCCGCCGCCTTCACTCTTCAGTCAGAACAAAGACCAAACCGAAAATCCAAACCACCTGCCCAGCATGACCTCCTCAGCTGTTCTCTCCCAGCCGCCCGCCGCCCTCAAAGCCGTCCCCGAGGGCATGCACACCGTCACGCCCCACCTCGTCTGCGACGGCGCGGCGGAAGCGATTGAGTTCTACAAAAAAGCTTTCGGGGCCAAAGAGTTCATGCGCCTGCCGGGCACGGACGGCCGTCTCATGCACGCCTGCCTGGGCATTGGCGACTCCCGCGTGATGCTGGTGGATGAAAACCCGCAATGGGGTGCCTTGGGGCCCAAAGCCATGAAAGGGACCAGTGTCACCATCCATCTGCAGGTGGAGGACGCCGACGCTCTTTTTGCCCAGGCGATTGCCGCCGGAGCCACCGCCATCCTGCCCGTCGATGAGATGTTCTGGGGCGACCGCTACGGCATTGTCGAGGATCCCTGGGGCCACCGCTGGTCGCTGGCCACCCACGTCCGCGATCTCACGCCTGAGGAGATCGCCCAGGCATGTTCCGGCAGCTGCTGCGCCGGGGAATAAACAGTGCTTTTCCGACCGGCCCCGGTTAATTCCTCCAAGCCATTCCCATCCCATCCATCCATCCATCCTGACTTTTATGAACACTCCGGAAACCCTTCCCGGTCACCTGCTTCTTTTCAGCCAGACCGCCTGGGACCATGGTCTGACCATCGGGGAGATGCAGCGCGTCATGCGCGAATTCAACGTCTGGTATAGCTCCCTGCTGTCCAAGGGGCTGCTGGCCAACGGCTTTCCGCTGAGCGTGGAGCGCACGCGCATCACCGGGAATGGAGTGCTGGACGGGCCCTTCCCGGAAACCAAGGAAACTGTGGGCGGTTATTTGGAGCTGAAAACGGATGATCCGGACGAGGCGCTGGCCATTGCCCGCAGCTGCCCGCTGCTCGGGGCCGGCGTGGCTCTTGAACTCCGCAGACCCGTGCGCGAGTGCCCGGTGTTCCGCCGGGTTATGGAGGCCATCGCGGCGCATGAGGATCAGGAGCAATCCGCAGCCTCCCTGTTTTCGGATACCGGAGCCGCTGCCCTGCCGGCAGTTTCCAAACCCAGCGCTGAACCCGCTGCCGCCTGAAGGCGGCGCACCGCCGCCGTTTTTGGATAATGACAGGCCGCGGAGGGACACGGAATGTGGCGGACGGAAGCGTGAACCGCTCGACCCGCTCTCCACCAAGCCCTCTCCGCCGTTTGCCGTGTGTGCCAGGTTTCAGCCGCCCCGCAGCACTTTCCAGAACATCAGCACGGTGAGGATCAGTCCGATGGCCACCACCACCGCACGCACGGCCTGTGGCGGGATTTTCTGGGAAAAGTGCGCGCCCAGCCAGTAGCCGGGCACGGCTCCGGCCAGCATCACCAGCGCCCGGGGCCCGTTCACCAGGCCAGTCAGCACAAAATACAGGGAGGCGGTGCCATTGATGACGGCGGCCAGCAGATTTTTAAGGGCGTTCATGGAGTGGATCTCCCGCATGCCCATGAGCCCCAGCACGCTGAGCATGAGAATGCCGATGCCCGCCCCGAAATAGCCGCCATACACCGCCACCCCCGCCTGCATCAGCACGCAGGCCGCCACCGAAAATGTTTTGTCAGGATCCGACGCCCCCTGGGATCGCCTCCGCCGCCAGCGCCGCAGCGGCTCCTGAAGCACAAACAGCACCGTGGCGAACAGCAGCAGCCAAGGCACCGCCCGGACAAAATAGGCCTCACCCTGATGCCGCACCAGCCAGCTGCCGAAGAGGCTGCCCCCAATGCTGACCGGCACAAACCGCCATATCCAGACCCTAATGACCGGCCAGTAGCCGCGGAACCCGAACAGACTGCCCGCCGTGCCCACGGTCAGGGCAAAGGTGCTGGTGGCATTGGCGGCCACGGCCCCTGTGCCACTGAAGATCAGCGCAGGGAACGTCAGCATGGTGCCACCGCCGGCCACCGCATTGATGGCCCCCCCGGCCAGCGCTGAACCAAAAAGAGCAAGCATTTCACCGTATGTCATGCTGCCTCCCTCCGCCTGTCTCCACAGCCCGGCAACCGCATGCCGGAGGTGGCGGTGGAGCCGTCAGGAGGCAAAAGCCGCCTGCATGGCTTTGACGTGCTGCGGCACGGCCTCGAAGGGATCGGCTTTGGCCTCGAATTCGAGGGCCACCCAGCCTTGGTAGCGGGCATCGCGCAGGATTTTGGCCAGCCGCTGGTAATCGGCGGGCTCCGCCTCTTTGGCTCCGGCGGGTTTCATCTCCACCTTCACCTGCACATTCACCGCCCAGGGCGCGCACTTCGCGAGGTCGGCATAGGGATCGGCGCTGTGGAAGTTGCCGGTGTCCAGATTCACGCCGATCCAAGGGCTTTGCACGGCTTTGACGATCTCCAGCAGCCCGTCCGCCGTGGCCACCACGCCGCCATGGTTTTCGATGCCGAGGAAAATTCCCTTTTTCCCCGCATAATCACCGCACTCCTCCAAGGATTTGATCACCTGCCGGCGGCCTGCCGCCTCATCCAAACCCTTGGCACTGCCGGCAAACACCCGGATATGGGGAGCCCCCAGAACAGCGGCGCGGTCGATCCATTGGCGGACTCCCTCCTTCTCGCGTTCCAACTCCGGTCCGTCGGGCAAAGCAAAATTGTTGCCCACGGCGGTGCCGGACACCGCCACCCCGCGCAGAAAAGCATGGCGGCGCACGCGGAGCAACTCCGCATCACTGACATCCTTGTTGAAGTAATAGCTCGTCAGTTCCGCACCGCCAAGCTTGAGGTCCGCGCACAGATCGAGGAAACGGTAAAAGTCCATTTTCGCCGGATCCTTGAAGAAATCGCGGAACGAGTAGGCCGCCAGACTCAGCGGGCACCGGGCGTCCCCTTTTCTCGCGAACGGCTCCACCGCTTGCGCCAGCCCCGCAGACACTGTGACTCCCAGCGCGGCCAGAGTTCCTAAAAACCGGCGGCGGGAAAACCCGGAGCCAGTCTCCGCTTCCCCGCCAGGATTCAGCACGGAAGTCCCGGCAGCATGGATGCCGGAGTGCGCAAAAGCGGAGGTGGAGACGGCAGCCGGAGAGAAACCGGAATCGGGAGAGGTCGCAGGCATGGACAGGATAAAGCGGAAGCCGGCACCATCTGTCAACATGCCCGCCTACGCTTCAGCGGTCCCGGCCGGACTGGGCGGCTTGGAGTTTCCCGCAGCGCGTGATGCCTTTCAGCCCGGCTTTTGACGAGACCTTTCCTCCCGCATTCTGTGCTTGGCCGCAAAAAAAGCGGTCTCCCGTTCCCGGGAGGCCGCTGTGGAATTTGATTCCGGCTTTGAGAATCGTTTGCTCCCGTCCTGATATCAGGCGTGGGAGGGAGTCGTCGTCTCCTCCTCGATTTTCAGCACGCGGTAACCACCGATGGTTTTGAAGTAAATCAGCAACAGCAGGTAAATCATTGCCATGAAAGCGGGGAGATAGCTGTCCGCCTTCAGCGTGCGGCGGTCGCCGGCCTGGTCAGCCTTGACCACGGCCTCCTGATCCGGAGTGCGGGTGGTGGCCTCCTTGGCGGCGGCCAGCTTTGTGCCGTCCAGACCATGCACGCTGGTGGCGGGCAGGTTGAGGAAGGTGCTGGGGGTGGCGGCTTTGTACTGCTCATAGAGGGCGGGATTCTGCTCGTTGAGCGCCTCGCCCGAGAAGCGGTCCTTGGCATAACCCAGGCCGGGTGTGCCGATCACGCCGTTGGAGAGCATCCCGATGCCGCCGATGATGGACATAGCCACCGCGCCGGTCTGGGGATAGCGGTCACCCACGACCGCCAGCATGGTGGGCCAGAAGAAGGTTTTGCCGACCGCGTAGATGCCGAGGGCGATCATCGCCATGGCGAAAGTCGTCATGGCAGTGGCCAGGTTCAGGCCGATGAAAGCGAGGATGGAGCACACCAGCAGCAGGCCGATGGGGGAGAGCTTGAGCTTGGTCTCGATCCAGTGCGCGCAGAAGCGCAGTCCCAGCATGATGGCCGAGGTCCAGATGAAAAGGTATTTGCCCTGCTCGGAGGTGAAGAGGTTGCCGGTGATGTTCTGAATCCAGCCGTCGGTGCCGAGTTCAAGGGAGCCCAGCACAGCGTGGGTGATGAACAGGATAAAAAGCAGGAAGGAGCCCAGGGAGCCTCTGGTGATCACCGCCACGGCGATCAGCAGCGCACCACCAATACCGTAACCAATCATGTCGGCATTTTCCGGAGATGCGTTTTTGAAAATACCCCCGAAAAAGAGAGCCAGAAGATAGCATGCCACCAAAGCTCCCAGAATCCCCACAGGCTTCAGCATGTTGGCAAAGCTGGTGCCCTTGGCCGCAGCGGCGGATTGGGGGAATTTTTGCCCCATGAACATGACCGCGTAGAGGACGGTGGGAATAAGGTAAAGGGCGAGCTGGTACTTCCATCCGACCTGCATTCTGTCATCTAGGATCCAGCCCGCCACGCTGCCGAGAATCATGCCTGCGGGCCATGAGGCATGCAGGATGTTCAAGTAATGGGTCCGTTTTTCGGGGAACAGGGTGGCCACGAGCGGATTGGCCACGGCCTCGAGAGTGCCGTTGGCGTAGGCGAAAATGAACATGCCCCAGTACAGGAAGCTGTAGGCATTCTCCGGGGTGGAGGCCCCGAAGGTGACAAACGCGGAAATGACGTGGGCCAGCAGCGCCACGGCCACCAGCTTGCCATAACCGATTTTGTCCACAATCACCCCGCCGATGATGATGCCGAAGCAGAAACCGGAGAAACCGGCACCGCCAATGGCTCCGAGCTGGGCGCCGGTGAACCCGTACTCCTTGCCCCAGTTGTCAAAAATCCCGCCCCGGACGGCAAAACCGACCCCGGCCGCCAGAATAGCCATGAAGCCGGCCCACAGGAGCCGCTTGGCGTTTGGTGCAATTCCTTCTTCGCTCATAGATTTGTAATGGGTTCCTTTTGGATGTCGTTGTAATGCGTGGGGCCTGGTGGAAACTTTCAGTCAGGGCATGAAAAATGCACACCCCATGGAAGTTTAATCCGGGCTTACGGGCGCGGAGATTGGACAAAAGCCCACCGGCCCACAAGCAGAAAAAGCGGGTTTACCGCTTTGCGGACCGGGGTGCTTTTCCGGAGGGTGGCGAGACAAGAGTGTGCAGAGCCAGCGCCAGCACGGCGTTGCCCAAACCCATCAGGGACTCCTGGCGACGCTCGAGCAGGATGGCGGCGAGGACATATATCATGGGGATCAGGAAGATCACCGTGGTCCATGGGTATCCCCAGGCTTGGTAGGGGCGCGGCAGCAGGGGCTCCTTCCGCCGGAGATAAATGACGCCGGCCACGGTGAGCACCATGACCAGCTGCAGGGAGAACTGGGTGCAGATCAGGATTCGCTCCGCATCCAGCGTCACCACGAACAGCACGGCCACCAGGCTCTGGATCAGCAGCGCCGTCCGCGGCACTCCGGTGGAAGTGGTGCGCGCCATGGGGGCCAGCAGCGGGTGGTCCTGGCCCATCATCTGCGCCACCCGCGATCCCGCCCACAGCATGCCGCTGATGGTGGAGACCAAGCCGGCGGCGATGCAACCTGCCACCAGACGCCCGCCGTTTTCCCCGAGCATATGGGAGGCGGCCAGAAATCCCACATCGGTCTTCCCCGCCAGCACCGTCATGGGCGTGCTATGGAGAAAAGCGGCGTTCAACCCCATATAGAGCACCGTGACCAAGGCTGTGCCCCAGAGCAGTGACCGGGGCACATCCCGCGCCGGATTCTCCAGTTCCCCGGCGATGTAGCACGCGGAGTTCCAGCCGGTGTAGGAGTAGAGCACATACATGATGCCCACCGCAAAGGCCCCCGTCAGCATCAGGCTGCCATCGCCCGGCCTGGGCAGAAAGCTGATGTTCTGCGGCTCCTTCACCAGAAATCCGGAAACCGCCAGAAACACCACCAGCAGGATCTTCACCACCGTCAGCGCCGTCTGAGCCCGCCCGCTGGTGCGGACGGAGATCAGATGCACCACCGTGCAAAGAGCGATCACTCCCAGCGCCAGCACGTAGAGTGTGGTCTGCGGCGAGCCGACCGTCCAGCCCGTGGCGCTTATAGCATACTGGGCAAAAAACACCGCGCACAGTGCCACGGGGGCTGGAAATCCCACCGTGATGGAGATCCAGCCGCTTAGAAACCCAACCGCCGGATGAAACACCCGTCCCAGAAGATGATATTCCCCGCCCGACCGGGGCAGCGCGACGGTGAGCTCCGCGTAATTGACGGCTCCGAAGGCAGACAGAATGCCTCCCAGCAGCCACAGCAGCATCACGGGAAACCCGGAGGGCAGACCCGCCACCTGAAACCCCAGACTCGTGTAAACCCCGGTGCCGATCATGCTGCCGGCCACAAGGGCCAGCGCGGCGGAGAAGGTGGTGAGGCGCGGCGAGGGCGGAAGCATGGCAGAGAGGCGGAAATCGGAACAAAACGGAACACCGGGCGTCGGCATGGGCTTTCCGTCCAGGTCTCTCCAGTCCGCCGCTTAACGCCAAAAGGGAAACCGCAGACCGGAGTCCGCCCCCTTGCCTGAAACCCCGCTGATTGAAAAGCGGGAACACACGGCGCTTTTCCCAAATCCCGCTGTTTCCTCCACTGCCGGAGTCCGCCCGCTGACCGGCTGGCTACAGTGCCAGGAAGTTGCGCAGCAGCTGCTTGCCCTCGGTAGTCAGGATGGACTCGGGGTGGAACTGCACGCCGTGCATGGGATAGGTTTTGTGGCGCAGGCCCATGATTTCCTTCTCCGCGGTCTCCGCCGTGATGACAAGGCTGTCGGGAAAGGTGTCCCGCTTGACGATGAGGGAATGGTAGCGCGTAGCCTCGAACGGCTGGCTGAGTCCTTTGAACACGCCCTGATTGTCGTGATGGATCATGGAGGTTTTGCCATGCATCAGCCGTTCGGCGCGGACCACATCGCCCCCGAAAACGTGCCCCATGCACTGGTGCCCCAGGCAGACACCGAGGATGGGCACTTTTTCCGCAAAACGCTGGATGACGCCATTGCTGATGCCCGCCTCCGCCGGCGTGCAGGGGCCGGGGGAAATACAGATCTGCGAGGGATTCAAGTCCGCAATCTCATCAAGGGTGATCTCATCATTCCGCCTCACCGCCAGCGTCGCGCCCAGCTCGCCGAAGTACTGCACGAGGTTGTAGGTGAAGGAGTCGTAGTTGTCGATAACAAGCAGCATGGCGGGGGGAAGACTGGAAAGCGGAGAGGGAAAGGAAAAAAGCCGGAGCGGTGACGGGACAGGCGGATCAGGGAGCGGCGGGTTTGGATTTCGGCTGGTGTTTGGGGGAGACTGGGGCTTTGGAGCGGGTCCGGGAGCGGGACTTGGCCTCGTCCGCCGGGAAATCCAGCGTCACAGGGCGGTGGTCACTGCCGCGGGACCAGACGCCGCCGCCGCCGGGCAGAAAGGCGTGCCCTTTCCGCACTTCGGGCATAAGGCCGGCGGACGCCAGCAGAAAGTCGATGCGGGAGTACACATCCCCTTCGGGATAATAGAAGGTCCAGCGCTGGCCGGAGTCGTCCGCCGCCGCGATCTCCGTCAGAGCGGCGGCCGCGCCCCGCACGCCCTTGACAGCCTTTACGGTGGGCTGGTCGCGGGTGTCATTGAAGTCGCCGTAAACGAGCAGGTTGGTTTCCGGGGCCGCAGTCAGAGTGGAGTCCACATACTGCCGCAGCAGGTGGGCCTCGTTCCGCCGCATCAGTTCCTGATCGGCATCCGGCACATCCAACCGGGATTTCAGATGGGCTCCCACCAGCCGCAGAGTGTAGTCCGGCGCGGGCTGCACCGTCACATCCAGAAATCCGCGCTGCACGGGGAACTGGCTGTCGTCCAGCATATAGCGCAGCTGGGTGGCTGGCTGGCGGGCGGTGATGGGGAAACGGCTCAGCAGGGCCAGATGACGGGAAGGATCGGGTCCGGCCACCCATTCCGAATGCGGCAGATCGGTGCCGGCTTTTTTCAGTTCCGCCTGCAATGCCGCTAAGTCGGCGGAGGTGCCCATCTCACAAACCCCCAGGATGTCGGGCTGCAGGGTGCCTAGCATGGCCGCCACGGCGATGACCTCCCGGCGGGCCTTCGGTTTCTCCGTGGATCCCGCCGGCGGCGGACCGGCGACGTGGACATAGTTTTTCAGATTCCAAGCCGTGAACCGGATCTGTCCCGGCTCCTTTTCGAAGACGGTGTTTCCTTCGACAGTGGAGGAACCCGGGGAA
Organism: Verrucomicrobiales bacterium; assembly: GCA_028293125.1. Lineage (GTDB taxonomy): Bacteria > Verrucomicrobiota > Verrucomicrobiia > Verrucomicrobiales > V1-33 > CAIZWU01. The sequence continues at coordinate 136,749 of JAQGPJ010000077.1, read as the reverse complement.
GTTTCCTTTTCAGGCTCCGATGAGTCCGGTGCCGCCGCCTCCCCTTGGCTGGCTGCGGCTGACGTGGCGGAGGGTGGCTCCTCCTGTGGGGCGGGAGATGGTGCCGGCTCAGGGGATGGCAGACTTTCCTGAGCCCACACACTGAAAATTCCTCCTCTCTGCCCCGCCCCTCCAGTCCAGACGGCAACCCCCGCCAGAATGGTGACCAACAGCAATGAAAAAGAGGCGGCCCGCGGACCGCCTCTTTTGTTGATTTCAAATCTCTGGCTGCCGGAGGGCAACATCACACCACCGGTTTGTTCTCCACCGAGACGGGAGTCACCGGAGCGGTGACCGCCGGAGTGGCGGCGGGCCGGCTGATCTGCGGCTCATCCACGGTGGCGCGGTGGATTTCCTGCTCGAATTCGTTGCGGGCTTTTTTGAATTCGCCCATGCTCTTGCCAAGACCGCGCGCGAATTCCGGAAGCTTTTTGGCTCCGAACAGCAGCAGCACGATCGCGCCGATAAAGAACATCTCCTGGCCGCCAAGGGGACCGAGTGCAAGAAATGATGGATTATTCATTGGGATGGATTCTAAGGTTGAGGGAATGCGGGTGCAAAAGGAAGTTTTTTGCAAATCGAATAAGGCGTCCCGCCTGTTTTCCGCCGCGCAAGGGTTCCTGCACCATCCTGCACCGATACGGAGCGTTACAGAGGCAGCCCGTTGTTTCTTTCAGTGTCTGGGCCTGATGAACAGTGAGAAAATCTTCATGCAGGGCTTTCGGAGTGCGTTTCCCCCTTTTTGCTTTCCTTGGACGACGGGAAAAATGACGGCCCGGCACCAAGCATTTGGAACGGGGAAATCCGACCTGGAAATTTTAAAAAAATCACTTCCCGAGCAGCCAGCGGCAGAAGATCACCGCAAAAATCACCGCAGCCGCATCCGCCAGCAGGCCGGCGGGAATGCCGTGCCGCATGCGCTTCACCCTGACCGCGCCGTAATAAACCGCCGCCACATACAGCGTGGTTTCCGAACTCCCATTCATGGTGGCAGCGATTTTGGTGATCATGGAATTGACTCCCTGATCCTCTATGATGTTGCTTAGCACCGCGGTGGCGGCCCCTCCGCTCAGGGGCCGGATGATGACCATGGGCAGCGTCTCCACGGGAAAGCCCAGCCATGAGATCCCCGGCAGCGATAAAAACCACCGCACCGGATACTCCACCAGCCGCATGGCTCCGCTCTGCGTGAACATGGCGATCGCCACCAGCATGCCCACCACATACGGGATCACCCGGAACACCACCTGCATGCCGTCCTTGGCCCCCTCCACAAACACCTCAAAAACCTTTACCCCGGCCAAGGCCGCATACAGCACAAAAAACGCCATGGCGCCGGGCACCGCGGCCATGGAGATGAATTTGAAAAACCGCAGGTGCCAAGCGTTGGGCACACCACCGAACCAGGCGACTCCGTCCGGCGCGGCGCCCGTCACCTGCCGATACCAATGCGCCTGCCAGGCGGTCATCCCCTTCCCGTCCGCCACATACCAGATCAGGGCCGCCAGAAATCCCAGCACCGCCAGTCCGGCCACGCCTTTGCCCCACCACTTCAGCCGCCGCCCCGTGGAATCCTCCACTACGCCCTCAACCTCCGCCACCGGAGGCTGCTCCTCCGGAGGCAGGGGAATGACTTTGAACCAGGAGGTGCGCTGAAGCCACCAGCAGATCAGAATGGCGCAGGCGGTTCCGGCCACGGAGGCCAGCAGCGAGGGCGCGATGATGTCCGTGGGATTGGCCGCCCCCTGGCTCTGCAGCAGCCCGATGGTGCTGGCGGGAATGAGCGTGATGGAGGCCGTGTTCAACGCCAGCAGCATCACCATGGCGTTGGAGGCCACCCCTGGATGGGGATTGAGCTGATTCAGCTGCTGCATGGCCCGCAGGCCGAGGGGCGTCGCGGAATTGCCGGCTCCCAGCATGTTGGCCCCCAGGTTCATGGCGATGGATCCCAGGGCGGGATGCCCCTTGGGCACATCCGGAAAGACCAGCCGCATCAGAGGCGACAGCACCCGGGCGATCACATGGATCAGGCCGCTGACCTCCACCAGACGCATGATGCCCATCCACAGGGTCATGATGCCTCCCAGCGGCAGCATCACATCCATCACCGCGCCCTGCGCCCGCGCCAGCACCGCCGTTCCCACAGTCTCAAGCGAGCCTGTGACCATGGCCACGGCCACGGAGACCGCGATCATTCCCAGCCAGATGTAGTTCAGCATGCTCCGCCTGTATAACGATTAAACTTTTTTCGCCCGGTAAACCCCGTCGCGGATCGCGATGGCGTAGGCCGCGGCCTCGCGGACGGAGTTCCAGTTTTTAGCTTCGATCAGCGGCTTTGATGCCAGCCACGACCCCCCGATGCCGCCCACCAGCGGGCTGGCCAGCCAGTTGTTGCAGTTGGATGGATTCACCCCGCCCAGCGGGATGTATTTCACTCCCAAATGCGCATAGGGAGCGCCGATGGCCTCCAGATACTTCAGGCCGCCGCTGGGTTCAGCGGGGAAAAACTTCAGCAGCTTCCGGTCAAACTCCAGCGCCCGCTCGATGTCCGAGGGCGTGCAGACGCCCGGCGCAAAGGGAAGACCCGCCCCCAGCGCCGCCTCGATAACCCGGGGATTGGTGCCCGGTGACACACCGAAATTCCCGCCGGCATCCAGCACCTGGCTGATTTGATCGACGTTCAGAATCGTTCCCACCCCCACCAGCATTCCCGGCACCCGGTTCCGGATTTCCCGCACTGCTCCGAGAGCCGCCGGCGTGCGCAGGGTCAGCTCCATCACATCCACGCCCCCCTCCAACAGCGCCTCCGCCACGGGCACGGCGTCCTCCACCCGCTCCAGAATCAGGACCGCCACGATGAGGCTTTGCTGGAGTCTTCCAAAGACGGCGGTTTCGTTGTCGATCATGCCCCGCTTATACGCGGCCCCATTCCGCCGCGCACGGGATTTTTCACCGGCCTGCTGCTGGGAGACGCTGACAAAGCCGGACAGCGCCTCGACCTGTTGCTTGAATGAGGGGGAAAAGAGTGAGCCATTCCAGTGCCGGTTTCAGGGAGCGGGATTTTTGACGTCCTGGATGTTGGTGCCCCAACGGCTTTGCACCACCTCCAAATTCAGATCCTGAGTGAGATCGCTCACTTTGGCGGACCCTCCGACACTGACCCATACAGCCTTGGGATAAAGGATTCCGCCTTTTTGCGATTTGTCCTTGGAGTAAACACCCACAGTTTCCGAAAAGGCGTTCCCCAGCAGCGGCAGGTTGCTCTGGGAGGCTGCATCCAGGCCGTTGACGTAAAAATATGAGCACTCTCCCGCTTGGAGCGCCTCGGCGAAGTCCGGTGCCGAGCCGATCTTGTTGTCAGGCATTTTGCGTCCGCCGGGCGCATGGTTCAGCCAGGCGTCGCCGGGAATGGCGAATGCCGTCTCATCATCCAAGTAGCCCATCACAAATAACCGGCGGAAAGCTTCATTGGAGAAGTCCTTCGCTTGGGGAAACCGCTCCTCATGTTCGTTCGCGTAAGCCTGAAGCCAAGTATAAATGGCTTTGGCAGCCAAGTTCGGGGCGGTTTTTTTGGCCGCCGGATAGAGCGCGAATTTCAGAACCAGCACTCCCGCGGCCACCACCATGCCGGTCAGCACCAAGGCCACCGCAAGCTGAACTCTTGTGAAACCCCGGCTCCCACGGCCCGCGGCGGATTCTGAACGCGTAAACCTCATGACCTTGGAATATTATAACATCCGGCCCTTGGCCTTCAAGCTTGAAAAACCGGAATCCCTGACAACAACCACTTCCATCACCTGACTAAACCATCAACCGGACACTGCCCGGCAGACTTCCAGGACTGGCTCAGCCAGCAGCCGGCGCGGCAGTAAGAGGCCGGCACTTTGTGGCCGGCTCAGACGGGCAGATCCTGGTAAAGTTTGGGAAAGTAGGATTCCAGGACTTTGGAGTCGAAAACCGGGCTCAGAAGACCTTTGGGTGACGGAGTGCTCAGAAGCCTCCGTGCGCCTGTGGTTTGGGGATGAATCGGGCTTCGAGGGCGGTCTGGCGGCCGCGCCAGCGGTGGGTCCAGCCCGGAAGCAAACCCACCCCCGCCCGCAGGGGCTGGCATATCCGGGCCAACGTCATCGGGGCGGTGCGCCCTGACGACGGCGCGCTTTTCACCGTCGTCGTCAACGGGGTGGACACCAACGTTTTCCAAGCCTTCCTGGATGAAATGGCCGCCGCATGGCCGGCCGAGCCCGGCCACCGCCGGATTTTGATTCTGGACAACGCCTCATGGCATAAGGCCAAAAGCCTCAACCGGTATCATTTCGAGCCGCATTTCCTGCCGCCATACAGCCCCTGTCCCAACCCCATCGAACGCCTCTGGCTGAGGCTCAAGGCCGACTGGTCCGCGGACTTCACCGCCAGAACCACCGCCCAGCTGGAGGAGCACCTCTGCAACGCCCTCTGCGACCTTATGGAGGACCCCGTCAAGGTCGCCTCCAACACTGCTTTCCGGAAATAACTTATGGCAATCAGTATAAATCACGTCAAAAGCGATTTGCTTTGAATTCAATACCACATCAATTTCAAAGTATTTCAGGACTTCCCTCCAAAAGAAAACCGCCCCGGCCATCGCTGACCGGGGCGGTTGAATTGGGTGGCGTTCAGTTCAAACCGTTGTGGGCGGCGGAACTTATTGAATGCCGCTGATTACCTCTTCGCGCCTTTTTTGGCCACAGCCTTCTTGGCGACAGCCTTCTTCGCAGCGGCTTTCTTGGCCGGCGCGGCCTTGGCGGGAGCCGCAGCCGCGGCGGCGGCGCGCTTTTCCTCAATGGCGGCTTGGGCGGCGGCGAGGCGGGCGACGGGCACGCGGTAGGGCGAGCAGCTGACGTATGCGAGGCCGACCTTGTGGAAGAACTTCACGGAGTCGGGGTCGCCGCCGTGTTCACCGCAGATGCCGAGCTTGATGTCCGGGCGGGTGGCGCGTCCTTTGTCCACGGCGATCCTCACGAGCTGGCCCACGCCGGTGGCGTCGAGAGTGGCGAAGGGGTTCTTCTTGAACACTTCGTTCTCGGTGTAGGGCATCAGGAAGTTGCCCATGTCGTCACGGCTGATGCCGAGGGCGGTCTGGGTCAGGTCGTTGGTGCCGAAGCTGAAGAACTCCGCATTGACGGCGATCTCGTCGGCGGTGAGGGCGCCGCGGGGCACCTCGATCATGGTGCCGACCTGGTATTCGAACTTCACCTTCTTCTCGGCCATCACTTTGGCGGCGGTGGCGTGTACGATTTCGGCTTGGAGGTCGAACTCCTTTTTGAAGCCGACCAGCGGGATCATCACCTCAGGCTTCACCTTGATCTTCTTCTTGGCCACGTCAGCGGCGGCTTCAAAGATGGCGCGGGCCTGCATCTCGGTGATTTCCGGATAGGCGATGCCGAGACGGCAGCCGCGGTGGCCGAGCATGGGGTTGAATTCATGCAGTTGCTCCACACGCTGGGCGATGGCTTCAGCGGTCACGCCGAGCTTCTTGGCGAGCTCAGCCTGGGACTTGGTGTCGTGGGGCAGGAACTCGTGGAGGGGCGGGTCGAGCAGGCGGATGGTGGCCGGCAGCCCTTTGAGGGCGGTGAAGATGCCGGTGAAGTCCTCGCGCTGGTAGGGAAGAAGCTTGGCGAGGGCGGTCTGGCGGCCTGCGAGCGTGGTGGCCAGGATCATCTCGCGCATGGCGTCGATGCGGTCGCCTTCGAAGAACATATGCTCCGTGCGGGTGAGACCGATGCCGACCGCGCCGAAGGCGAGGGCGATGCGGGTCTGCTCCGGCGTGTCGGCGTTGGTGCGCACGGCCAGGCGGGTGGCCTGCTCACACCATTTCAGAAGCTGGAGAAAGTTCTTAAACTTTTCGGTCTTCTGAGCTTCCTTGTCGCCACTGACGATACCGGTGATGATCTCGGAGGGGGCGGTCTTGAGCTGGCCGCCGTAAACGGTGCCGGCGGTGCCGTCGATGCTCAGGTAGTCGCCTTCGCTGAAGGTCTGGCCGGAGGCGGTGACCGTCTTCTTGTCGTAGTCGATCTCCAGGGCGGCGGCGCCGCACACGCAGACCTTGCCCATCTGGCGGGCGACGAGGGCGGCGTGGGAGGAGACTCCGCCTTTGGCGGTCAGGATGCCTTCGGCGGCGATCATGCCGCGCAGGTCCTCAGGGGACGTTTCGTTGCGGACCAGGAGGACCTTCTCACCCTTGGCCTCGGCGGCGGCGGCGCGGTCGGCGTTGAGGTAGATCCTGCCGGAGGCGGCACCGGGACCGGCGGGAAGACCGGTGGCGATGGCCTTGGCCTTCTTGACATCGGCGACGTCGAAGATCGGGGCCAGCAGCTGGTCCAGCTGGTCGGCGGGGTTGCGCAGGATGGCGGTTTCCCAGTCGATGAGCTTTTCCTTCACCATGTCGGCGGCGAACTTCAGCGCGGCGGCGGCGGTGCGCTTGCCGTTGCGGGTCTGGAGCATGAACAGCTTGCCTTCCTGCACGGTGAACTCCACGTCCTGCACGTCCTTGAAGTGCTTCTCCAAGGTGGAGCGCACTTTCATCAGTTCCGCGAAGGCCTTGGGCAGCGCGGCCTTCAGCTTGCTGACAGGCTCGGGGGTGCGCACGCCGGCGACGACGTCCTCGCCCTGGGCGTTGATGAGGAATTCCCCGTAGAATTCGTTGACGCCGTTGGCGGGGTTGCGGGTGAAGGCCACGCCGGAGCCGGAGGTGTCTCCGGTGTTGCCGTAAACCATCGCCTGCACGTTCACGGCGGTGCCCCATTCGGCGGGGATGTTGTACTTGCGGCGGTAAACGATCGCACGGTCGTTCATCCAGGAACCGAACACCGCGCCGGCGGCGCCGCGCAGCTGCTCCCACGGATCGTTCGGGAACACCCTGCCGGTGCGCTCCTTGACGAGGGACTTGAAGCGGCTGACAAGCTCCTGCTGGTCGGCGGCGGTGAGTTCGCTGTCCACGAGATCGCGGTGGTACTTCTCGTGCTTGAAGCCTTCGATGACGGTTTCAAAAGGCTCGTGATCCTCGCCCTCCGTTTTCTGCACGCCGAGCACGACATCCCCGTACATCTGGATGAAGCGGCGGTAGCAGTCCCAGGCGAAGCGCTCATTTTTGGTGGCCGCGGCCAGGGACAGCACGGTCTGGTCGTTGAGGCCGAGGTTGAGAATGGTGTCCATCATGCCCGGCATGGAGTCACGGGCGCCGGAACGCACGGCGACCAGCAGGGGCATGCCCTTGGCGTCGCCGAACTTGCAGCCCATGATCTTCTCCATGTTCCGGACGCCGGCCTCCATCTGGGCCTGCAGGGAATCGGGATAGGTCTTCTTGTTTTCGTAAAAGTAGGTGCAGACCTCCGTGGTGATGGTGAAGCCGGGAGGCACGGGAAGATTGATGCGGGTCATTTCCGCCAGATTCGCGCCTTTGCCGCCGAGCAGGGCCTTCATGGAGCCGTCTCCGTCCGCTTTGTTGTCCCCCCAGGTGTAAACGTATTTGACGGATTTTCCGCCGGCGGCTTTTTTCGCCGGGGCTGCTTGCTTGGTCTTGGTGGCCATGTGGGTTCTTACAGAATGGGTGGTGGGTGGAATGGATCGGAAAAAGCGCCGCCGCCGCATGATTGAAAGAATGGGGGCACCTGAAGCGTCCGGTCCGGGAGAGCGCGACTTTAATAGCTCATCCCACGGAGTCAAACCGGGAGTTGACCATACGCGCGCCTGTGGAAAGAGCTTTGCGGGCCCTCTTGTCAGGCAGCGTAAAAGATGGCGGAATCCCTCAAATTTTCATCTTTTGCCAGCTAAAACATGGTGGGAAATGCCATTGACCAACCATCCGGCATTTCTTTAAAAATCATCGCTCCAAGCCGGAAAACTTTCGGAGCACCCTGCCGGAAGTGCCGCGGCCAGGACACCGCAGCAGTCATCCCCCCATGTCCCCCCCCTTCCCTTCCCGGAACCGGGCATCCGCCACGGCTGCCCTGGCCGCGCTGGCGCTGCTGTCGGGCCTGGTGGTGGAGGCGATGCCGGCGCAGTCCCCTTTTTACACCGGTCCCCACGGCCCCGGCGGCACGTGGAATCTTTATCAGGTCGTCAGTGTGCCGGCCACCTTCATCAGCGCCCGCACGGCGGCGAAAACCAGAACAGCGGCCTCCACCGGACTGCCGGGCGTGACCAGCACCCTGACCGGGCACCTTATGCAGATCGGCTCCCAGGATGAGAACACCTTCGTGGCCGCCGCCGCCACTCTGGGGCCGGGATCGGGCAATTCCAATATCTGGCTGGGACTGAACGATCTTGATGCCCCGGACGGGCCAGGGGAAAAAGGATTATCCCGCATTGGCTGGCAGTGGGCGGACGCCGGCGACCAGATTTCAGCCGGGGAATTCAACGCTTGGACCATAGGCGAGCCCAACAACGCCGGCGGGGTGGAGGACGGCGTGGAGATGCGCACCGACGGATCGTGGAATGACGCCAATGTCAGCAGCACCCGGAAATACGTGATCGAGTGGGAGCTGCATGCCGCCGCCCCCATCGCCGGGGCCGCGCAGTATCCGGTTTATTACACCGGCCCGTATGGCGCGGGCGGAACTTGGAACCTCTACCGCATGGTGATGCAGGGGGAAACCTGGGACACGGCCCGCGCCGCCGCCCTCGCGGCATCGGCAAAATCCACGGGAATTGCCGGAGTCCGCACCGCGGAATACGGCACGCTGACGGGGCATCTGATCTCCCTCAACACGGAGGCCGAGCACCACTTCGCCTGGCAGGCCATGGCTTTCGGCGGCCTGAACACGGCGGGATTCTGGACCGGCGGCACGGACCGCACGGCGGAGGGCGGCGACAGCATGGGCACCGATCCGCTGGCGGGCTGGCAATGGGCGGATGAAGCGCCGGGCAGGAGAAATCCATTCTGGCACCGTTTTCCACGCCGGCCCTTTTTTGCCACGCCGGAGCCCAACAACTCGGGCGGCGCGGAGGATGTCATCGAGGTCACCGGCACCGGCCTGTGGAATGATACCGCCAGCGCCTCCGCCACCAGCCTTCGGCGGTATGTGGTGGAATGGGACACGGAACTGCCCTCCCCGGTGGCCGGCGCGGCCCGGCTGGCGCCGATGCTGACGGGCACCCGTGCTTTCGCGGGGGAGGCGGGCACCGGCCTGTGGAATGTCAAAGGCACCGTTTTCCCCACTCCGCCTTCCTCGATCCTGATCAATCTGATGGCCGCGCTCCAGATGGTGAATGCCCCGCCGCCCCCGGCCTCAACCGTGGAGGTGGCCACCCCGGTTCTGAACAACACCGACGGCGGCGGCTCCGCCGGCACCGCGGGCCGCTCCACCAACGGCCTCTTCTGGCCCCGCCAGCCGCTGGCCAATGACACCCTGGGGGTGGATGACAACTATTACCTCGTCAATGGCCGCACTTGGATTCACTGCGAGGCCGGCCGGGCCTATACCATTAATGTCCACAGTGACGATGGCTTCTATCTGCGCCTCACCGGCGTCACGGAAGGCACCAAAGCGGTCTTTAGCAAAATCGGAGGACTGGGCAGCATCGACGCCAGCGATGCCTCCGCCATTTTCTTTGTCTTCGGCACCAGCGACTCCAGCACGCGAGGGGTCTTCACCGTCTCCGCCACCGGCCTTTACCAAGTGGAGTATGTGGGCTACGACATCACCGGCGGCAGCTTCCAGGAGGTCTCGTGGGCTCCGGCCGAGGCGCTGAACGACTGGGACACCGAGGAATGGGGACTAATGGGCGGCACGCCGTCAGGCAGCCCCCAGCTTCCGGCACTGGGCCTGCTGAAGGGTCCTCCGGGCGTGAACAGGAAATGGGGCACCCGCGCCGCCGTCAGTCCGGTTCCCCTGACGGGAATTCCCGACGCCGCTTTGGCCATTCAGTCCGCCACCGACGCCGTCGAGGGGCAGATTCCCGTGATCAATTACAATGATCCCCAGAATACCGGCAGCCGCTTCCATTTTAGCGGGGATCTTGATATTCCCGGCAACACGGGTGCCGATGACAATCAATTGGCGGTGGTGGCCAAAACCAATTTCCAAGTGTCCTCTGCCGGTCCGTGGACTTTCTGCGTGCGCGCCGATGACAACTTCGCCCTGCGGGTGGCCGGTCGGAAATGGTCCGGCCGCACGGCCAGTTACACCGCCGTCGCCCCGTTTTACACCAGCAACGGCTTTATCGATCCGCTGGATCCCTCCACCCTGTTCTGGCTGGCCAGCGGGGACACCAACGCGCGGGCGGTAATAAACTTCCCGACGACGGGCAGCTATTCCTTGGAATTTCTGCACTACGAGGGAACCGGCGGCGCGGGAGCGGAGGTTTACTGCGCCCCCGGCATCTGCACCAGCGACTCCGACTCCACCGCTTGGCAGCTCATCGGCGACACCAGCGGATACACTCCCTTTCTGCCGCTTTTTCTGCCCGGAGCCACCGAGGGGGAGGAGGGCCGCTGGGGACTCCAAGTGCTGGAGCCCGCCGCCATACAGGTCACCAATATGGCCTCCGCCATCGCGGCTCTCATGGAGGGTGCCGGCACGAACCATCAGGACACGCCGCCGGTGCTCAACCACATCGTGCCTTCCAGCCCCGGTTCCGGCGGCTTTTTCGGAGGGGATCTGGTCCTGCCCGGCATCGATGCCGCCAACAACGCCAATCTCGCGATCCACGCCCGGGGTCGGGTGGTCATTCCCTCCGATGGTTTTTACACTTTTGCGGTGCGGTCCGCCGATGGCTGGGCGCTGCGCTTCCGGGGAGTGCCCTGGCTGGACCGCAGCGGCGCGGGCATTGATCCCGCCGATACCTCCACTCTCATTTTCAACGTCACGGGGTCCGCCACCGCCTTAGGCGACTTCCGCGGGGCGGGACTGATTTACCTCACCCAAGGCAGCCATGAGGTGGATTTCGTCACCTTTCAGGACCAGCGGGACACCCAGTTCGAGCTTTACGCCGTCGCTGGAAATCTCCTTGGGACCGCCGACACCGCCGCCCTGGGCACGGTGAATACGGGCGACGCGGGGCCCGGAGCCGCGTGGCGTCTGGTGGGCCACCGCTCGCAGGGCATCTTTCCCCGGCTGGGGGTCACCGCCTCTTGGAGCGTGAGGCAGACCCGCCCCCAGGCCGGCGCCTATCCCGGAGCCGGCACTGTCGAGGCCGCCGTGTGGTGGCTGGCTCAGCCGGATTCGGTGAACGGACTGATCACTGTGAGCGCCGGCGCCCTGAATTTCAACGACCCCGGCTTTGGCGGCACCGGGAGTTTCGCCAATGATGCACCCATCCCTTGGAACAACAGCGGCACCCCAGCGGACGACAATTATTTCGCCACCCTGATGGAGGGCACCATCCGCGTGCCGGCGGATGGTGAGTATTTCATCGGCTGGCAGGGGGATGACGGGGGATTTCTGGAATTTGTCAATCCTCCCTGGCCGGTCTCCTTCAATCACCTGACCGCCAATGCCACCGGCAATTCTGTAATCACGGATTCCTCGGATGGCCTCTCCAAAGGCCGCCTTCAGCACAACGGTGGCGGTGGCAACACCCGGACCATCGGAGCCATTGAGCTGCCGGCCGGTCAGTATCCCGTGCGGGTAATGTGGTTTGAGGACGCGGGCAGTTCCCACTTCGAAGTCTTCGCCGCGGGGCCGGAGCAGCCTTACAACCTCATCACCACCACCAGCGGCACCACCGCCAACGGACCTCAGGATTCTGACGGTCTCCAACTGGAGGCCACCACCCCCGCCGGGCCGCCGCTGGAGATCATCAGCGTCAGCTTCCCCGCCAGCCGGGAACTCAGCCTTGTGTGGGCCTCCGCTCCCGGAAAAAACTACACGGTGCAGCGCTCCACAAATCTGACCACTTGGAGCAATGCGGAGCTCAGCCTGCCTTCGGGCGGCTCCACCACTACCTACACATCCCCGCCCCTGCCCGTTTCCGCTCCCCGGTATTTCTACCGTGTCCGGGAGCGGTGATCACCCTCAGTTCTCCGCCCACCAAACACATCCGGCCGCAGGGCATCGGTAAATATTGTGGTAGAACAGTGACCGGTCAAAGGTGGCGGAGCCGATCCTGGATCAGACGACCGATTGTGCCTGACGCGGTCCCGATTTTTTCCAGTCCGTCACCGCCGCCTGCAGGGTTTCCTGTGTGTCATAGGCAAAGAACGGATGCAGTGGAGGCATGCCTTTAGGCTCCACCTGCAGGTCAAATGTCCGCGCCACTCCTCCTTCAGGAGGCAGCAGCTGGATTTTCCGGTCCAGCAAAAAGCGGATCAGCGACTGGGCGGCCTTCGGCTCCACCTCAATCCGGCACTTCTCCCCATCGGCGGGGTCAATTTTCACCACAGGGTCCAGCACGGAGTTTTGAGGGGAGTCCATAAGCGTTTGTTTTTGAGAGTGGAATCTTAAACTTTCAACAGTCTACGAACCCCATCGCCAAGCTGGTTGATGCTTTCTGAATTGGCGGCGGCAGTCTGTCTCCACCTTTGATATTCCCAGCTGATTCACGGGGCACTTGGCATTCCATATAGCTTCAACCCAACCGTATCAAAGCATAGCCGGAACCCCTACTTTTATCCGCTTGCAATCACCCAATCGGCAAAAGAAATATGGTGGGCAGGGCTGGATTCGAACCAGCGAAGGTAAAACCAGCAGATTTACAGTCTGCCCCATTTGGCCACTCTGGAACCTACCCGAAAAACGGTCGCAGCAGAGGAGACGCCGACCGTTTGGCGATCTAAGGGTAGGCGGGGGAGAATGCAAGCCGATTTCCATAATTCCGGAAAAATCTGTCTGTCCGCGCCGGATTTTCCTTCAAGAGTCCGGCCGCCCCCATCCGCATCGGCACTGACACTGGCACCGGCTGTTTGTCAGTATCCACGCTCCGCCGGCGTGCCTGCCGGGGAAAACCGGCGATTTTCCAGTGGCGGGGGGGCAGGAGGTGTGCTCTGTCACTGCTGCCGGACGGTCCGCGTCCGACGGGCGGCGTGTTCCCCGGCTGGCACGGAACGCGTCCGCTGTCCTCAGCGGAATCCGCTGCGGTATCCATTCCGTGCTGCCTGACCCGGTGCCCCGACCTCCCGTTTCCCAGCCCTGTTTCCTTCTTTTCCCTTCCATGAGCGACACTCCCCACACGCCCCCGGCTTTCAATCTTAAGAATCCCTGTCTGGCGCGGATGAAGCGGGCCGTGAAGCTGTCCGGAGAAGGTTCCCCCAAGGATACGCGTCATTATGAGATCGATCTGCGCGGCAGCGGCATGACCTACGAGCCCGGGGATTCCCTGGCGGTGCTGCCGACCAACTGCCCGGAGCTGGTGAATGATGTTCTTCACGCTCTCGGAGCCACGGGCGACGAGCCGGTGAAGGACGCCACCCAGCGGGAAATGACCTTCCGCGAGGCCCTGACCTCCAGCTGCAACCTCGCGACCCCTGACAAAAAGTTTCTCAACGCCATCGTGGAGCGCTCCGGCAATGCGCCGGAACTGGCCAAGCTCCTCGATCCCGCCCGCAAGGACCAGCTGACGCAGCACCTGCACGGCCGGGAGCTGATCGACTTCCTGCACGAGTTCCCGGACGCCAAGTTCCAGCCTCAGGAGTTTGTCAGCTTCTGCAAGCGCCTGCTGATCCGCCTCTACTCCATCAGCTCCAGCCTCAAGGCCCATCCGGACTCCGTGCATCTCACGGTGGCCGCCGTGCGCTACCACACTTTCGGTCGCGACCGGAAAGGCGTCGCCTCCACCTTCCTGGCGGAGCGCACGGTGCTGAATGAAACGGTGATCCCCACCTTCATCAATGCCGGCAAGGGGTTCCGGCTGCCATCCCCGGATGATGACACCCCCATCATCATGTGCGGTCCCGGCACCGGCATCGCGCCCTTCCGCGCCTTCCTGCAGGAGCGTGAAGTGACCAACGCCAAGGGCAAAGCCTGGCTGTTCTTCGGAGAGATCAGCGCCAAAACCGACTTCTTCTATGCGGAGGAATGGGACGAATACCTCAAAAAAGGCGTGCTGACCCGGTTGGACACCGCCTTCAGCCGCGATCAGGAAAAGAAAATTTACGTGCAGCACCGCATGGTCGAGGCGGCGGAGGAACTGTGGAAATGGCTGGAGGAGGGCGCTATTTTCTATGTCTGCGGCGACGCCAGCCGCATGGCGGCGGATGTGGACGATGCCCTGCACACCGCCATCGAAAAAGCCGGCGGCAAAACCCGTGAGGAAGCGGTGGAATACGTGGAGGAGATGCGCAAATCCAAACGTTACCGCCGCGACGTTTACTGAAATCCAAACCGCTCCCGGCGTCCAATTGAAGTCCGGACACTGTCCGGTTCAAAAATCAAAAGACCCGTCCCTTTCCCGCTCCGTCCGCCGGCTGAAAATCCGGCGGCGGGCGGTGGGGGGGGCGGGTTTTCAGTTTCCCGTCAGGGCGTTCATCAGAAGCGCCATCTCATCGGAAGTCTCCGCGCCGGAAGCCAGGGTGGGCGTGATCTCCCGTTTCACGCACTGGCGGAACCGCAGACGCAGACGGTGCAGATGGCTGCGCGCCGTGGATTCCGCCCAGCCTTCCGACTGGGCCAGCGCCGCCAGCCCGCCGTGCACGGCATCGCCGGTGAGAAAGGGCTTCAGCAAAGCAAAGCGCGCCGCCTCTCCCTGCTGCGTGAACTCCCTTTCCAGCGCCTCCAGCGCCCGACGCAGGACATGCAGCGCCCACTGGCGGTCGAATTCACGGTCTGGAGGCAGAGCCGCAGGATCCGGTGGATCCACTCCCGGCGAGGTGTCGGTTGGACCAGCCAACGGGAGGTGCGCAGCCTGGCCACCGCCCCGCTTTTGGGTTTGGAGTTTGGCGCGCTCATGGGAAAGCCAGTGCTTCAGCGCGCCGAGCAGATAGCTGCGGAACCGCCCGCGCTGGCGGTCGGCGGCGGCGAAGGGATCGCGGCTCAGCACCCACTCGAAAAATCCGTGTGCGGCCTCGCGCGCGGCATCGGTCCCCTGCCGGCCCTCCGTGCGCTGGAGGAAGGCGGTGACCGGCGCGTAATAGGCGGCGCACAGCTCGCTGAGGGCGTTGCCCGCCAAGGTGGAATCCCCCCGCGCCGCCAGCACACGGGTCCACTGGGTGGTGAGAAAACCGGGAGCGGATTCGTCCATGGGAAAATTGCCGGAAAACGGACATACACAGGGCCGCCTGAAGGTTCAGCCGATCTATGTTTTGGTAAGGTCCAATTTTGCCCGGGCCTCCCCAAAGGTGGGGCCAACTGTGGCACTGGCTCTGGAATCCTCCTAGGCAGGAATTACCAATTCATGTTCACCGGTTTGGGACTGCCCTGCGTTTCCGGAACAGGGTCCGCAGGAGTGCCCGCAGAGGGACTGACGCTGTTGGCGGGCACCTGCGGTTTACCGGATGGGGCAGCAGGGGTGATTTTCGCCTCGGCCCGGCGCAGATCCGCCTTGGCACGCTCCACCTCAACGAAGTTGATATTGCCCACCCCGTACTGGCTGGTCAGGAATTCCAGCCTGGCCCGGGCCCAGTCCAGATCCGCAGCCGCAGCAGCGGCAGGATTTTGAGCAGCTTCCGCTTCGGCCACAGCCAGCGCACGCCGGGCATCCAGCACTTCAAGCTTCGTGGCCAATCCGGCCTCATGCCAGGCCATGATCAGCTCCATGCGCGCTTTGGCCCACTTCAGGGTGGCGGCTGTGGCACCAGCGGGGGAATTGCCGGCCCGGGCCTCGGCGACATCCAGATCATGCACGGCATCCAGCAATTCCAGTGCATTGGTCATACCGGCTTCATGCCGGGCTTTAAGAATTTCATAAATGCGGCGGGCGGACTCCACATCAGCATGGGAAGTGGAATCCGCAGCGGATGCCGCAGCAGGAACCGGTGGAGTCCATTGATCAGCCATCCTTTGAATGGGTGTGGCTACCTCGTGCAGGGTGAGGACCAGCACGGCCACCATGCCGGCAGCCGCGGCCATTGTCCATCGGCGCAGTCCCCGACGACCGGCCAGGATATGGGCCAGCAGACAGATCCCGGCATCCAGGATCAGGAGGGTGAGGAAATACCAACCGCCCGGACTGGAAGCTTCCCTGACAGCGGCACCCGCCAGTTTGGATGGCATGATTCCAAAATTGGCAATCAGCAAAGCGGAGCGGGCCAGCATAACCGCCAGTGCGTAACAAAAAACCGCCAGCAGCACGGTGTGCAGCATCAGAGTGAATGCCAGCGCCGCCAGACTGCGGTCCTTCCTGTTCTCAAGCCGTCCACTCCGTCCACCCAGTCCACTCCGTCCATCCTGCGGCATCCCACCCCCTTGATTTCCGGCCCCGCGTCCCGCCTCCACCTGCCGCCTGGCCCATACCGGCACCAGCGCAGCCGCAAGCATCGGCACCACCATGAACACCCCGGTGAAAGCCACCACAGGGGAAAGACCCATCACCCAGCGCAGACCGGCGGGCAGCGCCTCCCCCGCCCGGACCACATGGGTGGCGATGACCCGCCCACCGGTCCCCAGATGGGCGTAAACCATGCCGCCCGCAGCATTCCAGCCCAGCGCCATGCCGCCTTCGCAGAACCACCCCACAGCCATGCCGCCGGTGGCGAAGGTGCCGACCGCCATGCCCCCGAGCGCCAGACCGGCGGCCAGCGCCAGACCTCCCATGGAGACAAGACCCACCGCCACGCCTCCAAAGGCCACCACCCCCGTAGCCAGCCCGCCAAAGGCGAAGAACCCGCGCGCCCGTCCGCCAAAGGCAAAAACGCCGCAGGCAACCCCTCCGAAAGCGAAAAACCCCCGCGCCTCCATCGGCTTGCGCGTCACGGGATCGTAGCCGTAGGCGACGTGCAGCAGCGGCATGCCCATGACCGTGCGCTTTGATTTGTAATCAAAATTCCGCCGCAGACCAGCCACGGCGGCGGCAATCTCCTCGGCGCTGAAACCGCCGGCCAGGGTTTCGACCTGGGTTTTCATCTCCCCGGCGCTGCGTTGGCGGCGCTCCCGCTCCCGCTCCAGCGCCTGGCGCACGATGCCATCCACCCGGTGGTCCACCGCCGCCCAGGCCGAAGGCGGCGAGAATGCGCCGGACGCTGGCAACTGGCCGGTGAGCAGTTCATAAAACACCACCCCCAAGGAGTAAATATCCGCCCGGTGATCCACTCCCTGCGGGCATTCTGCCTGCTCCGGAGCCATATAGCACGGAGTTCCCAGAGCGGACCCGGTTTTGGTCAGGGAGTCCGGATCACGGGCCGGCTCCCCGGAACCGGAATGCCAGCCAGCCTCGGCATTCAACACTTCGCCTGCGGATTCCGCCACGGCGGCGGGTTCCATGAGCTTGGCGATACCGAAGTCGGCCAGCTTCACACGCCCCTTGCTGTCGAGGAGGATGTTCTCCGGCTTGATATCCCGGTGCAGCACCCCCTCCTCGTGCGCATACTGCAGGGCCTCGCAGATCTTCGGCACCACGGACAGCGCCTGCTGCGGCGTGAAGCGGTTGGCGCGCATGGCCTGGCGGAGATTCACACCGTCCACGTGCTCCATGAGCAGGTAGTAAAAATCGCCGGAACGCCCGGAATCGTGGACATTCACGATGTTCGGGTGGTGCAGCCGGGCCAGCAGCTCGCCCTCGCGTTCAAAGCGTCCGGCGAAAGCGGGATCGCGCTCCGCCAAGGAGGCGGGGATGATCTTCAAAGCCGCGAGACGGTTCAGCTTCGGCTGGCGGATTCTGAACACCGCGCCCATGCCGCCCCGGCCGATGAGCTCCAGCACCTCCCACTGCGGGAAGGCAGCGGCCACGGCTGAAAGCGGAGGCACGGCGGTGTCAGTGCCGACTTCGGGACCGGAGCCGATGGGGCCACCTCCTCCGGTGGGCTGCATGGCCTCACGCATCAGGCAGGCGGGGCACAGGCCGTCCGGAGCTTCGTCCGTGCGGACGGTTCCACAGACGGGACACAAAGAAGAGTCGGAATGGGTCATACGCCGGTTCCTGACGCTCCCCGGCGCAACCGTTGCGGAAAAGCGGAAAATCATTCGAGCATTTTTGTCACGCCTTCCGGTTTGCGGACCGGTGAAAAAGAATCCAGAAACAGGGCCCGCCGCGTTCTCTCCGAAAATCCCGGCTGTTTCCGGAATGCCGTCCCTCCACTCCAACCCGCCATGCCCGCCGCCCGCAAAGCCGCCGCCGTCTGTTACCGGCTGAACCCCGCCGGTGAGCCCGAGTTTCTGCTGGTCCGGAACACGGCCAACACCCAGTGGGTTTTTCCCAAGGGAACCATGGAGGTCTGGGAGGCATTCGGTCACGAGACCGCCGCCCGTGAGACTTGGGAGGAGGCCGGCGCGAGGGGAGAGATGGAGGCGCGGCGGCTGGGAGTCTTCCGGCACCGGGCATGGCTGAAGAAATCCCGCGAATGGGCCACCCAGCAGGTGGAGACTTGGCTCATGCGGGTAACGGACACCGACGGCACCCCCGAGCCCGGACGCGCACCCACTTGGTTTCCACTGGCGCAGGCGCATCTGGCCTTGAAGGGAAGGGCGGGCACTGCCGCGGAGGAAGGCACGGCGGCGTGGATGCTGGGACTCGCCGCGGAAAGGATCCGGACCCTGCATGCGGCCGCCTCAGGATCCGGCAATGGAGGAAGTGCTGTCTCCGGCCCCGCCTGACGCCGGCTAAAACCTGCGGCTGCCGTGCAGCGCCATGATTGCCGGACGGAATCCCGCGATGGCCAGCAGGCAGGCCCCTTTGAAAAGCAGCAGGAGCGCGGTGGTGCCGTTGGTCTCAATGACATCGCTGAGGCCGAAGGCCAGAAAGGCCAAGGCGTAATAAACCTCGCGCCGGGATTTCCGGTGCCGTAGAAAGCGCCACAGGATCACCAACGAGACCGCCAGCCAGCAGACGGCCTCCACAGCATTGAAAATCAGATAGGGCAGCCTGAGGAAACCCAGGCTGTCGCCACGGGTGTCGATCAGGGGCAGGTTGAGAAACCCGTAGGCGTCCGGTATCATCATCAGCCATACTACGGGCCGGGGTTTGAACGCACAAGCGCCGGCCCGTGCCGACTGGCGGATCTGTGCTGATCACTCAGCGGGCAGCTCCCGGCGGGTTTACACCCGGTTTACAGACATTCCACCGGAACGGAGATAACAGTGTGTTGCCGGTGGCTCCCTGGGCGTAACCGGTGCAGAGTTCCTGCCCTCCGCCTGTCACTGCCCTGGCGGTTGCCGGCGCTCCACCCGGCCCGCTTTTTCCGCCCTTTTCCTTTCACTTCCATGCCCACTATTCTGGTAATCGAGGACGACGCCCCCATCCGCACGGGACTGGTGGATGCTTTGGATTCGGCGGGTTATGACACCATATCGGCCGCCGATGGCCGGGCGGGGATGGAGTCC
The DNA here is from genome assembly GCA_028293125.1 of Verrucomicrobiales bacterium. Lineage (GTDB taxonomy): Bacteria > Verrucomicrobiota > Verrucomicrobiia > Verrucomicrobiales > V1-33 > CAIZWU01. The sequence continues at coordinate 117,325 of JAQGPJ010000077.1, read as the reverse complement.
GCGCAGCGGGCGTCCTTCGATCTGCTGCTGCTGGACTTGGTGCTGCCGCATGTGGATGGCCTGACGATTCTGAAAAAGGTCCGCGAGCTGCGGCCCACCACCCCGGTCATCATCCTCAGCGCCATGGGAGCGGAGGCGGACCGGGTGCGGGGGCTGAACCTGGGCGCGGATGACTACATGGTGAAGCCGTTCGGCGCGCGGGAGCTGCTGGCCCGCGTGAATGCCGTGCTGCGGCGCTCGCCGGAGCGTCCGCAGGAAATCCTGAGCGTGCCCTTTCCTGGTGGCGAGGCCGATCTCGCGCGCTGTGAGGTGCGGCATGAGGACGGCAAACGCGAGCCGCTCTCCGAACGCGAGATCGCCGTGCTGCGCTACCTGGCGGCACATCCGGGGCGGGCGATTTCACGGGAGGAAATCCTCCTGCGGGTGTGGCGGCTGCCGGCCAGCGCCAGCGCCACCCGGACCATCGACATGCACGTGGCCAACCTGCGGGCCAAGCTGCGGGACGATCCTACGGATCCCCGCGTGATCCTGACCGTGCGAGGCAAAGGCTATATGCTGGGCAACGGCAACGGCAACAGCGGCGGCGCGGCACCCGCCAAAATCCGCGCCGGAGACTCCTCCCCATCCCCATCCTCCGAATGAAGCCGGCACTGACATGGAGTATCGCGGCGTTCTGTCTGCTGCTGCTGACCGGGGCCATGGCTTGGGCCACATGGTCGCTGGTGGGCATGGAGGGCACCCGCCACCGCATGGAGGCCGACGCCGTGGTGCAGGACCGCATGCGCCTGGCGCTGTGGCGCATGGAGTCCGTGGCCGCGGCGCTGGTGCTGGAGGAAAGTGCGCGGGATCCGGCCCAGTATGCCGCCCCGCCGGACGGGACCACAGCCCTTCCCGCTCCCGCCGGTCAGGAGGACCGCGTGTGGCTGCACTTTGAAATGGACGCCGGCGGCCAAATCCACTCCCCCCAGGTGCCGGCGGAGCGGGACAGGCCTGAAGTCCCTGACGAACCCGCGCGCCGTCTGCGGGAACTGCGGGTTCGTCTGGCGGAGAAGGCGGGTCCCGAACAGTGGGCCACTCTGGGTATGGAGGATTTCCGGGGCACCCGCAGCGAGCCGGACAACCGGACCTGGCTTTCCATGGCCAACAGCCTGGAAACGGCTGTTCCGGAGGCTGAAGCCGTCTCCAATGCCCCTGCCGCCGCCGGCGGGGCCTTCGGTGCGGAGACAGTCTCCAGGGAAACCAAACAGGATGAGGGGTTCGGTGAGGTGAAAGCCGCTAAAACCACTGAGGAGTTCTCCCGACCCGCCGGCAGAAACCGGTCCAAGGATGTCAATCAGGAGAACGCCTCAGTGAAGCTGCCCTCCTCGCTGAAACCCGGCGAAGCCCAAGAGGAGCAGGATTCGTATAACAAAAAAGAGGCGGATGTGCGTCAGGAGCTGATCGCCGGCAATTATGCTCGGCGCCGCAGCCAAGGGGTGGAAAACCGGGAGCGCCTGCCGGAGGCACCGGCGGCTCCACTGGAATCCTTGGAGCGGCGGCAGAAGGAAACAGAAGAGCTGGCAATGAAAAAGTCTGAAGAGTCCGGTGATGAAAAGCTGAAGTCGGTGGCCTCCCCCGCCGCTGTGGCGGCTCCGGCGGTTCCCGGCCCACCTGCCGCCGCCGTGTCTGCTCCCATGGCGAGTTCGGCCTTTAAGGAAAGCCAGTCAGATAAAAAAACCGGCGGCGGCCCGTTCGGAATTCCGGAAGCCAAGTTGGCGGACACTGAAACCACCCTGACCAGGGGAACAACTGAACTGGCTGTCGCCGACAGGGTGACGGGGGCCAGCCAGCTCTCGCGGAGCGGGACTCCGGATGAGCCCCCTCCTCTGCTCCGCCGCGGCATGGCGGCGGATCCCCCCGCACCGGGCATCCTTCCCGCTCCCGCACCCGCTGAGACTTCTGAAGCCAAAACAGAACCGGAGGCCGTCGCTGCACGCTCCAGCATGGATGCCGTGGCCGCCGCGGACGCGGTCCCGGCCTCACCTGCAGCGCCTTCCGCTCTGAGCCGGGCTCCTTCCCCTCTTCAGGAGCCGTCCTCCCCTTCCCCACCGGCCTCCGCCACGGCCATGACGGAGGCTGTGCGGGCGGAACAGGGGGCGGAACCGGAGACTCTCCAGTATTTCGGCATGAATCCGCCGGCACCCCCTCCAGCGGTCACCGTCAGCGATTTCCGGGCGCTGTGGATCAAGGATGCGCTTTTCCTCACCCGCCGTGTGACGCGGGATGGAGCCGTCTGCATCCAGGGGGCGTGGGTCAACTGGCCCAGATTCCGCACCCATCTGCTCGCCACCGTGGGCGATCTGTTTCCGGAGGCCTCCCTGGAGCCGGCACCGGCGCGCAGCGGCGGGGGGACGGACCTGCTGGCCTCGCTGCCGGTGCGGTTCCTGCCGGGCTTGCTGCCACTGCCCGTGCCAGCCTTCTGGAGCCCGTTGAAACTCTCCCTGGCCACCGCCTGGGCCTGCGTGCTGCTGGCCACGGCAGCGGTGCTCATGGTGCTGCGCGGCATGATGCTGCTGAACGAGCGCCGGGCCTCCTTTGTGTCCGCTGTCACCCACGAGCTGCGCACTCCTCTGGCGACCTTCAAGCTGTATTCGGAAATGCTGGCCGACGGCATGGTCCGGGAGGAGAGCAAGCGGCAGCGTTATCTGGAAACCCTGAGCACCGAGGCCGACCGGCTGGGGCATCTGGTGGAGAATGTCCTTTCCTATTCCCGGCTGGAAAGCGGCAAGGTGCCCGGCGGGCGCACCCCCGTGGAGGTCTCCAGCCTGCTTCAGCGCATCGGCCCCCGGCTGAACCAGCGGGTGGAGCAGGCCGGGGGCGAGTGGCAGATTGGTTCCGAAGCCCTGCCGGACGGTCTTTCCCTGGTCACTGACCCTGCCGCCGTGGAGCAGATCCTCTTCAACCTCGTGGACAACGCCTGCAAGTACGCCCGCCGGGACGGAGCCGCCCCCCGCGTGACCCTGGACGTGCAGACGGGGAAAAACCGTGTCTGTTTCGCGGTGCGGGATTACGGTCCCGGCATCAGCCGCGAGGAGTCCAAAAAGCTTTTCCGCCCTTTTCATAAAAGCGCCCGCGACGCCGCGCACACCGCGCCGGGCGTGGGGCTGGGGCTGGCCCTTTGCCGCCGGCTGGCGCAGGATCTGGGCGGCACCCTGGAGCCCGATCATACCTGGCCGCACGGTGCCTGCTTTGTGCTGCGGCTTCCCTGTGAAAATTGACCCGGAGTCCGCTTGATCCCGTGGCGGCGGATGGTAAAAGGGGAGGCCATGCTGCAAGACTACCTTCCCGTCCTCATGCAAATCCTGATCGCATCAGGATTTGCCGCTGTCACCCTGGCGGTGTCCGTGCTGCTCGGGAAAAGCGGCAAGCGCAACGCCATCAAGGACTCCGCCTACGAGTGCGGCATGCTGCCCATCGGCGACATGCAGCCGCGGTTCAGCGTGAAGTTCTACATGGTGGCCATGCTTTTTGTCCTCTTTGACATCGAGGTGGTGTTCATGTTCCCCTGGGCGGTCACTTTCAAGGATCTCGTGCTGCACAGCACCACCGCTTTCTGGAGCATGGCGGGCTTCGCCTTCGTGCTGCTCGTGGCTTACGTTTACGCGCTGAAAAAAGGCGCGCTGAAGTGGAATGACTGAGTGATCCAATGATTCCGGCGCTTCCGCGCCCCTCCCGGCATGGTCCATCAACTGGCACTTTACAAACTCCACCCCGGAGTCACGGAGGAGATTCTTGAGGAAATGATCCGGCGCACCCGCAGTCTGCTCCTCAAGGTTCCCGAAGTCATGGCCGTGCGCTCCGGACGAAGGATTGATCCCGGCAGCGAGTGGCCGTTCTTCGTGGGGCTGGATTTTGAGAACCGCGCCAAGCAGCGCATTTTTCTGGACGACGCCGTGCACCACAAGTTCCTCAGCGATGTGATCCGGCCCTACACCTTGGAGAAGATGGTGCTCGATTACGAGCTGGAGCCGGGGAAAAACGTGAAGTACTCCTGATTTCCGGGCGTTATTTCCCGTGGTTCCGCGCCACGCGCGGCTTTCAGCCCTGTTGAAGCCCGTCATGCCGTATCGTGACGGCTTCATCCGCCGCTTTCGGGATAGGGTTCCACGCATCAACATCAGGCAATTCAGGAAACCGGAACCGCTCCCCAACCTTAGAAACTCAGCACCATTCACCACCCTTCCCGCGCCATGATCCGCCCCCTGCTTACCGCTTTCGCCCTTTTTGCCGCCGTTGCCTCCCCCTCCCGCGCGGAGGATGCCAAACCCGCCGAGCTGAAAGTCGGCGCCTTTACCTTCAAAGTGGCCGCTCCCTGGGAGGCCAGGAAAGAGAAGAAGGCCATGAGCGCGGGCGGCTTCACCCTGCCCGGAAAGGACGGTGCCGCGAGCATCGAGGCAGACTTTTACCACTTCGGATCCGGTCAGGGCGGCGGGGTGGAGCCCAATCTCCAGCGCTGGCAGAAGCAGTTCCTGCCGGACACCCAGGGCAATCCCGCCCCGATGACGCGTGAGGAGATCACCGTGAGCGGACAGAAAGCCCTGCTGGTCACCATCACCGGCACCTTCCTCAGCGGCCCCGCCATGTCCGCCAAAAAAACGCCCATGCGGGACTACGCCATGGTCGGAGCCATTCTCCAGAGCCCGGAGGGGGATGTTTTTCTCAAAGTCACCGGCCCGCAGGCTGCCACTCTGGCCCAAAAGGACAGCATCAAGCAGATCATCACCGCGGCTCTGACCAAATAACAGACAGGCATACAGACAAGCCGGGCACCGGTATTTTTGAAAGGTGCGGGGTGATGCTCCATCCCGTGCCTTGCCGGATCCCCTCCCTGCCGGTCCGTCCTTTTCTCCTTCCCTTCCTTTCTCCAGCCATGCCGAATTTTCTCTACCAGATTCCTCCCGTCAACAGCGGTGGCGAACCAGTCTATTACCAGATCAGTCAGGAAAATGATGAGGCTCCAATGGCTGCCCACCCGCACACTGGCGAAGCTTGGGAGCGCGTTTTCAACGATGACGGCAGTCCCGTCATCCTCCCGGAATCCGGCGGCTGCGGTTGTGGGGAGAAAGGCTGCTGCTGATCACCCTTTGTGCGGGAGAGGCGCCGCGCGTTCCACGGCGGGCGGAACCGGCGCGAGGGCTTATTTTTTCCGCAGATCCCCCAGGGACACTGTTTTGGAGAAGGCCACGTCTCCGGTGAGGCCGCAGGCCTGCATGGTCAGCGTGGGCGGCACAGCCTTCCAGTCGATGAGCAGCTGCCCGAAGGTCGGCTCCGCATAAGCGATGGGGCTGACGCGGAAGGTGTTGACCGCCGCAGCCCAGACCGGGCTGCTGTGGGTAAGGCCGCTGCTGGTGAAATCCATAAGGGGATATGGTCCCTCTTTGGTCTCCGAGATCTCGGAGAAATGCACATCCCCGGAGAGAAACACCACGCCGTTGGCTCCGGTTTTGCCGATGAGATGGTAGAGGCGCTGGCGCTCCAAAGGGAAATACCCCCAGGACTCCATGCCCTTCTCGCTGGCGATGACCTGATAGCTGGATCCGATGAGGCGCAGGTCCGCCGGCAGCTTCAGCTGCTCCTCCAGCCAGGCCCACTGCGTGTCACCAAGGATGGTGGCTTTCGGATCGGGATCGGGCACATACCAGCCGACGAGGTTCAATTTGGCCTTCTCCTCCGCCGCGCGGGTGTCCTTCACGGGACGGCTGCGGAAATACCGCTGGTCCAGCAGGATGATCTGCACCCGCTTCCCCTCCGGCCCGAAGCGCCAGGATTCATACACTCCCGGCCGTTTCCGGCGTGGTGAGTCTCCCGGAACCTTGTAAAAGTCGAGCATGATCCGCTGGGACTCCACCTTCCGGGAATAACCGGCCCCGCCGTCATTGACCCCATAGTCGTGGTCATCCCAGGTGGCCAGCACTGGACAGGTCCGGAGGAGATGCTGATACTCCGGCCAGGCCCCCAACTTTGCGTATTTCGCCTTCATCACCTCCATGTCCGTGGTGTCGCCGTAGATGTTGTCCCCCAGCGCCAGAAACAGCTGGGGCTTCTGTTTCGCGATCTGCTCCCAGATGGGCTGCGGACGGTTCTGATCATCACAGGAGCCGAAGGCGATGCGCTCCAGGACCTGCGGCGAAACCTCCTCCGCCTGAACCGATGGGGGCTGGACCGGAAAAGCAGCGGACAGAAACAGCAAAGGAAAAAACCGGGATATTGGTATTCTCATAGGGGAGGCGGCAGGATGAGGATTCAGTGCAGGCAGGATGGTATAAACAGGGCAAAGGCAAGGGCAGTCCGCCGCCTGCTCCGCCATTACGCGTTCCGCATGCCGTCTTTTCCCCACAACCCCGGTCCCAGTGCATTCTTTTGCAACTCCGGCCGCCGGTGCCCTGCAGGGACAGTATGACTCTGGTGATCCGTCAGGATGGCGGGGCCTTTTTTTACAGAGGGCAAAAATCCGCATAACAGAGTTTCCCGGAACTGGAAAATCCGGTATGGATGTCCCTCATGACTTCCACTTTGCGCCGGCTGCTGATGCTTTTCACGGTTTTAGCGGTGGTGATTGTTTTTGCCACGGCACTGAACCCGGTAAGTTTTATGATTCAGCGTCTGGTGCAGATCATGGCCGCGGCCGGAGTGTGGGGCGGGCTGGTGGCACTCCTTTGGAAGCGGAAGGGGATCCGCACCGCTTTGCTGATTCTGCCTCCGCTGGCGGGTGGACTGTGGCTGCTGCCGGCACGGCGGATGAATGCCACGGAACTGCGGGCGGATTATGTGGCCCGGCTGCGGCGACTGGAGTCCACCCCTTATTTGTGGGGCGGGGAAAGCCCCCGCGGGATCGACTGCTCCGGCCTGCCGCGCCGGGCGCTGCGGGACGCTCTGATTTCCCGCGCCCTGCGCCATGCGGATCCCGGCGCGCTGCGGGAGTTCGCGCATCAGTGGATGTTCGATGCCAGCGCTTTGGCCCTGTCGGAGGGGCACCGGGGCTTCACGCGTCCTTTGGGGATCAAGGGCCGGATTTCAGAGATGGACTACAGTCCGCTGCTGCCGGGTGATCTGGCGGTCACCGGGGACGGGGCTCATGTGCTGGTTTTTCTGGGCGGGGAGGAATGGGCGGAGGCGGATCCCGGTATCGGCCAAGTGGTCATCCTGAAAGGACATCAGGATAACAATGCTTGGCTCAAACATCCCGTGACCCTGCACCGCTGGTCGGTTCTGCTTTGAGCCGGAGGGAAGCCCGGTTCCCGGCAACAGCCGCTGTCCGGCCGGCAGCCGCCCTTCACCGCGATCTACACAGGTGCATGGCCATCGCGGTGGGTCGGTGTGGGCTTGCCGGGGCGGAAATGCTCCTCGTGGTCCAGAGTGGTCCGGAGCGTGGGAAAGCCGGCGCTGACCTCCTGCAGACCGGCGCGCACGGCCTCCACCAGATCTTCAGGCGCCCCCTCGGCCCGGAGATTGACAATCAGCTGGCCGCCCAGCGTCTCCTCGTCCAGCTCCATGCCCAGCTCCGGCACGTAGTCAGTGCGGACCAGATTGATGGACGCCAGTTCCCCCCGGATGCCATCATCGGGGCTGAAAGTCATCTTGAAGTGGGCGATCTCGATGCCCGCCAGCCTCCGCTGCACGGAGGCGGCGAGGGTTTTGAGAAACTCATTGGCGTCGAACTCCTCCACGGCTTTCAGCGTGACAGTGGCATTCAGCCAGCCCAGCAGGGCCTCGCCGTCGGCATAGACCTCGTAATCCAGGACCATCGGGCTGCGGTCGCCCGGCTTGCCCTCCAGGACGGCGGCAAACCATTCGTCCAGTCCATCCCCCTGACGGGAGGAGGCGGCGAAAATACGGGCTTTCGGAAAATTCCGTTCCAGCACACCGGTGAGCTCCTCCATTTGAGCCGGGGGCAGGAGATCGCTCTTGCTGATGACGATCACGTCCGCCTCCTCCAGCTGCTTTTTGAAGATGTAGGCCACTTTGGAGGAAAAAGTCCCGCCGCTCTCCAGGCCAAAGATACGCTGTGCCCGGATGGGGTCCACCAGCACGCTCAGCGGAGCGATGGTGAAGTCCTGGCCGTACATCCGGCGCAGCGGATAGGTAACCGTGGCCACGAGATCGGTGCAGCTGCCGACCGGTTCAGCGATGAACACATCCGGCCGGGTGGATTCATTCAGCCGGGAGGCGGCATCCACGAGGGTGTTGAACCGGCAGCAGAAACAGCCGCCGGCGATCTCCTCGGTCGCGAAGCCCTGCCCGCGCAGAAGAGCGGTGTCCACCAGCCCGCCCGCCTGGTCATTGGTGATCAGGCCGACACGCAGCCCCTTGCCGCTGAGGTGCCGCGCCAGCCGGCCGATGGCCGTAGTTTTACCGGCACCGAGGAAACCGCCGATCATGAGATAAAGAGCCTTCCGGGATTCGGGTAACATGGGAAAAGGGGGGAAGTCCGCCAGCCTGCCCCGGCGCCGGCAGCAGCCCGGGCATCGAGAGGGGAAGAATTGGCACAAATTCCGCGGCGGCGCCACCTGTTTCAGTCAGGCATTCCCGTGTGCGGCACCCTTCCGCGCCTCCGTATCCGGCATTGGCTTCAGCCGGGAATTCCAAACTTCGGAATTACCGGATATCTCTATCCAGTGACCACCCGACTATCATGAATCAGGTCGAAAATATTCTATTTTAATAAAAAAATAATATATAATTAAGTCTCTCTCAAGGATCAGGAAATCTCCTGTAAAAAGCGATTCCCAGCTTGTCATCGGAGGATTTGAAGGCCTATGCTGAGTTGAATCATTCTGCTTTGCCCGTCTCTCATATCCGGGCATAATCTATTCGCCCTTTCCGCTCCTTCAATGTCCGTCCCTCCCCCGCGCCGGATGATGCTGGCGTGGCTTCTGCTGATCTCCCTGTCGGCAAAGCTTCACGCCGGGGTTGTCATTTCTGAATTTCTTTCCTCCAACCAGTCCGTGAATGGTTTGAGGGATGAGGACGGGGATTTGATCGACTGGATCGAGCTGCTGAACACCGGTCGGGAGCCTGCTTATCTGAAAGGTTGGCGGCTGACCGACCGCCCTGAGGAGCATACCGGCTGGGAGTTTCCGGAAACCACCCTGATGCCGGGTGCCTGTTTGGTGGTGTTTGCCTCCGGCAAGGACCGGGCGGAGACCGGGCGGCCGCTGCACACGGATTTCGCTCTGAAAAAATCCGGCGAGGCCTTGGCGCTGATCCGGCCCGATGGCTCGATGGCGGATCTGTATCCCGCGCTGACGCCGGAGCAGACGGAGGATTTTTCCTACGGCAGGCTGGCTCCGGGGGACAGTGCTCCCCGGGGATTCTTCAGTCCGCCGTCGCCGGGCACCATTAACAATCCCGCGGACTCCCCTCCGGATCCACCGGTGGTGGAGCCTGCCGGCGGCACTTTCACCGATGCCCAGGCCGTGATGCTGTCGAGCCTGGTGCCGGGAGCGGTGATCCACTACACGCTGAATGGCAAACTGCCTGACGCCTCGTCACCCGTGTATGATGCTCCTCTGATTCTCACGAAGTCCACGCGGCTCCGGGCGCGGGTATTCGTGCCGGGGCGGAAACCGGGAATGCCCTGTGCGCAGGGTTATGTGCAGCTGGACCCGGAAGTGGCGGCCACGGACTCAAATCTGCCCCTGCTCATCGTGGACACCTTTGGCTCCGGACGCCCGGAAGATGAAGTGGGAGCCCTGTGGATGGTCTTCATACCGCAAACAGGCACGGGCCGCACCGTGCTGACGGGCACCCCTCAACTCGACACCCTGGCGACCGTCAAGGTGCGCGGCTCCAGCACCGCCAACTCCGCGAAGTATTCGATTACCTTGGAGTCCAAGGACGCGTCGGGGCGTGATCGCGATGTCTCCCCCGCCGGCATGCCGCAGGATGAGGACTGGGTGCTGAACGCCCCCTACGACTACGACCGCTCACTGATTCGCAATCCGCTGGTTTACCAACTCAGCAATGACGCCGGGCGCTACGCGGTGCGCACCCGCGCGGTGGAACTGTATCTGAACACGGACGGCGGCCCGGTCTCAGCCTCCGACTACGCGGGCGTTTACACTTTGATGGAGCGGATCGGCCGCGGCACCCACCGCGTGAATGTGGAAAAGATGGGTGCGGAGGGAGATGCGGCCCCTTCCGTGCAGGGAGGATATGTGCTGAAAATCGACCGTGCCGATCCCGGTGACACCGGTTTCAAAGGGGGAGGCCAGCAGATTTACTGGGTGGATCCCTCCGAGTCCAAAGCCACAGGCCCCCAGTTGGTGTGGATCAAAAACTATCTGGATGAGTGGCAAAAGTCCCTGACGGCCCCGGACTTTTTTGATCCGGTGAACGGCTACGCCAAGCGCTCCGATCCGGAGAGTTTCATCGATCACCATCTGCTGAATGTGGCCGTCAAAAACGTGGATGGCCTGCGGCTGAGCTCCTACTTCTCCAAGAGCCGGTACGGCCGCCTGACGGCCGGGCCGGTTTGGGATTTTGACCGGTCACTGGATTCTGTTGATGGCCGCGATGACAACTATAACACATGGCGCGGCGAGACCGGCGATCTGGGCACGGACTTCTTCCGTCATCCTTGGTATCAGGAAATGTTCCGGGACAGCAACTTCGCGCAACGGTGGATCGACCGCTTGGAGGAGCTGCGGCAGGGGGCTCTCAGTGACAGTCATATCGCGGGAGTCATTGCCCGCCAAGTGGCGGAGCTGACAGAGGCTGCTCCCCGGAATTTTACGCGCTGGCCGGAGCGTGCGCCACGGGCGGGCGGCTGGAGCGCGGAGATCGACCACCTGCGCGGATGGTTCCTGAACCGTCTGCACTGGATGGATGCCCAAGTCACCCGCCCGCCGACGGCGGACCATGTGTCCGGTCGCGTGGAGCCCGGCCGCACGGTCACCCTGAACTCCCCGTCGCTCAACCGGCCGGATGCCCGGATTTACTACACCACGGATGGCACGGATCCCCGGCTGTTCGACACCACCCAGGGGCAGAGCTTCATCACGGATACCTTTGTCAGCGGGAACCATCCCGTGCGGATTCTGCTGCCCGTCGTCAATCCCGGCACCGCATGGCGCGATGGTTCGGTTTTTGACGATTCCAGCTGGCTGGGCGGCACGGGCGGTGTGGGTTATGACGACTCCATGGATTATGTTTCCTATGTCGGGCTGAATCTGGAGCCTCCCCCGGACAACCAGCGCATGAAGGGGGTGACCCCGCTTTGTCTGATGCGGTTCAGGTTCGAGACCACCCGCCAGCGCATCGCGGCTCTGGGGCTGTTGAAACTGCGGATGCGCTATGACGACGGCTTCACCGCCTGGCTGAACGGCGTGCGGATCGCCAGCGCCAACACCCCGCCGGCGGGATCGGCTTGGAATGCGGGAGCCACCGCCAACCACCCGGACAGCGAAGCCGTGGTGTGGCAGGATTTTGACGTGCCCGAGTTCGCCTCCCTGCTGCGCGAGGGTGAAAATGTGCTGGCCATTCAGGGGCTGAACTATGGAGTGAACTCCACGGATTTTCTCATGCAGGCGGAATTGGTGGGCGGCCATATTCCGGCGGACGCCCCGGAGATGGCTCCGCAGGCGCAGGTCTATTCAGGCCCTCTCACCATCAACAAAAACACCGTCCTCACGGCAAGAACTTATGATCCTGCCGGGCCTTTCACACCTTGGCCCTATACCGGTGCGGGCTCCGGACAGACGCCTGTTTTGTCCCATTGGAGCGCGCCGCTGCGCCTCACCCTCACGGTGGACGCGGTTCCCGCGGCGGCCGGACTGCTGACGGTCTCGGAGATCATGTATCATCCGGCGGCACCAACCGCCGGGCAGTTGGCGCAGGGGTTTTTGAAAAGCAGTGATTTCGAATTCATCGAACTGACCAACGTCAGTGGCCAAACCCTCGACCTGAGCGGCATGTCCCTCGGCGGAGGTGTCTCCTTCGCTTTCGCCGCCACCTCTCCACAAAGTCTGGTGGCACCGGGAGGCACCGTGGTGCTGGCGGCCAATGACGCGGCCTTCACCGCGCGCTACGGCTCCGCCATTCCTGTCAGCGGCAGTTTCAGCGGTCATCTGGACAACAGCGGCGACACCCTCACCCTGACAGCGGCCAATGGTGCCGCCATTCAGTCCTTCGCCTTTGCCGACTCCGCTCCTTGGCCTGCCGCTGCGGATGGCGGAGGGGCTTCGCTGGAGCTGAAAAATCCCGCCGCCCGGCCGCTGCCCGGCAAAGCCATCTCCTGGCAGGCCTCCAGCGATCCCGGTGGAACCCCCGGTGGCCAGACCACCGCCACCTACCCCGTGTGGCGTCAGCGCCATTTTCAGGATGGAGGCGCAGCATCGGATCCCCAGGCGGACCCGGACCATGATAGCGTTCCCAATCTTCTGGAGTTCGCCTGCGGGACCTCACCGGTTCTGTCCAACCCGCCCCCCGGCGGTCTCTGCACCGTGGCTGTCCTCAATGGCCAGGAATGCCTGACCATGCCAATGAGCCGCCGCCAGGAGATCATGGGCACCTGGACCTTGGAATCCTCCACGGATCTGATCCACTGGGCCTCTGCGGAGTGCACCTTCAGCATCCTGGCACGCGGCGGGGGCATGGAGCACCTGACAGTCTACTGCCCCCTCGGCACTGGGGCCGGACGGTGGCTGCGGTTCCGGTTTGAAGCGCCTTGAGCCACCACCCGCTTGCAGTGGGTGACAGTCGTCGTCCCCAACGGGGGCAGGCCCGGTCGGAAGGACTTTTATTTCTTCCCGCTGTTGCGGTAGGAATTGATGGCGGACATGCTGGGCATGGTCGTCACAGTGCCGCCCGGCGTGATCACCATGTGGCCTTCAGCATCCCCCCGGTATTCGCCGGTCTCCGAGACCCAAGGCTGGTAACGGGAAGAGTAGGCCTCATCATAATCGTCGAATTTACTCGGAAAGAAGGAAGGGATCTTCAAACCGGCATCCTTGCCCATTTCCGACATTTCCAAGGTTTTCTGACCCGACTCCTTCCGCTGCCGGTTGACGACCCGCAAATGCGCGGCGCTGAACCAGGAGTCCTGGGAAAGCCCCCACGGCTTCATGGTGTTCATCCACCATTCCCACAACTGCTCGTGGTCCGCATCCTCCGGCTCGTGGGGCCAGTCATGCTTGTCCGCGACATACCCGGTCAGGGAGGTATATATCCCCTTCATCTTGGTGATGGCATCCACCTTCTCCGCCCGCTGGCGAAGTTTGGAGTAGCCCTGAAAAGCCGCCACCATCAGAATGGCCAGAATGACCAGGGTGGTCAGCAGTTCGGGCAGAGTGAATCCCTGGCGGTAATGACGGCGCGGATGGCCGGTGGGCAAGGGGAGGAGGAGCATGGCGGAAAAAGGCGGATGGATGGGTGTCAGATGTCCAGATTGCGGACGTTGAGAGCGTTGTCCTCGATGAACTGGCGGCGCGGCTCCACAATGTCGCCCATAAGGATGGTGAACATGCGGTCGGCCTCCACCGCGTTCTCCTCATTGAACTTCACCTGAAGAAGGCGGCGGGTGTCCGGGTCCATGGTGGTGTCGAAAAGTTGGGAGGCGTTCATTTCACCCAGGCCCTTGAACCGCGTGATGCTCATGCCGCGGCGGCCGATTTCGAGCACCCGGTTCAGAATCTCCGGAACGGAGAAGAGCGGCCAGGTTTTGTCATGGCCCTCGATCAGTTCAAACAGCGGCTGGTCCTGGGCGCTGAAGTGATCCAGCACCAGCCCCTTCTCCTGAAGCTCCACCAACAGGCGCGAAATAGCGCGCGATTCGCGGATTTCGTAAATTTTCGCCCGGCGTTGGGATTTGGCCTCCCCTTTGACGGCCAAGGCGGGCACGGCCTCTTTTTCCTCCTCCGGATTGGCGCTGGCCACGGCGGTGAGCAGCCTCAGGTCGGGATTGGCCGCGCTGAATTCCTGCAGTGCATCCTCGTCCTTGAGATAATACACGGACTCCTCATTGCCGGTGCGGACCTTGACCAGGTATTCCGGCAGGCGGTTCTCCTGAAGATCGCGGTGGTTGAGATAGGTGTCAAAATTCCCGCCCTGGCGCTGGATGATGTCGGAGAAACGGGACAGTCGGGTGAGCAGCTCCAGAATCTCCCGCAGCTGCGAGGCGTTGATCACCTTGCCGTCCGCAAGGTTCCGTAACTGCACCTCCTCCGCCCCCAGTTCCACCAGAATGCGGTTCAGGGTGTTGTCGTCCTGCACATACTCGCTGCGTTTTTTGCGCGCGACCAGGTAAAGGGGGGGCTGGGCGATGTAGACATAGCCCCGGCGGACTAGTTCCGGCATCTGCCGGCAGAAGAAGGTAAGCAGCAGGGTGCGGATGTGGCTGCCGTCCACATCGGCGTCGGTCATGATGATGATCTTGTGATAACGCACCTTGTCGATGCGGAAGGTGCCCTCGTCCTCGCCGGTGCCGATCCCGGCGCCGATGGCGGTGATCATGCTCTGGATCTCCTTGTTCTCCAAAGCGCGGTCCAGCCGCGCCTTCTCCACGTTGATCAGCTTTCCACGCAGAGGCAGAATGGCCTGCGTTTTGCGGTCGCGGCCCTGTTTGGCGGAGCCGCCAGCGGAGTCACCCTCGACGATGAACAGTTCGCTGAGCGCGGGGTCCTTCTCCGAGCAGTCCGCCAGCTTGCCCGGCAGACCGCCGCCGGTCAGCGCGCTTTTACGCACTGTCTCCCGGGCTTTGCGGGCAGCCTCCCGCGCGCGCGCTGCCATGAGGATTTTCTCCAACAGGCGTTTGGCGAAGGAGGGGTTCTCCTCGAAATATTTGTTCAGCCCATCATAGGCAATACTGGTGACCACTGATTCCACCTCATGGTTCACCAGCTTCTCCTTCGTCTGGCTGGAGAAGCGGGGGTTGGGCAATTTCACGCTGAGCACACAGATCAGGCCCTCACGGCAGTCCTCGCCGGTGATGGCGGGATCCTTGTCCTTCAGCAGGTTGTTGGCCTTGGCATAGGCGTTGATGGAGCGTGTGAGAGCTCCGCGCAGACCGGTCAGGTGCGTGCCGCCGTCGCCGTTGGGAATGCTGTTGGCGTAGCAGAGGATCTGCTCGTTGTAGGAGTCCGTGTACTGCAGGACCACATCCACGTAAAAATCCTCCGGCGGCTTGCCGGCCTCCAGCTCCACGCCGCGCTTGCCGCGGATGCTGACGGGCTCGGCGGGGAGCACGGTCTTGTTCTCCGCCAGCTGGTTGACGAACTCCACGATGCCCTTGTCATAGCGGAACTTCTGGAAGCGCGGCTTGTCGCCCCGCTCGTCGGTCAGATTGATGGTCAGACCGGGATTCAGGAAGGTCAGTTCCCGCAGGCGGGTCGCCAGGCGGTCGAACTGGAACTCCGTGGTGATCGTGAAGATCGTGGAGTCCGGGAAAAACGTGATCCGGGTGCCGGTGTGCTGACTGTTGTCAAGGTCCCCGATGATTTTGAGGGGCTGGGTGGTGCGGCCCCGCTCGAAGGCGATCATGTAAATGTGCCCGTCGCGGAACACCTCCGCCTTGAACCACTCACTGAGGGCATTCACGCACTTGGCACCCACCCCGTGCAGACCGCCGGAGTATTTGTAGGCCCCCTGGCCGAATTTTCCCCCGGCGTGCAGGTTGGTCAGCACCAGCTCGATGGCCGGCATTTTGAACTTGGAGTGCGTCTCCACGGGAATGCCGCGCCCGTCGTCCTGGACGGAGCAGGAGCCGTCCGGATGCAGGGTGACATCCACCACTTTGCAATAGCCGGCGAGGTGCTCGTCGATGGAGTTGTCCAACACTTCAAAAACACAGTGGTGCAGCCCCCGTTCATCCGGGTCGCCGATATACATGCCAGGCCGTTTGCGGACCGCCTCCAATCCTTCCAGCTTGTCGATTTGATCGGCGCCGTACTTCTGGCCCACGGCGGGCATTTGATCGGCGTTCTGTTCGGGGAGGGGATCCTGATCGGGCATAGGGAGATGGGGAAATCGAAAACGCGCACCGCCGCAGGCGGGGGGAGCCGGTATTATAGCCTGGGAATGGGGTGGAACGCAACCCTGCACCTTCAAACACCTTCAATTCCGCAAGCAGGGGAAAGCCCTCAAAAATTACGCCTGCCGCCTTGATCTTCGCGGTGCCGCATGAATAAATCCCCGTCGCGGCACCCTGCCATTGATTCGGCTGGTTTTCTGTTCCAGATTCCCCGCCTCCCCCCATAACCAATCCACCCGCACCGTGCTCAAACAAATCATCGGCCAAAAACCGCAACCCGGAGCCCCGCCCGCTCCCCCCGTGCCCGGCAGACCCGCTGCTTACGCGGCTCCTGAGCCCACCTATGCCGCGCCTCCGTCCGCTGCCTCCGCTGCCACCCCCTCCTATTCCGCGGCACCGTCCTACTCTCCCCCAGCTTCCGCCAAATCCACTTACTCAATGAATCCCAATAAAAATATTCTCAGCAGCGACGTTGAAATCAAAGGCTCTCTTAAATTTTCCAATGACCTCATCATTGACGGGCGCATTGAGGGTGAAGTGACTTCCGACGGCAGTCTGACAGTGGGGGAGAACGCGCTCGTCATCGGCGAGATCCGCACCAAGTCCGTCATCGTTTTCGGCAAGGTTCAGGGCAACATCACCGTCACCGAACGCTGCGAACTGAAGGCCAATGCCATTCAGGAGGGTGACATTGTGGCCGGCACCATGTCCATCGAGGAGGGTGCCAGCTTCTCCGGCAAGTCCTCCGTGGGCAAAAACGCCCTCGCCCGCAAGGATGCCGCCCCCGCCCCCCCCGGCACCAGCAGCGGTTCCAAGCCTTCCGCAGTCCCGGCTCCCGTTGCGCCTCCCGCAGCCACCCACACCACCGTCTGAAACCTGCGCGGGGAAGTCCGCTGATGTCCGTCATTCCGGAACCGGCGGGCCATCCCGCCGCCCTTCCGGAGGTATTTCCCGCTGATTCAGAAAATCGAAATCGAGTGCCCGCATTGCGGCTTCCGTCAGAAGGAGTCTGCAAGCGGGCTTTCGACGTACTGCCGCAGCTGCGGCAGGCACATCCGTCTGGGCGGCTCCCTTCCCTCCGCGGGCGGGAAAACGGGATTCTGGCCCTTCGGAAAATCCAAAACGGTCCAGCCGCCTCCGCCAGCCCGGCAGCCCAGCGTGCCACTGGAGCTTCTGGGCAGCAGTGCGCAGGCTGATGACCTGGTGGCCAGCACTGGCGGCCCGCATCCGCCGCACGCCTCCCACCAGGCGCATCACACGCCCCCCGGCACCGGCGGACGGCGTGATGTGGAGTGTTTCGACTGCCACGCCATCAGCCGCGCCTCGCTTCATGCCACCTCCACGGCCTGCTCCAACTGCGGCACCTACATCGACCTGCGGCACTTTGATATCCGGGAGCGCACCACCCAGAAAATCCGCACCCGGGGGGATGTCACAGTGCACAAAAAGGGAGCTCTGCTCGGCACCTCCGTTTACTGCGGCAACCTCATCATGGAGGGCATGGTGGGCGGCAGCATCCACGCCCAGGACACAGTCTCCTTCCGAGTCTCCACCAAAGTGCTGGGAGAGCTGCGCTGCGGGCGGCTGATCGTTGAGCGCAAGTGCGCGGTGCAGTGCCTGCAGCCCGTGCATGTGCGTGAGGTGGAGATTGAGGGCACTTTCACAGGCCGGATTTTTGCCAGCGGCGCGGTGAGGCTTCACCGTCATGCCCGGCTGGAGGGCAGCGTCAATGCCCCGGTTTTCTCCATGCCGGCCGGAGCGGAACTGATGGCCGGCATGCATATTTTCGGTCGGGCATCCGGGGACATTCCGGAGGAATGAGCCTGCGGGGCCTCTGCCGGCGCAAAACAAAGCGCCCCCGCCGGCGCAGGGCGGGCAGGGGCATTTGTGAAAGGGGGGAACCGGACCGCCTTAGCGGCCCTCTGAAAAGGATCGGAAATTACGCGCTGGCGTGTTCCTCGACGTATTTCACCACGTCACCCACGCTCTGGAGTTTTTCAGCCTCCTCATCGGGCACCTCAATGGAGAATTCCTCCTCAAAAGCCATGACGAGCTCAACGGTGTCCAGCGAGTCGGCTCCGAGGTCCTCAATGAAGCGGGCGGAGGAAACGACCTGCTCGGCATTCACGCCGAGCTGATCGACAATGATGTCGCGGACTTTTTCTTCGACGGATTTTTCTGACATAAGCAAATTTCTGGGATGGATGAATGGGACGGTTGACTTGGGGGTCCCCTTATCAGGGCGGCCTTCAATTGCAACAGAAAACAGAACCCCGTGCGGGGGCCGTCCTCCGGGCGCTCAGGAACCGCCGGCGGCGGGCGTGCGCGACTCCTCCGGCGGGGCGGCAGCGGGTACGCCGGGAGTCAGGGGCTCTTCCGGGGCGGACTCTTCAACGACAGGTGTGGGAGCCGGGCGCTCAATGTCCACCAACTCACCCTGAAAGTTTGCCATCAGGCGGTCGAACACCTGGCCGGCATTGTCGTACATGAGATCGTCGATCACGGCCTTTTTGGTCTGCCCGCCGCTCTCCCACCAGACGTAGGCGAGAGCCTTGATGTCCCACTTCCTTTTGTCCACCTTCACCACACTGGCGAAAGGGATGCGCACCCCATCGGGAGTGGTGAGACTTTCATGGTCCGCCTTCAGCACCGTGCCTTTGTTTTTCAGCCAGACTCCCACCATTGCAAGGCCGGCCAGACCGGTTCCAATGGACCAGATGAGCTGCTCCTTCAGCCGGTACTGATGTTTTTCCGGAGTCTCCTCCTTCGGGGACTCAGGCCAGCCTTTTTGCTTGGCGAGATCATGGTAGGCTTTCTGATCCTTGCCCTCCACGGCCAGCTTCTGGTATTCCGCCCAGTATTCCAAGTACCGCAGGCGTTCCTTTGGATAGCCGATTTTCCAGTCGTAGGCAAAATACGCACTGAAAAACAGGAGCATTCCGGCCATCAGCAGACGCCGTCTCGTATACCAAGGTGTCGTGTGGCAGATAATTTCCCCGGACTCTGTGATCATGCGTTCGTCAGGAGACAGGACACTGCCCGCCTTGTCAACCTCAGGGGGCGGACGGGGCCGGCGTTTTTTCCGCGATGCGGTAAAGGTGCGTTTTAGTCCGGAGATACAGCTCCTTCCCCGCCGCCACGGGGCTGGCCATGATGCCGGCCTCCAAGGTGTTGCGGGAGAGGCTTTTGTATTCGCGGCCCGGCTCCACCACGAAAGTGTCCCCGCGCTCGTTGCAGAAATAGAGGCGGCCATCCGCGCAGATGGGCGAGGCGCTGCAGGCGCCGATGGTTCTCTCGCTGAACAGGAGCTCGCCGTCTTTGGGATCCACGGCGCTGATGAATCCGTTGTCGGCCATCACATAAATCAGCCCGCCGCCGGCCACCGGCGAGGACCGGGTGGGGATGTATTTGGTCTGCTCCCATACCAGGTGGTCCGTGATGTCACCCGTGGTCTCCGGGGTGATACGATAGGCGCGCAGCACCGCCTTTCCGTGCCCGGTGTTCAGCACCAGCAGGCCATCGATCCAGATGGGCTGGCTGGCGTTGGAGAAGCCCTTGTAGCAGGCCCGCCAAATTTCCTTTCCGGTGTCCGGGTCATAGGCCACGGTGGCTTTGGACCCGGTGCTCACGATCTGCGTTTTGCCGCCGACCACGATGGGAATCGGGGTGCTGTAGGCCTTGCGGTAGTCCCCGTCGGAGGTGGGTTTGCCACCGGCGTCCAAATCGTCGAACTCAGTGTTCCGGTCGGTTTTCCAGACCGTGCGGCCCGTCGCCTTATCCAAAGCCGTAAGATACTGCACATCCACCCCGTCCATGGTCAGAATGATGGTGTCCTTCCACGGAAAGACCGAGGATCCCGGTCCCCGGTAATGCCGGCAGGGCAGGTCCGTGCGCCGCCAGATCTCCTTGAAGGTGGCGGTGTCCAGACAGGCGGTGCCGTAGCTGCCGAAATGCAGAAACACTCTGCCGGCCTCCAGGCTGCCGGTGCAGGAGGCGTAGGAGTTCAGATCATTTCCCAGCGGTTCCGGGGCATCGCTGGTGAACAGGCGGGCCTCGTGCTTCACGGCGCCTGTCTCCCGGTCGTAGCAGTGCACAAAAAACCCGTGGCCATCCTCGGTGGCGGAGGTGAGCCACACTTGGTGCCCCAGCACCAGAGGGGTGGACCACCCCTTATGCGGCACCGGAGCCTTCCAAGCGACATTCTTTTCCTCTGACCATGAGACCGGCAGCCCCTTGGCGTCCGCCTGGCCGTCGGCATGGGGCCCCCGGAACTGCGGCCAGGCCGACTCCTCGGCCTGGACGGACGAAATGGCAACGGACCACCCCGCCGTCAGCAGAGCCAGAACAGCGGGAACTCGAAGAAGATGGGACAGGCTCATGGATTTTGAAAATTTCCTCCCGGCTCAGGAGGGGGATGGACAGTGACGCCAAATCATAAGCGGCAGCGCCCCTTCCGGCGATGCCGTTTTCCGGGATTTCAACCACCAACGTCGCAGGACAGCTTGGTCTTGCGCCTGTTTTGCGGAATGCCCGCAGTCTGTCAGAATGCGTCCGGAAATAGAGGTGAATGTCTAAATATTGTGGTCTCAGCGATTGACGCCACAACCGGTGGTCCTTAAGATACGATATTATTCCAGCCGATGCGTTGCCCTAAGTGCCAGAATTTGGAGGACAAAGTGATCGATTCCCGGATATCACGGGACGGCGACTCCATACGGCGGCGGCGGGAATGCCTTCAATGCAGCACCCGGTTCACCACCTATGAGCATGTGGAGCAGGCCGACCTGCTGGTGGTGAAACGCAACGGAGCGCGCGAGGCCTTTGATCGTGAGAAGCTGTTCCGCAGTTTCATCAAAGCCTGCGAGAAACGTCCGGTCAGCCATGAGACCCTGCGGCGGGCGGCGGAGCAGATTGCCACCGAATTGGAGGCCGGGGGGCAGCGCGAGGTGCCTTCCCAGCTTCTGGGTCTGAAGGTCATGGACAAGCTGCACAGCATCGACCCGGTGGCCTATGTCCGTTACGCCAGTGTCTACCGGGAATTCCAGGATGTCGGGGCCTTCATCAATGAGATTGAGTCCATGGAGCACCGGATTCCCGCGAACATCACCCACCCCGAATTTTTCCCAAAACGCTGAGTGCTGAACGCCGCCGCACGCACCAGTGGCAATTCCAGTTGCGGTATCCGCTCCATCCCCTTCTCTCCCTCTCCAGGATGGCCTCCGGTCTTTTCCCATGATTGCCCTCCCCTCCCAGTTGCCTCTCCTCCGTGTAGGACGCTATGAGGTCGCCGCCTACAGTCAGGACTGGCTGGAGGAGAACATCCAGTGCGCGGCCCAGGCCGCCGGGGAGAGAAATTGGCTGTTCACGGAGGATATCGCGTTCAGCCTGCTGGTTCATCTGCGGGGTCATTTTGCCGGATCGGCCATCACGTTGGAGGAGCTGACCGGGAAAATCCGGGCTCTGTTTGAGAAGATCGGACTGGGGGAGATCGGGCAATGTGTGGATCTGGTTCCGCCCGCCCTCAGCTTCTCGCTGGACGATCTGGCCCGCGAAGCGGGCGAGGGGTTTGAACTGCGGTTTTTCCAGCTGCTCGACACCCGCATCCGTGAACTGGCGGCGCTGCGCGCTCCCTGCGTTTCCCTGACCGCCACGCGGCAGGGTGTCAAACGCCTGTGTGCCGCCAAAACATGGAACCAGACCTGCCGCGGTTTGGAGAACGAGATTATGCTTTTCCTTCAGGACCGTCTGCCGGGAAATGGCGGCTGCCGTTTTGCCCTGATATAAACCGGGCCGGGTCTCTGCCCTGCTTTTCCTGCCACGTCTGATACTCTTCTGCTTCCGCCTTCCCGCCTCCCTTGGACCCATGACGATTTTTGAACGCATCATCGCCCGCGAAATTCCCGCCGACATCGTCTTCGAAAACGAGGACGCCATCGCCTTTCGGGATCTTAACCCTCAGGCGCCCATCCACGTGCTGGTGGTGCCGAAAAAGGTCATCCCCCGTGTTGGCGAGGCCGCGGCCAGGGATCAGGCCATGTTGGGGGCGGTGCTGCTGGCAGCCGGGGAGACCGCCCGCAAACTGGGAGTCTGCTCCACGGACGCCGGCTTCCGGCTGGTCATCAACCACGGCCGTGACGCCGGGGAGACCGTGCCCCACCTGCATGTGCACCTGCTCGCCGGACGCAGTCTGAAGTGGCCTCCAGGCTGAGCGGGCAGCAGCATGCCCAACGCGTTGTTATCCGCCGCCGCTCCGGCAGCCTGGACGATTCAGCATGCCCCCTCGGAACTACAGTTCATGATCAGGGATTCACCTGGAATTGCGGTATGGACGAAGCCGTTTTGCAGGATATACTGCCCCGTTTCATTTTAATAAATTTTGTTACCCTTATGAAATTCAAACCCGCGCTCCTGCTCGCCCTTCTGCTTCCTCTGACGGCCCAGGCGGAGGAAAAGGTTACCCTCAGCCAGTTCCAGCTTGGCAAGACTCTCTCAGGCACCCCCGTCACCCAGGAGTCTTTGAAAGGAAAACCGGTGGTCATGGAGTTCTGGGGCGTCAACTGCGGTCCCTGCCTGGCCCACATGCCGATGTTCAACTCCATTGCCAAGCGCTATGACTCCAAAGGACTGGTGGTCGTCGGTGCCCATGCTCAGCAGGCCACGGATGAGGAAATCCTGGAGAAGGTGAAGGCCACCAAGGTCAAATTCCCTGTGCTTCAGAGCGCCAATGGCCCGGTGTCCTTCAGCGGCATTCCCCACAGCTTCATTTTTGGCGCGGACGGCACCATGCTTTTTCACGGCCATCCGGACGATAAGGATTTTGAGAAATTCCTGCGCCAGGCGGTGAAGGAGGCTCCCGCACCGACGGCCACCACGTCCACCTCCACGCTTCCGGGAGCCGCTGCCGGCAAGGGCAAGTCCATCTCCACCCTGGGCAATGGTCCCCTCGTTCCTGAGCGCACCTGGACCAACGCCGAAGGCAAGCCTGTCGCCGCCGCCCTTATGAGCGTCAGCAACGGCCAAGGCAAGTTCCGCCGCAAGGACGGCACCGTGTTCAACTACGCCGTCAACAAGCTCAGCAGCACGGACCAAGAGATCATCACTACGGCGCTCGACCCCAAAGCCGCCAAGGATTCCAAGGACTCCGACTCCAACTGATTTCCCCTGCTCCCGGAAGCGGTCCGCCTCCGGGACGCAGGATTTCCGTTTCATTACCCGCCACCGCCATGCCATGCCACGCCAACGCCGGCATGGCGGTGGTTTTTTGCTATCTTGACAGCCGGCCACGGCCACAGGACAGCGGGCTGATGCACTTTCTGATCACCGCCGGCCCCACGCGGGAGGCCTTGGATCCGGTCCGCTACCTGTCGAACCGTTCATCCGGAAAAATGGGATATGCCATCGCCCGGGCCGCGCATGCCGCCGGGCATGAGGTGACTTTGGTCTCCGGACCGGTCAGTCTGCCAGCTCCGGACGGCGTGACCGTGGTGAGGGTGACCTCCGCGCAGGAGATGTTTGAAGCCGTCATGGCCGCACTGCCGGGAGCGCAGGTGGCTGTCTTCGCGGCGGCGGTGGCCGATTACCGGCCTGTGAAGGTGGAGGATCAAAAAATCAAGAAGCAGGGCGGAACCCTCACTCTCACTTTGGAGCGCACGCGGGACATTCTCGGCTCCGCGCGGTCTTCGGGCTACCGGGGAATTCTGGTGGGATTTGCGGCGGAGACGGAGAATCTCCTGGCCAACGCGGCGGACAAGATGCGCCGCAAAGGCTGCGATCTGCTGGCCGCCAATGAGGTGGGCGGCACGGCGACCGGCTTTGACACCGACGATAATGAAATCACCCTGCTCTTTGCGGATGGCGAAGTGCGCCCCCTGCCCGTCCAGCCGAAAGCACGGCTGGCGGAAATTCTCGTTGGCGTGTGCGGGGAACTGGTGGTCCGGTCCGGATCATGAGTGAAACCGCCTCCGCTTTTCTGCCCGTCGCTGTGGACGCCGCCCGCCAGGCCGGCACGCTGATCAAGGCCAACTATGGCAGCGATCTGGGCGTGAACGAGATCCTCCAGTACGACTTGAAACTGGAGCTGGACGTGCGCAGCCAGGAGTTGATCACCGGCATCCTGCTGGCCGCTTTTCCGGGCCATGCCATCTACGGCGAGGAGGGCATCGCCGGCGACCAAAGCAGCGAGTTTCAGTGGATCGTGGACCCCATCGACGGCACCGTGAACTACTTCTACGGCATCCCCCACTTCTGCGTCAGCATCGCCCTGCGGCATCGGAAGGAGATTATTCTCGGCGTGATCTACGATCCCATGATGGATGAGCTGTTCATTGCGGAGAAAGCCGGCACTCCCACCCTCAATGGCCGTCCCATCCGCGTCAGCCAGCGTGGGAACATGGCCGACGCCATGATCACCGTCGGCTTCAGCAAGAACAAGGAGTCCATCGAGGCCGGCATGCGCCGCTTCGGCGGCCTGCTCACCCAAGTGCGCAAAACCCGCATGCTCGGCAGCGCCGCCCTCGGCATGGCCTATGTCGCCGCCGGCCGCCTGG
Source organism: Verrucomicrobiales bacterium (assembly GCA_028293125.1). Lineage (GTDB taxonomy): Bacteria > Verrucomicrobiota > Verrucomicrobiia > Verrucomicrobiales > V1-33 > CAIZWU01. The sequence goes on along the minus strand of JAQGPJ010000077.1, from coordinate 92,773 downwards.
ATGCCTACATCGAGGAGGTGATCAGCCTCTGGGATGTCGCCGCCGGGATCCTCCTCGTCGAAACCGCCGGGGGCCGCGCCCCGCTGTTCGTGCGCGATGCGGCTCTGGAGAAATACTCCATGTGCTGCAGCAATGGCCTCCTCCCCCTGGCCCACATCGAAGCCGAAATGGCCGGACCGGCCTGACATCCCTTCCAGACTGCGCAAAGTCCCGCCACCTGTGCAGGCAATCCCATGAAACGCCGCATCTTCCTTGCTCTGCTGGCTGCCCCGCGGCTTTTTGGAAAGCCTCCCACATGGGCCAATATGAAAGCGGAAGTGTTCCACATGGAGGACAACTACGGATCCTGGGAGGAATTCAAGATTGGCGGGGCATCATACAATCTGCACACCCAAGGGCACGGCACCCGGGAGTTCACGGTGAAAATCAGCTGCAGCGGGTCCTTGAAGCGCACTCCGGAACTGGTGGAGGTTTACGGTGAAAGCATGCCTGGATTTGAGGCCACAGCTGTTCTTTCCTCTGAAAGGCTGGCCCTGAAAGCCGGCGAAAAAATCATTCAACGGGAGTCCTACGACCGAAAGCGCAGCGAAAACCTGTCCTGGTTCACCTATGGTGGAAGTGGGGCCTGGAAAACCTGCGGATCGAAGTGCTGAAAATCGAAAATGACCTCATGGAGGTGAAACTGTCGGGGTCGCACAACAGCTCCAACTGCAAAGTCGCCATGAGAATAAAGCTCAAAAAGGATCCCAGCCTGAAGCGGAGTGTTTACTGATATCTGTCTCCGCCTCTGAACCCTGAACCCTCCCCCCTCCCTTTATGATCCGCACCGGCATTGGTTATGACGTGCACCGCCTGGTTTCCGATCGGAAACTGATTCTAGGCGGTGTGGAAATTCCGCATGAACTGGGCCTCGACGGGCATTCAGATGCGGATGTGCTCTGCCATGCCATCGCCGATGCCCTGCTGGGCTCGGCCGGGGAGCCGGACATTGGTCATTTTTTCCCGCCCGGCGATGAAACGATCCGCGGCATCAGCAGCTTGGAGATCCTGCGGCATGTGGCCGGGGTTCTGCGGGAGCGCGGGGCCGTGATTCACAACATCGACTCCACCCTCATCGCCGAGCGCCCGAAGATTCTGCCCCATGTGCCGCTGATGAAAATCCGTCTGGCCGGGGTTCTTGGCGTGCACATCAGCCAGGTCGGGGTCAAGGCCACAACCAACGAGCGCATGGGCTTCCCCGGACGCGGTGAGGGCATGTGCGCCATGGCTGTCGCCACCGTGGATATGCCCCCGCCCCCGCCGCTCTGAATAAGCGGCTCTGAAATTCAGGACCCGGCTTTGCAGGGTGCAGGGCTCCAAACTCCCACTGGCCGAACGGGGTTTTGTAAGTTATGAAAAATGAGTTGAACACGCCGGTGTAGCTCCTTTGTTCCCATGCCCGCCGAAATCGCCCCCGTAGCCGGACTGCGCCGGAATGCCGGCTTCACGCCCACGCGCTGGTCGCTGGTGCGCCGTGCCGCCCGGCAGGGGGATGACACCAGGATGGACCGGGAGGAGTTCTGCCGGATCTACTGGTATCCGCTCTATGCTGCAGCCCGGCGCGAGGGTCTGCAGCCGGAGGACGCGTGCGACGCGGTGCAGATCCTTTTCGCAGAAGTTGTCAGGAAAAATCTGCTGGGCAGTGCCGCTCCGGAGAAAGGCAGGCTGCGGTCATGGCTGCTGACTATTCTGCGGAATCAGATCTGCGACCGCAGACGGGCCGCGGGGGCCGCCAAACGCGGGGGAGGCATACCGCTGATCACTCTGGACGCGGAAAGCGCGGAGGCCATTTGGCGCCATGATCCCGCTCTCCAGGACGATCCCGCCACTGCTTGGCGCCGGAATCTGGCGACGGCCATCCTGGATTCCGCCGTGGAAAAGCTGGTGGACCTCTACACCTCCATCGGCAAAGCGGCGTTGGTGGAGGCCCTGCTGCCCGCCCTGGAAGGGCCGCTGCCGGATCAAACCTATGACCAGACCGCGCAGCGCCTGCGGACCACCGGCGGGAATCTGCGCATGGCGGTGCTGCGTCTGCGGAGACGGTATCAGAAAATGCTGCGCCTCACCGCGGCCCAGGCCCTCGGCGTTAGGGAGGGCCCGGAACTGGATGCGGAACTGAGGAGTCTTTTCAGCGGCCGCCTGTGACAAACACACTGATGGTCCGTATCGCCTCCTGGTTTCATGATGCCGCTCCCGTCCAGCCCGGATCCTCATCCGCCGCGGCCTCCCGCGCGGGGCCTGAATCTCGAGGCTCTTGCCGCTCTCGGGCTGGCTGGCAGCGGACCGGATGATGCGGACATGCCCTCAATCACGGGCTGAAGGATTTTGGAGCGACTGGGCACAGGCGGATCCGCCGTTGTCTGGAAAGCGGAGACCATGCCCGGCGGCACCCCTGCCGCTCTGAAGATCCCCATACGGCGTGACTCTGAAATGTCAGCGCGGCTGATGGCCGAGGCCGATTCCCTGCGCGCCCTGGGACGCCCTCATATTGTCCGCCTCCTGGAGGCCGGCACCTGCCCTGACGGAGGGCCATGGCTGGCGCTGGAATATGTGGAGGGAGCCCCGCTTTCCATGCTGATCCCCAATCAGGGATACGGCTGGCCGGAGGCCCTGCGCCTTTTCCGCGCCATTGCCTCGGGCGTGGAATATGCCCATTCCCAAGGCGTCCTGCACCGCGATTTGAAGCCCGCCAATATTCTGTTGGGGCCGGAGGGGGCCATCAAGGTGGCGGACTTCGGACTCTCGCGCCCGGTTCCGGAAAGAGTCGTCACCTTTTCCCTCAGCGTCTCGGGGCATATCGCGGGCACCGCTGAGTATCTGGCACCGGAATGCTATCAGCTGGATCACCGCTCCGGGCCTGTCGCGGATATCTACGCTCTGGGAGTCATTCTGTACGAAATACTGTCCGGCCATCCGCCGCGGGGAGCGTGGTCCCCCGTTTCCCGCCGGAAGCGGGTCGATATCCGCGTGGACGACGTTATTCAAAAAGCGCTGGACCCTGATCCCTTCCGGCGCTTCCCATCCGTGCAGGCCATGCTGAACGAGGTGAACCGCATCGCCCGCACCCCGCCCCGTTATGCCGGCACCCCCCGCGTGACACGCGCGGTGCGGTTCATGGACGCGGCATGGACTTTGGCCGGATTGTTTCTGCTGCTGGGCTCGCTGGGGATGATTGTGCGGATCGAGCAGCTGGGCATCACCCTGCCCTTGGACCTGATGGGACCCCAGAGCGAGCGTATTGGAACTTACCAAGCGGTGCTGGTCCTGCTGACCATCTCGCTTCCATTCGCGCTGTGGCAGATTTTCCGGCTCTGGCACTTCCGCAAAACACCCCTGCGCGAGGCGCTCCCATCCCCCTTCGGGCTCCGGCTGGGCACCTCCGACCAGGCGGCGGCGGTCATGCTCCTGACTCAAGCTCTGCTGGTTGTGGCCCCGGCGGTTTTCAGCAGCATCGCCTGGAGTGAGCGCTGCATTGACTGGATCGACGACACCTATGCGCCATGGATGCGGGGGCTGGTGCTGACCGTCGGCTCCGACGGCAAAGAGGCGCTGGATCCTTGGAACTGGATGCCTGAAGGCCAGGAGTATTGGATCCGGGAGCGTTTAGGATGGCTGACCGACCCTGCCGGCAGGGACTTTGACAAAAGCCTCTATATTCCCGGTCTGATCCCGCGCTATATCACCACACTGGCATTGGTTTATCTGTTCGCCGGCGTGGTCACCGTGCTTTCCGCTTTGGAGCGCTGGTGGCGGTTCCGCAAGTGGCGCCACAGTCTGGTGCTGCCGGCTTTTCTGTTTTACACCACCCGTCCCCTGCCCGCGCCGGACTTCTGGATTGGCCAGGAACCAGAGCACAGACCCACTCCCTGGCATCCCGAGGGGGCTTGGTACACGCTGGATGCCCGCGCCATCCGCGCCACGCGGATTCTGATGGATCTTCTTCTCCAACGGAGCCCGAGGGACATTCCGGTGGACGAAAGCCTGCCGTTTCTGGATGGAACGCTGCGATGCGGCGCCGCTCCCCCCGTTTCAGGGGACGCCCGGCGGGCGGCGTTGCTGGATTTCGCCTCCAGCCTCCAGTCCCCCCACCGGCAATTCAGGCCTGTGGGAAAGGGAATGAGCACCATGCCCCCTCCATACAACCGTTTTACTTACTGCCGGTTGGCCGAGGATATGTCCGATTTCCCGGATGGCTCCGCCACCGGCGCCCTGATCCTGCTGCTGGCCGGTGGCAGGAATCCCGATCCTGAAACCTATCTTGTGGATCGGCTCGATTCCATTTCCCTGCCTCTGTGGTCGTGCGAATCCCGCGCCTTGCCCGTGGCCGAGGTCGTCCAATGGGCGGAGTCCCTGACGGCCATCCTGCGATCCCCCGCGCCGCACGCCGGGGAAGATCCACTCAGGGATTTTTTTCTCCCGGTCCTTATATGGGAAATCAAGGATTTTCCCCTGAAGGATCCACCCGTCATTCAGCCACCCCCCAGCGATACGCTGATCCGCACTTTCCGGAACAGCCAGTCCCACGGCTCCCGCCCCCGTCTTGCGCGCATTCCCAGTCCCCCGGCCAGCCTGTCCGGCGGACGCCGCCGTGTGCTGCTCGAAATAGACGATCGCGGCCACGAAGCCGTCTGGACTGCGGATCTCGTTTACACGGGCGGAAAATGGAAATGCGCCCGCCTTGCATTCTGAGTTTCCGCACCGCAGCGGCGCGGGGCTTCCGGCGGAACGGGACAGGATTCCCGGAACCATTGCGCCGCGCAAAAAAAGCGCGCACGCGCGGTGACAAAAAGTTGGAAACAAAGAACTGACTTCAGACAAGTCACTATTTTAGACTTCGAAATTTTCCTCCTGAAATGATTTCTCAAATTTCCTTTCTAAATACAATTCAAGTAATACCCGTCAAACTTTCCATTGATTTTTCAAAAGCTATTAATATTAGATATAATGGATATAAAAAATACGGTTTGAGTCATGAAGAAATTGTGGATGAATATGATAATTCTAAAAACGCCACGATTTTTCTCGCTTCCCGCATTTCAAATTTAAACGACGGATCAAATGTTCCTTTAGGCACTTTAAGAATCTTGGACGCTTGGCGTGGACCTGTTGAATTGGAAAAATATGTGCAAGATCCTGCAGCATTGAATCGCTTTGAGCGGAATTTTTCAGAAGCGACGAGATTTGCAGTAACCCATTGTCCTGAGCGTCAAGCAGTTAAGCTAGCTTTATGGAAAGCATTTCACCGTCATTGCTTGGGATTGCAAAGAAATCATATGATTGTGTGGGTTCGCGAAGGAGCACGCCGTGATTACGAACGATTGATGTTTTCCAAACTGCCCGGCCTATCCTTTAAACATCAGCAGCTTGGAAATAAAATTCATGACATTTTCTACATCGAGTTAAGCGGTCTTGAACAAAGATACAGAACAATAAACCACCCACTGCATTCTCCAATTTTCTTGGAACACCATCCTTTAATTAAATCATTTGAATGAATTGGTCCACCTATGCAAAATGCTATGATTTAATGGCTGAAAATAATCCTGAATATCAGAAACTATTTCCAATCCTGCAACGATCGCTTGGGAAATTACAGCTATCTTCAGAGGAAAAAATTTTTGAGTTAGGTTCTGGTACTGGGAATTTTTCATTGAAACTCAGTGATATTTTTCACAAAAATATCATTTCAGCAGTGGAATTGAATCCAGAAATGCTAAAATTAGCTGCGGAAAAATTTAAACTTCAGAATAAATCAAATATAATCTTATTAAATAAAGATTATCATGATTTATTACTCTTCGAAAGTAACATTTCAGTTATTGTAGCAGTGCATTCAATTTACTGTTCAAACAAGCATGAATTGCTTTTAAAAAATATTTATGATTCTTTAAAACCCGGGGGTATATTTTTTGCAATTGATCTTGGCAGAAAAATGGACGTCTCCGACTGGCGTCGATATATTTTCAAATATTTATATCACAAAAAAGGTTTCTTCCAATCCATTATTACACTTATAAAAGGTTTTCTGGTTTTATTATCGAATAAAAAAATCCGATCGCAGCAGGATCGCGGAGCATATTGGGTGCATTCAGCCGAGGAATTTATCAACAAAATTACAAACGCAGGATTTGAAATCAATAATTATGCAACATGCTATAGAAATTATAGCGATTGGGTTTTTGCTTTTAAGCCTGCTGAATCAATATAAAATCTTTTAATAAACATGAACGAAGTATTGGAAATTGTCGAGAAGGCCAAAGTCAAATTTGCCGCCCTGCTGAAGCAGTTGGAGACCCGTGGAGGACTTTCAAAACAGATGTACATCCGCTACCTGTCTTTCCAGTATCATTTGACCAAGGGGGTGCAGCGGCATTTTCTGAAAGTGGCCGGCCATCCGCGCCTCAGTGGAAAAAATCAGCTGCGGCAGTTTCTGTTCAAGTTCGGATTGGAGGAGGAGCCGCATTACCGGGTGGCGGAGGTCGATCTTGAGCGGATGGGGGAAAAGCCGCTGCCCTGCCCCTTGGACGTCAGCCTGTGGTGGGCTTATTTTGACCGGATCGTGGAGCACCGCCCCTTTGTCAGGCTGGGCGCCACCTGTGTCCTGGAGAATCTGGGCGCCGGCGCCGGCGCTCTGGGCCACCGGCTGCTGGACGACGCTCCTTTCCTCACCAAATCCAACACCCGGTTTCTCACCATCCATTTCCATGAGCTGCTCCCGCACGGGGATCAGATTCTGGATGCCCTCACCAGCGCTCCGCTTAAACCGGAGGATTTGGAGGAGCTTGTGGAGGGCGCGAACATCGGAGCCATCATGTATCTCCGCCTCGCCGGCTGGGCCACCCTGAGCGATACGCTCACCTGTCAGGATTTTGATCCCACCTCCTCGATCCTCCGGACAGAGGAGGGAGCCCGGTATGAGGATCTGGAGCAGCTGACCGCGTATTGAACCGCCATGCGCTTTACAGGCATTTCAGATCGGGGCTATTCCCTGACAGCGGTGTGCGGCCCGGAATTTGACTACCACGCGGCGGGTATTCTGTCTGAGGTGCCGCTGCGCCGGGATCCGGTGGCGGCGGCGGCGGCCATCCGCGCTGTACAGCGGGCCCGTGCGGTCTCCTATATTGAGCGGGGGATTCTGCCCAAAACGGCTCTTCGCAACCCCTCCCGTCTTTCCGGGGGCAGGGATGAATCCTGCGTGCATCTGATCATTCACCGGCATAATTGCCTGCTGGGCACAATCCGGAATCAGTTTCACTGGAAGCATCCAAGCCCGGCCGATGCTGTCCCACTTTACCAGGAAATCATACAGCGCAACCAAATCCCGGACAGCGCCTGCCAAGCTGTGCTCCGCCAGCTGGAGGAAACCCATCAGGAATCGGCGTCTCTGATAGAGACAAGTGGCTGGTTGGCCAATTCTGATTTTCCAAGAAGCCCAGTGGTGTCAATGGCGGTGATCAGCGCATCATGGGCGCTGGGTGCCATGGTGCCGCCAATGCCGGGAATCTCCGCTTTAAGGACCTCCAATGGCGCTGCCAGAACCCTGCAGCGGCTGGGCAGCATCCCTGTGCGGCATGAGGGTGCGGACCTTATCATCGAAGACTCTTTTTATCGCGGCTCTGTCCGCCTGATGGTGAATCACAGCCGCCGATACAGCATGGAGATTGACTCCTTCGTCAAGGAATGCTCTCTCTTTCTTAAGAGGGATGGATTTATCACATTTTGAGTGATCCGCCGGCGGTCACCGCATGTGCGGCGACCGCGGGGCGGTTCTCCCTGTCCCCCAGCCTTTCATTACGGAAATCCGCAGGAGCCTTACTTACCCGGCTGATAACTGTTGCTCATCACCTTCAGCACCTGATCCAGCAGTTCCGCTTCAGTGAGGGCACCGGTGTGGCGGAAGATGATTTTGCCTCCCGGTGCAATAAGAACCGTGTGGGGCTGCGGCCCTTCCCAGACGGGGTCCAAGGCGGTGATCAGCGCCTGCATGCTGGCCTCCTTGAAAAGGTAGTTGTTGGTGGTCCGGCCCTCCCTTTTCAGCGAGTCCGCCAGGCCTGACGGCAGCACGGCCCGCTGTTTCTCCAGAAAAGCCCGCGCTTTCGGCAGGTCCTCCGGCAAGTCGGTGGTCAGGGTGATCAGCTCAAACTCCCGCAGCCCCATCCGCCGAGACACTCGCATCAAACCCGGGAATTCCTGGACGCAGGGGGCGCAGGTGGTGGACCAGACATTGATCAGGCGGTATTTGCCGGTGGGGTTTTTGGCGAGCGCGGCCACGCCGGCGGCGTCGATTGACTCCAGGGTGACGGGCGCTTTTTCCCAGTGCGCATTATCCGTGGCGACCTCGTGCTTTTTCTCCAGCCATTTGGTCGAGCAGCCAAAGGGGCGGGTCACGGGCACCGGCACCGGCTTGCCGTCCAGGAGGGCCAGCACGGCCTTTTTGGTGTCCTGGCTTTTCACGGTGGAGGGGTCGGAAAACCGGGAATCGTCAAACCACCCCTGATACTGAAGCCGGCGGGCTTTGTCGAAGAGGAATACATGCGGGGTGGCCAGGCAGCCGTAGGCCTTGGCGGTTTTCTGCGTGTCCCCGTCATACAGATACGGAAAGGTGAAGCCCTCGTCTTTGGCATAGAGCTTCATGTCCTCGAAACTGTCGTCGTATTTGGAGTAGCCCAGTTCATCCGGTCGCAGGCCCTCGGGGGAGTTGGGATTGATGGCCACCACCGCGAGACTTTTGCCCTTCAGTTCCTTCAGCAGCGCCAGCAGCCGGGGATCGTGGGCATGGCAGACTGGGCAGTGGTTGCTGGTGAAATACACCATCAGCACGTCCGAAGCAGCAAAGTCCGCCAACGTCCAGTTCCGTCCGTCGATGCCGGGCAGTTTGAAGTCCGGAGCCGCCTCCCCGATCGCCAGTCGGTTAAATCCAAGGGGATCCTCCGCCCTTGCAGGTCCGGTGATCATCAGAGCCAGCAGACAAAGAACACCCAGAAAGTAAGATTTCATGAGGCCTATCCTGAGCCGGACATATCCAATCCGTCAATCCTTTCGGGATCCGTATGCACGCTCTGTGCTGTCCCCGGCGGCGGCGGTCTCCTCCGTCCGGGAGCCGGGTTCCTCATTCTCCTGTGTTTCCACACGGCCTTCCGGACTGGATGAAAAAGCCTCCGGGTCCGCCTCCTCCCTTTCCCGCCTGTTTTCCGCCGCCGCTGCTGTTTCCGCAGGCCTGACCGGCAGCGCCCACGGATCGGGCTGGGGCATGAGGAGCAATTTGTCGATGCGGTAGCCGTCCAAATCCAGAATCTGAATCCGGTAGCCGCTGTAGTCGAAGCTCTCCCCGACCTCCGGCATCCGCCCCAAGTGCTTCATGACAAAGCCGGCGATGGTCTGGTAATCGCGCGTGGCCAGTGGCGGCAGGGCGCAGGCGGGGATCAGCTCCTCGAATCCCTCCGTGTCCAGCATCCCGTCCACCAGCCATTTGCCGTCATCCGTGCGCAGGGCGGTGGGGCGGGTGAGGTCGCCCTGCGAAGGCAGGTCGCCGACGATGGCCTCCATCAGGTCATGCAGGGTCACCAGCCCGCTGATGCCGCCGAACTCATCCAGCACCAGCATCACATGCTTGGTGGACTGCTGAAACTTCTCCAGCAGGGAGGTGGCCGTCTGTGTGGCCGGCACAAACACCGGCGGCACGATCAGATTGCGGATTTTCACCGGGATGCCGGCGGCGATGGTGGCATAGATGGATTTGACGGAGATCGTCCCCAGCACATTGTCCTGGGTGTTTTCGTAAACCGGGAAGGTGGAGTGCCCGCTGACCACCACCTTGTGCCAGAGCATCTCATCACTGTCGTTCACACTTACCCAGATGATGCGGGTGCGGGGCGTCATCAGGTTGCTGACGTGCAGCTTGTCCAGCGCCATCACGCTGGAAACCATGCTGGCCTCCCTTTCATGGAAATGCCCGGACAGGCTGCCCTCGCGCACCATCATCTGGATTTCCTCCTCGGAGGCCATGGCCTCCGGCCGGTCCCTCACCCGCAGCAGTTTAATGAAGATGCCCGTGAGAAATCCCAGCACTGCCACCAGCGGTGCGCAGAGGGACGCCATGCGCCGCATCATCGGGGCCACCGCGCGGGCAATGCCCTCGGGGTTGCTCAGGCCCAGACGTTTCGGCACCAGTTCCCCGATCACCAGGGTGCAGATGGTCAGCGCGCCCACCACCAGGGAGAACGACACCTCCTCAGCATAGGGGGCCAGCCAAGCGATCTCCAGCATCGGTTTGGCGACGGCCTCCGAAAAGCGCGCGCCGCTGAAAACCGCTGTCACCACCCCGACGAGGGTAATGCCCACTTGGATGGTGGACAGAAAGCGGTTGGGCTCCGCCGCCAACTCCAGCGCCGCCTCCGCCCGCATGTCGCCCTGGGCGGCGAGGTGTTTCAGTTTGGGCCGGCTGGAGGAGACGATGGCGATTTCCGCCATGGAGAAAAATCCGTTCGCCAGCAGCAGCAGCAAGATGGCTCCCAAATCCAGCAGTAGTTGATTCATTTAAGTGATTGAAGGGGGGTGGCCAAAAACGGCCCATGTATTCTCTACACCCGGAATCGTCTTCTCTCCGCAAAAAAATGACGGGCCGCCAGTCTGCACGGGCTCTCGACAGACCGGAGCTTCCGCACCAGATATTCGACGCCCTCCGCCCTCCCTGCCCCGGTCCCTTCAAACCACTCTTGCCGCCCTTGTCCGAAAATCCCATTCCCGATCCGGCCCCCGCTTCAGCCGCGGAGCCCCAGTCGCCACGCAAAACCAAGCGCATGCAGACACGCCGCCGTGTGCTGGAGGCGGCGCTGTCCGTTTTTCAGGAAACCGACTTTGAATCCGCCGGCACGGCCGAGATCGCCAGACGCGCCGGAGTTTCCCACGGCACCGTCTTCACCGTGGAGCCGACCAAGGAGCGGCTGGCAGTGGCCGCCTTCGACGGCCAGTTGCGGGCCATCGGCGAGGCGGCATTCACCGTCATGCTGACCGCCGCGGAGCCCCTCCCCCTGCTGGAGCAGCTGGACTATGTTTTTGAAAAACTCTACACCTTCTACTCCGTTCACCGCGGCGTCTCCCGCGCCATCATGCGCGAGGTGCTGCTGACCACGCGGCCCGACGGTCCGGGGGATCACGACCGTCTGCTGAAGGATTTTCTGGATGGACTGGAATTCCTGCTGCGCGTCTCCATCACCCGCGGGATGCTGCTTCCCAAAACAGACACCACCGCTCTGGCGGGTGCCATTTTCGGCACCTATCTGCTGTTTCTGCTGGCTCTGCTGAACCAAGCCTTTCCGGATGAGGCCATCCGCCGGCAAAACTGCCGCCAGGCGCTTCAGGCCATTCTGCACGGACACAGCCCGGCTCCGCTTTCCGAATAGGGAACGGCACCCCTGCCCTGAGCCCGCTCAGCCTCCAAAGCGCCGGCGTTTGCCCCTCATCGCGCCGACCCGGGCAAATGCCCTCATCCGGAAGCGGATGCCGCATCGTAATCCTGACAAACCAATCCTGCTCCACCGGACTGCCCGGACGCGGATTTCTCTTCCGGATATATGGCCCGTTCACCCCTCCTGATATGGACAGTGTGACTGATCTTTCCCAGCCTTTCGGCGATGCCCCCATGGTGGTTGAGAATCCGGACTCCGGCATCCGGGGGAGGGAACAGGGCGCGCAGCTGGATCATCTGACCGACCGCATCGAGCGACTTACACTCGCCAGCCAGGCGCTGTGGGAGCTGCTTCAGGAAAGGGTCCATCTGACGGAAGGGGAGCTGAAGCAGAAGATGCTGGAAATCGATGGCCGGGACAACTGCCTGGACGGCCGTCTGCCTTCGGATGCCGTGAACTGCCGGGCGTGCGGCCGCCTTACGGTCACCAAACGCTCGCAGTGCCAGTTCTGCGGAGAACCCGTGGAGGGACGCCATCTTTTCCGGGCCTGAACTCCATACCCGCAGTGGCGGGCCTCCCGGGCCCATTCCTGGCCCGCAGGATCAGGCGGCTGTTTTTTAAAAAGTTTCCCGGCCCACCCAACCATGCATTTCACTCGCTCTCTTTGGAATTTCAAAAAAACAGTCCGGCTAAAACAGTGCTTGTGCCGAATGGGCAACATGCTTTTGATTCCTTCCGTCTTGAAGATCAGGTCTCTATTCCAGCGCCCCGGTGGCAGCATGGCGGACAGCGGCAGACAGTCGTCCGGGACCTCTGATTCTTTACCGCACAGCCCTGAGCGGTCCTTTGAACTGCCGGCCGTGCCCTTTTTCAACCCATGATCCGAGACGACGACCCCATGCTGGCCGCCCCCGTCAATGGGGTGTCGGAACGACGCTCCAACCGGGCGGCTCCCAAGGAAAAATCAACCCGCCAGCCGGCGTCCCCGGTCTCCGCTCAAACGCGGAGGGACTGGTCCCGGCATGGGTTGGTCTCCCCGGACCAGCATGCCAAAACCTTCGTCCTGGACACCAATGTCCTCCTGCACGATCCCGGCTGTCTGGAGCGGTTCGCCGACAACCATGTCTGCATCCCCGTGGATGTGCTGAGCGAACTGGACCGCTTTAAAAACGAGCAGAATGACCGCGGGGCCAGCGCCCGCGCCGTCCACCGCCGGCTCTCGGAAATCTTCCATGAGGGCGGTACCGCCGTCACTGCCGGAGTGCCCACGCCCGGGGGCGGCACCGTGCGCCTGGCGACCTTCAGCGCCGAGGATCATGCCGTGGCTTTCCCGGCGCTGACGGAGTTCCTCAATTTGTTTCCTGTGGAACAGAAGGTGGATCACAAAATCTTGGCCTGCGCTCTCGTGCTGCAGGAACTGAACACCGCGCCGGTGGTGCTCGTCACCAAGGATATCAACCTTCAGCTCAAAGCCCGCGCCATCGGTGTGGCCTGCGATGACTATCTCAATGACAAGGCGGAGGTGCGGGATGTCTCCAGCTATGACCTGAAGCGCTTGGCCGTGGATCCCATGGAACTGCAGCGGTTCGCCAGCAGCGGGGAAATCACCCTTCCGCCCTCGGAGACCAGCGATCTGGCCATCAACGAGTATGTGCTCCTTCAGGTCAGTGAAAAGCAGACCATGCCCGCCCGGCACGCCGGCAGGGGACGGTTCATCCGCCTTCAGGTGCCGGAAGCCGTGAAGATTCCCAAGGGACAGGCTATCAAACCTCTCAATCTCGGCCAGCAGTGCCTGTTGGATGCCCTGCTGGATCCGGATATCCCTTTGGTCACCTGCTATGGTCAGGCCGGCACCGGCAAGACCCTGATGGCGGTGGCCGCCGGCCTGAGCGAGGTCTATCAACGGCGCTACGACGGCATGACGGTCAGCCGCCCCGTGGTGGCCATGGGGGAGACACTGGGCTTCCTGCCCGGCACGCTGAATGAAAAGCTCCGTCCGTGGCTCCAGCCCATTTACGACGCTCTGGACCTCGTCATGCGCCCCGCCGCCGCTGTCAATGCGGGCCCGCGCCGCAAGCAGGAGAGAAAAAGCCAGCAGGCGCAGGCGATGGCGCTCAATGGCGCGCCCAAGCCCTACGATTCCCTCATCGAGCAGGGCATTCTGGAAATCGAAGCCCTCTGCTACATCCGCGGACGCTCCATTCCGAACCGCTTCTTCATCCTCGACGAGGCCCAGCAGCTCACTCCGCTGGAGGCCAAAACCATCGTCACCCGCATGTCCCGCGGCTCCAAGCTTGTCCTCATCGGCGACCCCGCCCAGATTGACAATCCCTACGTGGACAGCCGCTCCAACGGCCTCGTCTACACCCGCAACCGCCTCAAAGGCGAGCCCTGCGCCGCCCACATCAGCCTCAGCAAAGGCGAGCGCAGCCCGCTGGCGGAGGCCGGTGCCCGTCTGATGTAGGCGGTGGATCGGCAGTCCGCCTTTCACAGCCACGGCATTTCAGTTTAGATGAGGTCTGCGGCATTCAGTCCGGCCCCCTGCCCGGCGGCAAGGTTTACACTATGCCGCCGCAGCAGCGGAATCGGCTCATATCAAGCTGTGGCGGACAGAGCCAATGGCTTGGATTTCATCCCGGACGGATAGCGGAAAATAAAGCCGCCGGCAAGAATTGCATTATTCCATCACATACCGGCGGAAAGCGGAGGGCGCATGCCGGGTTCCGCACCTGCTCCCAATGCCGGTGGCGGAAGGGGGACCGGGACCGGAGGTGTGAGGCCCAGACGGTTCCGGAGGTCGGCTTCCAAGCGGGCAGCCAGAGCGGCCTGCCCGCGCGGAAAACGGAAGGTGGCCAGCAGGCGCTCGGCGGGATTGTTGATCACCAGGTTTTCGCTGAGGAAAACGCTCTCATGACCGATCCCGCAGCCCGGCAGCGAAAGCCGGACCGGCGCGCGGCGCAGCCAGCGGCGGGGAAGGAAGATCAGAGTGCCCGGCTGATCCGCCGGAGAGACCAAGGTTCCGAAAACATTGGCCCGCAGGCGATCAAAGCCCCGGGATTTTCCTGAAATGCACCGCACCGCCCATGCCGCCCGCAGAGGACCGGCCTCCGGTCCCAGGGCATCCGCCACCTGCTGACGCTGGTGCGCGGTGAGCGCGGCGGACAAATCCGCCGGCTGAGCGGCGGGATTGCCCGCCCGGAATTTTTTCCACAGCAGATACACACTGGCCTTCACCAGCCGGAAAATCTTCGGCATCATCAGCCAGATGCCCGCCAGCATCACCAGACAGACCGCCAGCCCGGTGTGCGGGAAATAAAGGGACAGCAGCAGCAGCCCGGCCACCAGCGCATCCTCCGCGAGGCTCGCGAGGATATTGGAAAAGGGCTCCGGGGACGCGTTCAGAATCAGGCGCACCCCGCTCTTGGTCAGATGGGTGCTCAGCGCCATGCCCGCCCCCAGCACGGCGGCCACCGTGGTCAGGACCGGCCCCGATCCATTCATGACCGCCAAGGTCAGCAGCACCGCTCCCGCAGGGCGGACCGCCGTGTGCACCATATCCCAGACGGTGTCCACCCACGGGATTTTATCCACCACCAGCTCCAGCAGAAACAGCACACCGGCGGTGATGATCAACGCCGGATGTCCCATGATTTCCAAAGCGGGATGCAACGCTGTATCCCCCCACCCCAACCTCACCGCCAGTCCGGTGAGGAAGGTGGTCAGATAGAGATTGAGTCCCGACATGAAGGACATCCCCAGAGCCAGGCTTAACAACGAGGGTATGGGCATACTCCCAACGATACTCTGTTTGTTCCGGAAGCGATTGCGAATTCACCCCCGTTTTGGAAGCCCCTGCCCTCTCCCCTTCCCCCTGCGGTGAATAACCACGCCAATGCAGTGAATAACCTGTGAACAACTCAGCGGAATGGTGAATATGAGGCTGTGGGCCTTGATAAACCGGCTTTTGACGCCGCCTCCTGACTCACTGGATTTTCATTTTCCACTCACTTGGCGGAGGCGGTCTGAGCCCCACTGGCAGCGCTGAGGGCCGCGGCCAGTTCCAGTTCCGCCAACGCCATATCCCGGCTCTCCTCCGCGTGGGCGGTCCGGGATTCGCTGTGCCACCACAGCACGCCGAAAACAATGGCCATGGCCACGCCGGCGCATCCCGGGATGAGGGTGGGAAACAGCCAGCGGATACCGCCTCCATTCAGGAACGGTGGAGCTGCCGCGGAGGCGGACCGGAGGGAGGACCTTTCACCGGAACAGTGAAGCTCGGGGAAAATGGAGCGTGCCATAAACTGCTGCTGCTGCTGAAGAGACGGAATCCGCCGGCTTCTCCGACGGAACACCTCCGCATTCTATTCAGTTTCCCAACCCATTCTTAAAAAATTTTCCGTCTTGCCGGGTCATCCAGTCCGGGAAAAACAACACCGCTGAGATGGCAGGCACTATATGAAAAGGAATGGCCATGGATGGATAATTGAGAATTTATTAAATAATAAAACTGCGGAAATTCTTGACGCCCGCCCCCGGTTTCCCACAGTATTCATAAACACACTAAGGTCAGTGGCTACTATGAAATTCACCTCGTTTCCTTTGCTGGCGGCCCTCGCGGGGCCGGTTCTGCTGATGACCGCCCCCCTCACCGCCCAGGCGGCCCGAGAGGATCTGACGGAGGTTTACCGCACCGGGCGCAATGCCTTCAACAAGGGTGACTATGTGACTGCCAAAGCCGCCTTTGCCAGGCTGCTGAAGGCGGATCCGGATTTCCAGCTGGGCAAAATCTACATGGCCCAGATCCGCCATGCCGAGGCCCTGTGGGAAGCCCGGCCCCTGGCGCGGAAAATCGTTGAGAAGGCCAAAGTCGGCACCGTGGCTTTCCGCTCCATCCCGCTTTCCGAGGCCTTGGAACTGGTGCGCCGCAAGGTGGAGCAGGCCGGCACCGGCCCCAACGTCGGAGCCATCGGCCTGCAGACGGACCTGCCCGCCGATGTGCTGGACCGCCCGGTCAGCCTTTCCGTGAAGGATGTGCCCATGCAGTGGTGGATCGATGCCGTGGCCTATGCCGGCGGCGTTCGCATCTCCCTGACGCAGCAGGGGCTTTCCGTGACCGCCGGCTCGGTTATTATCGATCCCAAAGACAAGGCTTTCATGGACGCCATGCTCAAAATGAAGCAGCAGGCGCAGGAGCGGATCCTGACCCGCATGGCCATGGATCACGCCAGCCTGCAGGAGGCTCTGGCCTGGCTGCGCCAGCAGACGGACCAGTCCAAGGGACCACTTCTTGTTACCCGCAGCAACGTTCCGGACACCACGGTGACCATGGACCTGCGCAACGTTCCGCTTTCCGAAGCCATCCGCACCATCGCCATCCTGGCGGATCTGGAGGTGGACTGGCATCCCTGGGGGGCCGGCCTGCGTCTGCCCGCGCCGCCCCCGGCACCGGCGGCCGTTCCGGCTCCGACTTCGACTTCGGGCCCCGCCGCCCCCGCCGCCAAGGGTTCGGTGCTTTGAGGCCGGCGGTTCCCGGCTGTATCCTTCACTGATTTGGTTGCATGCTCCCGGAGGAGAGTCCAGCCCCTTCCGCCCTGCGCAGCGTGGAACGGGCTGGAGCTCCTCCGGGTTTAGTTTTCCGGCGGTCAGCCGATGTGCGGATACCGGGTGAGTTGGACCAGCTGCACGCCGTAGAGCTCCGCCAGCAGGTTGGCCTCGCTGGCCGGGTATTCGTCCCGGTAATAAATTTCCCGGATGCCATAGGCGCAGAGCATCTGCATGCAGCTGGTGCAGGGCTTGGCGGTGACGGCGACCAGTTTGACGGAACCGCGGGTAAAGAGGCTGCAGAGGTTGACCTCCGCGTGAAGCATGAATTTCTGCCGGGCATCGCGGTCCGCCCAGAATCCCACCGGGGCCACAAAGCCGGGAGCAAGGCCGTTGTAGGCGGTGCCGATCACGCGGTTGGCATGGTCAATGGCGACCGCCCCGACCTTGCGGAAAGGATCCTCCGACCGCAGACTGGCCACCTGCGCCAGGGCCATGGCATATTCCGGAATGCTGATCCGTTCTGTGGGCGCGGCGGAGATCAGGGAGGGATCACTTTCACTGGGGCTCATGGGAGGTCGCAGGCGGAGTGGGGAGGTTGGGATCGAAAAGAGCAGAGGCTGGCAATGGATGATGTCCCCCCGCTGTCTTGGAAGCCTGCCAGGCGGCTTCCATTACCTCCAGGCTGGCGGTTTCAAGCGGCTGTCCCCCCGCGGCCAGGGACTGCTCCATGAGACCGAAGCGGGTTTCGAATTTGTGGTTGGCGGCAGTCAGCAGGGTTTCAGGATCCAGCTTCAGCTTCCGGGCCAGATTGACAGCGGAGAAAAGCAAATCCCCGATCTCCTCCGCCACGGCGGCCTCCTCCCCGTTGGCCAGCGCCTCCTCCACCTCGGCCAGTTCCTCGCGCAGCTTGTCCATCACGCCATGGTGATCCGGCCAGTCGAAGCCCACCTTGGCCGCCTTTTTCTGAAGCTTGGCGGCGCGGGTGAGGCTGGGCAGGGCCTTGGAGATGCCGTGGAGAAAGGGCCGGGGCGCGTTGCCTTTTTCCTGTTTTTTGATCTCATCCCACTGCTTCAGCACCGCGCCGGTGTCCGCGGCATTGCTGCTGCCGTAAACGTGGGGATGCCGGCGCACCAGCTTCTCCGCAATGCCATGGGCGATGGTGTCGAGATCGAAGGCGGCGGTTTCACTGGCGATTTCACCGTGCAGGACCACTTGAAGCAGCAGATCGCCCAGTTCCTCACACATGTGCGCGGAATCGCCGGACTGGATGGCCTCCACGGTTTCGTAGGCTTCCTCGATCAGGTTCGGCAGCAGGCTGACGTGGGTCTGCTCCTGATCCCAGGGACAGCCACCGGGGGAGCGGAGATCGTGCACCACCTGCTTCAGCCGGATCAGGCCGTCGCAGGCATCAGGGGGAGTTTTGCCGGGCATGGGAAAGCGGGAAAGAGATCATGAAAATGGGACAGCGTCGCACCGCTACCGCCTTGTGCCGAGAGCCGCAATGGAAGGGGATCGTTAATCCACAGTCATTTCAGCATCCGCCGCCACTCCTCCTTTAACGCTTGACCGAAAATCAGGACGGACTGCGCGTGCCGCTTGGAAAATTGTCGCGGGCTGCAACAGGGAAGGAGATATTTTGCGGCAATTTGCGCGGCTTTTTCCATGCATTTCCCTGATCATCAGCATGGCCCAAGGTATGCACAGCGAAGCTTCCCATGAATACCATCACCCAGACCTCCGGTCCGGCATCCGTTACCCAGCTTCCGGTCGCCCAGAAGCAGTTTCAGGGCAACGCGGACTCCCAGCCGGAACACTCTCAAACGCAGGATCAGCAGCCACAGCAGGCGGGCACAACGGGTGGTCATGTCTCCCACGATCAAATCGCCGGGGAAGCCTACAGGGTTTATTTGGAAAATGGCTCCCGGGACGGTCACTGCCTTGAAAACTGGCTGGAGGCGGAGCGCCGGCTCCGGCATTTCGGCGCGGCTGCCATAGCCTGAGCTGCGGAGGCCTGTGCAGACAGGGCTGGGGGGCTGGAATTTGGAGAGCAGAGCCCGTGGCCGGAAGACCATACCCGGCCGGTTTTTCCATTTTATGGTGGGAGCCGTAGCTGGAAACTCCTCCACACCCACTGTCACACACAGCCATGGTTCCTGCCCGGGATCCGTGGCTTTCTGATTTTCGGGAATGACGTATCCGTCAGGGCCTTCAGGAGCGGGGCGGCAAAACAAGAAATTGACTGATTGCCACGCTTTTTATTAGCGTTCTGGTTCCGGTGAAACTTCCCATCCTTCTCCCCCTCACAGCAGCATTTCTGACCTTTGCCCCCGGAGCCTACGCGGCCGGGACACCGCCCCCGGCCGATGTGCCTGCGGTGGCAGCCGCCGGAAAGGAGCCCTACAACACAGAGCCGGCTCCTGAAGGTCCCCTATCCCCGGAGGAGGCCGCCCGGCAATGGAAATTCCCGGAAGGCTTCACGGTCAGCAATTTCGCCAGCGAACCGCAGGTCCGCCAGCC
Source organism: Verrucomicrobiales bacterium (assembly GCA_028293125.1). Lineage (GTDB taxonomy): Bacteria > Verrucomicrobiota > Verrucomicrobiia > Verrucomicrobiales > V1-33 > CAIZWU01. The sequence continues at coordinate 73,265 of JAQGPJ010000077.1, read as the reverse complement.
CATCGCCATGGCCATGGACCACCGCGGACGGCTGTGGGTGGCGGAATGCTACACCTACGCCGAGCACAAAACCGGCTTCGCCGCGGATTTGAAGGACCGGATTCTGGTTCTGGAGGACACGGACGGCGACGGTAAAATGGACAAGCGGACGGTTTTCATTGAGGGACTGGACAAGCTGTCGAGCATCGAGATTGGTTTCGGCGGCGTGTGGGCACTGTCACTGCCGCAGATGATTTTTATCCCTGACAAGGACGGCGACGACCGCCCGGACGGCCCGCCCGAAGTGCATCTGGACGGCTTTGAGTGGAAGGTGAACCACCACACCATCGCCAACGGCCTGCGCTGGGGTCCCGATGGCTGGCTCTACGGACGGCACGGCATTCAGGCCATGTCCCGTCTGGGCCGGCCCGGCACGCCGGACCGGGAGCGCCTGGCCATGAATGTGGGCATCTGGCGCTACCATCCGCAGCGGAAAACCGTGGAGGTGGTCTGCGAGGGCACCACCAATCCTTGGGGCATGGACTGGAACGAGATGGGGGAGGCGTTTTTCATCAATACCGTCATCGGCCATCTCTGGCACGTGATTCCCGGCGCGCACTACCGGCGGATGTACGGCACGGACGCCAATCCTTATCTCTACGAACTGATCGAGCAGCACGCCGATCACGTCCACTGGGCCACGGGCGAGGCTTGGAACGACTGGCAGCGGCTGGGCACCACCGACGCCACCAGCGCTGCCGGGGGCGGCCACGCCCACACAGGGCTGATGTTTTATGCGGGCGACAATTGGCCGGAGGAGCACCAAGGCAAGCTCCTGACCCTCAATTTCAACGGCCGCCGCCTGAATGAGGAGAACGTGATCCCCGAGGGCTCCGGCTATGTGGGCAGGCACATGCCGGACCTGGGCCACTCCGCCGACAAGTGGTTCCGGGGCATCGACCTGATTTATGGACCGGACGGCGGGGTGTTTATCTCCGACTGGTCGGATTCCGGCGAATGCCACGACGACAGCGGCGTGCACCGCCTTTCCGGCCGGGTTTACAAAGTCACCCACGGCCAGCCCAAACGCCCGGCCATCGCCGACATCGGCGCGCTTCCCGCCAAGGATCTTCTCCCCCTGCTGGACGCGAAAAACGAGTTCATGTTCCGCCACGCCCGCCAGCGGCTGCAGGAGCTGGCGGTGTCCGGCGGGGACTTGTCCGGCATCCGGGAGGCGTTGCTGGCCCGTTATGCGGACCTGCCCGGCACGGTGGCCAAACTGCGCGCGCTGTGGGCGCTGCACGCCATCGGCGCGGATGATATGGTATTCCTGCGTTCCCAGCTGCGGCATGCGGACAAACATGTGAGGACCTGGGCGGTGCGCCTGCTGCTGGACGATGCCGCCAAGGCCCGGAAGGACACCGACACTATTGCCGCCCTCCAGGCGCTGGCCATGGAGGAGAAGGAGGCCAGCGTGCGGCTGGCGCTCGCATCCGCCCTCCAGCGGCTGCCTCTGGAGGTGCGCGCCGCACTGGCCGCGCCGCTCCTGGCCCGCGCGCAGGATGCCGGTGATCACAATCTGCCCCAGTTGCTGTGGTACGGCCTCGAGCCTCTGGGCGGCAGCGATCCCAAAGCCCTGGCGGTGCTGGGAAGATCCACGGAACTCCCGCTCGTCCGCCGCTGCATCGCCCGCCGGCTGATGGAGAATTCAGCCGGCCAGCAGTCCATGACCATCCTGCTGTCCCAAGCCGGCGCCGCAGGCACCGCGTGGCAGACAGATGTGCTGGAGGGCATCAGCGCCGCCCTGCAGGGTCAACGGGCGGCCAAACCGCCCGGCGGCTGGGAGAGCGCCACGGAGGTTTTCTCCGCCAGCCCGGACCAAAGCGTCCGTCGTTTGTCCCGGCAGCTGGGCAACCGCTTCGGCGATCCCCAGGCCCTGGAGACCACGCGGAAAATCGTGCTCGATGCCCAGGCGCCCGCGCCGGAGCGCCAGGATGCCCTGCGCTCCCTGACCGACGCCCGCGCCTCCAGCCTGCACGGCACCTGCCTGCAGGTGCTGGCCGATCCCGTGATGACGTCCACCGCCGCCGCCGGTCTGGCGCTGGAATCCGATCCCGCCATCGCCACCCTGCTGCTGAAGCAGTATGCCGTCACCGCCGGAGCGGACCGCCCCGCGCTGATCAGCATTCTGATCTCCCGGCCCGTTTGGGCGGGTCTGGTGCTCGACGCCGTAGCCGCCGGCACCGTCCCCCGTCAGGATCTGAGCGCCTTTCATGCCCGGCAGATCCGCAATTACAGGGACGCCGCCCTGACGGAGAAGGTCACGAAAATCTGGGGTGATGTGCGCGATTCCTCGGCGGAGAAAACCGCCCGCATCGCGGAGTGGAAAAAGCCCCTGACGGAGGCCGCCCTTAAGCAGGGCGACGCCGCCAAGGGCCGCACTCTGTTCAACAATCTCTGCGCGGTCTGCCACGTCCTGAACAGCGAGGGCGGGCACATCGGCCCCGAGCTTACCGGCAGCAACCGCGATAACCTGGACTATCTGCTCCAGAACATCGGCGACCCCAGCAGTGTGGTGGCCAGAGACTACCAGCTGAACACCCTGACGCTCAAGGACGGGCGCGTGCTGGCCGGCTTTGCGCGTGCCCAGAACGACCGCACCCTGACGCTTCAGACCTTGGCGGAATCGGTTGTGATTCCACTGGGGGATATCCTCGGACGGGAAGTGGCCCCCATCTCCCTGATGCCGGAGGGGCTGCTGGATTCCCTGTCGGAGACGGAAATCCGCGACCTCATAAGCTATCTGATGCATAAGTGAGGAGCGGATGATTTCAGGGATCCGATTGGAGGAGACACCGTCCCAATTACTGGACCTCCCGCCGGATTCCCTCATTCTCCCCGCTTGGCAGAAAGCAGGGCCGTGGCATGGAACGGCATTCCAAAATGAGTACTCCCGCCCCCACCCTTTTAGTTCTCGCCGCCGGAATGAGCAGCCGCTACGGCGGCCAGTCGAAGCAGACGGACACCATGGGGCCGCACGGGGAGACGCTCCTTGATTATTCCGTCTTCGATGGCATACGGGCCGGCTTTGGGCGGGTGGTGTTCATCATCCGCAAGGAGAGTGAGTCCGTGTTCCGCGAGCGTGTGGTCAGCCGGCTGGAGCCGCACCTGCCTGTGGCTCTGGTGTATCAGGATTTGGCGGATCTGCCGGAGGGTTTCACCCTGCCCGAAGGCCGTGTGAAGCCTTGGGGCACCGGCCATGCGGTGCTGGCGGCGCGGCATGAAATCCGGGAGCCGTTCTGCGTGATCAACGCCGATGACTTTTATGGCCGGACATCGTTCGCCGCCATGGCGGATTTCGTGCGCCGTCCGGCGGCCGGCGCGGAGGCGGCTGCCGGTCAGGAACCGCACCGCTTCTCCATGGTCGGATTCCAGCTCCGCAAAACGCTTTCAGAATACGGCAAGGTGGCCCGCGGAATCTGTGAGACCGGCACCACGGACCGCCTGCTGCGGAGCGTTGAGGAAATGACGGATATATACCGCACACCCGGCGGCGCGGAAAACCGCCCCGAGGGCGGACCGGTGCGGCCCCTTACAGGGGACGAGACCGTGTCCATGAATTTCTGGGGCTTCACTCCGGCAGTGTTCGACGGCTTTACCCGCAGCTTTGCCCGCTTTCTCCAAACCCGCCTGCACGATCCCAAGGCGGAATTTTATATTCCTCTGGGTGTGGATGATCTCATCCAAAGCGGTGAAGCCACCTGCGAGGTCCTGCCCACGAACAGCCAGTGGTTCGGCGTGACCTATCAGGACGACAAACCCCGCGTGCGGCAGGCCCTCCAAGCCATCGTGGATGCCGGCGAATACCCTGCCCCACTCTGGGGAAAGCCTGAGCGGTCAGAAGCCGGAGAGTGTCCTTCATTATGACAGGGTGGATCCGGCGGTCCGCCCAAAACTCAACACGCCAATGCCCGTCTCCTCACACTTCCCCTTTGCAGCCTCCTTCCCCGCCGGTCTGGTGGAGTATTGCCTGCACTTTCTGCGCTTCGGCCGCCATGGTCCTGTATGGCCAAAGCATCGCAGAGATCTTGGTGTTTCAAATCTGCTGAATGTGCCCCACAGGGCGCGCCGCTTCATGGTGTCCGGTAGTAGCAGTGAGGGCGACATCCGGAAATGCATGCTTTGATCAGCGCCGCAGGCAGGATATCAAGCCTGTCCCCGCCGTTTTTCTGAAATGTCTGAGTTTCATTTTTCCTTCATGCCGCGCCGCCCTTTAATGCGGAATGGAACACAATCTTTGGACCCGGGAACGCCTGCTGGAATTCTGCGAAACGCGGCTGGGCGGCTGCAAATTCATTGTGGTGGCCAACCGCGAACCCTATATCCACCGGCACGGCCCCACCGGCATTGAGTGTGTCACCCCCGCCAGCGGCATGGCCACCGCGCTGCATCCGGTGCTGGCGGCGACCGGAGGCACCTGGATCGCCCACGGAGGCGGGGATGCGGACCGGGAAACGGTGGACGCGCACAACCGGCTGCAGGTGCCGCCGGAGAATCCGCAGTACACGCTCCGGCGCGTCTGGCTCACGGAGGAGCAGGAGCAGGGTTTTTATTATGGAATGGCCAATGAGGGCCTGTGGCCGCTCTGCCATATCACTTTCAACCGCCCGGTTTTCCGTCCCGAGGACTGGGAGCACTACCGGGAAGTGAATGAACTCTTCGCGGATGCCGTGATTGAGGAGGCGGGCGACGGGGCGGCCATTGTTTTCATTCAGGATTACCATTTCGCCCTTCTTCCCAGAATCCTCAAACAGCGCGGGCACGGAAAGCTCATCATTGCCCAGTTCTGGCACATCCCCTGGCCCAACAAGGAGGTTTTCCGCGCCTTCCCCTGGGGGGAGGAGCTCCTGGACGGGATGCTGGGGAATGACCTGCTGGGATTCCATGTGCGGCTCCACTGCCAGAACTTCCGGGACACCGTGGACCGCGTCATTGAGGCCAGAGTGAACCAGGATCTGTCGCTCATCACACGCGGCGGAGCGGATACTCTCATCCGGCCTTTTCCGATCAGCATTGACTTTGCGGCCCATGAGAGGGATTCGCAGTCCCCGGAGGTGGAGGCCGCCATGGAGAGATGGAGGGAGCGCTTGCACCTTGACGGGCGGAAACTGGGGCTGGGAATCGAACGTCTGGACTATACCAAGGGCATTCCTTCCCGGCTTCAGGCCATCGATTATTTTCTGGCCAAACATCCGGAATGGCGGGGAAAGGTGCTTTTTGTCCAGATCGCCGCTCCCAGCCGCTCCAGTCTCCCGAGCTACCAGATGGAGGAGGCCGCAGTGGACGCCCTGTATGAGGAAATCAATGCGAAATGGGGGACGCCCGGGGCTCCCGCCATCATTCTGCTCAAGCAGCATCATGGTCCGGCGGATATGATGGCCCTGCACCGTCTCTGCGATGTCCTTCTGGTGAACGCGCTCCACGACGGCATGAATCTGGTGGCCAAGGAATTTGCCGCGAGCCGGTGCGATGAGCACGGCGTGCTGCTGCTCAGCCGCTTCACCGGAGCGTGGCGGGAGCTGGGGGAGGCCCTGTCCTTCAATCCCTTCGCCATCCATGAGATCGCCGATGCTCTCCGCATGGCTCTTGAAATGGACGAAGCCGAGCAGCGCCGGCGCATGCGGCGCATGCGGGAGCATATCCGTTTCAACAATGTTTACCGCTGGGCGGGCAAAATTCTGACCGCGCTTCTGAGGTTTGACCTTCCGGAATTCGACTATGAAAGCAATGATGCCTCCGCACTGGACTGAACGGCGGGAGGAGTTGGCGGCAAGGCTGGGAAGGGTTCCAAGGCTTCTGGTGGCCACCGATTTCGACGGCACCTTGGCTCCGATATGTCCCCGGCCCCAGGATGTGGCCATGCCCCCGGGCGCGAAAGCCAGCCTTGAGGCTCTTGCGGAGCAGCCGGGCGTAAGGGTCGCGGTGCTTTCAGGGCGCGCATTGGCGGAGGTGGCCGGACTCGTGGGTTTGGCGAAAGCGGTGTATGCGGGAAATCACGGACTGGAGATCAGGGGCGGCGGCATTGACTGGGTGCATCCCCAGGCCCTGGCCTGCCGCCCCCGACTGGATGCGGCGGCCGGATTTTTGGAGGAAAAGCTGCGCCGCGTCGAAGGGGCCTTCACCGAGCACAAGCAGTTGAGCCTCTCCCTTCATTACCGACTGGTGGCGGAGCATGACCTGCCACGTGTGGAGGAGGCGGCCATGCTTTGCGCCGCGGCATTCCCGGAACTAAGGCGCCACGAGGGTAAAATGGTGGTGGAGTTCCGTCCGGATGTCCCTTGGAACAAGGGTTATGCCCTGAAGCATCTGCTCAAAAGGCTGGGCCTGCCGGGGGCGGCCGCGCTGTATGCCGGGGATGACGCCACGGACGAGGACGCCTTCGCGGTGCTGGGTGATTCAGGCACCACCCTGCATGTGGGGGCGAATCCCGCGACCCTTGCCCGCTGCCGGCTGCGGAGTCCCGAGGACTACGCGGAGTTTCTGGAATGGCTCCGGGGGCTGAGGATTCCGTAAGCGGCCTGCGGGCATCCGGTGCCAGTCCATCCGGGCGCGAAACCGGTTTCCACAGTATCTGAACGCAATGACGGAGCTCCAGGAGGCAGTCTGTGGCCTCATTTCATCATGGAAATACTCCGCCGGTGAGTGGGGAGAACTCTTTGGCCGGGGACCGGCCTCCCCCGCAGCATCCCGGTGCCGGCAGTCTCTTTGGTCCGGAGCCGGAAAACGCCCTTGGCAGGCGGATGGCTGAAGTCCCGGCCAGGCCAAACCGGATTTTCCCGGCCGCCGGTGGGTTCCCCAACTGCGACCGCCCCGGATGGAAACATCTGTGAACCGGGAGCTATCCAAAAAACCGGCCGAATAATTTGGGAACCAACATCTGAAAAGAGTATTTTTTGAATTATCCGGCTCAATTCGGCTTACTGAACCGCATGAAAATTTTACCGCTTGCCGCATTGATCACAGCTTTTTGCACGTGGACGGGTTCCGCCGCTGTTCAAGTGGAGGATATCCCCGAGGGTGGCGTTCAGCCACAAGTGGCCATTGCGGCTGATGGAACCGTGCATCTTGTCTATTTGAAGGGGGAGCCGAAAGCTTCGGAGGTGCGCTGGACGTGGCGCAAACCCGGTGCCGCGTGGCAGCCCTCTCAGACAGTCAACACGCTGCCGGGAAGTGCGGTTGCCATGGGAACCATCCGCGGTCCTCAGTTGGCGCTTGGCGCGGCGGGGGCGCTGCATGTGGTCTGGAATGGGGCGGGGGACGCCCATTCCCCGCGCTCCCCCCTCTGGTATGCCAGCAAAGCCGCGGACGCCAAGGCGTTCGGGCCGCAGCGTGACCTCCTGGGGGGAACCACGGCATTGGATGGAGGGGCCTCGGTGGCCGCCGACGGAAAGGGCCGCGTACTCGTCGCATGGCACGGTAACGAGGGGGGCGGGGAGCCGGAGGAAAGCCAGCGTTTGGTTTTTGTTGTCAGTTCCGCGGATGAGGGACGCAGCTTTGGAAAACCCGAGGCGGTGAACCGTGCCGCGCCTGGTGTCTGTGCCTGCTGTTCCCTGGCAGTCACTCTCGATCCTGATGGAGATGCCAGCGTGTTTTTCCGCAGCGCGGAGTCGGCGGATCACCGTGCCATGACGCTGCTCTCCAACAAAAGCAGCGGTTGGAAAAGCCGTGAAATCGAACCTTGGAAAATCATGGCGTGCCCGATGAGCTCAGCCACGGTTATGCCGTGGAATTCCAAGCTGTTTGGGGCATGGGAGACTGCGGGAAAGATTCGCGCCGGTTGGATTTCAGAGCAGGATCCGAAATTCATCACCATCGCGGCAAAAACCGCGAAGCACCCTGTGGCTGTTGCCAATCCGCAGGGAAGAGTTCTTGTGGCTTGGGTGGAGGGGACTGGATGGAACCAAGGGGGAATGGCGGCGTGGCAGGAATTCGATGCCCAATTGCAGCCTGTTAATGCCGGGGGGCGGGTGCCGGGTGTTCCTGCCTGGGGGCGGGTGGCGGCATATGCGGGGCAAAACGGCGATTTTGTGGTGCTGCGTTGAAAAGTCCGGGGGTTTGGAGTGCGCTGGGGATTCCGAGGTGAGTGACGGTGAGGTGCAACGGATTTTTGAACCAATAAAATGCCTTATTGGGTTTCCCATTGATGGGCAGATGTATCTCTCAGCGGATGTTTTTGCAGGTGCCGGATATTTGGGCAGGGTGTTCCGTTGAGGCTCCCTTCGGGTTTTGAGGTGCTTGATTCAGGCACCGTGGCGCGGGTTTATCCGCCGTAGCATCCACGCCTTGCGGAGTCGGTCCGTTTTCCACGGAGCCTGAATCAGGCACTTCAAAACCGGTTTGCCTGTGCTGCCGGACAGCAGCGGACGGAAACCTGTCCCGTTGGAGAACTATCCTTTTCCACGGCTTGCCAGGAACGGCACGGTCTGAAGCAATGGGTGGCAAGTCCGGTTTTCCCTGATGAATACGGATTCAATCATACCCCGGTATTGTGTTGGCTGGCCCGTTCAACATCCTGCTCCACGCTCCACACGTGTTTTGCCTGGGAAATTCCGCGACCGGCCTGGAAGCCACGGAGCATTTCAGTCCAGTTTACGCTGAAGCTCGGTCAGTTCATCCCCAGTGAATCCACCGTTTTGAAGCGCGGCCAGAGCGGCATCCTTGGCCCCGTAGGCTTTCCACGCCTCCAAGGTGCGGGCGGCGGCCTCCCGGCACTTGCCGCGGTCGCCGATGCTCAGCGCCCATTGCCAGGCGCTGTCGGGATCATCCCGCGCGATCACGGAGACCAGTTTGTCGGCGGCGAGGTCGCGTCCCTCGCCCTCCGGCAGGCCGGTCAGCCACTGGGAGGCTGCGGAGGCGTCGTAGCCGGCCCACTTTTCGGCGATTCCGGCCCAAGCCTCGTTTTGCGACGGACCGGGGGTAAGGCCCTGCGACCAGGCGACGGCCTCCTGGGGGTTGCTCTCCGTCAGGGCGGAGGCCAGGGATTTGGCCACCTGCCTGTTTTCCATCTTGGCCGCTCCTGCGGGATCCAAGCCGGAGGCGAAGCGCTCATAGAGTTTCCGGGCCTCCTCGGGGCTGAACTGCATGGTGTTCTGGACCAAAGAGGCGAGGGCCGGGGAGCGGTCCCCCGGCGGCAGGGACTCCGTCCACTGGAGCGCGGCCTTCTGATCGCGGCCTCCCCAGTTGCCGGCCACGGCGCGCAGGGCGGCCTCGCGCTGCGCCGGGTCGCTCAGGGAGGCGGCTTTGGCGCTGGCGGCGGCGGGGTCGGAATAGCACTAGGTCTGAGGGGCGGAGGTGAGCGCGCTTTTGCGCAGATCGGCGGAGGAAAGGCTCTCCGCCCACTTCAGGGCCGCGGCGGGATCGCTCCAGGCCAGCCGCTTGGCCAGCTCGGAGGCCTGCTCCCCGGGCTGGGAAACCGGCTGCAGTTTTCTGAAAAGCTCCACTCCCTCCTCCACTGAAGTGCCATAGTTGCCGATGGCGTTTTTGGTGAGCTCCTCCCGCATGGCGGGAGAGGTGACTTTCTCCAGAATGGATTTGGGGTCGGACTGGCTGCCGAAATAATAGTCGTTGAGCGCGGAGCTGTAGATGGTTTTGGCCATCGCGGGTGACATTTTATCGGCCATCGCCAGAAGCTTGGCCCGCTGCGAGGGACTGGCATTCTCGTTGAGAGGCCGGAACATGGCGGCCTGCTCAGCGGGACTTTTGGCGGAAAGGGTGAAACTGACCGCCGCGTCAAAATCCCGGCGTCCCCAGGACGAGACCGCCGAGGAAAGGGCCTCCAGGCGGTGCTGAGCATATTTGGGATCATCCGCCATGGCCAGCACCCGCTGGGGGTCCTCACCCGCGAGCTGCGAGAGCACGGACCGGATGACACCGGTGCTTTCGGCGGAGTTTTTCAGTCCCGCCGCCCACGCCAGAGCCCCGTCCGCGTCCTGGGCCGCGAAAGCCCCCGCGATCTGGCCCACCAGGCCGGCGCGGAATTCCCCCTGCGGCAGAGCCTCCAGAGCGGCGACCGCGCCGCCGCGGTCCCGGGCTAGCCAGGACTGCATGAACCCGCCGCACAGGTAGGAATCCCGGCGCGTCGGTCCGTCCGCCATCGCCAGTTTGAGGGCCTGCTGAGGATTGCCGGACCCGATGCCGCTGAGGATCTCCCGTTTGGCGTAGTAGGACAGCGGCCCCAGGTCCTGGGCGCGTTTCCATGCCCCGTCGGCATCTTTTTTCACCAGTTCCCGGAAGGCGGAGGTCACCCCCAGATAGCCGGTCTGATCCTGCATGCCCCGATGGACAGCCTCGGTCAGCAGGCTTTCCGGATCCAGCTCCGCCCAGCGCTCATACACGCAGGACGTCAGCTCCCACTGCGCCGGAGTGCCGCCGCCTTCCCCCATGGCTCTCAGCTTGACGGTGGCCGCCCGTATCTCCTCCAATGACATGGCCCCCACCGCCGCCAGAATCCGGCTGCGGGCCACGAGGGAGGGCTGTCCCTTCTGGGATTTCAGAAAATCCATTGGGGAGGCCAGCACCGCCGCCGCTGCGGCTTTGGTCTCCACTGTGACCGCCAGCTGTGAGCCCTGCGCCGCCGCGGCTGGCGGCATGAAAACACCCGCCGGTCCATGGCCGGTTCCGCCGGCAGGCCCGGTGGGCTTCAGAAACCAGGCACCGGCAGCGCCGGCGGCGGCGGTGGAGGCGGCCAGAAGGAGGGAATGGGAAATTTTCATCGGGTGTTGGGACACCCGGAAATAACCCAGGTTGAAATTCAGCTTCACAAAATCACTAACCGGATGAAAAAAAAAAGCGCACTCCGTATTATATTCCTCAAAAGGCAAATCATACATACCAGCCCTGTCAAACAGGCTGTTATGAACCGCCATGCATCCAGACAGGTTTTTTATTACTGTTTTTTTCCAATTCCCCCGTATCCACAGGCTGAAATTCCGGGATTAAGAACCGGCAGTTCCCTCCTGTATTGATCTGAAAACTTTTTTGGAGCCATGTCCCGCCGACGCCCTGTCATCGCCATCCTCGCCATTCTTGCTCTGCTGACGGGGATATGGCTGCTAACGCACGGAGAAGCACCGGATGGAGCGGCTCCGGCTCCGGCCTCACATCCGCCTTCAACGCTGTCTACCATCCGGCCTGAATCGCCACTCCCGAAAAAGGAAAAGGAGAAGCCTTCCGAAGTGAAGGCCTCCAGTCCGGAGCTTGCCGAAATTGAAAAAAACAAGGAGATCGACCGGGAGCACCTGCGGAAGCTGCGGGACGGCATTTTTGCTTACAAAGCCAAGTATGGCAACTACCCCGAATACCTTTCCCAGCTTGCGCCGGAATTTGTCCCTGCCGATGTCCTGCGCTCCCCACGGGGCAAAAACGACTTCTCCGAGAGTATCCTGGGCTCCGACCATCCCGACCCCGGAATGGAAAAGCCGGCCTACGGCTACGAGTTCAGCAATCTGGAATTCCGTGACGGACGCACCTTTGCGGAAATCAAGGAGGTGCAGCGCACGGAATGGGGCGATGCCATTCCCCTGCTGCGGGTTTTTGGCTATGACAAGGTCATGAACATGTCCTGGGGCGGGGAAATTTATGAAACCCAGCTGAACTGGGAATGGGATGCGGCGACCCTCGACGTGGTGGACAAACTGGGGTGGGGCCCGGGGCTGGAATCCGGCAACATGGTCAAAGTCCAGGTACGGAACGCGGACGGAATGCCCGTCAGCGGGGCCAAAGTGTGGGCGGATGGCCGCAATTACTCCTTCGACCTGCCGGACCGGCCCTTCACCACGGATGCGGAGGGTTATGCCCGGATTCCTATTGGAGTGGACAATGACCGCACCGCGCTGGCTCTCAGACTGGAGGCTCCGGGATACACCGCGCCGGTGGCGCAGTTTGCCGCCGGGGAAACCCCTGCGGAAACCACGATCACGGCGGAGAGCCGCACGCAGACCGTGGGAGGCACGCTGGTTGATGAGTCGGGTGCCCCCCTCGCCAACACCAGGCTGCTGCTGCGTCAGGAGTCCGGCAGTGGCGGGAACGCGACGCTGGCCCAAGTGCGCACGGATGAGGCCGGGCATTGGCAGGCCGCCATTCATCCGGATGATGCGGCAGCCTTCACCGCGACCGTGGGCATCCCCGGCGGAGCGCCTATTAAATACTTCCCGGGAGTCAAAGTTGATTCCGCAGCCGCCGCCGCCGGGAATGCCAAAGTGACCGTCGCGGCACCGGGGCAGTAACATCGGCCAGTGCACTGTTCATCATATGGCTTTGAGAAGAGGGCCATTATTTCCCCGGTTCCCGCAGCCCAATCCCTGGCCGTCCAAAAATTTGGGAAGGCGGTGAAATTCAAAAACCGCTTTGATGAAAGCCCGCCTTTTGCTGTCCGCTCTTTTGGTGACACTGATTTCCTGCCGGACTGTCCCGAAGCAGACGGTTCAGGTCGAAGCTCTGCCGGGAAATCTTTCCTTGGAAGCCCGGCAGTTCGCATTGAAGCAAGGAGCGGAAATTGAATGCTGGAGCGCCCAGCTGGGAGCGGAGAAGCGGCCGGTTTATGTCATTTTCAAAAATGGGGTTCCCGCCCGCGTGGTCCCGCAGTTGCCCGCTTACCGGGCGGACGTGCGCATCCGGGAGAAAACGCTGAGCCGTGTCTCCAGAACCCTGAAGCTGCCTTCCCTGAACACCGCCGCCTTCAAAGGTGTTCTCCGCCACGACAACCACAACCGGGAGCCGCTGAACATTCTGCCAGCGTTCGTCATTCTCTCCCCGCTGCTGGTTTCCGATGCGGTGGAGGAGTGGCGGATAAACGCTTTCAAACCCGGGGATTCCCTGGACAGGCTGCCGCACCGGCGGAGTTGGCGGGTGCGGGATGGACTGATGTTCAATGAGCGGCTGGCGCTGGCGGTGAGAGTTTCAGGTTCAGGAGGCGTGGTGGCCGGGGTTTTCGAGCGGGATTTTTACCGCTGTGAATTCCCATGAGGAAATCCGTCCGGGGAAACGGTCGGCGGGCTTGAGGAAACCCGCTGGCTGCCTGCTTGCGTGCCGGGACGGCAGCGGATAAAAACCTCCCCCCCGGTTCCAAAAAAGAAAGCGCCCGACTCCAGTCAATTGCTGAAGCCGGGCGGGGGTTGCGCAGGCACCATCCATATACCTGGGGAACCCAAGTTTTTTCTTTACATGAAAACTTTCTTAATCATCTGAGCGCCCGGTGAGGAGCGGAAGGAGGTAGTATAGAAGATACGCCAGTGACGTCACAAAGGCTGCGACATAAGTGAGACCGGCGGCATTCAGAACTTCATCCACTCCGCGCTGCTCATGGCCGGGGCTGACCATGCCGCTGCGGAGCAGCAGAGCCTTGGCGCGGCGGCTGGCGTCGAACTCCACGGGCAGCGTGATCAGGTTGAAAAGCATGGTGATGCCAATACACGTCACCATGATGATCAGGCCCAGCTTCAGCATGCCCATGAGGGCGAACACGATGGGCAGAAACATCATCGCGCCCGAGGCGAAGCTGGTGATCTTCACGGCGCTCATGCGCCACTGAAGGGGGGCGTAGAGCTGAGCGTGCTGGAGAGCGTGGCCGGCCTCGTGGGCGGCAATGCCCAGAGCGGCCACGGAGCGACTGCCATACACGCCCTCGGACAGGGCAAGGCGTTTATTCACGGGGTCGTAGTGGTCCGAGAGCATCCCCTCGTAGGGGACCACCTCCACATCGTGAATACCCGCCTGCCGCAGAATTTGCGAAGCCGCCTCCGCACCGGTCAGGCCGGATGCGGCGCCGACCTCACTCCATTTACGCACTTTGGATTTCACCAGGCCGGCGGCGATCAGGGAAATGGCCATGGTGATGGCAAAAAGAATTAGGGGACCAAGCATAGGATTGAATCAAAGCACTCCGGCTTTATGAAAAGAACGTCATCCCGGAAGATTTTCAGTTACAAAATTTGCCTGATTTTTACAATGGCCCTGGGAAGGGCTTTTATTAAGGATTTCCGCACGGGGACAGGCTACCGCCCGGCGGACGTATGTGGAATGTCACACCCCGCCGGCCCCCGCCGCCGCTTTATTGAAAAAGGGACTCCATTTTCCCGCTCCACGCACCGCCCATGATCCGACCGCACCGACTGCTTTTCACCGCCGCCGCGCTGGCCCTCTCCGTCTGTCCGGCTTGGGCGGGTGTGGATTTCTCCCATCAGATCGTGCCCATCCTGCGGAAACACTGCGCGGACTGCCATATGGGGGAGAAGAAGAAAGGCGGATTTTCCCTCAATGACCGTGTGGCCCTGCTAAAGGGCAGCGAAAACGGCCCGGTGGCGGTTCCCGGCAAGGCGGGCGGCAGCCGGCTGCTGGAGTTGGTGCTTTCCACGGATCCGGACGAGCAGATGCCGCCCAAGGGAGCCCGGCTGACCGGTGACGAGACGGAATTGCTGAAAGCATGGATCGCGGACGGGCTGCCATGGGAGGAGGGCTTCACCTTCTCCAAACCCTCCTATGAGCCCCCTCTGCGCCCACGCCGCCCGGAACTGCCCCCGGTGGTGGACGGACGGGAGAACCCTGTGGACCGGTTCATCGATAAATATTTCTCCGACCGCAAACTCCCGCGTCCCGCGGAGGTGGATGACGGGGCTTTTCTGCGCCGGGCCTCCATGGACCTGATCGGCCTGCCGCCGGCCCCGGCGGAACTGGAGGCTTTTGTGAAGGATTCCGATCCCGGCAAACGCGCGCGGCTGGCGGGCAGTCTGCTGGCGCGGGACACGGACTACGCCGAGCACTGGCTCACTTTCTGGAATGACCATCTGCGCAATGACTACGCCGGCACGGGCTTCATCACCGGAGGCCGCAGCCAGATCAGCCAATGGCTCTACCGGGCGCTGGTGACCAACATGCCCTACGATGAGTTCGCGCGGGAGCTGGTCGCTCCGCCCAAGGATGACAGCGCGGGCTTCGGGGCCGGCATCAAATGGCGCGGCGAGGTCAGCGCCGGGCAGACGGTGGAGATCCAGTTCTCGCAGAGCATTTCGCAGACATTCCTGGGCATCAATATGAAGTGCGCGTCCTGCCACGACAGCTTCATCGACCGCTGGAAACTGACCGACGCCTACGGCCTGGCCGCGATTTTTTCGGACAAGCCTATGGAGCTTTACCGCTGCGACAAGCCCACGGGCAAATCCGCCGTGGCCTCGTGGGTCTTTCCGGAACTGGGCAATGTGGACGCCGCCGCCTCCCGTCCGGAGCGGCTTAATCAGCTGGCGGCCCTCCTGACCCACAAGGAGAATGGCCGCTTCTCCCGCACCCTGGTGAACCGGTTGTGGCACCGGCTGATGGGGCGCGGGCTGGTGTATCCGCCGGACTCCATGGGCATGCAGCCCTGGGATGCGGACCTGCTGGACTTCCTGGGCGCGGATTTTCAAGACCACGGTTACGACGTGAAGCGCACACTGGTGCTGATCGCCGGATCCCAAGCTTACCAAATGCGCGCCGCCACCCTGGCCCGCGACGCCGACGACAAGGGTTTTGTCTTCACCGGCCCGCGCGCCAAACGTCTGACCGCCGAGCAGTTCGTGGATGCGGTGTGGGCCATCACCGGCACCGCCCCCGCCAAGCCGGACGCTCCCATCCAGCGTGGAAAACCGGCTCCCGCCGGTGCGGCGGAGCTTCAGGGCCAGTGGATCTGGCAGCCCTTGGGAGCGCAGCAGCCCCCGCCGGGTGAAACTCTGGCCTTCCGCCGGACTTGGACCCTCGGCGGCAAGCCGGTGAGGGCCGGAGCCGTGGTCACGGTGGACAATGAATACGATCTTTATGTCAACGGCGCGCGCATCGCCGGCGATAAGGACTGGCAGACCATCGACAGTGTGCCCCTCGCCGGCACTCTGAAGCCGGGGGACAATGAAATCGTCATCGTCGGCAAAAACGCCGGCAGCGGTCCGAACCTGGCGGCGGTTTATTTCGATGCCGCCGCCACGCTGGAGGACGGTGGCCGCAGCCGCCTGGTGTCGGACACGGACTGGCAGTGGACCGCCACCCTGCCCGATGCCGCCGGGAAGTTCCCGCCGGGCACCGTCTGGGCCCAGGCTTCGGAGATCAACGGTCCGTGGACCGCCAACAAAGGAGGGGAAATCAAATCCCTGCTGGCCGCCGTGGAATCCGGCCCGCAGCCCATGGTCCGGGCCGCGCTGATGAAGGCGGACTTCCTCATGACCACGCTGGGCCGCCCGAACCGCGACCAGATCGTGACCGTCCGGCCCAACGACCTGACCACGCTGGAGGCCATCGACCTCGCCAACGGTCCGGTGCTCGCCGGCCTCATGGACAAGGGCGCGGAGAATATCCTGGCCCGGAACTTCCCCACGCCGGAGGCCTGCATCCAGTGGCTCTATGAATCCACGCTCTGCCGCCGACCGGACGCTGCGGAGCTCAGCATCGCCAAGGAGTCCATGGGTGGCCATCTGACCGTGCAGGGCATCAGCGATCTGCTCTGGATGCTGCTGATGACCCCGGAATTCCAATACGTGCGGTGATCCTCAAACTCCCTTCCGCAGGCGCTTGATGCCGTTCCTCCCCCATCCCGTTTTCCACCCATCTTTCCTCTCTCCGGCCATGAACTTTGAAATCGATCCCACCGCCCCGCATTCCATCGTGCGCCGCGATTTTCTGAAGAAACTCGCCCTCGGCACCGCCGCCGCGCTGGCCGCCGGCGAACCCCGGCTGCTTTCCGCCGCCACCGGCGTCATCCAACCCGCCCCCACCGCCGACGCCTGCATCCTCCTGTGGATGGGCGGGGGCATGGCGGCTCCGGATACTTTCGATCCCAAGCTCTACCGTCCCTTCAAGCCCGGCCTGGCCATCAAGGACACGATGAGCACCTTTCCGGACATCGAAACCGTGGTGTCCGGCCTCCGCATCAGCCAGGGACTGGAGAACATCGCCAAAGTCATGGACCGGGGCACGCTCATCCGCTCCCACATCCAGCCGGATTTGGGCAGCATCCTGCATTCCCGGCACCAGTACCACTGGCACACCGGCTATGTGCCACCGCAGACGGTGGCCTGTCCCCACCTCGGCGCGTGGATGGCCAAGGTGCTCGGCCCGCGCAATCCGGTGATTCCTCCCTTCATCAACATCGGCCAGCGGCTGGAGGGCGTGGGCGAGCAGGAGGAGCTGAAGGCCTTCACCACCGCCGGTTTCTTCGGCAGTGAGTTCGGGCCCATGAACCTGCCCTTCCCGGAGGCCGCCGCGCAGTCCGTGCGTCCCCCGGAGGGCATGGACCCCGGGCGCTTCTCCAGCCGCTACGAGCAGTTCAAGCGCCTCGTGAAGGCCGGCACCCAGACCTCTTTTGTCAGCGACTACCAGCAGGAGTCCATGCTGCGGTCCATGGAGAACGCCCACCGCCTGCTGAACGCCAAGGAGCGCAGCGCCTTCGACATCAATCTGGAGCCGAAGGAGAACCTCGCCGTTTACGACACCGGGCGTTTTGGCCGTGGCTGCCTGCTGGCCCGCCGCCTGGTGGAGGCCGGAGCCCGCTTTGTGGAGGTGACCACGGAATACGTGCCCTTCCTGAATTGGGACACCCACGCCAACGGCCACACCACGGCGGCGGATATGAAGAAGCAGATCGATGCCCCCATCGACCGGCTGATTCTCGATCTGGAGGCGCGCGGCCTTCTGGACCGCACGCTGGTCATTCTCGCCAGCGAGTTCAGCCGCGACATGATGATGGAGGGCAAGCCTGGCTCCAACGCCGCCGACCAGACCACCGAGGCCGTGGATGTGATGACCGAGTTGAAGCATTACGGCCTGCACCGCCACTTCACCGCCGGCTCCTCTGTCCTGATGTTCGGCGGCGGCATGAAAAAGGGGCTCGTCCACGGAGCCACCTCCCCCGACCGCCCCAGCGTGACCATTGAGAAGCCCGTCAGTGTCATTGACCTGCACGCCACCATCCTCACCGCCATGGGCATCAGCCCCAAAACGGCCTACGATGTGGAGAAGCGCCCCTTTTACGCCACCGCGGACGGAGTGGGGGTGCCGGTGCGGGAGATCTTTGCCTGACACCCGGCACCTGCCGGAACTGCGCCCCTGGCATCAAATGATCACCTGCTCCTCCACCCGCGCCGCCAGCCAGAGCAGGTCGCTCAGACGGTTCAGCCATGGCAGGATGTGCGGATTGCCCGGCAAATCCTCCGGGGCCAAGACGGCGGTGGAGCGCTCGGCGCGGCGGCAGACACAGCGGGCCATCTCCAGCCAGGCCGCGCCCGCACCGCCTTTGGCACCGGGCGTGGACCAGCCTCCGAATCCGTCAGGGAACTGCGCCTCAAGGGCGGCGGCCTCCGTTGTGAGACGCCCCACGGTCTCCGGACCGATGGTGGGAAATCCTTGGCTGAGGTAGCGGGCCCCGTGCTCCGGTCCCGCCGCCAGCAATCCCATCAGCGCCACCAGATCCTCCTGCGCCCGGGCGGCGGTTTTGCGCAGTTCCGGTGTCAGAACATGCACCCGCACCAAGCCCAGGGCGGCGTTCAGCTCATCCAGATCCCCCACGGCCTGCAGGCGGGGATGGAACTTTCCAACCCGGCCGCCGAACAACAGATCGGTCTGGCCGGCGTCGCCGCGCTTGGTGGTGATGGAGGGGGGCATAATAAAATCCCTTCCGTCGTCCGGAACCGACGGGTGTGCATCCGGATTCCTCAGGAAACCCTGCACTGCGCTTGCCGCTTCCCTGCGGCTCCCTTCATCCCGGCTCCGCTGCCCTCCCCGCCCTTTCCGCCAGCCCTTTCCTTTTGCCGCTCTGTGCTGAAAAGTGCTGTGCCCGGACTGGAAAACCAGCCCGGGCACAGCGTTCTTGCAGCAACCCCCGATCTTGTTGCGGATGGAATCTCTTCCGTGATCCGCCAAATCTGCGGCCAGGATTCGCACCCCGGCCTGCCATTGATTTAAGCACCAAGCGTGCCAGCCCTGAATTTAGAAATGGCGCATTTTCAGCCATCTCTTTCCATTTTCCCGGTGGCTGCAGAGTGGCGGCCTCGCATCCATCGGGCGCAATAAGGCAACGAATTTTTCACCAGAGCGTGAATATCAAAAAATAGTGGCTGAAATTCCACCGAAATTCTGCTTTTCTACAGCTGACAAATGGCCGCAGTCCGGCCAGCCCCACTCTTATGTCCGCAACAGATCCCATCGTTCAGGAACTCGCCGCCCTTAAAAACCTCGGAGAAAAAACCGCCCTCTGGCTTGTGGATGCCGGTGTGCGCAGCCGCAGCGAGATGGCCAAGCTTGGAGCCATCGAGGTCTGCCGCCGCATGCTCCTCGCAGGTCACCCGGTTTCCCTCGTGGCCGCCTACGCCATTGAGGGTGCCCTCACCGACACCCACTGGAACCAGATCCCGCCCCAGAAAAAACTGGAGGTGCAGCGCCTCTTCGCCGTGATGAAGCGCGGCATCGCCGCCGGCCCGCCTGTGGTCAAGGCCGCCACCCGTGCCGCCGCCGCCGCCAAAGCAGCCGCCGCCGCCGCCGCCGCCCCACCGGCTGCGGACCCCGTGAGCAATGGCAGCAACGGAGCCAAGTCCGCCACCGCGGCGGCCACCGCCACCTCCGCGGCGAAACCTGCCGCCAAACCCGCCGCCTCCGCCTCCAAATCCACGGGAACCAAAACGGCCACTGCGACAGCCACCAAGACCAAATCAAAGAGCTAGTGAGACCGTCCCCCGTCGCCTCACTTCCAGGTCCGGAGAGCCGCCAAGGCCGCCCGGCAGGGCTCTGCCTGCCTGTCCGCCCGCTTCCATTCCGCCGCCAGGCTCCCTCCGCCCCCTGAGATGAAGTTTGCTATTTTTGGAGACATTCACGCCAACCTTGAGGCGTTCGACGCTGTCATGGCCGACGCCGCCGGCCAGGGTGCGACCCATTACGTCTGCATCGGCGATGTGGTGGGCTACAATGCCAATCCGGCGGAGTGCGTTCACCGTCTGCAGGAGCTGGGCTGCCCCACAGTGAAGGGCAATCATGACGAGGAGGCCAGCGCCGACACGGAGATCGTGGGCCTCAACCCCCTCGCCCAGGCCGCGCTGGAGTGGACACGCCGCGCCCTCAGCGAGGATGACAAAGCCTGGCTGCGCGCTCTGCGCATGGTGCGGCAGGTGCGGGATTTCACCATTGTCCACAGCACTTTGGACACCCCCACCAGCTGGGCCTACGTCATGAACAAGTTCGACGCCATGGCCAGCTTCTCCTACCAGTTCACGCAGGTCTGCTTCTTCGGCCACACCCACACCCCGCGCGTTTACGTCAAGGGGGCCACAGTCTCCATGGAGAACGCGGACATCACCCGCGTGGAGCCGGGCCGGAAGTATTTCATCAATGTCGGCAGCGTCGGCCAGCCGCGGGACGGCGACTGGCGCAGCGCCTACGCCCTCTACGATCACGACAATCAGGAGATCGTCATCCGCCGCCTGCCCTACGACATCGAGACCACCCAGCGCAAAATCCGCGCTGCGGGCCTGCCGGATGCCTTGGCGCAGCGGTTGGCGCTCGGGAAGTAAGGAAATTCTGGCGGAAAGGCGCAGATCATAAAACACCACAGGAAAGAACTGCCTTGGCATTCGACATGACCATCACCGGCTCAGGTCGGAAAGAGTCCATCCACGATGAGGATTTCCTGGAAATCCCCCACACCGAAAAGCTGAGATGCCCGGAGCTGAAAAGAATTTATGAGGCCTTTTACAGCGATCCAATCATTTATCCGAACCAGTCGCGCTCAATCGTCGCAGAGTTGGAACTGCTGAACATCACGATTTTTTCCAAGAGGTTGAAATTTGCTGGGTCCGGCGCATGGGAGCAAACTTATCAGCGCCTTAAAAATTTCTTCAGCGAAGCCTGGGAAACCGGCTCCATGATTGAATGCCAGAGCGATTGATACCTGTTGCGCTCCACATGCCCTCCGCCCTGCCCGATCTCAGCGCCTGCCGGAGCGCCCTGATCATCAAACCCAGCTCCCTGGGGGATATCGTCCACACCCTGCCGTCCGTGCATCTGCTGAAGCGGCGGTTTCCGGACCTGGCGTTCACCTGGCTCGTGAATCCCGCCTTCGCCTCCCTGCTGGATGGCAATCCCGACCTCGCCGGAACTCTGGCATTCCCACGGGAGAACTTCCGCGGCGCCGCCGGCCTCCTGCGGTTCCACCGCTGGCTGAAAAACCTGTCATCCGCTGTCCGACCCGACGCTGCGCTCGATTTTCAGGGCCTCCTGCGCAGCGGCCTCATCGCCCGTGCCAGCCAGGCTCCCGTGCGCATCGGCTTCAGCGACAGTCGGGAGGGCGCGCGGTGGTTTCACCGCACGGTCATTGCGGTCGATTCCAACGCCCACGCCATCGAGCGCTCCCTGGCGCTGCCCCGCGCGCTCGGAGCCGATGGACCGCTGGAGTTTCCGCTTCCACACGGCAGCGCTCCCACCGCTTTGCCGGACGGCACCGTGCCGCCGGGCGCGGTGGTGCTGCATCCTTTCAGCCGGGGAAAAGGCAAATCCCTGTCCGCCGGCCAAGTGGTCCGGCTTTGTCAGAAACTGGCACCGCTGCCGGTCCTGATCGCAGGGCGGGCGGATGGCGGCACGGCCGCCCTGCCCAACCTGCCGCCGAATGCGGTTTCACTGCTGAACGCCACCACCCTGCCTGAGCTCATCTGGCTGATCCGCCGGGCGCGGAGCGTCATCAGCGTGGACAGTGGCCCCATGCACATCGCCGCCGCCCTGACGCCAAATGTTCTCAGCCTGCACACCTGGTCCGATCCCCGGAAGGTCGGTCCCTGGCATCCCGGCACCACCGTCTGGAAGGCCGGCCGCCTGATGCGGAGCGGGGAACTGGATCCCGGAGTCTGCAGGCAGGATATCCCTTTCCCTGACAGCGCCATTCCCACCGTGGCTGCGTGGGCGCAATCTCTTCCTCAAAACTGACGCCATGCTTGTCCAATGCCCCCACTGCTTCAATAGAGTCCTGCTGAGAAACGATGAAACCTGCCCCTCCTGCCAGCAGCCGGTGGATGTGAACGGTCCCGAAATCGTCCACAAAATCGTTCAGATCCGGGAAGGGATGAAACTGCCCCGCGTCTGCTTCCACTGCGCGGCGGAGGCAACCGGCCACGCTATGGCGAAGCTGGTGGCGGAAAGGGAAGAAGCCGATTTCGCCCTGCGGTTCATTTTGGCCCGGCTGCTTCCCTCGGTCTTCCGCGGAACGTCGGGAGCCAAAGTGATCCGGGTGGATATGCCGGCCTGCCGCGCCTGTGAGGACAAGCCGCAGTCCGCCTTTCTCCGTGGATGGGATCCCCGGTCAGGATTCTTGAGAGTGGTGGTGCATCGTGATTTTGCCGCCGCGATGAAATAGCCGAGCCTGTTCCCGTCCTGTTCTCCCGTTTCGGAGGATATTCTCACAAAAGCCTGTTTTCCATAATGCGGTTCAGTGCCTTGCGGTAAGGACCCGGCATGGGCAGGGCCTCCACCTCCGCCAGCGGATGCCAGGTTTCGCCGGGGCCGGCGATGGCTTCCCGGGATTCGTAAACGTGCAGCGTGACCCGGTGATGAGTAATGGTGTAGGGCGCAGTCAGGATTTCCGGCAGGCCGTGAACCTCATCGGTTGAGCGCTCCGGCAGTTTCCAGAGTCCTTGGCGGCGGCGGCCGGATTCCTGATGCAGAAGGAGTTTTCCCTTCCGGAGGGCGAAGAGAGCGTGCTCCGTCACCAGCACCGTCTCCCGCGCGGCGCGCTTCCGGGGGCGTTTGACGGCATCCGGTCCGGCGGAGGCGCAGACGCTGCGCACCGGACAGATCAGGCAGGCCGGCGCGCGCGGGGTGCAGATCCGCTGTCCCAGTTCCATGATGGCACTGTTGTGCAGGCGGGGCTCATCACGGTTCAGCAGCGCCGCCGCCCAATCATTCAGCTTCTGCTGGACGGCAGGGCGGTCGATCTCCTCATCGCAGGCCAGCAGGCGGGTCAGCACGCGGGCCACATTGCCGTCCACCAGTGCGGCGGGCAGGTTCCATGCGAAGGAGGCCACCGCCCCGGCGGTATAACGCCCGATGCCCGGCAGGGTCAGCAGGCCCTCCACACTGCGGGGGAAAACGCCGCCGTGCTCCGTCAGGACCGCCTGGGCTGTTTTGTGAAGATTCCGCGCCCGGCTGTAGTATCCCAGTCCCTCCCATACCCGCAGAACCTCCGGCTCCGGAGCGGCGGCCAGGGAGACCACATCCGGAAAGGCTTCCATCCAGCGCTGATAATAACCACGCCCCAGCACGGTGGCGATCTGCGTCTGTTGCAGCATCATCTCCGAAACCAGGATGGCGTAGGGATCACGGGTCCGCCGCCATGGATAGTCCCGGCCCTCAGACCTGAACCAGGCCAGGAGCCGGGACTGGAAAACAGCAGTCCGGTCCACCCCCTTGAAGGCACCGGAAATTCCCATGCCCGCCGCTTCCCGCCACGGATCAGTCCTCATTATCAGCCAGGGAGCCTTGCCGGTGGTGGGCGAACATCATTTCGGTCAGACCTATGCAGAACTGCCACGCGCCGTAAAGCACCGCGGGCCAGACAAAACGGAAAAAGCTTCCCGGGATTCCATGCAGCCCTGTCCAGCACCGGAGTTCATAATGCGCACCCACGCCCACCACCAGCCAGAACAGACCGTATTCCATCGTGTTCCAGGCATCATGCCGGATGGCCGCCACCCGCTCCGAAAAAGCCTGCCGGTGCATGGCCTCCGCCGCCTCCCCGGTGATTCCGTTGGCCGCCAGCTTGGCCAGCACCTCCGCCTTCCCGTCCCCCCACATCACCATACAGTGAATGGTCTCCCTCAGTATCTCCTCTTTATGCGAAGTGGACATCTGGTTGATCCGGTTCCGTATCCGGCGGGGTCCGCTTCCGGGCCTGGGGTTATTTCACCTCACGCATCCCGTCCTGATTGCGCGGGGCGATGGGCACTTCCTCCTCCTGTTTGATGTCGAAGGCGCCATCCGGTTTGGCCTTCACCGTATAGATGAATCGTTTGGCCTTGTCCTTCCAGGACCATGCGGCCTTGGCTTTAAAGGTGGGAACGGACGCGGGCTCCTCAATGAGACTGCTGAGCTGGATGATGATGGGCGGCTCCTGGGTGACGCTGTCATAGATCCGCACCTGGCCGTTGGCCATGCCGGCCTCCAGTTTTTTTGAAGGGGTCACCAGCAGGCCGGTGTCGCTGAATTTTCCTTCAAAGGCTTTGCTGGCGGGCTCCATTTTATCGCCGAGGACAATCGTCAGCTGTTTGGCCTCGCTGCGGTGGGGACAGACGCTGAGCACGTGGCGCAGCACGGCCTCGCCGGCAGGCGTCTCCAGTCCGGTGTGGTCAGTGTCGGCCTTTTCGGGCTTCGAACAGGCGGAAAGGAACAGAATCGGCAGAAGAAAAAGAAGTCTGAGCATCATGGCGGGGGCAATCCCAGTGAACGCTTCCTTGGGGTGGATTTCAATTCAATTCCCGCCCCTTGAGACCGGCGGGGACTTGGCGCGCTCCAAGGCTCTTTTCCGGCTCTCCTCATTCAGCCGGGACAGTGGCACGCGGTAGGGCTGGCTGCGGTTGGTCATTTTCAAAACCACGGTTTCCCCCTCCATCGCGACAAAGCCGGCCTCGATCACCTCGCCGGTGGTGCTGGTCCATTTCTCCGGCGGGGTGGCGGGGGCATTGGGTTTGGAGGGGCCGGGCTTGTTTTCCGCCGGCTTGGGCGGCGGGAGACCGCCGGGTTTGGAGGAGGGGCCTTTCTCCAGCAGTGCCCCCTCCCTGATCCATTCACGCATCAGCTTCAACTCTTTGGGCGTCAGTCCCTCCCCCTTGGGCGGCATCCGGCGCTTGTCTCCGGCGGCTGCGGTCAGCAATTCCATCAGCGGGCTTTCCTCCGGCTTGCCAGGCACAATTTGGCAGGAGGGGCCAATGTCGGATTTCAGCCGCTCCAAGTTGTCAAAGACATACCCGTTCTTTTCCTTCCCCGCCTTCTCACTGTGGCATTCGTGGCATTTGGCTTTGAAAATGGGTGCGATGTCCCGCTTGAAGTCCGCCGCCCGGAGCACCGCCGCCGGGGCCAGGAGCAGAAGGAAAAACAGCAACGGACAGCGGACGGGCATGATTGGGAAGCCATATGGGAATTTGCGGAATCTGTCCGCAATTTTTTTCCATCGGCACGCCTGTGGAATGCGCCCGGAGCATGACCCCATGGCGGATGCCGGATTGAAGGGTCCTACTCGGACCTCAGCGCCGCCGCCAGAGGGGCGCGGGCGGCTTTCCAAGCGGGGATCAAACCGGCGGCGAGGGCGCAGGCGGTGACCCAGACCGGCGTCCAGGCGAGTTCCGCCCAGGGCACGGAGAAGCGTACCGTCCACCCGAAAAACGCCTTGTTCACGACCCAGGTCAGGATCATGGCCAGCAGCAGGCCGCAGACCGCCCCCAGCACGGCGGAGACCAGTCCAATGAGCCCGGCCTCCGCCAGATGGACCGCCGCCACCTGCCCGCGCCCGGCTCCGATGCTCCGCAGCACCGCGATTTCATAGGCCCGCTCCGCCACCAGCGTGCTCAGCGCCAGCACGATCCCCAGCAACGCCACCGCCATGGCGATGACGCGCAGCAGCTCCGTGACGGCGAAGGTCTGGTCGAAAATACCGAAAACCCGGTCCCTCAGCGCCCGGTTGGCATACAGCGCCAAGGCGGTGTCCTGACTGAAATTGGCGCGCAGCTCCTCCTCCAGCGCGGCGGCGCGCATGGGGTCCTTCAAAAACACGGCCACGGCATGGGCTCCGGTGCCGGGCCAGTGACGGGCGTGGTTCCCCGGGGTCAGATACAGGCAGCCCTGATCCTCGGCATAGTCATAAAAAATCCCCGAGACGGTGAATTCCACCGGACCGTGCGGCGTCCGCAGGACCAGCCGCTGTCCGGTCTTCAGTCCCAGGCGGTTGGCGAGGATTTCACTGATCCCCACATGGTCCGGCAGCCTCCACGCGGCATCCTGCGCCCCCTCCCGGCCTCCCACCCAGGACAGTGGGCGCTCCGGCGGGCGGTCCACGGTTTTCAGGGAGTATTCGCCACCGTCGCTCAGAATCACCCGCTCCTCACGCAGGGTTTCCACCTCCCGGACATCGGGATGCGATTGCAGGAAGCGGATCATTTCCGCCGGCAGTTCACTGCCCCGGCGCACCGTCTCATTGGCGGCGGGCGCGGCGTAGAGGTCCGCCTTCAGGGTCTCATCCACCCACAGCTTCAGCGTTCCCCGGAAGGAGTGGATCATGATCGTCACCCCCAGCACCATGGCCACGGAGGTGAGCAGCGCCGCGATGACCGGCACCGCGCGGTGCAGTGCACGCCGCAGATGCGCCGCCCCCATACGCAGCAGCAGCAGGCCGGCCAGTGCCCGCGTGCCACGCTCCACCGCCCAGGCCGACAGCCTCGCGGCCGGCCGGCCCAGCATCACAAACCCCAGCACCAGCGCCAGGCAGGACCCGAAACTCAGCCAAGGCGGCCCCGTGCGCAGCGCCAGCACCCCCAGCAGGCCGCTGGCCAGCAGCAGCCCGGCGGCGGCGGTCAGGGAAACTCTCAACTGCGGCGGGCGGGCCTCCAGATTCCGCCCCAGCCGCAGCACGGCCACGGGATCCACCTCCGAGGCCTCCCGCGCCGGCAGCCATGCACCCGCCAGAGCCGCCAGCAGCCCGCAGCCCGCCGCTTGGGCCACATGCAGCGGGGAAACCCACACTTGGTCAATGCTCAGGAGGACGTAGTGGGCGGAAATCGTCTGTGACACCCCCTCCAGCAGCCCACCCGCCAGCAGCCGTGCCAAGGGGACCCCCAGCATGGCCCCCAGCACTGCCGAAACCGCGGCTTCCGTCAGAAAGACCATCCGCACCTGGGTGCGGGAAGCGCCGATGGAGCGCAGCACCCCGATTTCCCGCCGCTGCCGCACCACGGAGGCTGCAATGGTGTTTCCAATCAGAAAAACGCCGGCCAGCAGCGAAACCATGCTGAGAGCGGTGAGGTTCAACTGGAATCCCTGAAGCATCAGCCCCACCTGACGGTTCCGCTGCGCCGGAGGATTAACCTGGGTGCCGGGCGGCAGGATGGTTTTCAGGGCCTCCGCCAGCTCCATCGCTTTGGCGGGATCAGCGGCGATGAGCTGGATGCTGCTGAGCCGGCCCGGCATGTCCAGCAGTTCCTGCGCCCAGCCCACGTCCAGAAAGGCGTTGCGCATGGACGCGCCACGGCCCGGATCCTGCCGGAAGGTGCCGGCGACCGTGACCGTCACCACTTCCCCGCGCGCCGCAATCCTGAGCGGGGAACCGGATTTCAGGCCCAGCTTTCCCGCCCACGCGGCGTCCACCGCGATAGAGTGGCCGCTGGACAGCCAGGCCCCGAGTCCGTCGCCACCCTCCCACGCCGTGGTTTCAGAACCTGCGAAGGGTTCAAGAAACGGTCCCGCCGTGAAAGGATCCACCCCAACCATCCGCAGATACTCGCCGGGATGGTCCGGCAGGGGCGCATGGCTCTCCACAATGGGGGTGGCGGCTTTGAGACCGGGGAATCCCGCCAGCTTCGGCCAGACGGTCTCGTCCACGCCGCCCACGGCGGTGATTTCCAGATCACTCCGGCCCGCCACCAGATCAATGCCCGCCTGAAATGCCCGCGTGGCGCTGTGGTTCACAATCTGCACCGCCAGGTAAACGGAAACTCCGATAGCCAGGCCGAACACATTCAGCGCCGCCGCGAAGGGCTTCGCCTGCCAGCCCCGCCACGCCGCCCGCAGCAGGACCGTCAAAGTGGAAAGCGCGGCAGTCATAAAATGAAGGGTGACCAGCTTCAGGAATGGGCAGCGACGGATTTTTCCCGCACTGTGACCCGCGCGCCCACCGGCAGCGTCGGCACTGGAGCCATCATGACGGAAAGCTCAAAGACCTCGCCGGCATCCCCGCCGCAGACCACTGAGACCTCTTGGCGGTCGCCGTAAAAGTGACTGCGGGAAACGGTTCCCGTCAGGCTGCCGGCGGCGGATTCCCGCTCCGGGAGGGTGATGACCTCCAAATGCTCGGGGCGGACCCACACCGGTCCCGCCTCCCGCGCCCGGCCCAGTGTGCCCGCCGGCAGGAAGTTCATGCTGCCGAAAAGGGTCGCCGTGGCCTCGTTGGCCGGCTCATGGTAAATCTCCATCGGCGTGCCAATCTGCTGCAGCCGTCCATGGCGCAGCACCGCGATGCGGTCCGATACCGCCAAAGCATCACGGGTGTCGTGCGTGACCAGCAGGGCGGTGGTGCCGGCGGCTCGGAGAATGCGGCCCACGTCCTCCCGGAGCTGCTGGCGCAGGCTGGCATCGAGATTGGAGAAGGGCTCATCCAGCAGGATCACCGGCGGATGCGGAGCCAGGGCGCGGGCCAGGGCCACCCGCTGCTGCTGCCCGCCTGAAAGCTCGTGCGGATAGCGTTTTTCCATGCCCGGCAGCCCGGTCAAAGCCAGCACGCGGGCCAGAATCTCCGTGCGCTCCGCCTTGGCTTGGCGGCGGGAAAGACCGTAAAGCACATTGTCCCGCACCGTCAGGTGTGGGAACAGCGCGTAGTTTTGGAACACCATGCCCACTCCGCGTTTTTCAGGCGGCAGGGGAGCCATGCCGGGTGCGCAGACCGTGCGTTGCCCCACAGTGATGGTGCCGGTGTCCGGCACCTCCAGACCGGCGATGAGCCGCAGCATGGTGGTCTTGCCGCTGCCGCTCTCACCCGTCACGCTGAGGATTTCCCCCTCCTGAATCTCCAGGGACAGGTCCTCCAGAGCCGCGTGCGTGGTCCGGGGGTAATGCTTGGTGACGCCTTTCAGGGACAGGACGGACATGCGCGGGGAATCGGGCTGAAGCGGAGGGGAAGCCGGCGGACCGGCGGGAAATCCCATTCTCTGCCCGGTGCGGGCCCTGATTCAACCCCGTTCCTGTCCTGCGGGCCGATGCCCGTTTGTCCGGGCGCACGGTCAGATCTTAACCGGTCCGCCGGTGCGGGCGGACTCCCGGATGGCAGTGACGATCTTCATATCCGCCAAGCCCATGCTGCCGGGGGTGCGCGGGTCTTTATTTTTCAGAATGCACTCAGAAAAGTGATCCATCTCCGCGGCGAACTGGTTGATTTGAGGAATCGGAATATCCGCTTTCTCCGGTGTGCCGGCGCTGCCTTTGGTGCGGCTGACGCTCAATTTGAGCCCCCGGTAGGGAAAGGCGGGATCCATCTCGATAAAACCGTCCTCACACACCGCCCGGTAGCGCTGGCTGCCCGCCGTGCCGAACGAGCATTCGCAGTGCGCCAGCACACCGGACGGGTAACGCAGCACAAACGCGACGCTTTCCGGCACCTCCGCGAACCTCGGGTCCTCCGCGGGCCGGTGCTCCACGGCATAGACATCCACCGGCTCCTCCCCGATCACATACCGCGCCGCATTGATGGAGTAAACGCCCACATCCCCCACCGGCCCGCCCGCGGTTTTCGTGCTCAGCCGGATGTTGGGTGCCTGGACATTCTGGCAGTTGCTGGAGGAGAACAACTTGATTTTGCCCAAGGCCTGGGCGGAGCACATCTCCATGACCTTTCGGTTGAGGGGCTCGTAATGCAGCCGGTAGGCGATCATGAGCTTCCGGTTGGCCTTTTCCGCCGCGGCGATCATTTGGTGGCACTCCTCGACACTGGCGGCCATGGGCTTCTCGCAGATGACGTGCTTGCCCGCCTGCAGGGCCCGGATGGTGAACTCCGCGTGCATGGAGTTGGGCAGCACGATATAGACCACCTCGATTTCCTTGTTCTCCACCATGGAGTCAAAGGAATCGTAGTCCAGAATGGCATTTTCCTTCACCCCATAGGCTTTGGCCAACAGGCGCGCCTTGTCGGGGTGGCCGCTCACCAGCGCCACCGGCTGTGTCAGGCGGCACTGGGAGAAGGCGGGCAGGATTTCCTCCAGGCTCAGTTGCCCTAGCCCTACGATGGCCCAGCCCACCTTCCGCTCCACCAACTCCGGCAAAACCAAGGAGGGCGACTGCTTGTCCGGCGGAGCCAGTGGCACCGTCTTGACCGGAGTCTGAATTTCATCGCCGGGGACATCGGTTCTGTCCGGGGCCGCCAGCAGGGAAACCTGGGTTTCGGAGGCCATGGCCAGTGCCGTGCCGGCACCGGTGGCCGAGGCCTGCTTCATGAACTCCCGGCGGTTCAGTCCTTGGGATTGATGGTTGGTGGAGAGGTTCATAACAGTCCAAGTTGTTTCCGGATAACGCGGAAAGCGGACTGCGGGGATGGCGCTATTTTTCAGTTCCGGTGTTGGTTTCACCGCACTTCGGAGCTGTTCCCCGGCTCCTGCAAAGACCCGTCCGGAATAAAGCATAGGATAAGTTTACCTTTTATCCCCGGCGGTTTTCGGCGGCTCTCCGGGAAAAACCACACCATCCCAATCCCAGCAGCATCAGAGCCCCGGCTGCCGGCTCAGGCACAGCGGCGAACCCTCCGAACTGGGGAAAACCGCCTCCCGGCAGAACGACATACTTCGAAGCGCCAGTGGAGAGATTGGTCACTGCCACCGCCGGCCGGCCACCGCCGAGACCCAGCTGATAGGCGATTCCGTCCTGCACCTCAAAAGAGAAATTCATCACCGTGCCGAGGGCACCCGTGGCAAGGCGCGTGGTTTTGCCCGTGGAGGGGTCGAAGGCGTAATACTTCGTGTCATCAGCCAGGATGAGGCTGTCATTCCAAAAGCCTCCGAACTGGATATATTTCAGACCGGGAATCTGGAAACTCCGCGAAACACCGGTGAGCAGATTGACGGCGGAGATGGCGTTCTGCCCTCCGATAAGCCCTCCGTGGTAAGCGACGCCCTCATGAACCTCGAAGGAGGAGTTGACGACCGTGCTGAGCAGCCCCTTGGCGAGAAAGGTCTCCTTTCCCGTGAGCGGATCGAAGGAGTAATAATCACTGTCGTCCGCCAGGATGAGATTCCCGTTCCAGAATCCGCCAAACTGCGGCAGGACGGTTTTGGAGAGGGTGAAGTTCCGCGAGGCCCCGGTGGCCAAGTCGGTCACGGAAACTGCGCTCCGCGCCCCGGCTTGCCCTCCCTGAAAGGCGGTGCCGTCGTGAACCTCGAAGGAATTGTTGACCACGGTGCCCGGCGTCCCGGTGGCGACCCGGGTCTTGATGCCGGTGCCGGTATCGAAAAGCGAGAAACGCTGGTCATCCGCCAGATACAGGTTGGCGGCGCAGGCCCGTGACAGAACCGTCAGATAAAAAGCTGTTTTGATGCTGAAACTCCAAAATCCCATCATCAATTATAACAAGTTCACGGCGGTGCGCAATATTTTACCCTTGGAGAGCAAAACTTTCCCTGACCGCCAGACAGCGGTCAGGGATATTGACTGATCCGGTTGTCCCGGGAATCCGCCCCAGTGGTGCTCTGTGCCCTACAATCCTTCCGGCTCCGGCAATGCCTTCGGTTGCAGCCTGGGCGTGCGCGTGATCATCACCACCGACACCAGAATCAGCACCCCCGCCAGCAGCACCGGACCGGGCAGGTTCTCCTTCAGCACCAGATGCCCCAGCAGCACGGCCACAAAAGGGTTCACATAGGCATAGGTGGACACCCGCGCCGGGGTGCTGACCTGCAGCAGCCAGACATAGGCGGTATAGCCAACGAGGGAGCCGACCGCTGTGAGATACACAAAAGCCCAGGCGGAGGCGGCGGTCACTTGCAAGGGATGGAAGCGGTGCGCCTCCCCAAGCAGTAAACCGGTTAGAAGCTGCAGCAGTCCGCCCGCCAGCATCTGCATGCCTACGCCGGTCAGGGCTGAGGCCGGCTTGGGAGAGTGCCGGGAGTAAACCGATCCCAGCGCCCAGCACAGGGATGAGACCAGCAGCACGGCGGCCCCCGCGGGATCCGTGGCCCGGTGTCCATGGGAGTCGCGGGTCAGGATGATCATCACCACGCCCGCCGCCCCCGCCAGCAGTCCCAGCAGCACCAGTCCGGAGGGCCGCACGCCGCGGGGCCGCAGCCAGTCCACCAGCATGATCCACAGCGGCACGGAGGCGACGATCAGCGCGGAAATACCGGACGCCACCTTTCCCTGCGCCCACGAGACTCCGCCATTCCCCGCCAGAATCAGCAGCGCGCCGATCACCGCGGCGCTGATCCACTCCCGCCGCGATGGCCAGGGCACTCCCCGGCCGCGCATCACCATCAGTAGAAATCCGCCTGCCAGGACAAACCGACCACCGGCCATGAGAAACGGCGGAATGGACTGCACTGCGAGGGTGATGCCCAGATAAGTGGAGCCCCAGATCAGATAAACCGCTGCGAAGGCCGCAATGATCAAAGCCAGCGGGGCCGGTTTCAAGGTCCGCGGCGCGGAATGCTCCTGTGCGGCCGGTTGAAGTCCGTGCTCCTGACCTGCCCCGATGCCGCCGGCGGCATCGGAGGAGAAGGCCATGGGTTTTCCTCCGGGCAGGGAATCCGTCAGGGTGTCACTCATCACATTTGACCGTTCGGCATCGGATTTATCCGGACCGCAGAGTCCTCCAGCGCCTGCAGGATCATCGGCCAAGGCCCGCGCAGGCAAAGCGATTCCCCGGCCTGAAGCAGAATATCCCTATCGGCCGGTGTGGAGGTCAGCCACACGGTGCCGCTCCGCACCTCCAGGCTCACCGCCTCCGCACCCTGTGGGCGGTCAAGGCGCAGAATGGAATCTTTGGCCAGCTCCCGTGCGCCCGGCGCAGGAATCGCGGCACCGATCCAAGCGACCGGAATCACCGGCCCTCCGACGGCACAGCCTTTGGGCCGGGGAGTGGCGGGAATGGTTTTTTGGCCAGGTTGCGGGGCCGGCCAGCGCGTCAGGGCGAGCGTTTTCATGGCCTCACTCTGGCACGGCTTTGGAGATTAAACAGATTCAGCCAGTCAAAAATCGTGCTTATACAGATGGCAGTCCCGGTCATCTGTGCAATTTCGATTTTCATCCATCTGTGTCTGCCGCCGCGCCGGCTCCAGGCTAATCTAAAGCCATGCCTAAAACCAATCTGATCCCTCCGCCCGAATCCGGCCCGGTCTATCTGCGGCTGGCCGGGGTGCTGGAAGGCATGATCCGGAACCAGTCCCTCCGGCCCGGCGACCGTGTGCCCTCCGTCCGCCAGTTCGGACGCCAGCAAAAAGTCAGCGTGCCCACCGCCCTCAACGCCTACGCGGCTCTGGAAACGCGGGGCCTGATCGAGGCCCGTCCCAAGTCCGGCTACTTTGTCCGCCGGCGGCAGGCGGATGCTGTGCGCATGCCCGGCTGGGGCCGGCCCGCACCGCGCATCACCGATTTCTCCAGCCTCGATCCGCTGGACACCCTCATGTCGGACCACGGTGATCCGGCCTTTGTGCCCCTCGGGGCCGCCCTGCCCAGCCCGGAACTCCTGCCGGGGGAGAAGCTGGCGCGCATCATGGGGGCCATTGCCCGCCGCATTCCGGGAGCCGGAGTGTCCTACGATGTCATGCCCGGCAGTGAAATCCTGCGGCGTGAGCTTGCCCGCCGCTCGCTCGACTGGGGCTGTGCCCTTCAGCCCGATGAGTTCATGGTCACCAATGGCTGCACCGAAGCCCTGGCGCTGGCCCTGCGCGCCACCTGCCAGCCCGGCGACACCGTGGTTGTGGAGTCGCCCACCTACTTCGGCCTGTCCAGCGTATTGCGGGAATCCCGCCTGAAGGCTCTGCCCATTCCCGTGGACAGCGAGACCGGCATTGACCTCGAAATGCTGGCCACGGCCCTGCGCAAAACCCGCGTGGCTGCCTGCCTGCTCATCCCCAACTTCCACAACCCCACCGGCTTTCTCATGCCCGAGGATAGGAAAAAAGCGCTGATGGATCTGGTGGGTCCGCGCGGCATCCCCATCATCGAGGACGACACCTACGGCGATCTCCAGCATCAGGGCACCCGCCCCCGCTGTCTGAAGGCCTTTGACCGCAACGGCTCCGTCATCCTCTGCGGCTCCTTCTCCAAGACTCTCGCGCCCGGCTACCGCATTGGTTATATCTCCGGCGGGCGCTGGCACGCGCAGCTGATGCGGCTCAAGCAGATCAGTTCCCTGGCCAACGCCACGCTGCCCACTCTGGCGGTTGCGGAATTCCTAAAGCATGGCGGTTATGACCGGCACCTGCGCTCCCTGCGTCAGGCCTACCGTTCCCAGATGGAGCATATGCGCGAGGCCGTGGCCGCCAGCTTTCCCCCCGGCATCGGGCTCTCCCGCCCGCAGGGCAATCTGGTGCTGTGGTGCGAGCTTCCTGCCCGCGTGGACTCCATCGAGCTCTTCCAACGCGCACGCGCCGCCGGCATCAGCGTGGCCCCCGGCCCCCTCTTCGCACCTGACGGCGGCTGCCGCAACTTTATCCGCCTTAACTGTGGTCATCCCTGGAGCCCGCTCATCGAGCGTTCTGTCGCGGTGCTCGGCCACCTCGCCACGGAGCTGGCGAACAAGGGGTAGCAATTTTCCCAATGCCAGCCGGCAGGAGGCATGTGCTTATGGATAAGACAATTTCCCGGTTTATGACATAGTTCGGGAAGCTATCTCAAAATGATGTTCCTGCGCCTCCTGATCCTCCCACTCCTTGCCGTCACACTGTTTTCCGCATGTTCGGATTCCTCCAAAACCAGCAAAAACGCCTTTTGGCCGTGGTTTGATTCCCGAAAATCCGAATTTGCCGAATTATTCAGCTATGACTCCGCAACCGCAGCTCGGTCGGACTCGAAACTCCAGCAGAGATTGGAGGATACAGTGACGGAGGTGGGAGCCAAACTCCGCGAAATCCATCCGGAGTTTGCCCCTTTCTTTGGAGCCTCGGAGAAAGGCAACGAAATGATCGTCACCGTTCACGGGCAGGCTACCTATTTCGACGCCGTTGACCAGTTTATCACTTCGGCCCCCAAAATAGAGGGCTGGACGTTCACCGCGCTTAAACAGCCAGTGAAATTCAGCCCGGACACAGAGATTCAGTCCGGCAGTGCGAGGCTGAAGGCCGGTGAATGGCGTTACACCAAATCCAAAAACAAGGAGGGCTCCTTTGATTTTGTCATTTATGTGCCCGCCAAAGTTTCCGACGATCAGGAGGGATTCCGACAGCTCTTCACCAATCTCACCATGGATGCTCTTGGGGAACGTCTCGCCGCCTCAGCCATGGGAAGTATGGAGGTGCGGGAACTGACCGAAAACTCGAACCAGACACTTTCTCCATTTACAAGTATCCATGCCGATGTGAGCCAAGGGATGCAATGACGGCCATTCATTCACAGTACGACCATCAGCAGACTCAGGACTGACGGGGGCGTGGTCTGGGCATCAGCCG
Source organism: Verrucomicrobiales bacterium (assembly GCA_028293125.1). GTDB lineage: Bacteria > Verrucomicrobiota > Verrucomicrobiia > Verrucomicrobiales > V1-33 > CAIZWU01. The sequence continues at coordinate 37,893 of JAQGPJ010000077.1, read as the reverse complement.
TTATAACAGGAAAAGCGAAGTAGCGGAGTGGCAGGCATCCTCAAAACCCCACCAAACCCACCACTCACCAATGCTTTCCCGGCATGAAATCCCCGGAGCGCAAGATTCGGAGTTCGACACCAGTAATCGGGCTTGGTAAATTAAGGTCTTTTCCAAGCCCCTCCGCCAAAGCCATGTCGAGCCCACGTCCCAGTTCCCGTTCCCCTTTCCTGACGGCGGCCCTGCTGTGCCTGCCGCTGTTTCCCGCCGTCCGCGCGCTGGCGGCGGCCGAGGAGGCACCGCTGAGTTTCAACCGGGACCTGCGTCCGATTCTCTCGGACAAGTGTTTCGCCTGCCACGGCTTCGACGCCAAAAAGCGCGAGGCCGGGCTGCGGCTGGATACTCCCGAGGGGGCATTCACCAAAAACAAGGACCGTGAGGCCGCCATCGTGCCCGGCAATCCGGAGGCCAGTCCGGTCTGGCAGCGCATTGTCACCACTGACCCGGATGACATGATGCCGCCGCCGGACTCCCACAAGGAGCTGAAGCCGGAAGAGAAGGAGATCATCCGCCGCTGGATCGTTCAGGGCGCGCCCTACCAAAAGCACTGGGCTTTTGAGACCCCGGTCAAACCGCCCACGCCGGAGGGCGGGATCGATGGATTTCTGGCCGCCAGCCTGGCCGGCCATCCGGAGCTGAAGGCGGAATCCGAAGCCAGCCGCGAGACCCTGATCCGCCGCGTGAGCTTCACGCTGACGGGGCTGCCGCCCTCCATTCAGGAGGTCAGCGCGTGGCTGAACGACGACGCCCCGGATGCCTATGAGCGCATGGTGGACCGCTACCTGGCCTCGCCGCACTACGGCGAGGAGATGGCCCGCCACTGGCTGGACATCGCGCGGTATGCGGACACCCACGGCATGCACCTGGACAATGAGCGGCAGATGTGGGCCTACCGGGACTGGGTGGTCCGCTCCTTCAACGGCAACCAGCCTTTTGACCGCTTCACCATCGAGCAGCTGGCCGGTGACCTCATCCCCGACGCCACCCAGGACCAGCTGACCGCCACCGGATTCAACCGCTGCAACGTCACCAGCGGGGAGGGAGGCTCCATCGACGCCGAGTATCTTTTCCGCTACGCCGTGGACCGCGCGTCCACCACCGCCCAGACGTGGCTGGGCCTGACCGCCGGCTGCGCCGTGTGCCACGACCACAAGTACGATCCGCTGACCCAGAAGGAGTTTTACCAGCTCTACTCCTTCTTTTACTCCAATGCCGACCCAGCTATGGACGGCAACGCCCTCCTGACCAATCCGGTGTTGAAGCTGAAGCCGGAGGACTATCCGGAGAAAATGCGGGCTTTTGATGCCCGGGTGGACGGCGCCCAGCAGGCCATGGACGCCAAAATGGCGGCCGTCACCTATGCCGATCCGGCGGAGGCCGATCCCAAACCGGTGGTGAAACTCACGGACAGCGTGTGGTTCGAGGACAACTTCCCCGAGGGGGCAAAAGTCAACGAGGGAGCCGCGCCTGCCCAGTTTGCGATGTCGCCGGAGCCGGTCTTCAGCGGCAAGCGCTCGCTGAAGCGAGGCGGGGCCGGCACCGTGCAGGATGTCTTCCTCGGCGGGGCTGCTCCGCTGACGGTGCCCGTGGAGGGGAAATTCTATCTTTACGTTTATCTCGATCCCGCCCATCCGCCTAAGGAGGTCATGATCCAGTTCCACACCAACGGCTGGAGCCACCGGGCGCTGTGGGGCGCGGATGACATTGAGTTCGGCCAGCGCGGCACTCCGGAGCGTTTTGTGGCCGGTCCTCTGCCCGAGGTTGGCAAATGGGTGAAACTGGAGGTGGCGGCGGATAAAATCGGCCTGCCCGCCGGGAAGCAGGTGAGCGGTTATGCCTTCACGGTGCTGGATGGCACCGCATGGTTTGACTACATGGGGGTGGAGGGCCGGGTGGACCCGGCGTCGGATCCCGCCCAGTCCTTCCTCGCCTGGCGCAAAGCCGCCGCCAAAACCAAACCGTCGGGAGTTCCCAGCTCTCTGGCCGGGCTGCTGGCCGCCGGACCGGACAAGCCCCTGCCCCCGGACGATCTGCGCCGGCTGCGGGACTTCTATCTCCAGCGTGTCTGCACTCTCACCCAGCCCGCCTTCGCGGCGGAGACCGCGCAGTTGGACACCGTGCGGCAGGAGCGCCGCACCTATCAGGACAATCTGCCCTCCACCTTTATCTGGAACGATCTGGCCATGCCGCGCGACAGCTTTGTGATGGAGCGCGGAGCCTACGACAAGCCGGGGGCCAAAGTGGAGCCCGCCGTGCCGGCCATTCTGCCTCCGATGCACAAAAGCTCGGCCCAGGGACGAGCCACCCGCATGGACCTGGCCCGCTGGCTCACGTCTTCGGAAAATCCGCTGACCTCCCGCGTGACCGTGAACCGCTTCTGGCAGCAGGTGTTCGGCACCGGCTTGGTGAAAACCAGCCATGACTTCGGCACCCAGGGAGCACTGCCGAGCAATCCCGCCCTGCTGGACTGGCTGGCGGTGCGCTTCGGGGAGAGCGGCTGGGATGTGAAAAAGCTGATGCGCCTGATGCTCACCAGCCAAGCCTTCCGCCGGTCCGCCGCCGGCACCGAAGCGGAGTGGTCGATTGATCCCGAGAACCGTTTCCTGGCCCGCGGCCCCCGCTTCCGTCTGGATGCCGAACAGCTGCGCGACCAAGCACTGTATGTCAGCGGCCTGATGGACTTCACCGCCGGCGGGCGCGGAGCCCAGCCCTACCAGCCGCCAAATATCTGGGAGCCGGTGGCCTATACGGGATCGAACACCCGGGTCTACAAGCAGGACAACGGCGGCAATCTCTACCGCCGCAGCCTCTACACCTTCCTCAAGCGCACGGCCCCCGCACCGTTCATGGTCAATTTCGACGCCCCCAGCCGCGAGCAGAGCTGTCCGCAGCGGGAGCGCAGCGACACGCCGCTGCAGGCGCTGCAGCTGATGAATGACGTGCAGCATGTCGAGGCCGCCCGCATGTTCGCCCAGCGCATCCTCGCCTCCTGCCCGCCGGATCATCCCCAGGCGGCGTCGGAGCGGCTGAACTTCGCGTGGCGCACCGTGCTCTCCCGCCTGCCCACGGCTGACGAAGCCACCACCTCGCTGGATTTCCTCCAGAGCCGCCTGGCCAAATACGCCGCCGCGCCTGAGGAGGCCGGCAAGCTCATCACCTTTGGCGAATCCAAGCCCGACGCCCGCTGGGCGGTGCCTGAACTGGCCGCCTGGACGCTGACCGCCAACCTCATCCTGAACCTGGACGAAACGATCAACCGCAACTGACCGGAGCGGTTTTCAGCGGCCCGCCGCATGGAGCCTGTGAGCGCCATGCCAAAGCGCGGAATGATCCCGCTGAAAACCGGCCCCCCCCTTCAAAATTCAAAACTTCCCCATGGAGCCTTTTTTCGAACACCACCTCCTGCAGACCCGCCGGAACTTCTTTGGCCGGACCGGGCTCCGGCTCGGCGGGCTGGCGCTGGCCCAGCTGATGGGCAGCACAGGCCGCAGCCTGGCCTCCCTCTCCTCGCCGGCCGCCGCCGCGGCGGGGCGTGTGCACCCCGCGCTGCCGGGGCTTCCGCATTTCAGGCCCAAGGCCAAGGCCGTTATTTACCTGCACATGAATGGCGCGCCTTCGCAGCTGGACATGTGGGATTACAAACCGGGGCTGCGCAAGGAGTTCGGCAAGGACCTGCCCAAATCCTTCCTGGGGGGCCGCATCACCACCATGACCAGCGGCCAGGGGAAATTTCCGGTCGCGCCCTCGAAGTTCACCTTCAGTCAGCATGGTCAGTCCGGGCGCTGGGTCAGCGAGCTGCTGCCGCACACGGCGAAGATCGTGGACGACATCGCGCTCGTGAAGACGGTGCACACCAACGCCATCAACCACGACCCCGCCTGCACCTTCGTGATGACGGGCAGCGAAGTTCCCGGCAAGGCCAGCCTCGGATCGTGGATCAGCTACGGCCTCGGCGCGGAGACCAGCAATCTGCCGTCCTTCGTGGCCCTCATGCCCCAGTTTCCCGAAGGCTCAAATGGCCAGGCCCTTTTCAGCCGCATGTGGGGCAGCGGGTTCCTGCCCGGCAAGCACACCGGTGTGGTGCTGCGCTCCAGCGGCGATCCCGTGCTCTATCTGGACAATCCACCCGGCGTGGACCGCGGCGACCGCCGCTCCATGCTCGACACCCTGGGCCGGCTGAATCAAAAACGGTTCGATGAGCTGCACGATCCGGACATTCAGACCCGGATCGCCCAGTATGAAATGGCCTACCGCCTCCAAGCCAGCGTGCCGGAGTTGACGGACATCTCCAAGGAGAGCCAGGCCACCCTGGACCTCTATGGTCCGGATGTGAAGCGCCCCGGCTCCTTCGCGGCCAGCACCCTGCTGGCCCGCCGGCTGGTGGAGCGCGGCGTGCGCGTGGTGCAGATCATGCACCGCGGCTGGGACTCCCACAGCGACCTGCCGGTGCAGCTGGGCAACCAGTGCCGCGACACCGACCAGGGCTGCGCGGCCCTGGTGCAGGATCTGAAACAGCGGGGAATGCTTGACGATGTGCTGGTCATCTGGGGCGGCGAGTTCGGACGCACCGTCTATTCACAGGGCTCCCTCTCGGAGACCAATTACGGCCGCGACCACCATCCGCGGAACTTCTGCATGTGGATGGCCGGCGGCGGCATCAAGGGCGGCACCATGATCGGGGAGACAGACGACTTCTCCTACAACCCCGTGGCTGATCCCATTCACATTAATCAGATCAACGCCACCATGCTGCACTGTTTAGGCATCGAAAACGAGCGATTCAGCGTCAAGCATCAGGGCTTGGATGAGAAGCTCACCGGCGTCGAGCCCACCAAAATCATCCCGCAGATCTTGGCATGATCTGATGCCACGGTAAGCAGGCTGATTCCAGCTTTACCAACGGCTGTCCCCATGCTCAGGCCCCCTGCGGGGCAAGGGCCTGCAGCAGGCCGCGCATCTCCGTCTCCAGCGCCTGCCGATTCCGGGTTTGCATGGTTTCGGCGATGACGGACAACACGGCTTCGCGGAACTGGGCACGCAGGCGGTGAACGCGAACCTTGACGTGGGCCGGTGGAATCCCCAGCGCGTCTGCCACGGACGCCGTGTCCAGCGCGGAGGCGGTGGGATCCGTCAGCGCCGGTTTCAGCAGGTGGTAGGCGGTGGCGTCTCCATGGGTTGCCGCTTGGGATTCCAGCGCTGTCAGGGCGCGCGCCAGCACCTCGCGCGCCCAGCGGCGGTGATAGAGGGTTTCCGGCGTGTCCGCCTCCACCGGTTCCCGCGCCAGCCTGGCCTCCGCATCATTCAGGGAGAAATGAACGAATTGCCGCCCCCGTTTACGGGCGGCGTGGTGCCGGGCGGCGTCCGCAAGGTGGTTTTGAAGCTGATACATCAGGAACGACCGCAGCCTTCCCTTTTCCTCACAGGCGGCGGCGAAGGTGTCCCGCTCCAGCAGCCGCAGAAAAAAGGACTGCACCAGATCCTGAGCATCCTCCGGACGATGGCCGCGCTGCCGCACGCAGGCATACAGTGGGAACCAGTAGTCGGTGCACAGCTTCTCCATGGCCTCCCGCGCCTGCGCCTCGTCACTCCCCTTGGCGTGGGCGATGAGCGACCACCGCGTGGGGCGGAACGCCGCGGAGGGGGCATGGGGCAGGACTTCGGTTTTGGCAGTCATGGATTGGCAGTGGATGCCGGTGCGGCGGGGGATCCAGGAACGGCGGGCGGAACACCGGCAGGCGGGGCTGAAGGCTGGGCAGGCGCTGGAGTCCATGCGGGAGCGGGAGCCGGGGATTCCGTGTCCGGCTTTGAAGGTGGTGTGGCTTTCTCCGCCGCCGGTTCGGAATGTCCGTGGTCACCAGCGGGTGATTTTGTTGATAGCAGCGGCGGTGGTGCCAGTGTGGGTTCAGCCGGAGCCGGCGCGCTCTGCGGCTGGTTGGCCGGCGCTTGTTTTTCCGGAGCCTGATGAGGCTGAACGGCGGGCGGGTTGGCTGCGGGAGCGGGAGCGGGAACCGGTGCCGGTGATGCGGGCTGTGCAGGCTCCCCATCAGCCTCCACAGGCGCCGCTTTGGGTGGCAGGACAGGCTCTCCGGTCTTTGGCGGTGATGCGGCTTCCTGACTTTCCTCCTCTATTCGGGCTCTGGGCGTCAACACAGATTCATCAGCCTGCATCGGTGGCTCCGCAGCCTTGCTGAGCGGCTTGTCCACAGCTCCTGTGGCTGAAGTGGAAACACCAAGGGGCAGGACAGTGGTGTCCACAGCGTTCTCCACCCGAGGACCCGCGTAGCGGCTGAGGCTGTCCGCCTCTTGCTGAAAGAGACTGAGCGCCCCCATGGTCAGCTGCGTGGCTGACCGTTTCAGTTCCTGCAGGGTTTCCACCGCCAGATCGTGGCGCATCTTAAGGTCATTATATTTCTCCATTTTCTCCGGACTCAAAGCAGGAGCCTGCGGTATGTTGATTTTTGGCTCCTGAATCCTGAACAGAGACTGGCGCAGATTTGCCATATTGGTTTTCAACGCCGCCTTGTATTCCTTCAGCGCTTTGACTAGAATTTCCTCCTGCTTCACAATCGAATAGGCAAGGCCGAGCATTCGAGGATGCTTCGCTCCATAACCACTTTGCCTCAGCGCAGTTTGTGTAGCCAGATCCTGCTTCCGTTGTTTGTGAAATAAAGCGATGGTTTCATCATCGGGAACAAGCTCCCAGGCCGCAGCCCCGGAAAGCCCCGAAAGGCGCTGGTCCTTTGCTTCATACATGGCCAACTGATCCTGCATCTCCCGTTCCATTTTCTCCCGGCTGGTGGAATCCGCGGCTCCATTCCGGTTTTGGATCGGAGGGTCCACAATACTGTAATCGCCACGCATGGATTTCAGCTTGGACTCCAGTTCCCTCACTTTGTTTTGCTGTGCACCCAGCGCCTCGTCGATGCTGGCCAGAATGCGGGCCGTGCGGTCCTTGGACTGGGCCAGCTTCTCCTCCATCACTCTTTCCGCCACTGGTTTCGCGGTGTTTCCACTCACTGCTGGATCAGTCATTTGCCTCCTCACCAACTCCCGCAGATAAGGCGTCGCCACCATCACCGCCGCCACCGCCAGTCCCGCCATCAGCCCATGCCAGGCGGCGGGCCGGCGGTTGCGGCTGAGCAGCCACAGCCCCACGAGTACCAGCGGCCCGCAGATTTGGGCCGTGAAGTAAAAATGCCGCAGAGGCACCAACGCCGCCAGCCAGGCCGCGCAGGCGAAAAGGATCACCGCCAGCCAGGCGCTGCCGTGGAAACGCGGTGCCGCTTTTCCGTCGCCGGACGTTGCCGGCGCGTTGATGGCGGTCTTGACCTCGCTGGCCTGCTGGTAGCGCTTGTCAGGTTCATTCTGCATGGCGCGCGTGACCACTTCATCCAGCCGGACATCGGCGGCGGCGCGCTGGCTGGGCGGTGCCCAAGCTCCCCGGGGCAGGTCACCGGTCAGCATTTCATAAAGCATGACCCCCAGGCTGTAAATATCCGCGCGGTGGTCCACAGCGCCGCCGCGCAGCTGCTCCGGCGCGGTGTACTCGGGGGTGCCGAGCACCGCCCCCGTGAGCGTGCGGCCCGCAGCCGGTCCCGCCTCCCCGCCCAGCAGCTTGGTCAGGCCGAAATCGGCGATGCGCACCCGCCCGCCGGTGTCCACCAGGATATTGCCGGGCTTGATGTCGCGGTGCACAAACCCCTGACTGTGCGCATACTGAAGGGCATCGCAGACCTGCCCGATGATTTCCAGAGCCAGCGTCACCGGCAGTTCACCGCCGCGGATCAGCCGGCTCAGATCGGTGCCGGACACATACTCCATCACGATGAACGGATGGCCCGCCGCCGTGCGCCCAAAGTCGTGCAGAGCCACGATGTTCGGATGGTTCAGCCGGGCCAGAGTGCGGGCCTCGCGGTCAAACCGCGCCGCCATCTCCTCCCGCTGTGCCAGCACCGCCGGCAGCAGCTTGATGGCCACCTCCCGGCCCAGCCGGGAATGCATGGCGTGATACACCGCCCCCATGGCCCCGCGCCCGATGAGCCGGTCCACCTCATATTCCGGAAACCATTCATTCACCGCAGGCACCGGCGGCGGCTCCCAATCATAGGCAGGCAGGGTCACCGGACTGCTGCGGAGCGCGGCGGCTAGCAGTTTTTCAGGATCCAGCCCGCCCAGCGGAGGCGGGGTGGCGGTTGGTGCGGCATCAGAGTCATTCATGGCACGGGAGAGGGCGGAACCGGGAAGTGGCGGCCCCGCATTCCTTCATTCCGGAAACCGTGGTCCATGGTAACACTGTTTCCGTCCGGGAATTTCAGTTCAGGCAAACGATGGCTCCAACGGAATCTAACCGGAATGCCCTTTCCGCCTTCCAAGGGGCTGGGGCGCGAACCGGCCCGGGAGGAGTCGGGAGGCCTGACTTCCTGATGTTTTACAAAGGCAACCGACCCTGCCGCCACCTCCACTGTCCCGTCCGGAAAACGGGCCTGCCTGTTGAACAAATCCGTTTGTGATGGGTCTCCGGCTGGCTGTAAATCCGCATCATGTCCTCCCCTTCTGCCAGCCGCACGCGACTCACCGGGCGCGGGGCGTGCCTTCTGATTCTGTCCTTGGTCTCCCTGGTGCCCGGCGTGCTGCTGCCGGAGCCGGCGGCCATCCAGCTGGGCCTGCTGGGGCTGTGCCTGCCCCTGCTGGCGTATCCCCTGGCCAGACGCAATCTCCGGGGGCTGCGCATTTCCCGCAAATATGCGGATCAGGCGTTCGCCGGCCAGCTTTTCCCCTATGAGGTGCATGTGCACAACGACCGCCGGACCGACAGCCGGGGCGTCGAGATCGAGGACAGCCTGGCCGGACCGGCGGAGCGGGGCATGGACGCGGCGGTGATTCCCGGGGAAAGCCAGGTGGAGCGCACCTTCAGCACACGGCTGCTGCGGCGCGGCACCTCCCATCGGGCACGGACCATGCTAATGTCCGTGTATCCTCTGGGCCTGTGGCGTTCGGAACTGGAGCTGCGGGACCGCGTGGAAATGACCGTTTTCCCCCGTCCGGTGCCGCCGCGCGAGCTGGAAGAGGCCCAGGACGCCGCGCTGCTGGATGTGGACGAGGCGGAAAGCGCCCGGCGCGACTGGACGGGCGATTTCCACGGCATCCGGGGCTTCCAGCCCGGCGACCGGTTGAAGCTCATCCACTGGGCAGCCACGGCGCGGTCCGGCCGGGTGATGGTGCGGCAGTTTGACCGCCGCCTGCCGGAGAAGTTCAGCATCGTGTTCCACAGCATCCGCCCGGACGGCAGGAAGCCCACCGGTCCCGATGCCTTTGAAAGCGCCATGGAGCTGCTGTGCGGACTGCTGCTGCACTGCCAGGAGCGCGCCATTCCTGCGGATTTCACCGCCTCCTTCATGGGCTGGCGCACCGTGCATATCCCCAATCCGGACGATCTGGATCCGGCGCTGCGGCAGCTGGCCGCCGCCCGTCCCGTCCCCGAGAGCAACGCCTCGGCGCTGCTGCATGCCATCTCCGCCACGGAGGCCGGCGCGCGGGTGTTTCTGGTCAGCGAGGTCCCCGTCCGCGAGTGGGAGGACCTGTTGCCGGAGCTTCCCTTTGACATCACCTGTCTCAGCCTCTCCGAACTGCGGGTCAAACGCACCGGCCTTTATCTTGCCAATGCCGCCGTGGCCGCCGTGGCCGCAGCCCAGGTTTCCATTCCCGTCCAGCCGTGAACGCCGCCTTCATCATCTACACCACGCTGCTCCTCATCGAGGGCACCCTCGCCTGGACCGCCAGCGGGGAGGGCTTTCTGGCCGTCGCCCTGGCCGCCGCCCTGGCGCTTTATTATGCCCTGGGCGGGGGATCCCGCGCGGTGGCGGAGGCCACCCGGCTCATTTCGGCGGGCGTGCTGGTGCTGGCGGCCCCGTTCTACTATCAGAACAAAATGGTGCCGATGCTGCTCTGCTTCATCGCCATGCCCCACTATCTGGCGGCCACCCAGGCGCTGTGGGAGAAAAACTGGGGCGGCACCGGCACCGCCAAGGAGAATCCGAAGACGCGCGCCATTGTGTTCACCGTGGCTTTCTACACCTCCATGGGGCTGGTGTTCCTGCTGGCGCGGGGTATGGAGCCGGATATCTCCCGTGTGACCACCTCCCTGCTGGCGCTGGTGGTGCTGATGCTGGCGCTGGCGGCGTGGGATCTGTCCCGCATCCTGCGCCTGAAGCCCGGCCAGCCCGGCCCTGCGCCCCACCGACTGCGCAATCTGCTGACGGCGGCGGTTCTGCTGGCCATCGTGGCCGCGCTGTTCTCCGGCCCCCTGCCCTGGGCCGCCGGCCAGCTCAGCCGCATCTCGCCGCACTGGCGGCTGGATCCCATCGATTTCAAAAACAAGCCGCCCAAGCCGCCGCCCCCCCAGGATGGCGAGAGCGCGCCGCCGCCGCCTGACGAGGTCCGTGCCCCGGCACCGGAGGAATCCGCCCAGACCGGCCGGCATCAGCTGCCCAAACGCGCAAACCTTCAAGGCACCTCCGATGTCATCGGGTTCATCAAACTGGACGACCCGGCCCAGGCTTCCTCCCTAATGGAGAAGGGTCCGCTCTATATCCGCAGCCACACCCTGAACCTCTTCCAGGAGGGCCGGTGGCAGGCGGATGTCATCGGCGGAATGTGGGTGGAGGATAAGGACGACAGCAAGGAGGATGGCATGGTCACCTTCCGCACCCCGGAGCACCCTGTGGCCCACGAGGTCTTCCTGCTCAACGCCAATGGCTACACCCTGCCCGGCATTCAGGACATGACGGCCATCGCCCTGCCGCGGGTGTTCGCCATCCCGGGCGATGTGCTTCAGACCTCGGCAGCCGGGGATTTCCGCTACAAGGCGGTGTCCGCGCCGCTGATTTTCGACCGCCTGCCGAACTCTGTGCCCCTGACCGCCGGCACGCCGCAGAGTTCCGTCCACACCATGATGCCCAAGGGCGATATCACCGTGCGGCTGCACGAGATGTCCGCCACCCTTTTCAGCAAGGTGCCGGACCTGCCCGGCCGGATCGCCACCCTGCGCCGGCTCTTCACGGAGAAATATCAATACAGCGGGGTGATGACCAATCCCAACGATCTCGACCCGCTTCAGAACTTCCTGTTCGATGAGCGGCGTGGCTACTGCGACTTCTTCGCCACCGCCGGCGCGCTGCTGCTGCGGGACGCCGGTGTCTCCACCCGCATGGCCTACGGCTTCGCCACGGATGAATACGACAGCGCCGAGGGGCTCTTCACCTTCCGCAACCGCAACGCCCACACTTGGACGGAGGTTTACATCGACAAGATCGGCTGGACGGTCTGCGATTTCACCCCGTCCGAGAATATTGGCAAAGTCCCCGGCTCCCCGCCTGAACCTCCGCCCCCGCCGCAGTTTGATCCCGCTAAATTCGACGATGCCGCCAAGCATGAGCCCCCGCCGCCGCCGCCCCCGCCCTCCACAGCCAAATCAGAGGTCGATTCCGACTTTTTTGCCCGGCTGCTGGATTCCATCCTGAAGCAGCCTTGGGTGGAGGTTTTGAGAAAGTATGGCGCCATCGCCGTGTTCTCCGCCGTGGGACTGCTTCTGGTCATCCGCTTTTTCCGGCGCTCGAAGGAGGATGCGGCGGCCGCGGCCGCCGCGAAGGAGCTTGCCGCCCGTGAGAAGCAGCCGGCCTACTTCATGGAGTTCCTGCGCGTCACGGCGGCGGCGGGTCATCCCAAGCTGGACGGAGCCACTCCCATGGAGCACTTCACAGCCCTTGCCGGTGCCGGCCTGCCCGTGCCGCCGCTGAGCCCCATGATGCACTATCACTACGCCCAGCGGTATGAGAATGCCCCGCCGGACGATGAGCGTGAAAAATCCTTTTTCGAGGATATCAAAGTCTTTGCGGAGGCCACCACACCCAAGGCGGAGAACTGAGTCCGGAGTTCATCACCACATCTCCGCCCCCAGGGCCCGTCCCCTGCCCCGGAGGCGCCATGCGCCAGCTTCCCAAAGCCGTGGCACTTGGAGAATTCCTGTCCAAGGTACAGCCCATGGCCCCGCCCGCCCCCGACAAAACCCCCGGCCAGCGCTCCCGTATGCGCCGGCATCACCGCGACAACCGCCCACCCGCGCAGGTTCCCGGCCAGGGCGGGCATGTGGGCGAGCGGCGGATGCCGGAAGTCGAAATCCGGGTCTTTGACTACACCCAGGACGATTTGCGGGAGCGTGACGTGGCGGACGGGGCCCAGTGCCTGGCTTTCGAGGGCAGCGACAGCCCGGCGTGGATCCGGGTGACCGGCCTGCACGACACGCCCCGCATCCACAGCCTGCTGGAGACTTACCATATCCACCCGCTGGTGCAGGACGACGTCCTCAACACTAACCAGAGCCCCAAAGTGGAGGACTTTGGGGACTACCTGTTTATCACCGTCAAACTGTTGGCGCTGCGGGGGGACGATCCGGAGAACCGGATCGACCTGCAGCACATCGCCATCATCCTCACCCCCCGCGTGCTGATCAGCTTTCAGGAGGCGCCGTCAGCGGTGTTCGACCCCGTCGTGAACCGCCTGCGCCAAGGCAAGGGGCTGCTGCGCCGGCAGGGACCGGATTACCTGGCGTGGGCTCTGCTGGATGCCCTGCTGGACCACTATCTGGTGGTGCTGGACGGCCTGGAGGAGGACGTGAGCCGGCTGGACGAGGCCCTGACCCTCACCAATGCCCCGGTGGACCTGCATCAGATCCACCATCTGCGCGTCCGCACCACCTTCATCTACCGGACCATCCGCCCCATCCGGGAGGTTGCGGTCGCCCTGCAGCATACGGAAAGCGAACTGCTTTCGGAAAAGCTCACTCCTTTTCTGCGCGACCTCTACGACCATGCCTGGCACGCCATTGAAAGTGCGGAGCATCTGCGGGAGGCGGTCAGCGGCATCCGGGAATACCATCAGGCCGTGCTCAGCCAGCGGATGAATGAAATCATGAAGGTGCTGGCCGCCATCAGCACCATCTTCCTGCCGCTGTCGTTTCTGGCGGGGGTTTACGGGATGAATTTCGAGCACATGCCGGAGCTGAAAGTCCCTTGGGCCTATCCGGCGCTGTGGGGCGTATTTCTGACGGTCGGGCTGGGGATGTATGGGTATTTCCGCCGCCGCCGCTGGCTTTAGGCCGGCGATTCCTCTCTCTCTGCTGTGTCCTTCCCTCTGTTGAAAACCAGCCTCGCGGCCATGCTCACCACTGCGGCTTCGATGGCTGGGGCGCTGACCGTCCGCACGCTGCTGGACAGGGCACCGCGCCGCTTGGAGGATTCAACTCCGCCCGCCGCGGCGGAGGCGGCCCAGATGCCGGACGCCTTTCTGAAAACCTGGTGCTTGGACTGCCACGGGGACGGAGCCAAAAAGGGCGGCCTTTCCCTGGACGATCCCGCCGCCCTGACGGAGCGCGCCTGGGAGAATATCCGCCGCCATGTGCTGCTGCACACCATGCCGCCCCCTGACGAACCGGCTCCCGGTCATGCGCAGCGGGAGGACTTCGAAACTGCACTGTCCGCCTGGCGGGCCGGGCTGCCGGATGCCAACCGGCGGCCGGCACCCGTGCGCCGCTTAAGCCGCATGGAGTTCGCCCGCTCGTTGGAGATGCTGCTGGGTGTTCCGACGGAAACCGTGCTGACGGAACTGCCGGAGGATGAGACCGCTCACGGATTCGACAACAACGGCGACCTCCAGCCCCTGCCCGCCGCCCGGATGGAGCGGTATCTGTCCGTCATTTCCCAAACTGCGGACGCGGCGATGCTGCCGCCGCCGGTGCCTTCGCGCTCCCAGCGTGTGATGGCTGCGGACTTCACGGGCGGCGGCGGGCTTTTTCCGGATGCGCCGCAGTTTTACGTCACCACCTCCGGAAAGGACGTCCGGGTTAGGTTCCACACGCCCGTTGCCGGCCGCTACCGCTGGAGCGTGGTTCTCTACGGCCATACCGCTGGATATGGACCACCGATGCTGCAGTTGGGGGATTCGCCGCCGCAGGCGGTGTGGCGGCGCGACCGTGACAACCCGCAGCTCCGGACCGTCACCCTTGACCTTCCCGCCGGGAAAAATGTTCTCACTTGGCGTCTGGCCAATCCCCTGACCGATCCCGCGAATCCCGATCCCCACCGGCGCATGAGACGGCTGCTGGTGCGGGAGAGCAGTCTGGACGGCCCGTTGGAGGGCGACACCACGCCCTCCCCGCGCTTTGTGGAAAAGTTCGGTCCCGTGCCCGGGCCGCAGGCCTCCATGGAGGAGCGGGTGCGGGCGGCGCACGCGGCCCTGACAAAATTCACGCGCCTTGCCTGGCGGCACCCCGCCACCTTGGATGAATCCCTGCGCCTGCTGTCCCTCACCGGCAGCGCCATGGCCAACGGCCTGCGGTATGACGAGGCCCTGTCGGGCACCGTACAGGCCATTTTGGCCTCCCCGGCTTTTCTTTTCCTGACCGATCCCGCGCAGGCCCCGCCGGACCGGAAAAATCAGGCCGTGGCCGCCCGGCTGAGTTATTTCCTGACCAGCCGGCCACCGGACGACGGCCTCCTGGCAGCCTGTCCGGACAGCGGTGCCGACTGGACTCCGGATCAACTGGCCGAAGCCGGCAACCGCCTCCTGGACAGCGGGGAGGCCCGCGCCTTCGCCTTGGATTTCGCCGGCCAGTGGCTGCAGCTGCGCAACACCGCCCTGGCCTCGCCTGACAAAACGCTTTTCCCGCAGGCCACCCGGGAGATGCGCGCCGCCATGCTGGAGGAGAGCACCCGGTTCTTTCTCTCACTGGTCCGGGAGAACGCCCCCGTGCTCAGTCTGCTCACGGCGGACCGCACGTCCGCCAACGACCGTCTGGCGGCCTTTTACGGACTGCCCGCGCCGGGGGCGGCATCACCGGAGTTCACACAGATGGATGTTCCTCCGGAACGCCACGGGCTGCTGGGCCAGGCCTCGGTGCTCATGCTGACCTCCTATCCCAACCGCACCTCGCCGGTGCTCCGGGGCAAATACATTCTCGAAACCCTGCTGGGGCTGGAGCCGCCCCCGCCCCCGCCCAATGTTCCCTCCCTGAATCCCTCAGCGGGCCACGGCCACGGCCCCGGAGCGGACAGCGTCCGTGCGGTTCTGGAGCGGCACCGCGCGGATCCGGGATGCGCCCCCTGCCACCGGGCCATTGATCCGCTGGGCTTTCCCTTGGAGGCGTGGAACGCCATTGGCCTGCCGGACCCGGGGGCGGCCTCCGCCACCGGTCCCTCCACGGTCTTCACGGGCGAAACCCTGACCCAACCCGCCGATCTCACCCGGTGGCTGGTGGAGCGGCAGGGCACCCGCATCGTCCGGCACGCGGCGGAGCGGCTGCTGACTTATGCTCTGGGCCGTGGGCTGTCCGCGCCGGAAAAGGAGACGGCCCGCCGGCTGGCGGATCAGGCCGGAGGACGGGAAGCGCGCTTCCGCGATTTGATTCTGGCGGTGGTCCGCAGCGCCCCTTTCCGCGGTGAGCCCGGTCCCGGATGAATCCTCCCTCATGAGCCGCACCCACGACCGCATCGCCCTGACTGGCTGGCCCTTCGATCTCGCCGCCACTTTGAATTCCGGCCAGGTTTTCCACTGGCACCGGCTGGAGGACGGCGGTTTTGCCGGCCTCATCGGCTCCACCCCGGTGGGCCTTTCCCAACCATCGCCGGACCTGCTGCTCTGCACGCGGGGCACGGCCTCCCTGGTCCGCCATTATCTGGCGTTGGATCACGATCTGCCTGCCCTCGCGGCCACGTTTCCCGCCGATGATGAGGGACTGCGCCGGGCGGTCGCCTGGTGTCCGGGCCTGCGGATTCTGCGGCAACCCCCGTGGGAGTGCCTGGCCACCTTTATTACCTCCTCTCTGAAGCAGGTGCCGCACATCCGCCAAATCTCCCTGACCCTGCGGCAGCGGTTTGGGGCACCTGTCTCCCATCCCGGTCTTCCGGACCAGTGGGCCTATCCCTCCCCCGCCGTCCTTGCCAGCGCCGGGGAAAACGCGCTGCGTGCCTGCGGGCTGGGCTACCGCGCCGCCTTTCTGCACCGCACCGCCCGCGATATCGCCGAGGGCCGGTTTGACCTCAGTGCCGTCGCCGCCCTGCCCGATGACGAAGCCCGTGCCGCTCTTTGCATGCTGCATGGAGTGGGGGAGAAAATCGCCAACTGCGCCCTGCTTTTCGGCTGGGAGCGCGCCGCCGCTTTTCCCATCGATGTCTGGGTTGAGCGGGTGCTGCGATGTCTTTACTTTGGTAATGATCCCGCCATCCCGGCCAAAACCCTGCGCCGCTTCGCCGCCGCCCACTTCGGCCCCTCCGCCGGTTATGCCCAGCAGTTCCTCTTCCACCACGCCCGCCTCTCGGGGGCTCTGAACCTACCTGAGGAATCCGCTGAAAGAAGCGCCGGCCTCCCTCCGTCCGCCAAACGAAAATCCTCCTTCTAAAAGGGCTGGCAAGCCATCCCGGTCCCGCACATGATGCCGGGGCCAATCCGGGTCCAGGCGTGTCCCCGCGTCCTGATTTCCCCCGCTGTCCGGCCCGCCCTCTCCCAGCCACCCGCTCCCATGACCCGCCGCCTGCTCCTGCTTTTTCTCACCCTCGCCGTCTGCCCGATGCTGCCCTCCTGCGGCACCACCACCGGCCCGTCCCCTTTGGCGGCGGTGCCGCGGGACAACAGCCCCGTCGTGCAGCTGCGGAATCAGGGGATCCTGGCGGAGCCGCGGGGGGATTACTACATTGGCCGCCGCTACTTCGTCGCCAAAACCCGTTTCTGGGGATATATCCGCCGCCCCGGCCAGCTTTGGGACGACGCCCAACTGGTGGTCATGGATGAAAGCCGCGTGCACAACCCGGACCGTCTGTCCGAGGAGCCCACCGCCCCCCAGTCCCACGGCTTTGACCATAACTACGAATACCGGATCAAGGGCCGCTTCCTCAGCGGCCAGGTCTATGATCCCAACGCCGACATGGAGCTGCCCGTCTTCCAGCCCAGCAGCTTTGAGCTCATGAGCGCCCGCCCCGGCTTCCTCTTCAGCCCCCGTGACCGCTACGACCCCCGCTACCTCCCCGCCCGCGAGGTCCGGCGCACCACACCGCAGCGGATGTAATATCCTTTCCGCTGTGCTCATGCCCAGGGCCGCACAGGCATCGCTCCGTCCCCCGCCGCGCTCCCTTGACGCGGCGGACCTTCCCGCCACCTTCGGTGATGGCCGCTGCTGCTCCCGAACGCCCCACTTACCGCACGATCCCGATTCTCGCCCTGAGCACCTCCGAACTGGAGGCGCTGAGCAAATCCATGAAACTCTCGCTTTCCGGAGCGGACATGGAGGCCGTGCGCGCCTATTATCAGGAGCAGGGACGCGAGCCCACGGACGTGGAGCTGGAGGTCATCGCCCAGACGTGGAGCGAGCACTGCAAGCACCGCATTTTCTCCGCCCGCATCCAGCACACCCGCGACGGCAAAACGGAGGAGATTGATGGCATTTTCAAAACCTTCATCCGGAAGGTGAGCCTCGGGATCATGGATTCCAAGCCCGGCTTTGTGCTGTCGGCCTTCACGGACAACGCCGGTTTCATTGAGATCGACCCCGGCCTGGCGGCCTGCCTGAAGGTGGAGACCCATAACCATCCTTCCGCCATCGAGCCCTACGCGGGGGCCAACACCGGACTGGGCGGGGTGATCCGCGACATTCTGGGGGCCGGCAAGGGCGCGAAGCCGGTGGCCTCCCTGGATGTGTTCTGCTTCGGCCGCCCGGACACCAAACCTGAGCAGATCCGCGCCAAGGACGTCATCCATCCCCTGGGCGTCATGCGCGGGGTGGTGCGCGGCGTGCGCGACTACGGCAACCGCATGGGCATCCCCACCGTGGGCGGGGCCATCCAGTTCGACGACACCTTCTGTTACAATCCCCTCGTTTTCTGCGGCACCGCCGGCATTATCCCCTCTTCCGAGATCGCCAAGGAGGTCATCCCCGGCCATCTCATCATCGCCGTGGGCGGGCGCACGGGCCGCGACGGTCTGAAGGGCGCCACCTTCTCCTCCGGCGCCCTCGGCACCGACAGCCATGAGGAGGACCAGACAGCGGTGCAGATCGGCAATCCGATCGAGGAGAAGAAGGTCAGCGACTTCGTGCTCTCCGCGCGGGAGCAAGGCCTCATCGCCGCCATCACCGACTGCGGCGCAGGCGGTTTCAGCAGCGCGGCGGGCGAGATGCTCAGCGAAACCGGCGGCGAAATCATTCTGGATCAGGCTCCGCTGAAGGAGCCCGGCCTGCTCAGCTGGGAAATCTTTATCAGTGAAAGCCAGGAGCGCATGGTTCTTTCCAGCGCCCCGGAGAAGCTGCCCGCCCTGCGCAAGCTGGCCGATGTTTATGAAACCGAACTGGCGGTGCTGGGCAAAAGCGACGGCACCGGCATTCTGAAAGTCAAACACCATGGCCACATGGTCTGCGAACTGGACTGCCGCCGCCTGCACGAGGCTCCCCGCCTGGATCTGAAGGCCACTTGGACCACGCCGGACTGGCAGCCGCTTCCCACATTGAATGAAGCCACCGCCGAAGCCGATCTGCGGGAGATTCTGGGTGACTTCGCCATCGTTTCCCGCGAGCCGGTCATCCGCGAGTATGACCACGAGGTGCAGGGCAACACCGTCCTCAAACCCCTCGCCGGAGCCACCGGCGACGCTCCCCAGGACGGTGCCGTCATCCGCGTGGACGGAAGCAGCCGCCTGCTGGCCCTGGGTCTGAGCCTGCTGCCGGAATGGGGGAAAACCGATCCCTACGCCATGGGACTCGCCTGCATGGATGAGTGTGTGCGCCAGCTGGTGCTCTGCGGAGCCAATCCCGATAAAATCGCGGTGCTGGACAACTACTGCATGGGCAACCCCCACGATCCGGCGGAGCTCGGCGGCCTCGTGGAAAGCGCCCGTGCCCTGGCGGAGGCCGCGGTGGCCTACGGCACGCCCTTTGTGTCGGGCAAGGACTCGTTTTACAACTATTTCCAGACGGAGGACGGCCCGGTCTCCATCCCCGTCACCGCCCTCATCAGCGGCATCGGCATTGTGGAGGACGCCAAACACGTCACCGGTGCCAGCCTGCGGTCGGACGACAGCGTGCTCTGCCTGCTGGGCACCGCCACCGGCGACCTCGGCGGCAGTGTCTATGCCCGCCGCAAGGGCCTGACTGCCCAGCGCGTGCCGGTCGGCGATCCCGTGGCCGCCGCCGCGCTCTACCGCAGCACCCACGAGGCCATCAAGGGGGGCCTCGTCCTCAGCGCCCACGACATTTCCGAAGGCGGCCTGGCCGTCACTTTGGCGGAGATGGCCTTTTCCCTCAAGGCCGGCATTGAAGCCACCCTGCCGGACGGTCCGCCGGCCATGGTGCAGCTCTTCAGCGAGGCTCCCGCCCGCTTTGTCCTTGAAGTCCGGCCTGCCGATGTGGAAACCCTGCAGGAAATCTTCGCGGATCATGCCTTCACCGTTCTGGGTCACACCACCAGTGCCCACCGGCGTCTGAAGATCGCCGGTACCCAGCGCCCGGTCATCGATGCCGACATCGCCGGGCTCAAGGAGATCTGGAAAAGCGGACTGGCCGCCTGGTACTGACCGGGGCTTGGAAAGCCGGCCCCGCTTCCGCAAAAACCCGTCCATGGCAGACTTCGGGCCCGGTTTTCAGGGCCCGTTTCTGTTTCCCGGGAGACCATGCGGGCTGCTTTCCGGGAAGAGATTTGGGGCCGGACCTGAAATTTACACAAAATCAAAAAAATCACTTGGCAGCCGGCCAGAACGCGTTATGGATCAACCCTCCGGTCGTCAAAACTCCGGGATTTGGGGTCTTAGCTCAGTTGGTAGAGCACCACAATGGCATTGTGGGGGTCAGCGGTTCGAATCCGCTAGGCTCCACCAAATCCGGACCGTTCTTTCCGGTTCATGCAGTTGCCGCGACACTCTGCGGTGCCATAGATCATTCACACGGGGACTTCGTGTGGCGGGAAATTTTTGTCATCCGCTTCCTTGACTCTAAAATTTTGTGGATTAAGTTGGGATAAGCACTTTGAGGAACGGGAAGTTTTTCCCGTTTTTTTGTTTTCCAGCGACCCGCAGATATGACCAGCGAACTTCTCGCCGTCTTTGAGTATTACGAAAAAGAAAAAGGAATCAGCCGCGATAAGATGATCGAGGCTCTTTCCTCCGCTATTCTTACGGCCACGAAAAAACTGATCGGCCCCGCCCGGGAACTCCGCATTGACATTGATCCCGTCAAGGGCGGCATCAAAGCCAAGGCCAGACTGCTGGTGGTGGAGAGTGTCACCGCTCCTTTCGACGAGCTGGCCCTTGCCACGGCCCGGAAAATCAAAAAGGGCGCCGAACTGGGCGATGAGATCGAAGTGGACGTGACCCCCAAGGACATGGGCCGCATTGCGGCCCAGACCGCCCGCCAGGCGATGATGCAGCGCATCCGCCAGGAGGAGAAGCTGCTGATTTACGAGGAGTTCAAGGACCGCGCCGGCGACATCGTCAACGGCACGGTGCGCCGCTTTGAGAAATCAGACGTGGTCATGGATCTCGGCAAGTTCGAGGGCCTGATGACCAAGAAGGAGCGGGTGGCCACGGAGGACTACAATATCGGAGACCGCCTGCGGGTTTACGTGGTGGCCGTGGAGAACGGTATCCGGGGCCCGGAGATCATCCTCAGCCGCAGCCATCCGAATTTCGTGAAGCGCCTCTTTGAAAGTGAGGTCAGCGAGATTGCGGACCGCACGGTGGAGATCCGCGCCATCGCCCGCGAGGCCGGTTACCGCACGAAGATCGCTGTCCACAGTGCCGATCCGAAAGTCGACCCCGTGGGTGCCTGTGTGGGCATGCGCGGAGCCCGTGTGAAGAACATCGTCCGCGAGCTCAACAACGAGAAGGTGGACATCATCAAGTGGAGCGACAATCCCAAGGAGTTCCTGAAGGACGCGCTCAAGCCCGCCACCATCGCCGACGATAAAATCACCATCGACCCGGTGAACAAACGCATCTTCGCCAAAGTGCGCGAGGATGAACTTTCCAAAGCCATCGGCCGCCACGGCCAGAACGTCCGCCTGACCAACCGCCTCATGGGCTGGGATGTGCAGGTGGAGCGCGATGAGAGCGCTCACGAGAAATTCGTGGGCCGTGTGCATAACGCCGCCAGCGAACTCGCGGCCCAGCTCGGCATCGAGGTGGAGCTGGCGGAAGCCCTTGTCACCAGCGGCATGAACAGTCTGGAGGTCATCGCCATGGCGGACGCCTCGGATATCGTGGATGTGCTGAGCGTTTCTCCGGAGGAAGCAACGGCCATTGTGGCCAAAGCCCAGGCCAAACCCGCGGCAATCGCCGCACAATAACCGGGGTTGCAAACCTGCCCGGCTGACGCCATGAAGGCACCCCACTCAGCGCATGCCCGCGAAATCCAAAAATAAGAGTCCATCCGGTCCCGATAACTCCGCGGCCACGGCCCGGAAAGCAGTATCGCGGCCAGCCCATACGCCCTCCGGAGCTGAATCCGGTCCCTCTTTGGAAGTGAAAAAAGCCGACACGCTGGATCTCATTGGCGAAAAGCCCCGCCGCAACCGCCAGCGTCCCGGAACCGAAGCCTCCGCCCCGGGACCGGTGCCCGTCCCCACCACCCCGCCGCCCGCGCCGGTGGTGAAGAAGGCGGTGCTTTCCCTGATCGACGACGACAAGCCGAAGGTGCGGCGCCGCCCCAGCAGCATCAGCCCCATCGTGCCTCTCAGCGGTAAGCCGGCTCCTCTGCTGGCCCCCCTGCCGGAGCCCGAGCCGGAACCGGAACCGGCCCCCGTGGTCGAACCGGCGCCCCCGGCCCCGGTCACTCCCCCGGTTCCCACCGCCACCGAGGTGGAGGATGACGACGCTTCGGACGATCCCCGCGTCATTTCCATCAAGCCTCCCATCATTGTCCGTGAGCTCGCGGCCCGAATGAATCAGAAGGTTTTTGTCCTGATCAAGGATCTGATGGCGCTGGACATTTTTGCCAATCCCGGTGTCTCCATCGAACCTGACATCGCGGCCAAAATCTGCGAGAAGCACGGCTTTATCTTTGAGCGTGAAAAACGCGAAAAAGGCGGGGGCGTGCACAAGGTGGAGGAGGTCGTGCAGGCTCCTGTGGCCCCTGTCGAGGAGCCGGAGGAGACCCTCAAGCCGCGGGCTCCGATCATTACCTTCATGGGCCACGTGGACCATGGCAAGACCAGCCTGATCGACGCCATCCGGGAGTCGCGGGTGGCGTCCGGGGAAGCCGGGGGCATCACCCAGGGGGTGGCCGCCTACAGCATCGATTACAAAGGTCAGAAGATCACCATTCTCGACACTCCGGGCCATGCCGCCTTCACGGCCATGCGGGCCCGCGGCGCGATGGTCACGGACATTGTGGTGCTCGTGATCGCCGCCAATGACGGCATCATGCCGCAGACCAAGGAGGCCATCGCCCACGCCAAGGCCGCCAACGTCAAGATCGTGGTCGCCATGAACAAGTGCGATCTGCCCAGTGCGGATTTTGACAAAGTGAAGCGCCAGCTGCAGGAGAATGACCTGAGCCCGGAGGACTGGGGCGGGGAAATTGGCTGCGTGCCGGTTTCCGCCACCAAGAAGATCGGGATCGAGGAACTGCTGGAGCGCGCGCTGCTGGAGGCTGAAATCCTCGAGCTGCGCGCCAATCCCAAGGCGGCCTGCCGCGCCATGGTCATTGAATCACGGATCGAGCCCGGCCGCGGCCCCACCGCCAGCGTCATTCCCCAGACCGGCACTCTGCGCGTCGGCACCTCCTTCATCTGCGGTCCGCACTACGGCAAGGTGAAGAGCATGGTGGACGACCGTGGCCGCTCCGTGAAGGAGGCCGGTCCCGCCACTCCCGTGGAGGTCACCGGATTCTCGGCCATTCCCAATGTCGGGGATGAGCTCGTCGAGATGGACAATGAGCGCGACGCCAAGAAACTCAGCGATGAGCGCACCGCCGGACTCCGCGCCGGCAAGCTGGCGGCGCCGAAACGCGCCTCGCTGGAAAGTCTCTTTGCGGACGCCAAAGGCTCCGAGCGCAAATCCCTGCGCCTCCTTCTGAAAACGGATGTTCAGGGCTCGCTGGAAGCCATCATCGCCCAGTTGAGGGAGATCAAGTCCGACAAGGTCAGCATCGACTTCGTCCTCAGCGCGGTGGGTCCCATCACGGAAAGCGATATCCTTCTCTCCTCCGCCTCCAACGCGGTGGTGGTGGGTTTCAACACCAAGGTGGAGCCCAAGGCCGTGAAAGCGGCCAAGGCCGAAGGCGTGCAGGTGAAGCTTTACTCCATCATCTACGAGCTTCTCGACCAGATGGAGGAGGCCATGCTCGGCCTGCTCGATCCGCTCACCCGCGAGAAGATCCTGGGTCACGCCACGATCAAGCAGGTCTTCAAGATCCAGCGCGGACGGGTGGGTGGCTGTGTGGTCACGGACGGCAAGATGGTCCGCAATGCCCGCGCCCGCGTGCTGCGCGGCAAACAGCCGGTTTACGATGGCGGTTTCCAGACTTTGCGCCGCTTCACCGAAGATGCCTCGGAGGTCCGCAGCGGCATGGAGTGCGGCGTGCGCCTCGGCGACTTCAACGATTACGAAGTCAACGATGTGATTGAGTGTTACGAGCTCGAGAAGATCGCCCAAACACTCTGAGCGTCCGCCAGGCTGTTCCCTCATAACCTCCGGCGGATGCCTCATCCGCCGGATCAACTGTCTTTCCCCCCAATCCCTCCCTTCCCATGACGAACCGAGTCGCCAGAGTCCGGGCTCTCATTCAGCAGGAGCTGGGCACCATGATCGCCCGCGACCACGCCTTTCCGGATGTGCTGGTCACCATCAATGATGTTGATCTGACGCCGGATCTGCGCAACGCCCACATTTTCATCGGCGTGCTTGGCCCCCCCGCCAAACAGCAGGCCGCCGTGGATCAGCTCAATGCCTCGCGCGGTGTTCTCTCCTCGCGCCTCAGCAAGCGCGTGGTCCTGCGCAACACTCCCCATCTGCACTTCAAACTGGACCATAGTGTGGAGCGCGGCGTGCGCGTGACCGCCCTCATGGAGGAGATCGACAAGCAGCTGGTGGAGTCCGCCATCCTCAATCCTGAGCCGCCTGCGGAGGAGGAAACCGGTGCCGTGCCCACTGAAGCAGCTGCTTCTGGGGAAACTCCCGCCGCTCCGAAAACCGCCGCCGCCCCCGGGACGGACGATGATGATGACGATGAGCCTGAAGATGGTGAAAGCCCACCGCAGCTCCGCCGCCGCACACGGCGCTGATGATCATTCCGCTGCTGAGCGGCGTTGAATGTCCGATCTCCCAGCCTGCTGTAAAAGCCACTCCGCCCTTCACATGGGTCTCTGGCACTCCGGCGCGGTATTCCACCACGGGAACAATCCGAACCTCCAGCAAATCCATGAGCCTCCGCACCAACACCTCCTTCGACCACCTGGCTGAACTTTTCCGCGCGGGCACATCCTTCGCTGTGCTCAGTCATTACCGGCCGGACGGAGATGCCATCGGAAGCTCACTGGCACTGGGCATGGCGCTGAAAAATCTGGGGAAGACGGTGCGCATCCTGAATGAGGACCCGCTGCCGGAAACGCTGAAGTTTCTGCCGGGTTCCGATCTGCTGGAGCAGGCTAGGCCGGACCAGACCATTGAGGTGGAGACTGCCATCGCCGTGGACTGCGCCAACCGCGAGCGCCTGGGGGCCAATGCCCTGGCCGCCCTGGCCGGGGTGAAGCAGTGGATCAACATTGACCATCACGTCTCCAACGAGGGTTATGGCGATCTGCACCACATCGACTCCGGCGCGCCCGCGACCGGGGAGATCATGTTCGATCTCCTCACAGCCGCCGGTCTGCCCATCACGCCCCAAATCGCTGACAACCTTTATGTGGCAATCTCCACGGACACCGGCTCCTTTCAGTATTCCGGCACCACCGCCAAAACCTATGAGATCGGCGCCGCCCTCATCCGCGCCGGGGTCAAAGTCTATGATCTTGCGCGGGAGACCTACGAAAGCTATCCGCTCCGCCGCGTGGAGCTGCTGCGCGGCCTGCTGAACTCCATGCAAATCTCCCATGACGGCCGTGTGGCCTCATGGGCTCTCACCCGTGCCCTGACAGAGAGCGTGGGCATGAGGCCCGAGGATCCCGAGGGTCTCATCGACCACCTGCGCAGCATTCAGGGCGTGGTCGTCGCCGCGGCTTTTGAGGAACTGCCCGGCACGGATGATAAAATCCGTCTCAGTCTCCGCTCCAAAGATCCCTCTGTCGATGTCGGGCGCGTGTGTGCCCGGTTTGGCGGCGGAGGACACCCCATGGCCGCCGGCACCCGTTTGGCCGGCCCTCTTTCCGATGCTCAATCCCGCGTATTCCAAGCCCTCCATGAGACACTCCCCTGATCCTGAAATCGACGGCGTTCTGCTGGTCGACAAGGGGCCAGGCATGACCTCCCACGATGTTGTCGCCGTTGCCCGCCGCGCGCTTGGCACCAAGAAGATCGGCCATTGCGGCACCCTCGATCCCATGGCCACCGGCCTGCTCATCCTCGTGGTGGGCCGCGCCACCAAGATCCAGGATCTGCTCATGGCCGAGGAGAAGGAGTATGAGGGCACACTGCGCCTCGGCTCGTCCACGTCCACCCAGGACGCCGAAGGCGAGGTGATCGAAAGCAGCCCGGTCCGTGATTTCAGCCCGGAGGAGATCGAAGCCGCCTTCGCCCAATTCAAAGGGGATTTCTACCAGCTCCCCCCCATGGTCAGCGCTATTAAAAAGGATGGGGTGGCTCTTTACAAACTGGCGCGCCAAGGCGTGGAGGTGGAGCGCGAAAAGCGTCTGGTGACCATTTATCATTACCAGATCAAGGACATCGCCCTGCCCGACATCGGCTTTCGGGTGGTGTGCAGCAAAGGCTTTTATGTCCGCACCTATTGCCACGACATCGGCAACGTTCTCGGCTGCCACGGCCACATGGCCAACCTGCGCCGCACCCGCAGCGGCAAGTTCGACCTCAGCCGCACCGTCACCTTTGATGAACTGAAAACCGCCCCCCGCGCGGAGCTCTTCTCCAAACTCCTCTCCCTCCGCGACGTCAGCCGTTTGAGGGGGGTTTGAGGGGAGAGGGTTATTAGTTATTGGTTATTAGTTATTAGGTTTCAGTTTCTTGAAACCACCCCTCATGGCCATTACCCACTCTCCAGCATACCCAATAACCAATAACTATTAGCCAATAACTCTCCTGCTCCCCTCATGAAAATCCTCACCGACCTCTCCGAACTGACGGCTGTTCCCGGTCCGGCGCATTTGGCGGTGGGGTTTTTTGACGGGGTGCATCTGGGGCATCAGGAGGTCATCCGCCGGGCCCAGGCCGCGGCGGCGGAGGATGGGGGCACGGCGGTGGTGGTCACTTTTGATCCCCATCCCATGAAGGTGCTGAGGCCGGAGACCGCCCCCCGCCTGCTGACCTCCACGCACCACAAGCAGCTCATTCTGGAGCGGCTGGGGGTTTCCCATCTGCTGATCATTCCGTTCAATGAGACGTTGGCGGCTCTGTCGCCGGAAGTGTTTATCAGTGAAATCCGAGCCGCCCTCCCTTCCTTGGGCAGTATCACGGTGGGACGCGCCTGGGTTTTTGGAAAGGGCCGCAGCGGGAATCTGGCGACGCTCACCGCGCTTGGCCAGGCCAACGGTTTCCGTGTCTTCGGAGTCGCGCCGGTGATTGTGGCCGAGGATCCCGTCAGCAGCACCCGCGTGCGGCTCGCTGTTGAGCGTGGGGATTTCGCCGCCGCCGCCCGGTTGCTGGGCCGGGAATATTCCATTCTGGGCACCGTCATTCAGGGCCGCCAACTGGCCCGCAAGCTTGGATTTCCCACCGCCAATCTGGCGCTGGAGGCGGAACAGCTGCCTCCCATCGGCGTCTATGCCGTCAAAGCCCTCGTGGAGGGACGCCAGCACTTCGGGGTCGCCAATCTCGGACTGCGCCCGACGGTTGAGGACGGCTCCGTGACCCGGCATTTCGAAGTTCACCTTTTTGACTTCACCGGCGACATTTACGGCGCCACCGTGGAAGTCCGCTTTGTCCAGCGCCTGCGCGATGAAATGAAGATGGACTCCCTGGACGCCCTCAAAGCCCAGATCGCCCGCGACAGCCAGCAGGCCCGCGCTGTTTTTGAGGACCGGGTCCCGGCCTGACAAGCTGCGGGGCACTATGCCTTTTCCAAGTTGGAATCCCTGCTTTCCCCTTCCAGCGGAGGCAGACGGCTTAAAAATGGCCATGACATTCCCCCGCTCCGTGCTGAACTGACGGGAAACCCAGCCAGTCTCCCCCCCATGCCCCGCAACGTCCGCATCGGCCTCATTCAGGCGACCACCACCCATCCCGGCGACACCGATCCGACGGTGATCAAGGCGGCGATGATTGAGAAACACCTGAAATTCATTGAGGAGGCGGCGGCCAAAGGATGCCAGGTGGTCTGTCTTCAGGAGTTGTTTTACGGCCCCTACTTTCCGGCGGAGCAAAAGCCGCACTGGTATGCCCTGACGGAGAGCATTCCGGATGGCCCCACCACCCAGCTGATGTGTGAAACCGCCAAGCGGCTGGGCATCGTGCTCATCGTGCCCATTTACGAGGTGGAGAACACCGGGGTGTATTACAACACCGCCAGTGTCATCGATGCCGACGGCACGTGGCTGGGCAAATACCGCAAGAGCCACATCCCGCACTGTCTGCCCGGATTCTGGGAGAAATTTTACTTCCGTCCTGGCAATCTCGGGTATCCGGTTTTTGAAACCGCCGTGGGCCGGATCGGCCTCTACATCTGCTACGATCGCCACTTCCCCGAGGGGGCGCGCTGCCTGGGGCTGAATGGGGCGGAGATCGTCTTCAATCCCAGCGCCACCGTGGCCGGCCTCAGCGAATACCTTTGGAAGCTGGAGCAGCCCGCGCACGCCGCCGCCAACGGCTACTTCCTGGCGGCCATCAACCGCGTGGGCGTGGAGCAGCCCTGGGCCATCGGCGAATTTTACGGCCAGAGCTACGTGGTCGATCCCCGTGGCCAGATCATCAATACCGCCAGCCGCGACAAGGATGAGGTCCTCGTCACGGACATCGACCTCGACCTCATCCGCGAAGTCCGTGACACTTGGCAGTTCTACCGGGACCGCCGTCCGGAAAGCTACGGCGCCATCACGGCGCTCTGAGTCGTCCACTTCTGTTCCGGTGCCTGCTGCCCGGTCTCCGCAGCGTGGATTTCTGTCAGGTTCCGCCTGACGGAAAAAGGTCCCGGCACGCGGGGAACCATTCGCAAGGCTGCGGGATTCATCCGGCTTGCGGCTTGCAATGCCGGGTGGGGAATGCGTGGGATAGGCCCCAGGATCCCCGCCCAGCAGCGGGCCTTCCGCAGCCCTGACCGACCGTTCATGAGCAGTCCCCCTTTGAATGATTCACGCCCGCCGCGTCTGGGCTCCATGCCCCCGCCGGGAGGGTCCGCCGCTCCGGGGGACCAGCTGCGCCGGGTGATGCGGCGGCTGCGGGGCCGGCCCTCCCGCCGGCAGCTGCTGCCGCTGATCATCCGGGTGTATGCGGGGTTCAGCACCTTTGACGGCGAGGCCTCGGAGGAGGAGATCGAAAGCAGTCTGGGCTTCCTGCGCTATGACTATCCGGAGTCGATGTATGTGGAGCTGCGGGAGCTTTACCGCAGCGCCCTGAAGGAGCCGCAGGACCTCAACCGGGTGGCGGAGGGACTGGCCGGGCGGCTTTCGCAGGATGAGAAGGTGATGCTGGCGGTGCAGCTGTATGTGCTGATCACCCGCTCCCACTCCCCGGCGGAGGAGTTGATTGCCTTTCAGACCTTCATGACCAAAATGGGGGCCGCGGCGGAGGCCCGCGGCGTGATCGGCCAGCTCAACGAGGCGGGCGAGACCGAGTCCGGCGGGCCCGGGCCCGGCCAGGTGCTGGAGATGCTGGAACTGGGACCGGCGGCCCCGGCGGATCTGGTGCTGGAGAATCTGACGGCGGACTGCGGAGTGACCGTGTTCCGGTTTCAGAACCTGCTGCTGCTGAAAAACACGGGGGACCGTCCGGTCATCGCCCGCGGGCGGCAGCTGCCCCACGGTGGGTTTCTCCGTCTTTATGAGGGCCAGCGGGTGGTGATGGGGGATGTGGTCCTCGACTATCAGGATCTTGTCTTTTACCTGAATGCCCGGAAGGGTGTCTCCTCCACCCAGCTTTACCTGGGGCTGAACTCCTCGGGCAGCCCGTTTGTGGAGCGGGAACGCTCCAAACTGTCCGTGCTGCTGCTCCAGTTCGGTCTTCAGGTGAAGGTCACGGCGCTCAAAGCTTCGGAAATCCAGGTGGACGGACGCCTGCTGCCGCGCCATGACAGCCTGACGGTTTCCCTGAGCCACCGCATGCGGTTTCCGGACACCTCGGAAATCTCCTTTGAGGAGCTCCGCCGCCGGGCCCGGGAGATGGGCGGGCGCTTCGACCTCAGCGCCACGCGCACCGATTATCTGGTCTCCAACAACCCCAGCCTGCTGCGGGCGGGTGACATCATCCTGTCTCCCAGCCTGCGCAGCGAGATCCTGCTGCGGCTGCGCTGCGACTACGATGAGCGCACCGGGGAGCTGGAGATCGTGAAAACCACGCGCGCGGTGCGGGTGGGCAAATCCACGCTCAAAACCGGCGATAAACTGCAGCTGAACGACGGAGCGCTGATCAGTCTGGGGGAGGGGCAGTATCTGCGCTGCCGCTTTGGCGACCGCATCATTGAGGAGGAGCGGAACATCATCCGCCAGTTGGACGTGGCCGAGGTCTCGCACCGCTTCAGCCGCAAAACCCCGGCCGTGGAGGGCATCTCGTTCTCCGTCCGGCGCGGGGAGATGATCTGCGTTATGGGTCCCAGCGGCAGCGGGAAAAGCAGTCTGCTGCGGATTCTGGCAGGGCATCTGAGTCCCGGCCAGGGCCGGGTGCTGCTCAACGGCATGCCGCTGTATGAGCATCTGCCGGAGCTGTGCCCCTTCATCAGCTACATCCCCCATGAGGACGCCTTCGACCCGCTGCTGACGGTGGAGGAAAATCTTCTCTGCGCGGCCGCTATCCGTTCTCCGCACCTTCAGGCGGCGGACACCGTGCGGCGTGTCGGCACCAAGCTGATCGAGCTGGGCCTGCACGAGCGCCGCGAGCGCCTGGCCGGCACCCCGGAGCAGAAAAACCTGTCCAGCGGCGAGCGCAAACGGCTCAACGTGGGCATGGACATGATCACCCCGGCGGATGTGTTCCTGTTCGACGAGCCCACCTCCGGCCTGTCCTCGAAGGATTCCGAGCATGTGCTGGAGATCATCCGCGGCCTGGCGCACAATAAAATTGTTTTTGTCAGCATCCATCAACCCAGCGCGAGGCTGTTCCAGCTTTTCCACAAGGCCATCCTGCTCGACAACGGGGGCAAGCTCGTTTATTTCGGCGAACCCTCGGGCATGCTGAATTACTTCCGCGAGGCATGGGAGGAACAGCTGGCCGGCCCCGAGGGCCAGGACTCCCAGCCGCGCCCGGACTTCCAGCAGCCGGAGTTCATCTTCGATGTGCTGGAAACCCCGCTGCGCGATCTCGGTGGCGATATTCTGTATGAGGAGGACTCCCGAGGGCACTCCGCGCCGGTGCGGCGTTTTTCTCCTGACTTCTGGCGCGACCGCTACCAAACGCATCTGGTGCTGAGCGATGCCCAGGAGGCCATGTTCAAAAACAGTGACACCGGCATCTTCACCCGCCATGACCTGCCGGCCAGCATCGACCGGGCGGGGGCGCTGAACGATGGCGCACGGATTGGCGTGATGATCCAGCGGGCCTTTCTCAGCAAATTCCGCAACCGGGGCAATCTGGTCACCACCCTGCTGGAGGCGCCTCTGCTGGCGCTGCTGATCTCCATGGTGCTGCGCTACTCCGAGGACGGCACCTACACCTTCGCCTCGGCGTTCCACGTTCCCACCTACCTTTTCATGTCGCTGGTGGTGGCCATGTTCCTCGGGCTGACCAACAGCGCGGACGAAATCATCCGCGACCGGGTGCAGCTGCAGCGGGAGAGGAACTACAATAAAAACGTCGCCGGATATCTGTTCGGCAAAATGCTCTCCCTGGGCACCTTCGCCCTGATTCAGAATGTGATCTATCTGCTGATCGGCAACGCCATTCTGGAAATCCGGGAAATGTTCCTGCCGCACCTGGCGTGGATGCTGGCCACCTCCTTCTGCGGCGTGGCCATCGGCCTGACCATCAGCAGCATTGTGCGCGACGCCAAAACCGCGCTGAACATCATCCCCCTGATTCTAATCCCCCAGATCATTCTTGGCGGAGCGCTGATCAAGTATGAGGAGATGAACCGGAATCTGGACTTCGTTTACAGCATCCGGCGCTGGATCAATCCCGCTGAGGAAAGCGCTGACAAGCCCAGCAATCTCAAGGTTCCGCTGATTTGCGAATTCATGCCGCTGCGGTGGACCTATGAATCCCTGATCCTCACGCAGGGCAACCTCAATCCCTTGGCGCGGAACCAGCAGCGGCTGAATGAGCGCATTAACGAGCTGGCCTCCCTCAAAACCCTGAGCCCGGCGCAGGAGGCGGAGTTCGATCATGTGAAGGAGGCGCTGGTGCAGATCTCCGGTCTGGAGGAACGGAACCCCGACGCCCTGGTGCGCCGCATGGCCCGGATCATGGATGAGGTGGTCCGCGCCACCTATGATCCCGCGAACCATGAAGTGCGGTCGCGCGACCGCATCGTGTCCTCGGAGTCGGTTTTCGAAAATCAGAAGATCCGCGATCTGATCAGCAAGGCTGAGATGGAGCGCCGGGACTTCCGCCGCCGGGTGGAGCCCAATGTGTTTTTCGGAAATGAGAAGCGCTACACCCTCAACTTTTTTGGCCACCGGTTCATCGACCTGAAAACCGACACCCTCAGCCTGAATGGCACCATGATCACCCTGTGGGTGCTGATGCCGCTGTTCATCCTGTTTCTCGTGCTGCGCCGCCAGCTGCGCCGGGTGTAGGCCGCAGCCGGCAGCTCAGGAAAACTTGATTTTCCCGGCCCGGATCAGGCTGAGGCACTCCTCAGCGGAGTAGCCGCGCGCGCCGTGCTGGCCGTAGGCCGCCAGCCGGTCACGCCATACTTTGGCCTCCGCGGGCGGCGGGCTCCAGGGTTTGCCATGCGGCACCCCCTGCCCGACGAGCATCGCCAGATACCCCTCCAGTCCAAATGAGTTCGTGGGATCGAACAGGACCGCGTCCGCCACCAGGCTGGGGCCATTCTCCTGGTAAAACCGCACGATCTCCGCCGCTCCGGCGATGTCCGTCTCCTCCTGGCAGGCCCGCCAGAAGGGGGTGTCCAGCCGGCGGTTGAAGGCATAGTGAATGGAAAGGAAATCCCGGATATCATCCCACTGCCGCGAATTGTAGCGGTTGTAGAGGTCGATGAGGGAGGGCGTGGGCTCGCACAGGGAATCCTTCAGGGTGTCCGCCAGCGTGCTGGACTCCACGCAGATCACCTGCAGGGCCGTGGCCTCCAGTGGTTCCACAAACCCCACGGCATTGCCGATGCCGACCACGTTCCCCACCCACTGCCGTTTGTAGCGTCCGGACTTGAAGCGCACCACCCGTGGCTCATTGGCGAGCTTCGGGTTTTTCCGGCGGAACTCCGCCAGCGCGTCCTCATCGGAGATGAAGCGCGAGGAATAAACATAGCCCCGGTTGATCCAGTGCTCGTGGTCGATCCGCCAGCACCAGCCCGCATCCATGGTCTCAGCCACCGTGTAGGGCTGGACGGGCTCCGTGGTCCGGGGCCAGCCAGCGATCACCGCGTGGTCGCAGAAGAGGGATTTTTCAAAGCTGATGTATTCCTCCCCCATGGTCCGGCCCAGCAGTTCCGAACGGAAGCCGGAGGCATCCACAAACAGATCGCCCGCCACCTGCCGGCCATCCTCCAGTTCCAAAAACTCCACGCCTTCCGCACCGCGCTCCACGCGGCTGACTTTGCCCTCGGTGAATTCCACACCCGCCCGCCGGCACTCCCCGGTCAGCCAGCCGATCAGCTTGATGTTTTCGATGTGGAACGCATGCCCCTTGTGGAAATGGGGTGAACCATCCGGTTTGCGGGGAAAGACTTTGTTGTGCGCCATGCAGGCCGATGCAATGCCGAGCCACGGGGTCTGCTCCGTGCAGTAAAAACCCGTGTTCCGGCTCATCTCCGGCCACCGGCTTTTGTATTCGTGCTGAAAGCTGTAATAAAACCCCTGCGTCTGCGGCCCCCACTTGAAATGGATCCCCATTTTCCACACCGGCTCCGCCCCGAGGTAGAAGCCCATCGGATCCATTTTCAGGTATTCGAAGAAATGCCGGGGAAACGCCGCCGTGGTTCCTTCACCGACGCCGATCACTCCCAGTTCCACACTGTGCACCACCTCCACCTTGAGTTCCGGAAGCATTTTTTTCACCGTCAGCGCCGCAATCAGACCAGCGCTCCCGCCGCCCAGCACCACTACCTTTTCGATTTTACGGGAAATATTCATCACCATGAAAAAATGATGAGTATTTTCCTAAAATACGCAAGCCCACCCTTGTGGAAAAATGCCATTCCGCTGAAAAACAGTCAGGCCGCCCGGTCTGCCCGGACGGCCTGAAGAATACCAAAATGAACAGGCCGCTCCGTGGAGAGCGGTCCGGCGGAAACCGCCTTAGAACTTGTAGTCCATGCTGAAGTTGAACTTCCCGCTGCCGTCGTTGTGTTCGTCGGTGGTGACGGGGATACCGTAGTCCAGCTTGATGGGCCCGATGTGCGGGATGGCCACCCGGATACCGAAACCGACGTCGGCGTTGTAGTCACTGGTCGAAAACTCCCAGGAGTCCCGGTTCACGAAACCAGCGTCCGCGAAGATGGCACCGCGGACCTTGGCGAAGATGGGGAAGGTGTACTCCAACGTCAGCCAGGCGGCGGAGTTGCCCCCGATAGGCTCGCCGTTTATGTCCTTCGGACCCACATCGCGGTAGTCAAAGCCGCGCAGGTTGTTGGCGCCGCCCAGGAACTCGCGCTCGAAAATCGGCACGCGTTCACTGTCGCCGCCGGCAGTGTCCACCGTATTGATTTCACCCTGCACGCTGAAAACGGTGTTCCACGGCATCTTCCAGTATTTCTGGCCGGACAGGTTCACGCTGTAGGTGTCCACATCCCCACCCAGGAAGGTGCCGCTGAGATCGGTCTCAAAGGTGATTTTGTGGCCCTTGGTGGGGGCTTGGAGATCGTTGCGGTTGTCGAAGACCCACGCCGCGGCCAGCTTGCTCTGGAAGTATTTCCCCTCCTCCTGGGCGATTTCCGGGGAGGCACCGCCACTGGTGCGGTAGTATTTGCCGTTCTCCGACTTGTAAACCTCGTCGGCGGGGTAGCGGCGGCGGGTTTTGGGGTCCACATAGGCCCCGCTGCCTTTGTCGCTGCTGCGGAAGTCGCCCTGCTGCACCTGCACGGTGCCGCCTTGGTCCACATCGTAAATCTCCACATTCTGCGCCGTGTAGGTCAGGGTGGCGTAGGTGTTGTCGGAGATCGGCTTGCGCAGATTGATGTTGGCTCCGATGTCGCGCTCGTCGTAGTAGTCGCTGAGGTAGGTCTTCTCCGTGTAGAACAGATCCGTGCCCACCGCCAGGCGTTGGCCCATGAAGTAGGGCTCGGTGAAGCTCATGATGAAGTCCTTGCGCTTGGTGCCGGCCTGAATGCGCATGCGGAAACGCTGGCCGGCTCCGGTGAAGGAGGGCCAGTTGGTGATGTCGAAATTCCGCTGCGAGACTTCGGCGAAGCCCACCAGATTGTCGATGGAGCTGAAGCCGGCACCGAACTGCACAGTTCCCGTGGCCTTCTCCTTCACATCGATATTGATGTCCTTGTATTCAGGGCCGAGATCCGAGGCCACGGGCGTGAAGTCCACGGATTCGAAATAGTCCAGATTCCCGGTTCCCAGCCGGTTCTGGGACTTCCGGATCTTGATGGTGTTGTACTCATCCGTGGGGGCGATGAGCAGTTCCCGCCGGATCACCTCCTCCCTGGTCTTCTGGTTGCCGGAGATGTTGATCTTGCCCACTTTGAACTGACGGCCCTCCTCGATGGCGTAGGTGATATTCAGCTGATTGTCCTTGAGCTTGTCGATGCGCGGGACCACGTTCGCATCCGCGTAACCCCGCGAGCCATAATAGTCCGCGATGGTCTCGAGGTCGGTCTTCATGTCCGCCAGGGAAAAGCGCTGGCCGGCCTCCAGCTGGAACACGGGGATCAGCTGCTCGGTCTGATAGAGCCTGTTGCCCACCACTCCCACACCGGAGACGGTGTAAACCGGGCCTTCATGGATGCGGAAAACCAGATCCACCTTATCCTCATCCACCCGGCGGGGCTCCACCCCCAGCACCCGGGCATCAAGATAGCCGGCATTCTGGTAAAACTGCTCAATGGACTTCATGTCCGCCTCGATCTTGGTGCGGTCCACGCGGCGCTTCAGGTCCCAGAACTTCAGCCAGTTGCGGTTGTCGCTCTTGATCTCCCCGGCCAGCTTGCCGTGGGAAAAGGAAGTCCCTCCCTCGAAAATCACGTCCCGGATAATGCCGCGTCCCCCTTCATTGATGGTGAAGACCGCACGGGAGAAGCCCGGGGTGGAGCCGCGCGTGACCGCGTAGTCCACGGTCACATCGGGATATCCCTTGGACTTGTAGAGATCCAGGATGTCCTGCTTGGCCTTGGCCAGCTTGGTGTCGTCGATGCTCTGACCGGTTTTCAGGGAGATTTCGAGCTGCAGGCGCTCGGAGTTGAATACCGTGTTGCCGGTGAATTCGATTTCCCCCAGACCGGCGCGCGCCTCCGCCATCACGGTTATTTTCACGCCGCCGGACACCGGGGCGGCGGTGATCTGCACATCCAGAAGGTCGCCGGTGTTGTACAGGGCGCGGAGGTCGTCCTCCTCCTTCTCCTTGGTATAGGGCTCGCCGACTTTCAGCCGCATGTTGGAGAGGATGCGCTCCCGGTCCACGGTGGCCTGCCCCCGGAATTTGATATCGATGGATCGCACCACCGGATTGGAGCTTTCCGCGGAAAGTGCGGTATCCTCCGGCGGCCCCGGCGCGTTCATATCAGGAAGCGCCTGTGCGGAAACCATTGCAGGCCATGCCAGCGCGGCGGCCAGCGGGGCGAGGGTCAGCAGAAAGGAATGCGCCCCCTCGGGACGTCTGATATTGGCGGAAGCGGAGCTTTCTTTCATCGGAAATTGGCGGATGGTGAAGAGCGGATGAAATCCGGACAGTCATGATCTGCCCTGATGCGGAAAATCAGGAAGAGCGAAACAGACGGCGGAGATTATCGTCAACGTGAAAAATCGCAACGTGTCATTTCCCCTGTCCTGCCAAGGGATGCGGTAACCGAGCACGATCCGCGCCCCTGTGCAGGCCAAGGCCAAGGGATTGAGAATGCCGCAAGCCACGGCTCCGCCATCCGCAACATGACTTGGACCGCCTTCCTATGGGATCCTGCGGCTTACACAAAACGGTCCTGCTATTTCGGGCACTGTGGGCAGCCTGCCGGGACAAGCGGGTTCTTTCTGAAAATTAAAGACATTGCTTGACAAATTTTCAAACGTTTGTATTAATCAAACAAACGTATGAAAACTGTCCCTCAACCCACTTCCCATGGCTCCCCGGTGACTGAAGACACACGGGCGGCGCTGATGGATGCGGCGGAGCGGCTGTTTGCGGAAAACGGCTTGGAGGGCGCATCGGTCCGCGAGATCACCAAGACCGCTCGGGCGAATCTGGGGGCGGTGAATTACCACTTCGGCACCAAGGACGGGTTGATCCTTGCCGTTTTCAGCCGCCGGCTGAAGCCCATTAACGAGCGCCGCGTGGCCATGCTGGATGCCTTGGAGGCCAAAGCTGCCGACCGCCCGCTGCCGCTGGAGAAAGTGCTGGATGCCTTTCTCCGTCCCATGATTGAGCAGCAGGGCACCGGTCTGGAGGATGGTCAGGCCTTCACCCGGCTGATGAGCCGCGTGTTCCAGGAGCCGAATCCCCAAGTGGCCCAGCTGGTGTGCGAGCAATTCGGCACCATCGTCAAACGGATCAACACCGCGCTCCTTAAAGCCGTGCCCACCCTGCCGCCGGATGAGGTTTTCTGGCGCATCTCCTTTTTGTTCGGCTCCGCCCACCACGCGATTGATGCCTGGTCACGGTTTGACACCAATCCCTTTGCCCGGATCCCGGGAGCCCCGGTGCCCCGCGCCCTGGACCGCGAGGCTTTGCTGCAGCGGTTGATCGCCTATGCCGCCGCCGGCATCCGCGGCACCAG
This sequence comes from Verrucomicrobiales bacterium, assembly GCA_028293125.1. Taxonomy (GTDB): domain Bacteria; phylum Verrucomicrobiota; class Verrucomicrobiia; order Verrucomicrobiales; family V1-33; genus CAIZWU01. The sequence continues at coordinate 464 of JAQGPJ010000077.1, read as the reverse complement.
CACCTGAGAGCCCGGTTTGGAGGAAAATACCGTCCGGTGCCCGTTCTGAATCCGGCCCCACGATCTTTTCCCTCTTTCCCATGAAACCCCTTTGCCCCCCAAATCCCCCCGCCGCCGCCCGGCCGGTGTAACCCCTCCGCTGCTGCCAGCCTTCTCCTTTGTGGCATTCCCTCCTGCCACAGGGACTTGGTTGGAGCAGCGGCACCGGCCGGCGCGGCAACGGGGGCAAACCCCTTCTCCCGGAGCCAATTGGGGAGGGTGGGGAAAAACTGGAATTGGCCCGGCATCCGGAGATCCGCACTTATACCATTTCCAAAGATATTTTTGTTAATTCGCAGGTGGGTTCGCCGCACGGATTTCAGCGGCCCGGGTAGAACAGCCGTCCCGGCTGTCCCGCCGGGCATCCTGCCCGGTGCCACTGCCCCGGCGATTGCCATTGCCGCTTTTTACAGATTCAAAGCCGC